>JAGAOR010000028.1 GCA_017623605.1 Clostridia bacterium | reverse complement strand
TTACTTTTAATATTTTTTCGCAAAACCTCTTGACAAGTACACTTGGCAATGATATAATAAAGTCGTGCCAAGAACACTTGGCAAGTTTTCATCATTTAAGGAGGTTTTTTATGAAAAAAGATGAAATATTGGAAATGAGCCGCAAAGAGAACGCAGGCAAGCACGACGAAAGAGAGATGGCTGCATTCGGAACGGCATCAAGAGTGGGAATGCTTGTAGGCGGCATTCTGTGTGCTGTGTTGGTATTCTTGTCAGAATTCCTTTTCAAAGTACACGAAATAGGATTGGTTGCTTGGCTTGTATATTTTGCAATGCAAGGAAGCCATCACATCACGTTATACACAAAACTGAAAACTAATAAACATCTTGTGTATGGTATTGTCGCTCTCGCCTTTACAATAGCTTTTGCAGTTACGCTTTGCGTTGTTACTTTGGGGTAAGCTATGGATGATAAACTTGTATTAAAAAACAACTTAAAAACTATACGCCTTGAAAAAAACATATCCCAACAGCAGCTTGCGGATATGGTAGGCGTATCAAGAAACACCATAAGCTCCATCGAAACAGGGCAATTCAACCCTACTGCAAAACTTGCATTGATTTTGTGCATAGCTCTTGACAAGAAATTTGAAGATATATTTTACTTTTAATGAAAGCGCCCTCGCTCCGTTTCGGAACGAGGGCTGATTTTATTAGTTCAAAAAAATGTGCATCAGAAAATCAATTACTATATTTGCATAATCGGCAATACTTTTTACAACGTATAAAGGTTCTATTGCCGCAATAATTTGCCAAACGTTGGTGTAAAGCGGTTCCATCGTGTTGCCGTTTTGGTCAGGCATCAACGTAAAGCAAGAAATCATTGCAGGGATAATCGCCGCAACCGCAAGGAAGATGTAAAACAAAGGAGTATGGAACAAACGGTAAAAGTCCACGCCGAGCATACCTTTTATTCTTTGCTTAAAAGTAGGCGATTCAAATTTTAATTCTTTCGTCATTTCACTTTCCCCCCTTTTGCGACATAATTTCAATATAGTATTCTTCCAAGCCGATTTTGTTTTTCTTGATTTCGCTTACGACAAAACCCCTTTTGATAAGGTATTCTACGATTTCTTCGGTATTATCCACGTCGTAAACACGGAGATACTCTTCCTCTTGTCGAACGTTTTTGTATTTTTCCTTTAACGCTTTTAACGCGCCTTGCATATTTGCCGTTTTTAAGGACGTAAATACACGCGCACGGCTTTCCATTTCTTTTGCCGAAAGTTCCATAATCATTTTGCCTTGACGAATAATGCCGTAGTGGTTGGCAATCTTTTCAAGTTCGCCCAAGATATGGGAAGAAATTAAAACGGTACAGCCGTAAGTTTTGGTAATATCTACGAGTATTTCTCTCATAATGCGCATACCGTCGGTATCAAGTCCGTTAATCGGCTCGTCTAAAATTAAGAGCGCGGGTTTTCCAAGTAGTGCCATTGCAATACCGATACGTTGTTTCATACCGAGCGAACAACTCTTAAATTTAACAAATTTACTATCTTCCATACGGACGATTTTAAGTACGCGGTCAATTTCTTCTTCGCGGTTTTCAAGCCCCAAATTGATGGCTTGCATCATTAAGTTTTGATACACGCTAGATGATGGAAAACAGCCTGCGTTTTCAATGAGTGCACCAACCCTAACACGCACGCCTGCGTCCGTATAATCTTTGCCGAACAGCTTAATTTCTCCGCCGTCGGGAACGAGATGTCCGCAGATAAGTTTTTCCGTCGTAGATTTACCGCTTCCGTTTTCGCCGATAAAACCGTAAATGCTACCGACAGGTACAGTCATATTCAAATTGTTTACAGCATATAGCCCACGAAAACTCTTTGAAAGTCCTTTAATTTCAATAGCGTTCATATTTTGCTCCTTGTGTTTTAATTTGCTATATTATTTTATCAAAACAATGTTATTAAAACGCAAAATTTATGTTTTTGAAAAGTAAATTATTTGTTAATAAAACGTAAAAGTGGCTACGCTTTTTACGTAACCACTTGTTTTTTATTTCTCGCTTTCGTTTAATAATTCTTCTGAAAGGCGTAAAATTTCTTCGCCGTAACGGTTTTTATACTTGTTAAGCACCCCTTTATAAACGGGATAGGCAATCGCTACGGGCACGCTTCCCAAAGCCATAAGCACGATACCCCAAAGCCAAATGCGCCACTCTAAAATCATCGTAAGTCCAAGCCCTAAAACAAGCGTACCAACAACGCCGAGTACAAGCGACCAAATCATGGCAGTATTTTTTACAAGTCCGTCTAATCGCCTTAATCTTTCAAGTTTAGTTTCCGTTTTTTCTTGCGAAAGGTATTGACGGCGAATGCTATCGATTTCTTTTCTTTCTTCTTGCGAAGGTGCGCTATACTTAAAATTGAATTGATTGTCCATTTGTCTTATTTTCCTTTTGTAATTCTTTCATTTTTTTATTTGCAGATACGATCATATAAATGCCTATTCCTACGGAAAGGATACTAACGGCAATGCCCGTGAGTGTGTTTGCCGTCGATATATTCACTTCGCCCGTGCTAAACGTTGTTAATAGTGCCGTTTGCAACGCAAGAATAGATACCAGCGAATCAACAAGGTTAATGTTTCTAATCGCTCTTACGGTTAAATCTTCTTGCTTGTGCGCCCTTATAAAACTGATAATCGACATCGTAATTTTATAAAATGCATAGGCGGCGTAGGCAAATACCGTCCAACCCATATAGCTAAAATGTGCGTCGGAGAAAATCATTTGCGCAATCGCCGACGAAAGCGCAATATTTAAGAGAAGCGTAATAACCCCGCTATTTCTATATACTTTCGCCTTTATATACTCATCATTTTGCGTTTTTTTTGTAATTTTACTTTTATGATAGGCAAGTACGCCACCGCGTAAAAATGCAAGCGCGATATAAAAGGCGGCAAGTGCGCCGTACCATATAGAACGGTTTTTAATACCCATATATGCGTTAAATCCACTAAACAATACGCTCATTAAAAACGATCCGATTGCAAAAATTACCGTTCTAAACCCGAAGTTTCTAAGAAGCAAATGGGTAAAATTGCGCTTTTCCAGCCACGCTATGATTCCGCTTTTCATTTTTGGGAAGAGTGGAATCAGCAAATACACGCTATACGTTAAAGATACGCCTGCCACCGCGAAAAGAATATAGGCAATGATCGCAAGCGCGCCGTTTTCTAATCCCAACCCTACCATAACAAGGGAAAGAGTTGCGCTTACGAGCGTTATGATAAAGGTTAATACCTTTGCCCAAGTAGGTGGATTTAATATCTTTTTCCAAAGAGAGCGAACATCAATCTTCATAAACAACGTCCTTTAATAAAATTGTAAAAGTACTTCCTTTGTTTACTTCGCTTTGCACGGCGATTTCTCCGCCTAAAATATCAATCACCTTTTTCACGAGCGCAAGCCCAAGCCCGTTTCCTTGCGTGGAATGCGACGTGTCGCCTTGATAAAACTTTTCAAAGATTTTCGCGCCCGTTTCGCTCGTCATACCACAGCCCGTATCGCTTACTTTAATTTCTACGTTCTTATCTTTACGTTTAAGCGTTATATCAATCTTGCCTCCGTCAGGGGTAAATTTAATAGCGTTAGAAATTAAATTATTCCAAACGATTTCAAGTAAGCTTTTAGAAGAAAATATCGTAACTTCATCAAAATCACAATTAAGTTCAAGATTTTTCTTTTCGATCATCGTTTCAAATTCAACAACGTTTTCGGCAAGCGCTTCCGTTACGTTAAACGCTTCGTGCTTTTCTTGAATTTCTTGATTTTCAAGCTTGTTAAGTTTTAAAATATTCGTTATCAAATCGGTAATGCGTTTTGATGCGGAAATGAGCGTCTTTGAATAGTTCTTTCTCGTTTCGCTATCAAGCGTTTCGTCTTGGAGAAGCGTTGAATAATTTTGTATCACAGCAAGCGGGGTTTTAATTTCGTGGGAAACGTTTGAAATAAAATCTGTTTTGAGTACTTCGTTCTTCTGAAGTTCTATTGCCATTTTATTTAAGTTTTCCATAATCAAGTCGTATTGATTATACTTTCCGTATTCGTGCGCAATGTCAAGACGAGTAGAAAAATCGCCCTCGGCAATCTTTTCGGTGGCATCTACTATTTTTTGCGTTGGACGTTCTACCGTTATTTTTCTTCTTATCCAATCGAATACGGTACAAAACGTGGCAAAAATGATTATTTCTATGAGTATCAATACGGCAATCCAAGTAACGTTATCCGTTCTTTCTCTAATATAGTCGTAAACGAGTATTGCCATTTGCATAATAACGGCTATAAGAATAAAAAACGAAATAGCACCCGTCCAGGTAAAACCTGCGGAAGTAGCTTTTTTCTTTTTCATTTCAATACCACCTTATAACCAAGCCCGTGCACCGTGGCAATTTCAAACCCGTCGCATTGAGATGTCTTTTCACGAAGTTTTGCCATATATACGTCCACCGTTCTTGACGTAGTGGAAGAATCATAGTCCCAAAACTCTGCCATAAGTGCGGAACGAGTAAACGTCTTTTTAGGATAAGACAAAAGCTTGAATAAAATATCAAACTCTCGAACGGTAAGAGATATTTCTTCGCCGTTTAAGGTAGCCGTGCGCTCCTCTATATTCATAGAAAAGTTTCCTACCGTAATCTCTTTTTCCGTTTCAATCTTTGCGCGTCGTAAAATGGCTTTTATCGTCATAAGCAATATGTCTATATCAAAAGGCTTGGTAACGTATTCGTCGATACCAATATTATAACCAAGCATTTTAGAAGGTTTATCGTCCTTTGCCGTTATAAAAATAATCGGCATCGTCTTATCGGTAGCGCGAACGCTTTCGGCAAGTTCAAAGCCGTTCATTTTCGGCATCATTATATCAGTAAGAAGAAGATCGCATTTTTCTTCGTCCATTTTTCCCAACGCTTCAAGCCCGTCAAAACACGAAACGACGTCATAGCCCGCGTTACGAAGGCTACTTGAAACAAAGCGATTTAAGTCCGTATCATCTTCAACAACGAATATTTTTATCATAGGAACGCTCCTTTTGTCATTATTATAGCCCTTTTATTATAACAAATTGTTTGTAAAATGTTAAGGAATTGTAAAAGTTAAAAAGAAAATGCTTTTTATATAAAGAAAAAGAATTCGGAAGTCCATCCAAATTCCACTTTTCTTTTTGGTTTATAGGAGTAAGAACGCCCGCATTATCAAAAGTTTATGCGACGAGTGAGAAACGAAACGGTTTCTCTTATAACAATTTCGCAATTACTTCTTCTCTTGTTTTAGGGGAAAGATACACGGGCGGAACGTCGAACAACGTTTTCGCGCCGAATATGCCCTCTTTTTGCAAACGGTAAACCGCGCGGGCGCAAGCTACGAGCACGGAAGACGTAAATTCTGCATTGGAATCAAGCTTTAAGGAATATTCAATCACGTGCTTATTCCCATTCCCCGTTTCGCCGCTTCTGATCACGACGCCGCCGTGGGGAAGCCCTGCGTGTTTTTCGTTCAGCTCCTCTTGGGATATGAAATGTACGATCGTGTCGTAATCGGCGAAATAGTTGGGCATCGTTTTGATCTCGTTTTCGATCCGCGTTTTATCCGCGCCCGCTTTTGCCACCACGAAACATTCCCGCACGTGCTTTTCGCGAGTGGTGAGCACGGGATTTTCCCCCTTTCTCACCCGTTCGAGCGCGCTCTCTACGGGAATCGTATATTGTTTGGAGTCCGCTACGCCCTCAATTCTACGTATGGCGTCGGAATGTCCTTGGCTCACGCCCTTACCCCAAAAGGTGTAATCGTTGCCCTCGGGCAACACCGCGCCGCCGTAAAGCCTTGCAAGCGAAAACATACCAGGATCCCAGCCTGCGGAGATCATTGCCGTTTTTCCCGCCGATTTCGCCGCTTCTTCCACCGCTTTCAAATGCTCGGGGATCTTTGCGTGCGTATCGAAGCTATCCACGACGTTGAAAAGCTTCGCCATTTGCGGCGTTTGTTCGGGCAGATCGGTAGAACTACCACCGCATAAAATCAATACGTCGATCTCGTTTTTCCATTTCTCTATCTCGCTTACCGCGTACACGGGTATGCCCGTCAACGTTTTTACGCTCTCGGGCGCACGGCGGGTGAATACCCCTACCGCCGTCATATCCTCGTTTTGCCCGATCGCAAGCTCTACCCCGCGACCAAGATTACCATAGCCGTAGATGCCAACACGAATACTCATTTTTTTATACCTCTTGTTTTATTATAGCACACGCGTTTTAATTTATCAAGCACACGCGCGTAAAAAATCGTTGAATTTTTTTTATAACGACTATAAACGAAATCTATAAAAGAAAATCGGCTCGCTTGCAAGCCGATTTCATTTCGCTTAGAACATTTGTACGTATGCGTCCCGTTCTGCGCCGACGGAAACGTATTTCACGCGGCAATTACACGATTTTTCGATATACGCGATATAATCGAGCGCTTCTTGGGGCAAATCCTCTTTTTTGCGGCATTTGGAAATATCGCAATTCCACCCTTTCACCGTCGTGAACACGGGCTTGCAATCGTCTAAAACGTCGATAAACGGAAATTCGTGAATGATTTTGCCGTCCAGCTCGTACGCCTCGCAAATTTCAATCTCTTCATATGCAGACAACACGTCCATTTTCGTAAGCGCGATCTCCGTTGCACCTTGACAACGGATACCGTAGCGGGAGGCTACCACGTCGAACGGACCTACTCTTCTCGGTCTGCCCGTTGCCGCGCCGTATTCGCCGCCTAAATCGCGCAAGAATTTCGCTTTGTCGCCGAAATATTCCGCTGTGAACGGTCCTTCGCCTACGCAGGTCGAATACGCTTTCATAATTCCGATGGAATTGTCGAGTTGAAGCTGGGGTACACCCGCCCCGATCGGCGCGTACGCCGCGATCGTCGAGGACGACGACGTGTAGGGGTGAATACCAAAATCAATATCGCGCATTGCGCCAAGCTGCGCCTCGAACATAATGTTTTTGCCCTGCGCGTTCGCCTCCGTGAGATACGCACCAACGTCGCAAACGAACGGCGCAAGCTGTTTGCCGTATTCTTCGAAATACGCGATAATATCTTCCGTTTTCACGGGCTCGGCTTTATAACCGCCAACGACGGTCAAATTCTTCCATTCCACGATGTCTGCCACGCGCGCATACAACTTTTCCGTGTTCAAAAGCTCGCCCATACGGAACGCTTTTTTATAATATTTATCCGCGTACACGGGCGCGATACCGCGACGGGTTGAACCGAATTTTTTGCCGGCAAGACGGTCTTCTTCCAAACAGTCTTGCAATACGTTATACGGCATCGTGATCACGGCGCGATCGGAAATTTTCAAATTGTCGGGAGTAATTTTAATGCCCGCTTCGCGAAGCTTTGCGATCTCACCGCAAAGGTGCTTAATGTCGATTACCATACCGTTCCCCATAACGTTCACGACGTCCTCGCGCAAAATGCCCGACGGCAAAAGGTTGAGGATAAATTTCCCGCGTTCATTGATAACGGTGTGCCCCGCGTTATTGCCGCCTTGATAACGACAAACTACGTCGAAGCTTTGCGAGAGTAAATCGACCATTCTGCCTTTTCCCTCGTCTCCCCAGTTGATACCGCAAATAGATGTGAGCATATTCAAATTCTCCTTCGTTTTTTCTATAAAACTCCGCGTTCTTTCCTTTAAACGCGAAAAAAGCGAGCATTTCGACGGTTTTATGCGCCGAAGCTCCAATTACATTATACATTATAGACTATTTTTTTCTGCTTGTCAAGCCGAAAAGCCGCCTTTAAGTGATTTTATACGAATTAAACCGAAAACGCCGACGCTCGTTTAAGTCGTCTTTCAATCCCCGATATACGTAAATCTTGCAAAGGTTTTGCCGCCCCGCTCGACGGTTTCGTTCCACATAGAAACGGGGCGCACCCAAAGCTGTTTTTCGCCGTATAACGCGCGGTAAACCACCATTTCCTCCTGCGTTTCCGAATGCTTTGCCACCCCGATTACTTCGTATTCTCCGCCTTTGAAATGACGGTACTTGCCCAATTTGATATTATGCATAAGTAATCGTGCGCGTGAACGTTTTTTCCGCGCCACCCGCGACCTCGATCACGCCCGCTTTCGTGGCAAATTCTACGTCCGTAACGCCCGCAGGATCGGGTAAATTCGTCCACGGCTCAATACAGATAAACGGCGCAAGCCCCGCGTGCCAAACGAGCAAGTTTTCAAAGCCCTCGAACGTGACGTCGGCAAGCTTCTTGCCTACCTTGTTCCCACCACGTTCGCAAAGGCTAACCTTTCGCGAAGAAATCCCTTTAAAAATCAGCGTTCTGCCCTCTTGCAGGAAATCTTCGGGAAGCGGCAACGTTTGAAGCGTGCCGTAGTCTTGCGTTTCTCCCGTCATATAACCGTCGTCGTCGTGGAAATAATGCACGAGCTTTTCCTCGTTTTCAAAAACGATTTCGTAATTTTCCACACCGCGATCCAAAGCAAACGATTCGTGCCCGCCGCAAGCGAAATACAGAGGCGTTTTTGCAGGATTGACAATCCGATACGCGATAGAAAGCGTGCTTCCTTTTAACGCATATTCTACTTCAAAGCGGAAATGAAACGGATATACTTTTTTCGTTTCTTCGCTATCTTCGATTGCGAGCACAAGCGTAGTTTCCGTACTTTTCACAAGCGAAAATTGCATATTTTTCGCAAAGCCGTGCGCTTCGATCGGGTATTCGACGCCGTTTACTTTCACGCCGCAATGCCCGCATACGGGAAAGAGCAAAGGTCCGTGTCCTGCCCAATCCTCCGTCTGATTTTGCCAAACGCGCTGCTTTCCGTCCTTTATCACGCTGACAAGCTCCGCACCGAGGCTATCCACCGTAAACGAGAGCGTGCCGTTATCGATCGTATATTGCATTTTTCTTTCCTTATTCTATAAATTTCATAAACGCGTTTAGCTATTTCCTAAACATTTTACAAGCACCGCTTTTTGAGCGTGCAATCTGTTCTCCGCCTCGTCGAAAATTTCGTTTGCGTGCGCTTCGAATACTTCCGCGGTGATCTCCTCTTCGCGGTGCGCGGGCAAGCAATGCAACACCATAGCTTTCTCGTTTGCTACGCTCATCACGTTCGCGTTGATTTGATAATTTTTGAAAATCTTTTTGCGCTCTTCCGCTTCCGCTTCCTGCCCCATAGAAGCCCAAACGTCGGTATACAAAACGTCCGCGCCCTCTGCGGCTTTCAAAACGTCGTCCGTGCAAGTAAACTTGCCGTTTGCGCTCGCCCATTGCATAAGCTTTTCGTCCGGCTCGTAGCCTTTCGGGCACGCCACCGATACTTCCATACCCGTTTTAATCCCGCCTACGATCAAGGAATTCGTCATATTGTTCCCGTCGCCGATATAGCAAAGCTTATTGCCCGCAAAACCGCCCTTATATTCGCGAATCGTCATAAGATCGGCAAGCACTTGGCAGGGGTGGCAATAATCGGTTAAGCCGTTGATAATGGGAATTGAACCGTATTTGGCTAAATCCTCGACTTCTTGTTGTGCGAACGTGCGGATCATAATGCCGTCTAAATACCGCGAAAGTACGCGCGCGGTGTCTTGCACGGGCTCACCTCTGCCGATTTGCAGATCGCGCGAGCTCAAAAACAAGGCACTACCGCCAAGATCGTACATACCCACTTCAAAGGAAACGCGCGTACGCGTGGACGATTTCGAAAAGATCATACCCAGCGTTTTCCCCTTTAACAAGTGGTGCTCAATGCCGTTCTTTTTCTCGAATTTGAGCTGATCGGCAAGGTTTAAAATTTCATTGATTTGTTTGGACGAGAGGTCCATAAGTTTTAATAAATGCATTATTTTTCACATTCTTCCTTTAATATTTTTATCGCTTTTTTTAATTGCTCGAATGGGATATTCAGCGCTGGCAAAAGCCGCACCTTATGTTTGGCTTTGATCACAAGCACGCCACGAGCCTTACAAGCGGCAATCACCTCGCCTGCGTCCCGCTCACATTCTACCCCGATCATAAGCCCCAAGCCCGAAACGGATTTCACGCCCTTTGCCCCCGAAAGCTCGGCAAAGATATATTCGCTCTTTTCTTTCACGTCTAAAAGCAGGGCTTCGTCTATGCGTTCCAAAATCGAAAGCGCGCCCGCCGCGCACACCGGATTACCGCCGAATGTCGAGCCGTTAAGCCCGGGTGTGAACAGATCCTCCACGCGCTCGCCAAGCATAGTTGCGCCGATCGGCAACCCGCCGCCCAAGCCTTTCGCCGTCGTCACCACGTCGGGCGTGATACCGTAACTCATATACGCGTAAAGCGAGCCCGTTCGACCATTCCCCGTTTGCACCTCGTCTACGACAAGCAACAAATCGTTTTCCCTCGCAAGCCTTTCCACCTGCTTCACGTACGCTTTATCTAGCGCCATAACGCCGCCCTCGCCCTGTACGAGCTCTATCATAACGGCGCAACATTTATGCGTTTTTATAAGCGTTTGCATTTCGTCGAAATTATTCGCTTCCGCGTGCACGAATCCGTCCGTCATAGGCGTGAAATGTTCGTGGAATACGCCCTGCCCCGTTGCCGAAAGCGTTGTGATCGTTCTGCCGTGAAAGCTGTTTTTTAAGGTTACGATCACAAAATGGTCTTTGCCCTTTTTTATCTCGCCGTATTTACGGGCGGCTTTGATCGCGCACTCGTTCGCTTCCGCGCCCGAATTGGAGAAAAAGACCTTTTTCATACCCGTTCTTTCGCAAAGCGTTTTGGCAAGCAACGCGCAAGGCTCGCTATAATATAAATTGGAAGTATGCTGAATTTTATCCAGCTGCGCGATCACCGCTTCTTTCCAAGCCGTATCGCCCACGCCGAAGCCGTTGACGGCAATCCCCGTGCCCAGGTCGATATATTCCTTGCCCGTTTCGTCGTATACGAGCGAGCCTTTCCCTGAAACAAGCTGTAAATCAAAGCGCGCGTAAGTGTTCGCGATATATTGTTTATCAATTTCTTTTATCGTCATAGCGTTCGCCTCAAATATGGTTTCCCGACACGAACATAGTGCCTACGCCCTCGTCGGTGAGCGTTTCGATTAAAATGGAATGAGGTATGCGCCCGTCGATAATGAATACCTTATTCACGCCGCGGCGAATCGCTTCGATACAGCAATTTACTTTCGGAATCATACCGCCGCTAATCACGCCGTCGCGCATAAGTTTGGGCGCGTCGGAAACGTAAACCTTGGGAATAAGGGTGGTAGGATCGTCTTTATCGCGAAGAAGCCCCACGATGTCCGTCATAGAAATTAAGCTTTCCGCTTTCAGCTCGCCCGCAAGCCGCGCCGCTACCGTGTCCGCGTTGATGTTATAGGAATTGCCTTTTTCGTCGCACCCAACCGTCGAAATAACGGGAATATATCCCTTTTCCAATACGTCTAAAACGGGGGCTACGTTTACGTCGGTAATCTCACCGACAAATCCCAACCGCTTATTCGCAGGCTTGGCTTTGATCATATGCCCGTCCATACCGCAAAGTCCGATCGCCTTGCCCCCCTTATTCTGCAAAAGGTTGACGAGGTTTTTATTCACTTTCCCCGCAAGCACCATTTGCACAATTTCGACCGTTTCTTGATCGGTTACGCGAAGTCCGTCCACAAATTCCGATTTTTTGCCGATTTTCGTGAGCATTTCCGTAATTTCCGGACCGCCGCCGTGCACGAGCACTACTTTCACGCCGATTAGCGATAAGAGCACGATGTCGCCCATTACCGCTTCTTTGAGCTCGTCGTTGATCATAGCGTTGCCGCCGTATTTCACCACTACGATTTTATCGTTATATTTTTGTATGTACGGCAGGGCTTGGATTAAAATTTCCGCCCTCTGTTCTCTGGTTAATTCCATAATTCTTTTCTCTCCTGTTCTATAAAACGTAAGTTTAACGCCGCCCTGCGAAGTATATTCTTCGTTTTAGGTTCTATAATCGCCGTTGATTTTCACGTAATCATAGGTCAAATCGCAGCCCCAAGCGGTGGCTTTGCCGTTGCCGTCGCCAAGCGTAATCAATACTTCAATCTCGTTTTCCAGCAAAATTTCTTTCGCTTTTTCTTCCGAGAACGGTACGCCCGCGCCGTTTTCACATACGGTAATCGTGCCTTTTTTCGAACGGAACGACACGCCGACTTTATTCACATCTACGTCCGCGCCGCTATACCCGATCGCGCAAAGTACTCTACCCCAATTCGCGTCCGCGCCGAACATTGCCGCTTTGAACAGCGAAGAACAGATGACTGATTTTGCAACGATTTTTGCCGTGGCGGTATCTTTCGCGCCGCAAACTTTACATTCTAAAAGCTTGGTTGCACCCTCGCCGTCGCCCGCGATCATACGGCAAAGATAGGTGGTAACGGCCGATAAAGCTTCTTGGAAAGCTTTGAAATCGGCGTTTTCTGTCGTGATTTCTTCATTTCCCGCAAGCCCGTTTGCGAGCACGCTCACCATATCGTTCGTCGAGGTGTCGCCGTCTACGCTCACCATATTAAACGAATCTTCCACGTCCTTGGAAAGTGCTTTTTGTAACATTTCGACAGAAATATTACAATCGGTGGTTACGAACACGAGCATCGTTGCCATATTCGGGTGAATCATACCGCTTCCCTTTGCAATGCCGCCGATACGACAGGTTTTGCCGCCCGCCGTAAATTCGAACGCGATTTCTTTGGGCTTTATATCCGTCGTCATAATCCCCTCGCACGCAAAATCACTATGCGCGCCCAAGCCCGAAACGAGCGGAGCAATCCCGTTTGCAATCGGCGTAATGTCGAGCGGTTGCCCGATTACGCCCGTCGAAGCCACGATTACGTCCGTGGGATTGATACCGAGCTCTTTTCCAAGCAGTTTGCACGTTTCTTCCGCGATCTCGATTCCGTTTGCGTTGCACGTGTTTGCATTCCCACTATTACAGATCACCGCTTGCGCTTTGCCGTTTGCAATATGGTTTTTCGTAACGGTAAGCGGTGCGCCTTTTACGAGATTTTTCGTATATACCGCCGCTGCGCTTGCGAGCGTTTCGCTATAAATTAACGCAAGATCGCGCTTGGTTTTGTTCTTCCGTACGCCGCAATGTACGCCGTTTGCCGTAAAGCCTTTCGCGGCGCATATGCCGCCTTGTATTTCTTTTAACATATCCTTTCTTCCTTTATAAAATCAAACCTTTCGTTCTGTTTTCGCCGATCGCAAGATTCATACACTCGATCGCCGCGCCACTCGCGCCCTTGCCCAGATTGTCGTATGCCGCGAGTAATAAGATCCGTTCCTCGTTCCCCGCCACGGTGATCTGCATACCGTCTTTTCCCGAAAGCGCCGCGCCTGATAAAAATCCGTTCTCGTCCGCGCTTTCTACGTATTTTACGATCTCGCCGTGGTATTTTTCCGCATACAGCTTTTTAAGCTCTGCCGCGCTTCCTTTTATTTGACTTGCAAACACAGGCACGGTTACAACCATACCGCTATAAAAATCAGAAACGATCGGACTAAACATAGGCGCGTTCTCCAAACCGACGACCGCTTTCATTTCCTTTAAATGTTTATGCTCCTGCGAAAGCGCATACTGTCTTGGTGCGCCCAGCAAAACGCTTCTTTGCTCCGCTTCGTATTCGGCGATCATTTTCTTGCCGCCGCCCGAATAGCCCGTGATCGAATGGCAGGAAATGAGCGTCGTTTTATCCAAAAGCCCCGCTTCGATCAAAGGATAGACAAGCGCGATAAATCCGCTTGCGTGGCAACCGGGCACGGCAATACGTTTGGAAGATAAAATTTTTTCTTCAAACGAAGCGGAAAGCTCGGGAAAGCCGTAAGCCCATTCCGGCAAGGTTCTATGCGCCGTGGAAGCGTCGATCACGGTAACGGCGGGATTTTCCACCATCGCGACCGCTTCCCTTGCCGCGTCGTCGGGCAGGCATAAAAACGCCACGTCTGCACTATTTAACATTTCCTTTCTTGCCGAAACGTCCTTTCTCTTTTCTTCCGAAAGCGTGAGAAGCTGAATATCCTCGCGCGCGGAAAGCCGTTCGTAAATGCGAAGCCCCGTCGTGCCCGCGCTACCGTCTATAAATACTTTCTTCATTTTTTCAACTCCTCTTTTACCCACTCGATTTGCGCAAGCACCGATTTTGCCGAAGCCCCGCCAAACGAATTACGTTTGTTTACGCACGTTTCGAGGGATATTTCTCCGTAAAGATCGTTTTCAAACAAATCGCTATGTTTTTGATATTCCGCAAGCGGGAAATTATCGAGCACGAGATCCTTTTCAATACATTCCGCCACGATCTGCCCTACGATCTTATACGCCGATCGGAACGGCATACCCTTTTTCGTTAAATAATCGGCAAGATCCGTAGCGTTGATAAAGCCCTTTTGCGCCGCGCGATAGGTGTTCGCTTTTAAAACCGTCATCGTTTCCAGCATAGGCGCGAGCACTTTCAAGCACATCTTCACTGTGTCGATCGCGTCAAAAATCGCCTCTTTATCCTCTTGCATATCCTTGTTATAGGCAAGGGGCAAGCCTTTGAGCGTGGTGAGAAGCGCGATCAGATCGCCGTATACTCTCCCCGTTTTTCCACGAATCAGCTCCGCCATATCGGGATTTTTCTTTTGCGGCATAATCGACGAGCCCGTCGTGTACGAATCGTCTAATTCAATAAATTTAAATTCCCAGCTCGACCACAACACAATCTCTTCGGAAAGCCTGGAAAGGTGCGTCATCAAAAGGGAAAACGCCGACAAAAGCTCCACGCAGAAATCGCGATCCGAAACGCCGTCGATACTGTTTTGCATTGCACCGTTAAAGCCCAACTTTTGTGCCGTGAACGCGCGATCGGTGGGATACGTCGTGCCCGCGAGTGCGCACGAGCCGAGCGGGGAAAAATTCATACGCTTTTTTGCGTCTTGAATACGCCCTATATCCCGAAGCAGCATCATAGCGTAGGCGAGCAGGTGATGTCCGAACGAAATGGGTTGGGCACGTTGCAAATGCGTATACCCCGGTGCGATCGTTTCGGCGTTTCTCTCCGCTTGCCCTACGATCGCCTCAATCGCTTCTTTCACGAGCGAAATAATCTCTTCCGCTTCGTCGCGAAGATATAAGCGAATATCCACCGCCACCTGATCGTTACGGCTACGCGCCGTGTGTAAACGCTTGCCCGCGTCGCCGATACGCTTCGTCAGCTCTGCTTCAATAAACATATGAATATCTTCCGCTTGCATATCGAACGCCAAAGCGCCGCTTTCTATATCCTTTAAAATACTTTCCAAGCCGTCTATGATCTTATCCGTTTCCGCTTGCGATAAAATGCCTTGTTTGGAAAGCATTGCCGCGTGCGCCATAGAACCCTTTATATCCTGCGCGTACATTCTGCAATCGAAACGGATCGAAGAATTGAAATCGTCCGCCGTTTGATCGAGCGTTTTTTGGAATCGTCCCGCCCACATTTTTTCCATACTTTTTAAACACCTTTTGCCTGCCGCTCCTCGCGACAGGCAAAATCTCCTTGTTTTTTCCTTAACCATTCACCGTTAAAACGCCTTGCGTTTCGCTCGGTTATTATTTATTATTCTTTTGATTTACTTCCGCTTGAACCTTAATAGGAAGCCCGAACAGGTTAATGAAGCCCGTTGCGTCCGCTTGGTTATACACGTGATCCTCGCCGAACGTTGCAATCTCTTCCGAATACAGCGAATAATCGCTCCACGCGCCCGCTTTGATAATATTGCCCTTATAAAGCTTCAAACGTACTTTACCCGTAACCGTTTCCTGCGTTTTTTCTACGAACGCCGAAAGTGCTTCGCGAAGCGGGGTGAACCATTGCCCGTTATATACGAGCTCGGCAAAGCATACGGAAAGCTCCTGCTTTTTATGCGCTACGTATTTATCCAAGCAAAGGGTTTCAAGATACGAATGCGCTGCGTAAAGAATTTCTCCGCCGGGGGTTTCGTATACACCGCGACATTTCATACCGACCAAACGGTTTTCCACGATGTCTAAAAGCCCGATCCCGTTCTCGCCGCCCACCTTGTTAAGTGCAAGAATAATTTCTTTTGCGCTCATCTTTTTATCGTTCAAGGCAACAGGGCGTCCCTTTTCAAATTCCAGCGTGATATACGTAGGCTTATCGGGGGCTTGCAAGGGCGATACGCCCATTTCCAAAAAGCCCTCTTTTTCATATTGCGGCTCGTTCCCCGCGTCCTCTAAATCCAAGCCCTCGTGGCTTAAATGCCACAAATTTTTATCCTTGGAATAATTCGTTTCACGGTTGATCTTCAAAGGCACGTTGTGCGCTTCCGCGTAATCAATCTCCTCTTCACGCGATTTAATCGACCATTCCCTCCAAGGCGCGATAATTTTCATTTCAGGCGCAAACGCCTTGATCGTCAGCTCAAAACGCACTTGATCGTTACCCTTACCCGTACAGCCGTGGCAGATCGCGTCCGCTCCCTCTTTTTTGGCAATCTCTACGATCCTTTTTGCGATTACGGGACGCGCAAACGACGTGCCGAGCAAATACTCTTCGTATTTCGCCCCCGCCATCATCGTAGGCACGACGTAATCGTCTACGAATTCGTCCGTCAGATCTTCTACGTACAACTTCGAAGCGCCCGTTTTGAGCGCCTTCTCCTCTAAACCGTCCAACTCGTCCGCTTGTCCAACGTTTCCGCTCACCGCAATCACTTCACAGTTGTTATAATTCTCTTTCAGCCAAGGGATAATAATCGACGTATCCAGCCCGCCTGAATACGCAAGCACTACTTTTTTAATATCTTTCTTTTCCATAAATATCGTTCTCCTTACATTTATGCAATTATTATACACCCATATTGCATACCTGTCAACCGTTTTTTCCCCTTTATATAATAAATTATTTGAATATTTTTTGCATATATTGCATAAATGTATACAATATTGCATAAAAGCTTGTTTTTGTATAATTTTTTTGCATATATACACTTGACAAAGGATTTTTGTTGTTATATAATGAGTATATGGAAACAATTATTACGCCGATCGGATACGTTCGTTCGGACTTTCAAGAAAAATTTGGCATACCCCGCCAAAGCGGAAGAGCCCCTTCGCTTACCGCGCGCGTGGTACTTTATCCACCGTATGCGTGCGAGGAAGCTTTTCGGGAGATCGAGGGCTTTTCTCACCTTTGGTTACTTTTCGATTTTTCAGCGACGAGAAATGCGGGCTGGTCGCCCACCGTGCGCCCACCGCGGCTTGGCGGCAACAAGCGCGTGGGCGTGTTTGCAAGCCGTTCACCCTTTCGACCTAATCATATCGGACTTTCGTGCGTAAAGCTTTTGCGCGTGGAACGCGGAGAAGCGGGAACGGAGCTTTTGGTGAGCGGCGCAGATCTTCTCGACGGTACGCCCGTGTTTGATATTAAGCCTTATCTGCCACTTGCCGACTGTATTGAAAACGCAAAAGGCGGATATTCGGAGCAAGGCGAAACCCACCGTTTAAGAGTGGAATGTCGCGAAGCATTGCTTTCCCAAATCCCCAAAGAAAAACAGGCGGGACTTTTAGAATGTCTTGCCGAAGATCCCCGCCCCGCCTATAAAAACGAACCCGACCGCATTTACGGTATGCGCTTTGCCGATTTTCAAATACGCTTTTTCGTAGAAGGAGACATTTTAACCGTAATAGAAATCAATCCCGCTTGATCGTTTCAAGCGGGATTGATTTTATTTATCTTTGTTTGCCTTTATGGAAGATCGCGAGCGTGCCGCAGCCCGAATGTGTACCGATTACCGCGCCCACGTAATTTACGAGGATTTCCACCTCGGGAAGCCTTTCGCGAATCAAACCGATCACGTAGTTTACGTCGTCTATGCAATCGCCGTGGCTAATAAAAATCCGATCGTTTTCCGTCATATCCGCCGTTTCAAACAACCGATCAACGAGCGCGTGCAAAGATTTTTTACGACCGATTACTTTCCCGACCGCAACGAGTTTCCCGTTGTCGTCCACGTGCATAATCGGCTTGATTTTTAAGATCGAACCGACGAGCGCGGTTGCACCCGAAACCCTGCCCCCTCGCTTTAAATGAAAGAGATTATCCACCGTAAATTGGTGGCAGATATGCAATTTCAAATCCTCCGCGTACTTCGCGGTTTCTTCAATACTCGCGCCCTCGTCCGCTTTCCTGATCACGTAATCGAGGAGCAAGCCCTCGCCCATAGACGCGCAAAGGGAATCCACGACAAGGATTTTGCGATCGGGGTATTGCTTTTGAAGATCTCGCGCCGCCACGACGAAGCTACCCGCCGTGCCCGAAAGTCCCGACGAAAACGCTATCACGAGTACGTCGCGCCCCGCGTTCAAACTTTTGCTTATATACTGCTTTGCCGTTTCACCCGTTACCTGATACGTCGTCGGCATTGCGCCGCCTTGAAGCTTTTGATAAAATTCCTTTTCGGTGATCCTTTCTCCACCCTCGCCCTCGTAATTTACGTTGTTCATCGTAAAGCCCAGCCTAACGCAGGTTACGCCGTGCTCTTGCAGATAGTTTGCGGGCATATCGCAGCCCGAATCGGTGATTATGTCAAATTTTCTGTTTTGCATATATTTTTTCTCCTTTGAGTTTTTTATTTTAGTACATTAAATTTTTTTATCCGTTCCGCCTCAAAATCTATACGAACGCTATACACGCCGTTTTTGCACGAAAGCTCCATTCTCGGCAAGCCGATCAAATCGAAATATTCGTTAAATTTTTCGGCAAAGTCTTGAAGCACGAGCGCCTTACAAGCTTCGCTCATCACCGCTTTATCCGCCTGTATCACGTTATTAACGCGCGTGAAATCGTCGATTACTTTTCGCATTTATGCTCACCCCCTCTCTCACAAATTCCGTTTGAGCAGGCGACGCAACGCGCCGAGTGCGCCCGAATATTTTTTCGTTACGTCAAACAGCTTGTTTTTTCCCGTTAAAAGGTTGTTTGCAAGTGTTTTGAATGCAGGGTGCAGATCGGTAAATTCCCCACCGTAGATGGCGTATTCTTCGGGTAATATCCCCAAAATCGGCAATTTCAAAAGCCTTTCAATCTCAGCAGGCGTTAAGCTTTCCCGCGAAAAGAGAAGATCGCCGCGCATTTTATTGACGACAAGCGAAAGCCCGTTTAAATGATAACTTTTGAGTAGCGTGATCACCTTATCCGCGTCGCGCAAGGACGACACGTGCGGGGTAGTTACCACGATCGCTTCGTCTGCCGCCGCCACCGCGCGATGAAAGCCCTCGTCAATGCCCGCAGGACAATCTATCACGGTGAAATCGAATTGCGGCGAAAGCCCGTCAAGCACCAGCTTTAACGACTGCGGAGATACGTAGCGTTCGGGCGCAGAATGACTGCTCGTGAGAATGTACAAATTCCCAAAATCAGGGTGGCGCACGAGCGCTTGCTTGGCACGACATCTTCCCTCGATTACGTCCACTACGTCGTAGGTTACGAGGTTTTCAACGCCCGTTACCACGTCGATATTATTCAAGCCAAAATCGGCGTCGCATAAAATCACGCGTTGTCCCTTTCGCGCAAGCTGGGCAGACAAACACGCCGCTACCGTCGTTTTGCCCACGCCGCCCTTTCCGCTCGTTATGACGATATTCCTTGCCATTTCTTTATCGCGCTCCCGTTCGTTTTACCCGAAAAATCAGGCATAGAACATCATACCATAAGCATAGCAGAAATTTTTGTCCGTTTAACGAATTTCTTGTATAATTTTGGAAAAAGTTTTTATCACAAACGTTTTCACCGGCTTCTACTTTACCTTATTTTTCCGCAAAAAGCAAATTTTTTAACCGAATTTCAGCTCTACTTGACGCAAAAAAAACTCTACCGAGAGTGGAATGGAAAGTCCACTCTCGGTAGAGCTGAATTTTTATGTAAATTTATCTATTCCGCTTGCAAAGTTCTTTGCACACCTCGGAAATTTTCACGCCGCGCGCGCTCAAAAGCACCGTTGTGTGATAGAGAAGATCCGCCGCCTCGTTGACAACGCCCTCCTTTTCGGCGTTCTTTGCCGCAATCACGAGCTCGACCGCTTCCTCGCCCATTTTCTTCGCAATACGATCGACTCCCTTTGCGAACAAGAAGCTCGTATACGCGCCGTCCTCGGGGTTGTTTTTATATTCCTCGACGATGCGTTGCAACCGACCGAACATTTCACCGCCAATGTCTTTATATTCGCCCTTGATTTGTTTGGAAAAACAACTAAACGAGCCTACCTCGGGCGCGGCTTTACCCGTTTGCCGCACTTTGATTAAGAGCGTTCCGTTTTGATCTACGAATGCCGCTTTGAGCGTTTGCGTGTTGCCAAGTGAAGCACCGTATTTTACCGCCGCTTTCTTCTTATCGCAATAATAATGCGCATAGCCCGTTTCAAACGTTTTTTCAACCGCTTCCGCGTTCATTTTGGAAAGCAGAAGAACCTCGCCGCTTTCGTAATCCTGCGCAATGACGGATACAAATCCGTTTTCGTCCAACTTCACGCTACTAACCTCTACCGCTTGCTTTTTTACAGCCATAACGCACCTCCGTAAATTTCTTCTATTTTATTATACTATAAATTTTTCCTTTCGTCAATACCTACAAGCCGTTATTTTTAATTTTTCACGAAATTTTTATCATTTATCAATTTAAAACTACGTCTTTTAGGCTATCGTATTTCTTTAAGGCGGCAACGCGGAGTTCCTCCGTGTCAAACCTCCCCTCAAACGCTTCGTCGGAAAGCTTTTTCGCCGCAAACACCACCTGCGTGGGATAACGTAAATTTTTTATATCCCCAAACATTTTACCCGATTGGCGCGTACCGAAAAAGTCGCCGCTGCCACGCATTTCCAAATCTTTTTCCGCAATTTTGAAACCGTCCGATTCGTTTTTAAGCGTTAAAAGTCGCTCGCGCGCCGTTTCTCCGTCTGCGCCCATTAAAAGGAAGCAATAGCTCTTTTCCGCGCCTCGCCCCACTCTGCCTCGAAGCTGGTGAAGCTGCGAAAGTCCAAACCGTTCGGCGTTCAAAATAATCATAATCGTCGCGTTCGGCACGTCTACCCCTACTTCGATTACCGTCGTAGAAACTAAGCAATCGTATTCGCGGTTTTTAAACGCCGTCATAATTTCCGCTTTTTCTTTATCTTTCATTCGCCCGTGCAAAAGCGCGAACCGCACGGTGGGAAGTCTGTTTTTCAGCTCGTCGTAGAGCTCGATTACGCTGATAATCGAGCCCTCCTCGTCGTCGTCAATCTTCGCGCACACGAAATACGCCTGTTTGCCCGCACGCGTTTCTTTCTCCACGTAGGAAAGCATATCGTCGTATTTAAACGCCGGCACGATCGACGTTGAAATTTCCTGCCGCGCCTTCGGCTTATCCGTGATCGTCGTTACGTCTAAATCGCCGTAGAAAATAAGCGAAAGCGTGCGGGGAATGGGCGTCGCGCTCATTACGAGCATATCCACCCCCTCACCCTTTTCCGCAAGCGCGTTTCTTTGCGCCACGCCGAAACGGTGCTGTTCGTCGCAAACGATAAATCCAAGCGAAGGCATTTCCACGTCGCCTTGCAAAATCGCGTGCGTACCGCAAATAATATCGATCTCGCCGCTCTTTAACTTTGCTTTCATTTCTTTCTTTTCTTTCGCCGTCATGCCGCCTGCGAGATACCCCACCTTATATTCGGGGAAATATTTTTCAAGTAAGGCGTAGTTTTGCGCGGCAAGCACTTCCGTAGGCGAAAGATACGCCGCCGTATATCCGCTTTTTACCGCCATAAAAATACCGCAAAGAGCAACCGCCGTTTTACCGCTGCCTACGTCCCCTTGCAAAAGTCTGTTCATCTTCGTCGGTGCGTTCAAATTGGTATAAATATCGTTCACCGCCTGTTTTTGTCCGTCGGTAAATTCAAACCCAAAGCGCGCGGAAAATTCTTTCACCTGCGCCGCCGTGGCACTATATTTTCTAAGGCGCGCTTCTTCCTTACCGCCTTTTATAATCTTGAACGCGGATATGAGCACGAAATATTCTTCGAGTGCGATCCGTTCGGAAGCAAGCGCTTTCGATTCGTCATCTTTTGGATTATGCACGTCGAAATAGCATTTCGCAAGGGACGGAAGATTGTATTTTTGTATAATTTGCCAAGGTATAACGCTATCGATATCCACCTTGGAAAGCGCTTCCTTTATCGCGTCGCGAACAATCTTTTGCGTGAGTTTGCCTTTGAGCGGATACACGGGCAAAATGCCTTTGAGCCGATAATTTTTATCGAGCGGCTCGAACGTGGGATTGACCATAGAAACTTGCCCGAATTTGTTTTGCACGCGGCCGTAAAAAAGATATTCCCCCACTTTGAGCTTTTGCGCGACGTAGGGCTGGTTAAACCAAACCGCCGTGAACGTAAATCCACCCTGTGAACAAAAGGCGCGCACGATTTTTCTCGGCGAAGAGAAATTGACGGGCGCAAGCCGCGTTACTTCGCAGGATACGAGCAACACGTCGTTATGATACGCGTCTTTTAGCGAGCTTCGCTCCGTTAAATCGAGATAGGCGCGCGGAAAAAGCTTTATAAGATCTTCCGCTTCGAAAATCCCCAATTTATTAAATTCTTTTTCCCGTTTTTCTCCAACGTTTTTAAGCGAAGAAAGTTTCATATCGCTCCTATTGCAAAAAGCGACGGAAACCCACCCCGTCGCCTTTCGTATATTTTTTACATTTTGTATATTTATGCAATTATTCTAAAGAAAGTATATAATAGTACACCGATTGACCACCGTTATGGAAGTCCACGTCGCAATCGGGATATTTTTCCGCAATCGTA
>JAGAOR010000027.1 GCA_017623605.1 Clostridia bacterium | reverse complement strand
TACCTACATAATTTTAACGATTAGGGTATCTTTTTAACGATTACCCATAATTTTAACGATTACCGCATAATTTTAACGATTTGAGGATGGGTAAAAAAAGTAGGCGCAACCAAAAATCGGCTCTCAACGGTCAAAACTCCCGTCAAAAGCCGAAAATAAGGTGAAAATACCCCTAAAAGCAACAAAAAGGGCAATAATCTCGATACTTTTTGTATCAAAATTATCACCCTTTCGTGGTGCGGTCGACAGGAATTGAACCTGCATGGAGTTACCCACAAGATCCTTAGTCTTGCGCGTCTGCCAGTTCCGCCACGACCGCATTAACGAACATTATTATATATCACCTGCACACTTTTGTCAACTCATTTTCATTACTCTTTTAAAAAAAATTTAAAAATTTTCGTTTCCGCGTACTCTATTGCATAATATTTCCGCTTCCGCGCACAATATTTGTAAATGGAGGCATTTTTATGAAAGCAACAGGAATAGTTAGAAGAATAGACGAGCTCGGGCGCGTCGTGATTCCAAAAGAGATCCGCCGCACCCTCCGCATCAAAGAGGGCGATCCCCTTGAAATTTTCACCGATCGCGACGAGCTTATGCTTAAAAAATATTCGCCGATCGCAACGCTTGAACGGTTCAGCAAGGCGACTGCACGCTCCTTAAACGATTTGAGCGGCAAGCTTGCCGTCATCTGCGACACCGACGGCGTTTTACACGCCTTTGGCGACGGTAAAAAGGATCTCGACGGCAAAAGCTTATCCGAGGATATGGACAAGATTTTAAAGGAACGGCGCAGCTATATCGCCAACGCCGCCGAGGGCGGGGACATTCTCCCCCTCACCTCTTCCCGTGAAGAGGGTGTAACGGCGCAGGTGATCGTGCCCATCGTATCGGGCGGGGACTGTCTTGGCGCGGTTGCCGTACTCTCCAAAGAGGACGGTGCAAAAATGGACGGCGGCGATATGAATCTTGCACGTCTTACTGCGGATATTTTAGCCAATCAATTTGAATAAATTTGAATAAAACCGTTTTAGTCAAGCTTCGCTTTTTGCGCAAACGACTATGGCAGGTATGCGTTGAACCGCCAACCTGTCCGCTACATATATGCCTGCCGCCTACACTCATTATCTGATCGCGCAAAAAACGCTCGCACTTCTTCCGCCTGCCATAAGAAAAAAAATACAGCCACGACTTCCGCTCTACTATTTCGGAGCGCAAGGCGCGGATTTTTGTTTTTTCTATCCTATTTTAGGCGGTTTTTCAAAAAATCTCGGCTCTTATCTACACCGTAGAGGCGGTTTTTCCGCGTTTACAGTCTGCAAAAGCTTTTCCACGCAAACCCCCCTCCTTGCCTATTCACTCGGCTATATCACGCACTACGCCGCCGACACCCTTTTTCACCCTCTTATCTACGAAAAAGCGGGCAAATCGCCGCTTAAACACACGCGTATGGAAAACGCACTCGACGCGTATTTCAAAACGCAGAGTGATAAAACCCAAACGGAATATTTCCGCGCAAAGCTTTCTTCTGCCGACAAAAAGGAACTATTTTTACTCTACGCCGCGATCTCCGCGCGCGTCGGCTTTCCGCCGCTCGATCAAAAGGCGTTTTTCCGCGCCATTCGCTTATTCAACGCATACCTGCCCCCTGCATCTAAACTCTTCTCCGTGAGAAGCTCCTCGCTTGGGCTTGCCCTTTCCGAGCAAGCAAACGTTTTATACGCGCAAGCGATTGAGCAGGGCGCGTGCTTATGCGAAGAATTTTGCCGCGCAATCAAAGAGAAAACCCCGCTTTCTCGCGAGGTTTTTGCAAAGAACTATTTAACGGGTACGCTTTAAATCGTTAAGGCGCAGGCGCGGGCGCGACCAAACCCGCGAGAATCGCGTTGAAATTATCAAGCGCTGGTTGGATATATACCGCGCAGGTATCGAGTAATTTCTTGGCAAGGCTACCTTCTGCAAGCAACGTGTTCACGTCGAAAATTCCATACGAACCAACCACGTAGAACGCCACCCAAACGAGCAAGCAAACCGCCACGCCCACGAGCAAATACACAAGGCAAGCGAGCGTACTATCAATCGTGCGGAAGAAACCAACGCCCTCAATTCCCTCGGCAAGCTTTTTTAAAATGAAATTTAAAAGCGCGAACACGAGCAGCACGAGCACGAACAACAACAAGCCCGCCAAAATCTGCCCCACAATGGGCGCAAACGTTTCAGGCAAGCCCATCATCGTTGCCGCGTCTACGCAACGGTATACGAACGAATGTAAAATTTCCACGCCGCCCTCTTCTACGGGCAGAACGAACTGCGAGAAGGGAAGATAAAAAGCCACGCAGATACCTACGAGCCTACCCACGCCCACGATTAAGGAGCGCAAGCTTTCCATAAAGCCTTTCTCGTAGCCCTTGCGCGCGATTTTTAAGATCACCCCGATCATTAAGAAATCGAACGCATACTTAAACGCGTATTCTTGCACGAGCGGCATATATTCGTTTGAAAACATAGGTGCGAGCGCACCCTCTTTCAACGGCGTAGCGCAAACGACGAACAGCGCGAACGATACGATCACAACCAGCACCGCCGCCGCGTTAATCGCGCAAATCAAACCGCCGATAAGTCGCCCGAAAAGATTAGGTCTGCGACAGCCTTTACGCACGAGCATTTTACGCGGACGATAATCCTCATAGTCGTCATAATCCTTGTCTTCGTCGTCGTATTCAATTCCGTTTTCGTCCACGGTGAAGCGGTCGCCGTCCCGATTGACGAGTTTGACACGCGGACGGAAAAGCAGACTGCAAACGCCTTGCAACAGTAACGCAACCAAAATACAAGCAAGCACGAACGCGAACGAGGACAAGAAATTCGCCGTCGCCTCGTCGGCTATGAACGTTGTAACGAAGGGCTTTAACGGATTTTCTGCGCCTAAAAAATATTCCAACAGAAAATATCCCGCGCTCGCGGCAACCCAAACGAAGCCTCCCCAGCTTACCCTGCGGAAGCCCTTGGCAAAACCGATAAAGAACGCGATCAAAAGAACCGCCAAAGCAACCGCGCCTACGAGCATAGGCAACTGTTGCAAGGGATCGGAGACTTCCGTATTCGTCAATATCGCATAGAATGGTATCATATCCTTTGCTCCTTTCTCCTTCCGTTATTTGTTGAAATTATCTTTGAGCGAAACGATCTCGGAAAGAACGAGCCCGCCCGAAGCGTTCGTACATTTTTTATAATATCCCACGCGCATAAGCTGGAATTGCTTTCCGTCTTCGCACGCAGCAAGGTACGGCTCGGCTTTGCCGTGATAGATATACTCGCTATCCAAATTCATTCGCTCGCCAAAATCCTGCCCTGCATATTCGGCATCCTTTAACAAAACGCCGTAGCGACGGATTTCTACGTCTACGCCCGTATTTCCGTCCACCCATTGAATCGTGCCTTTCACTTTAATACCGCTCGTATCGAAAGGCGAACGGCTTTCGGGGACGTACGAGCATTTGAGCTCCTGTACTTCGCCGTTATCGCCTAACACGACCTCGTCGCAATGAATGATATACGCGTTTTTGAGACGCACGTAGCCGTCCGCTTTGAGGCGTTGATATTTAGGCGGGGGATTGAGCGAGAAATCCGATCTGTCGATATACACCGTTTTCGAGAACTTCACTTTTCTTACGCCAAGCTCACTCTTTAAGGGGTGCAACGCCGTTTCAAGCTCTTCTTCTCCCTCGTAGTTGGTGAGCGTTACTTTAAGTGGTTCTAACACCGCCATAGCGCGTTCGGCGTTTTCGTTGAGATTATCGCGAATACACGCTTCCAAATAGGAAAGCTGACATTCGGAATTGGCTTTCACGATCCCGATTTTCGTGCAGAAATCCAAAAGGGCTTCGGGAGGTACGCCGCGATTACGCAAGCCCGCCACCGTCGGCATACGGGGATCGTCCCAACCGTGCACGTGCCCCTCTTCCACGAGCTTTTTCAAATACCGCTTGGACATCACCGTATTGGTTACCGCAAGCCGCGCAAATTCGATTTGACGGGGCTTGGGTTCAAAGCCAAGGTTGATCCCTACCCAATCGTATAACGGGCGGTGATCTTCAAATTCGAGCGTACAAAGAGAATGGGTTACCCCTTGCAAATAATCACAGATCGGGTGCGCGTAGTCGTACATAGGATAAATACACCACTTATCGCCCGTACGGTGATGCGTCGCGCGCAGAATGCGGTAAATGACGGGATCGCGCATATTCATATTCGGCGAAGCCATATCAATCTTCGCGCGCAGACATTTACTACCGTCGGGATATTTTCCCGCTTTCATTTCACGGAAAAGCGTGAGATTTTCTTCCACCGAACGATTGCGATAGGGGCTTTCCTTGCCCGCCTCTGTGAGCGTACCGCGGAACGCGGAAATTTCTTCGGGAGAGAGATCGCAAACGAACGCTTTACCGTCTTGGATCAATTTTTCCGCATATTCGTAGATAATATCAAAGAAATCGGAAGCGTATACTTCTTTTGCCCATTGATAGCCTACCCACTCGATGTCCTTGCGGATCGCGTCTACAAATTCCGTTTTTTCCTTGGACGGGTTGGTGTCGTCGAAAAAGAGGTTACATTTGCCCTCGTACTTTTTCGCCGTACCGAAATTGACGAGCATACTTTTGATATGCCCGATATGCAAATACCCGTTGGGTTCGGGCGGGAAACGGGTTTGCACGGCAGAAATTTTACCGTTTTCAATATCCTCGTTAATAATTTGTTCAATGAAATTCGTTGCTTCTATTTTGTTCATAATCATTTCCTTATTTTCTTTCCGTTAAAACGCAATTCACTTTTCTTACGAAAGCCCAACGATGCTTCCGTCGGAAAGAAGATCAATCTTCTCCGCCGCAGGGTGCGCCCCAAGTCCGGGCATAAGCATTATCTTACCTGAAATGGCAACGATAAAGCCTGCGCCGCCTTTGAGCACTATATCCCGAACGGCAATTCTAAATCCCGTCGGTCTGCCGAGCAGCTCCGCGTTATCGGATAAAGAATACTGCGTTTTCGCGATAATCACGGGCAGATTTCCACAGCCCTTTTCCTCGATCGTTTTGATTTTGGCTAGCGCTTCCTCCGAAAAATCTACGCCGTCTGCACCGTAAATTTTCTTCGCAACGTTTTCGATCTTCTCGCAAACACCCTCGTCAAGTTCGTACGGGTGGCAGAGTTTGGAGGGAATTTCGCAAGCTTTTACCACTTCCTTGGCAAGCTCCTTGCCACCCTCGCCGCCTTTTAAGAATACGTCGGTAAACACCGCCGTTGCGCCCGCCTTTTTCACCGTTTCAATCACGAAATCCGTTTCTGCTTGCGTGTCGGTGAAGAATCGGTTCATTGCCACCACCACGGGCTTTTTATAAACCTGCGTGATATTTTCGATATGTTTTAATAAATTCGGCATACCCTTTTCAAGCGCGTCTAAATTTTCCTGCGAGAGGGTTTCTTTCGCCGCGCCGCCGTGTAATTTAAGCGCTTTCACCGTTGCGACGATCACGACGCAATCGGGCTCGATTCCCGCCGCGCGACATTTCGTATCGAGGAATTTTTCCGCGCCTAAATCTGCGCCGAAGCCCGCTTCCGTAACCGCGTAGTCCGCAAGACTCATTGCCGCGTACGTCGCTTGCACGCTGTTACAGCCGTGCGCGATATTTGCAAACGGTCCGCCGTGGATAAAGGCGGGGGTGTGCTCAAGCGTTTGCACGAGGTTGGGTTTCATTGCCTCTTTCAAAAGTACCGCCATAGAGCCCACCGCGCCCGGAATATCCTTTGCGCGCACGAAATCGCCGTCCGTATTCAAGCCCACGATAATATTACCCAGCCGTTTTTTCAGATCATCTATGTCCGTAGCAAGGCACAAAACCGCCATAATCTCACTTGCCGCCGTGATGTCGAAATGATCCTCTCTTTCCACGCCTCTGCCCTTACCGCCGATCGTAATATTGATAAGCTGCCGCTCGTTCATATCCATACAACGATGGAAATAGATATTGTTCGTATCAATTTTCAGCTCGTTACCGCGGAAAATATGATTATCCATAAGCGCGCATAAAAGATTGTTCGCCGCCGTGATCGCGTGCAGATCGCCCGTAAAATGTAAATTGATTTCCGACATAGGCACGACTTGTGCATACCCGCCGCCCGCTGCGCCGCCTTTGATCCCGAACACAGGTCCGAGCGACGGTTCTCTAAGGGCAAGGCACGCCTTTTTTCCGATTTTCGAAAGCCCGTCGGCAAGCCCGATGGAAACGGTCGTTTTCCCCTCGCCCGAGGCGGTGGGATTGATCGCCGTAACCAAGATCAATTTCGCCTTACGCTTTGCATTTTTGGGCAAGGTTACTTTCGCCTTATATTTGCCGTATAATTCTAGCTCGTTTTCCGTTAAACCGAGCGTTTTCGCCACGTCGCGTATATCTTTAAGCTCCGCGCTTTCCGCAATTTCAATATCCGAAAGCATACATTCTTCTCCGTAATAAAAATTTATTCACCTTATTATACCACATATTTCAAAAAAAGGGAATAGTTCTCCCGTAATTTTTTTAATTTTTTTATCTTTTTGCGTAAATTTTCTTTCTTTCGATTGACTTGTAGGCGGAAAATGTCGTATAATAGACGAGATAAAGAATTTATTTATGGAGAACTACTTATGGCAGAAAAAAGAGCAGTTACAATGGAAAAGCTTGTTTCCCTTTGCAAAAACAGGGGCTTTATTTTCCCCGGCAGTGAAATTTACGGCGGACTTGCCAACACGTGGGACTACGGTCCTCTCGGTGTAGAGCTGAAAAATAACGTGAAAAAGGCGTGGTGGAAAAAGTTCGTGCAGGAAAACCCCTATAACACGGGCGTGGATTGTGCGATCTTGATGAACACGCGCACCTGGAAAGCTTCGGGACACCTTGGCGGCTTTTCCGATCCCTTGATGGATTGTAAGAGCTGTAAAGCGCGCCACCGCGCGGATAACCTCGTGGAAGCGTACGTTGCGAAAAAGAATTTGGACGTGAAAGTGGAGGCTATGGACAACGACGCGCTCGAAGCGTTCATCACCGAACACAAAATTGTTTGCCCCGTTTGTGGCAATTCCGATTTCACTTCGATCCGTAAATTCAATCTTATGTTCAAAACGTTCCAAGGCGTAACGGAGGATAGCGCGAACACCGTATATCTCCGTCCTGAAACGGCGCAAGGTATTTTCGTGCAGTTCCAAAACGTACAACGCGCAACGCGTATGCGCGTGCCGTTTGGTATTGGGCAAATCGGTAAATCCTTCCGAAACGAAATCACGCCCGGAAACTTCACGTTCCGTACGCGCGAATTCGAACAAATGGAATTGGAATTTTTCTGCAAACCCGGCACCGATCTCGAATGGTTTGAATATTGGAAAAATTATTGCCGCGATTGGCTGTTATCGCTTGGTATGAAAGCGGAAAATTTACACCTCCGCGATCATTCCCCCGAAGAGCTTTGCTTCTACTCCAAAGCCACGACCGACTTTGAATACAATTTCGCGTTCGGCTGGGGCGAGCTTTGGGGCGTTGCCGACAGAACGGACTACGATTTAACCCAACACGCAAAAGAGAGCGGAAAGCCCATTGATTATCTTGATTCCGTAACCAACGAACGTTACGTGCCCTATGTGATCGAACCGTCGCTCGGTGCGGATCGTGTCGTACTTGCATTCCTTACCGACGCGTACGACGAAGAAGTAGTAGATGCGGAAAAGAACGATATTCGCACGGTTCTCCGTTTGCACCCCGCGCTTGCGCCTTATAAATGCGCGGTTCTTCCCTTGCAGAAGAACCTTGCGGAAAAGGCGGACGAGATTTACGCGAAAATGCTTAAAAAATTTCCCGCAACCTACGATATTACGGGCTCGATCGGCAAACGCTATCGCCGTCAGGACGAAATCGGAACGCCGTTCTGCGTAACGATTGACTTCGATACCTTGGAAAACGGTACGGTTACCGTTCGCGATCGCGACACGATGGAACAAATCCGCGTTTCCGTGGACGAAGCGATTAAGTATATCGAAGAAAAGATTGACTTTTAATCAAATGTAAAAGTTTTACGCCCCTTGCGAGCTCGCAAGGGGCGGTTCTTTTGCGCAAAAAAAGAGCCCCGAAAAATTCGGAGCTCGTTTTCTTTTTGTTGTCGATTAAAGTTCTGCGAAGTATTTAATCGTTCTAACCATTTGGCTCGTGTACGAGTTTTCGTTGTCGTACCAAGACACAACCTTAACAAGCGTCGTGCCGTCGCCCATGGGCATGCACTTCGTTTGCGTTGCGTCGAAGAGCGAACCGTAGGTGATGCCGATAATATCGGACGATACGATTTCTTCTTCCGTGTATCCAAAGGAAGCGGAAGCCGCCGCTTTCATTGCCGCGTTTACCGTAGCCGCGTCAACTTCGCCCTCGCAGATTGCAACGAGTTGGGTAAGCGAACCGGTGGGAACGGGAACGCGTTGCGCGCAACCGTCGAGTACGCCGTTGAGTTCGGGGATAACGAGCCCGATCGCTTTCGCCGCGCCCGTCGAGTTGGGAACGATGTTCACCGCAGCCGCTCTCGCACGACGGAAGTCGCCCTTTCTGTGAGGTCCGTCGAGTACCATTTGATCGCCCGTGAACGCGTGAATCGTCGTCATATAGCCTTTCTTAATTTTGGAAAGCTTGTTGAGCGTGTTTGCCATAGGAGCAAGGCAGTTGGTGGTGCAGGAAGCCGCCGAGATGATCGTGTCCGCTTTGGTGAGCGTCTTTTCGTTTACGCTATAAACGATCGTAGGAAGATCGTTGCCCGCGGGTGCGGAAATAACAACTTTCTTCGCGCCTGCTTTGATGTGCGCTTCACTCTTCGCTTTGGACGTGTAGAAGCCCGTACATTCAAGCACTACGTCTACGTCGAGCGCCGCCCAAGGGCAGTTTACCGCGTCTTTTTCCGCGTAGATCTTGATCGTTTTGCCGTTTACGGTGATCGTGCCTGCTTCATCGTCCGCCGAAACCGTGTCTGCAAGCGCGTATCTGCCTTGCGCGGAATCGTACTTCAAAAGATGCGCGAGCATCGAGGGGCTGGTGAGGTCGTTGATCGCAACTACGTCGTAGCCCTCTGCACCAAACATTTGTCTGAACGCAAGACGACCGATACGACCAAAACCGTTGATTGCAACTTTTACGTTTGCCATAATAGAGTTCCTCCAAGTATGAAAAATTTATTTTAGATTTTCTTTTTTTAACCTGACGAGAGGCGAACCCGACAAGATTAGGGCGAGCGGAAAAATTTGGCTCTTCCTTTTCGTCCGTGTACTATTCTACCACACTTTTTTTCTTTCGTCAATAATTTTGAGCAATACTTCGCAAAATTATTTTCTTTTTTTCCCGTTTTCCCGTTTTTCCGTTCTCCGCACCGTTGACAAAGCCTTTTTTTTGTTGTATAATATGATTAATAATGGTTTTAGGAGTAATTTTTATGGCAAAGAAACGGAAAATTCAAAACGCGGAAACGAAAACCGCGACTTTTTTCGACGGTAAATTATCAGGACAAATCGGTACGAGTATTTTGGCGCTCTTTGCGCTTTTAATCCCTCTTCTTCCCGCGGGCGGCTTGGCGGCGGTCGCGCTTACGCTCTTTGCCGATCTTTCCAAAGAACTTTTAATCGCAATCTACGTCGCTATCGGTGTGTTCGCGTTCTTTATGCTTTGGCTCGGCTTGGCTTGGGCAACCGTGATTTCTCTCCGCTGGGAATACCGCCATACCGTAATAGACGGCAAACGGCTCTCCTTCAAAGGCAAAAAAGGCGAGCTTTGGGGCAATTTTTTAAAATGGTTCTTCCTCACCGTTCTCACCCTTTTGATCTACGGGCTTTGGGTTTGGATTAAAATGAAAAAATGGGTGCTTTCTAACGTAGAAACGGTGGAAAGCGAAGCAGAAAAAAACACCGAACAGAATGCAATGAACGCATACCTGCCCCCTGCAAATCCTTATTTCCCGCCTATACAACAAGGGCAATGCAACGCGCAGGGGCAACCTTTACAAGGACAACTTCCGATCGGCTATTTTCCGCCCTATCCTTATTTCCCGCCCTATCCCCCTTATCCTTACGGGAACGCGCAAAATAAAAAGGAAAACTAAACTCTTTAAAAATTTTGTCTAAATTTGTAATTGATCATTGTTCACCGCTTGACAAGCGGTGAATTTTTTTATATAATTGTCATATAATTTTATGACATAAGGAAAACCAAAGAATGAAGAAATACATTTTATACAATCCCTTAGCAGGGAACGGAAGCGGGAGACTGCAAGCGAAACAGCTTGCGGAGCGGTTTGGCGGGGACAATCTCGTGCTTTGCGACGTGCGGGAAATTGAAAATTACGGAGATTTTTTCGCGCAGTTAGATCAAGCTTTGGACGTAATCGTTTGCGGTGGCGACGGCACGCTCAATCGGTTCGTGAACGATATAAGAGGCTTAAAAATAGAAAATCCGTTATATTATTTTGCTTGCGGAAGCGGGAACGATTTCCTGCGCGACGTGGAACACGATAACGGGCTCGTATCGCTTGCCCCCTACCTTGAAAACCTGCCTACCGTATCGGTGCAAGGCAAGGAATATGCGTTTTTGAACGGCGTGGGCTACGGTATCGACGGCTATTGTTGTGAAGTGGGCGATAAGCTCCGTATGCAAAAACCGGGCGAAGCGATCAATTACACGAGCATCGCAATCAAGGGATTACTCTTTCATTATAAGCCCGTGGACGCGACGGTAATCGTAGACGGCAAGGAATACCGTTTTAAAAAGGTATGGCTCGCGCCGACGATGAACGGACGCTACTACGGCGGCGGTATGTTACCCGCGCCCGATCAGCGGCGACAAGACGCGAAGCTTTCGCTTATGCTCTTTCACGGTTCGGGGAAGCTGAAAACGCTACTCATTTTTCCCTCCATTTTCAAGGGCGAGCACGTGAAAAAAGTCAAGAACGTTACCGTACTTTCGGGCAATGAAATTACCGTACGCTACGACGAGCCACGCGCTTTGCAAATCGACGGAGAAACGATTGTAAACGTTTCCGAGTACACGGCGAGAAAGTAAGATTTTAATGAATTGCCCTTTGGGCGTGAATTGGCTTGCGCCGTGAATTTTCGCTCACGCTCAATAAGTTGCACGCAGTGGCGTGCGTTGTGGCAATCATTCTATAACGAAACGCGAAGCGTTTCAATTCACTCCAAAATAAAAACGCGGTGCTATATTCTCTTGCACCGCGTTTTTATTTTACTTTTTATAACCGATTAAATTTTACCAGCCGAGCCGAGTACGTTGACGATTTTGTGTTTTACCATTTCTTTCATCATAGCACGTGCGTCGCCAAGGTATTGACGGGGATCGAAATGCCCGGGCTGCTCGCTGAAATGCTTACGGATTGCCGCCGTGAACGCTACGCGAAGGTCGGAGTCGATATTGATTTTGCAAACCGCCATTTGCGCCGCTTTACGAAGTTCCGATTCGGGAATACCGATCGCGTCGGGCATATGTCCGCCGAACTGATTGACGATTTCAACCTTGTCTTGGGGAACGGACGAAGCGCCGTGCAAAACGATAGGGAAGCCGGGAAGTCGTTTGCCGATCTCTTCCAAAATATCCAAACGGAGCTTGGGATCTTGCCCCGGTTTGAATTTATACGCGCCGTGGCTCGTTCCGATTGCGATCGCAAGCGAATCAATACCCGTTCTTTGCGTAAATTCTTCCACTTCGTCGGGGGAAGTAAATTGCGCGTCCGCCGCCGATACGTTCACGTCGTCTTCGATACCCGCAAGCTTACCAAGCTCTGCTTCTACCACAACGCCGTGGTCGTGCGCGTATTCAACGACTTTCTTCGTGATTGCAATGTTTTCCTCCCAAGGGTGGGACGAAGCGTCGATCATAACCGACGTAAATCCGCCGTCGATCGAAGCTTTACAAATTTCAAAATCTGCACCGTGATCCAAATGCATTGCAACGGGAATATCGTTGGTTTCCACCGCCGCTTGCACGAGGTGCTTTAAGTATACGGGGTTTGCATACTTTCTCGCGCCTGCGGATACCTGCAAAATAACAGGCGATCTTTCTTCGTTCGCCGCTTCCACGATCGCTTGGATCATTTCCATATTGTTCACATTGAATGCGCCGATTGCATATTTGCCTGCATACGCTTTTTTAAACATTTCGGTAGTTGTTACTAAAGGCATACTGTATAAATCCTCCAAAACTTTTTTTGTTCGTTATTTATTATAACTTTTTTTTCGATAAAAAGCAATCGAATAAAGGGGGTTTTTCAAAGTTTTTTCTATTCCCAAATCTCTTTTGCTATCGCCAAAACTTCGCTTGGGCTCGTAGCGCGAAATAGCCGTTCTTTTGCCGCCGCCGCGCCTCTCTCGCCTTTTACGTAAAACGCTGCCATTTTTCGCATAAATACCGTTGTAAAGCGTTCGCCTAATACCTGCTCCGTCCATTTTAATTGTTTTTCAAAGATTGAAAGCTTACTCTCCCGCGCTTTTCCCGTTAAATCGCAAAAAATTTGCGGATCAAAAAGCGCGGCGCGTGCGATCATAACGCCGTCTGCGCCCGTTTCACGCATAAGCTCCTCCGCGTCCGCGTTCGAAAACACGCCGCCGTTGGCAATCACGGGAATAGCGACTGCTTTTTTTGCCGCCGCGATCTCGTCGAAATGCACCTGCCCCGCGTACATTTTATCCCGCGTTCTGCCGTGAACCGTGAGTAGACTCGCACCTGCCCCTGCCATACGTTTGGCAAATTCTTTCGTAATATATTCGTTTTCACGCACGCCGATACGGAATTTGACGGTGATTATTTTCCCGCTTTTGACGCACGCTTTCACGATCTTTTCGGCAAGAGAGGGATTTTCGAGCAATGCGCTCCCCTCGCCGTTTTTATAAATTTTCGGTACGGGACAGCCCATATTTATATCGACGATCGGAAAGGGCGCAAGCTTTTCGTGCTCGCACGCCGCCCGCATAATTTCGGGATCGCTCCCAAAAATTTGCGCCGCCGCAATCCCCTCGTTTTCGTCGGTATATAAAAGATCGGCGGTGTTCTCGCTGCCGTATTTCAAACCCTTTGCGCTCACCATTTCCGTATAGCAAAGCCCCGCGCCCAAGCCCTTACAAAGGCGACGGAACGGGTAATTCGTATACCCCGCAAGCGGGGCTAAAAACACGTTATTTTCGGCGGTAAAATTGCCGATTTTAAGGGGATTTAATTGCATTTGAGTTCTTCTTTTGCTTGTAAATAATATTCATCCCATTCGGATTCGGAAAGCTCCGTTACGTTCTTACCCTCCAAAAGTGCTTTCTTCTCGGCGAGGGTGAAACGGGCGGCGAAGCGTTCGACGCTTTCTTTGAGTGCCTTTTCACAGTCTACACCCGCCTTTCTGCCTACGTTCACCGCGGCAAACAGTAGATCGCCCAACTCCTTTTCTTTCTCTTCCTGCGTTTTTGCAGCGAAAAATTCTGCAAGCTCTTCTTGAAGTCGCTTCGCCGCCGCCTCCACGCTTGCAAAATCCATACCCGCCTTGCCCGCGCGCTTGCCCACCTTTTGCGCCCGCATAAGCGCAGGGAAGCACTTGGGCACGTCGTTCACCGAATCGGCAAACGTTTCTTGGTGCTTTTCCGTCATTTTATTTTTATCCCAAACGGATAGAGCGGATTTTTCGTCCGTTGCGCCGTCCGTTCCGAATACGTGCGTATGGCGGGAAATGAGCTTCGTGCAAATACCCGAAAGCACGTCCGTGAGGTTGAACGCCCCCGTTTCCTCTTTCAAAACGGCGTGGAACATCACCTGCAACAATAAATCTCCCGTTTCTTCAAGTATTTTTTCGTCGTCCCCTTGATCAATCGCGTCCACGAGCTCGTACGCCTCTTCAATCGCCGACATTTTAATACTTTCGCTCGTTTGCACCTTATCCCAAGGACAACCGTCGGGTGCGCGAAGTCGAAGCAGAATTTCTTTCAAATTGTTTAACGTGAAACGTTTTTTCTCCAAAAGGTCGAGTTTTTCAATCGCCACGGCAGTCGTGTAATCGTAAACGACTTGCCGATCGAGTTCAAAAAGCGCAATTTCTTTCGTGCTACCACCGGAAACGAACCGCACGCGCGTTTCTTCGCCGAACAAATCGCCTAAAATCAGCTTACAATCGCTTGCAAGTGCGCTATCGTCTATATCGTACACGATCAACGGCAAGGAAAGCTCGCCCGCGTTTTCGATTAGCTCGTAGGCGGAAACCGCCGTATACGCGCAACCGGAAAAGCCCGCCTTTTCCACGATCGCGGTAGTTTTCGACACGCCGCCGATTATTTGCAGTTTGCCGCGTTTTCTGCGCAAAAGCTCTTTTACGGAATTATCCTCACCCGCCGAGCCGTCCACGAGATATACGCAATTTTCCCCACAAGCAAGTACCGCGCTTGCCAGATTTTTATTCAAACTATTAAAATTACGGCTCTTTTTATATACGTCGTCTAAACAAATATGCTCCACGCCCAAATCCAAAACCGATTGATAGGAACGGGTATTTGCCGTGCGCACGACGATCTTTTCGCCTGCTTTTTGCGCCTGTAAAATCGCTTCCTCGCCGCGCCTCGTTAAATCGCCGCGTTCATTGCCCAAGCCGATTACCGTTATCATTTGCTTTGCTCCTTGTTCTCTTCGATACCTTTAAATTATACACGAAATTGAGTAAAAAAGCAACCAAATAACCGATATTCGTCGCATACGCAAGTCCAAAAACGGAAAATTCCGCATTTTTAAGCAAAACGGCGTATACGGCGGTTTTCACCGCCATAGCGATCGCCATGGAAATTGCCGCGTATTGCGGTTTGCCCTGCGCCGTCAAGCACGCGGAAAGCGTCTGCGCGCAGGAGAGCGTGAACGCGCTCAACGCAAACACTTTGATAAGCTGAACGAGCGTTTGTAATTCTTCTCCTTTTAAGCTTCGGAAAATCATTTGCGACACGGGCTCGGCGAAATAATACAACCCCACCGCCGCAGGTACGCTGACGAGTACGGTGATCCCAAGTGAAAAAAATATCTTCTTTCTTACGCTTACTCTTTTTCCACTTTTTTCCTCTCGCCCCCCCTCTTCCGCTTGCGCTTTCGCCGTAGCAACGGCGGGTATGCTTGCCGCCGCAACGCCGTAGCAAACGGACACGGGCAGATTGATGACCGTTACCGCGCCGCCCGCAAACAGACCGTATAAAGCCACGGGATCGGCGGCGTAAGCCCCTAAAAGCCGCACGGCAACCACGCTATCAATCAGCGTGGAAAGAGGGATCAAAAGCGCGGAAAGCGTAACGGGTATGCTCGTGTGTAAAATGGACTTCATCGCAACCCTGCCCCCGTCCTTTCCCCTTTCCTTGCGCGCGGGAGATAGTCTGTAAAGGGCGATCATAACGAGGAGTGCGACGAGCTCGGAAATGGACACGGAGAGCAGTAAAAATACCACGGCCTTGGGAATATCGTCGCGGAAAATATACGCAAAAAACAAGCCGAACGCCACTTTCACCGCCTGTTCAATTACTTCGGATATGGCGGTGGGAAACATATCGTTTCTACCCTGAAACCAGCCGCGGAGCACGGAGATTGCGGACACGAGCAAAACGGAGGGCGCGAGCGTGAAATAGCCACCCAAAACCTCCCGACTTCCTTGCGCGGAAGCGAGCAAAGGCGCAAGCGCGACCATAAGAAGCGTACCGATCAAGCCGATCCATAAAAACAGTCGAAGCGCGGTTTTAAAAAGCGGCTTGTCCGATTCCCCCCGCCCCAGCTTTTCTGCGGTGAGTTTGGCAATCGACGAGGGTATGCCCGTTGCCGACACGGTGAGTAGCAAACAATACACGGGATATACGAGTTGATAAAGTCCGATTCCGTGCCCACCGATTAAGTTGGTGAGAGGTATGCGATAGAGCGCGCCTATGATTTTGGCGAGAAATCCGCCCGCCGCGATCAGCGCCGCACCTTTTAGAAACGATCTCTTTTTCACTTTTTCCTTCATAGTTTCAGTTTGCGGAAATTGAAAGAATTTTATAAGAAAAAACGCGACAAAGTCGCGTTTGCTTTTTACCGATTGTTTTCTATGATTTCTAAAAATTCTTCAAAGCGATATAAATCTTCGGGAGAATAATAGTCAATATAAATGCGCCCCTTTTTTGCATTGCCGATCAAGGAAACTTTCGTTCCAAGCACCGCGCGCATACGCTCGACGAGTGCTTTAAGCTCCTCGCTTTTTGCCGCCGCTTTTGCTTCCTTTTCTTTTTGTAAAATTTCAGGCGGGGTTAAAAACGCTTTCACCGCGCGTTCCATTTCCCGCACGGAAAAATCACGGCGAATAGCTTCTTCGGCGAAGGCAAGCTGTTTTTCTTTGGGGACTTTTACAAGCGTTCGCGCATGCCCTGCCGAAAGTCTGCCGCTTTCGATCAAGCCCACCACCTGCGCGTCAAGCGTTAAAAGGCGCAAGGTGTTGGCAACGGCAGGGCGGGATCTGCCGATCAATGCCGCAACGTCGTCTTGGGTGAACGCGTGATCGGAAATTAGCCGCTTCATTAAATACCCCTCTTCCATTGCGCCCAAGCGTTCGTTTTTCAGCTTTTCCACGATCGAGAACGCTTCCGCGTGCTCGTCGGTAAACGCGTACACGCGTGCCTGAATTTCCCGCACACCCGAAGCCTTCAACGCGTAGAAATCCCGCTCGGCGGCAAGCAAGGCATATCTGCCGTTTCCCGTATCGTTGACGGAAAGCTCGGGTTCGCCGTTCAAAAGAAAATACGCCGCACGGTTTTTCAGCTCCTTTTTATCGAAATCTTCCTCTGGGAGGGAGGCGTCGATCAAGGAAATGGGCATTTGTCGCCTCGTAAATTCCATTGCCGCTATCTTACGCTTTTTCGTTTTTTTCATATACTACCTTTTTATCTTACCCATACAAATTCGGGGCGCAAAATCGCGCCCCGTGTTCGTTTTATTCTTTCTCGTCCGTTTCTTGATCTTCCGTGTCCTCTTTCACCAAGTGTTCAGGGGAGGGCGTGGTCATCGTCAAGAAAGGATTGTCGCGGCGAACGCCGTCCTTTTCGTCCATAGCCGCAATCACCTCTTTATAATCCGCGCCTTTCATAAGCATTTGCACTTCTTCGGTGTAGATCGTTTCTTTCTCCACGAGCACGCGCGACATATTATCCATAATCGAGCGGTTCTCTTTCAAAAGCTTGGTAGCCCGCTCGTGCGCTTCGGTGATAAGTCTACGAATTTCCGAATCAATCGTCGCCGCCGTTTCCTGCGAATAGCCGCCGCGGCTTTGGTTGCCGTATTCCATACCCATAAACACGGGCTGATCGGAGTCGTACGCCACGAGCCCGAGCTTATCGCTCATACCCCATTGCGTAACCATTCTGCGCGCAAGTTCGGAAACGTGTTGCAAGTCTGCGCTCGCGCCCGTCGTAACGTCTTGAATGACGAGCTCTTCCGCCACTCTGCCGCCGAGCGACATACAGATATTATCAATCAGCTTATTATACGAAACGTCGTTATCGTCCGTTTCAGGACGCGTCATCGTGTAACCCGCCGCCCTGCCGCGGGGAATAATCGAAACCTCGTGTACGGGATCGCAATACTTGCAAAGACAAGCGAGCACCGCGTGTCCTGCCTCGTGATACGCCGTACAGCGTTTATCCGATTCCGTTACGACGCGACTCTTTTTCTGCGGGCCCATAAGCACCTTATTGATCCCGTCGTAAAGCTCTAAATTGCCGATCGTTTTCTTGCCTGCGCGCGCCGCCAAGATTGCCGCTTCGTTCAAAAGGTTGGCAAGCTCCGCACCCGAAAATCCCGCCGTGATCCGCGCCACCGTTTTGAAATTGACGTCGGGGGACATCGGTTTATTTCTCGCGTGCACTTTGAGGATCTGTTCGCGCCCTTTCACGTCGGGCAAGTTCACGTTAATTCTTCTGTCAAAACGACCGGGACGAAGTAGCGCGGGATCGAGAATATCCTCACGGTTGGTTGCCGCGATCACGATAATACCGTCGTTCGGTTCAAAGCCGTCCATTTGCACGAGAATTTGATTGAGCGTTTGCTCTCTTTCGTCGTGCCCGCCACCAAGCCCTGCGCCACGTCTGCGCCCGACTGCGTCGATTTCGTCGATAAAGATAATACAGGGTTGGTTTTTCTTTGCCATATCAAAGAGGTCGCGCACGCGCTTTGCGCCCACGCCCACGTACATTTCTACGAAGTCCGAGCCGGAAACGGAGAAGAACGGTACGCCCGCCTCCCCTGCAACGGCTTTGGCAAACAACGTTTTACCCGTACCCGGAGGTCCAACGAGAAGTACGCCCGAGGGAATCCGCGCGCCGAGCGCGGCAAATTTTTTGGGTGATTTTAAAAACTCGACGACTTCCGCAAGCTCTTCCTTTTCTTCCTCCGCGCCAGCGACGTCGGAGAAGCGTACTTTCAAATTACTTTGCACGTGCGCTTTGGTTTTGTTAATACTCATATTCGCGCTACCCGCACCCGCCGCGCTACGCATAATCAACCAGAACATCACGGCAACGAGCACGATACTCAAAAGCGGGAACAGGCTCGACCAAACGCTACCGGCGTTGGGATCAACGAATTCGATATTAACGCTCACTCCTGCGGAAATAAAGCCTTCGAGGAGTTTCGTCAAAGAAGCATAATCGTAAATGCTGGGTGCGACGGTGGTATACGACGCGATCACTCTGCCGTTCTCCACGAACATACCCTGCCAAGCGTAGCCGTCCACGTAAAGGGCGTTAATTTTCCCCTCGGCGATCTTCGTCATAAAATCGGTGAAAGAAAGCTCCGTCGCTCTACCTAAAATATCGGATAAAAGTACGCCGACGAGCCCCACCGCAAGCACGGCAACGACGATCCAAATGATAGTTTTTGTCTTTTTATTCAAAACGAGTTCTCCTTATTGATAGTTTTTCGGCTAACGACGATTATTTATACCCGCAAGCCTCCGTAAATAAACGGAAATTTTTGCTTTTTCCGTTCGTCGCTATATTATTTTACCATATTGTAACGGCTTTTTCAAGCGTTTCGGCAAGGTATTTCAAATATTTAACAAACGTTCACACATTTTACACACTACGCGCCTGTTTCACACGATAGTAGGTCTGCTGACTATTAAAACCCGCCTCGTAAATAAGTTCTATCGTCTTGCGCTCGTCCCCCTCGGCGCGAAGTCGCTCCACGTAAGCAAGGCGTAAGCCGTTGATATATTCGGCGATTCCCACCCCCAAGTAGCGGTGAAATACTCTCGAAACGTGTGCTTCCGTATAGCCGAGTGTGCGAGCGATCGTTTTCCGAGAAATTTCTCCACGGTAATTTTCTTCGATATAGGTAAGAATTTGCCGAATAAGCGCGCCCTCGTCTTTGGATTTGACCTCTTCAAACTGTAACCGCTCCACAAGTCGGGCTAAAATTAGTTCGATCGCCGCCGTTTTCACCCGCTCGTCCGTGTCCTTTTTTAAATACTGATCGGCAAGGGATAAAATTTCCGCGCAAAGCGCTTCGTCGCGAACGACGGGCTCGGCAATTTTAAGATTTCTCCGCGCTACGTTAAATCGCCTTAAATACCGATACGGAATCTGCAATACGCAATCGTCCGCCCGCTCCGCGCCTCCCATCTTCTCATAAGCGTGCACTTCGTAGCTGTCGATCACGGCAATCTCCCCGCCTACTACTCGACGTCGCCGCTCGCCGATCAGGAGCTCGTATTCCCCTTGGGCGAGCGCGAAAAGCTCTAAATTCAAATGAAAGTGCGGTGGAAAAGTATGGTTACTGCTTCTTGCAAACAGTAGCTGTTCTTTGTCGTCCCTGTGTTTTTCATAATAACTTCGCATATTCGTATTATATCACAAAATGAGAGTGATTTCAACTGTTTTTGTGTATATTTTGAGAGCTTTTCTGTGTTATAATAAAGAAAATCCATATCGTATATTAGGAGGAATTTTTATGAAATACGATTTAAAGCAATTCACGCTGGAAGAAAAGCTGAACCTTTTAACGGGTAAAAACTTCTGGCAGACGGATAGTGCAAACGGCAAGCTGCCCGAGCTTTTTCTTTCCGACGGACCGCACGGTGTGAGAAAAAGGGCAAACGGTGAAACGCTCGCGGCAACGGCAATGCCGTCGCTTTCCGCGCTTGCAAATTCGTGGGATCCCGAGCTTGCGTATGCAAGCGGTGAAACGATTGCGGACGAATGTATCGCCTTGGAAGCGGACGTGTTGCTCGCCCCTGGCGTGAACATCAAGCGAACGCCTCTTTGCGGACGGAATTTTGAATATTTTTCCGAAGATCCGCTCCTTGCGGGCACGCTTGCAAAGGCGTATATCGAGGGCGTACAAAGCAAGGGTGTCGGCGCTTGCTTGAAGCACTTTGCGGTGAATAACCGCGAATCCCGCAGAACCGTTCAATCGAGTGAATTGGACGAGAGAACGTTCCGCGAAATTTATTCGCCTGCGTTTGAGATCGCGCTGCAAGCAGAGCCTTGGACGGTGATGTGCTCGTATAACCTCGTCAACGGCGTATGGGCAAGCGAGAACGAAAAATTGCTTCGCGGCGTACTTCGTGATGAATTTGGCTTTAACGGATTGATCGTATCCGATTGGCGCGCGGTAAATCATAGCGCGCGTGCGGTGAAAGCTTCGCTGGATCTGCGTATGCCCTTTGACGCCCACGCTTACAACGAGCTCAAACAAGGACTCGACGAGGGTTGGATCACGGAAGCGGAAATCGACGCGCGTGTGGAAAAGCTTCTTGAACTCGTTGAAAAAAGAGTAAACGCCGAAAAAAAGAGAAAATCGGTGTATACGAAAGAACAAAACCACGAAACGGCAGTACGGCTCGCAAGAGAGTGTGTGGTACTTTTGAAAAACGAAGACGGCATTCTGCCCATTCGAAAAGGCAACGTAGCAGTCGGTAGTATTTTCGCGCTTACCGATCTGCCCGGTCGCGGCGATTTCTCGATCGTGCCTGCAATCGGCGGCGGTGGTTCGGCGCTCGTTCGAACGGATTATAAACCTCGCCCCCTGCACCAAGAGCTTGCCGAGCGTTATATCGGCGTAAGCGACGCTCCGAATTTCCAGCACTCCTATTTCGTGTTTGGCGAAGCGTACGCTTCCGATACCGTCGTTTTGTGCGTAGGGCTCAGCGAAAGGGAGGGCTACGATCTTGATACGATCCGTCTCTCTCGCGAACAGGAAGAATTAATTTTGAATACCGCGAAATATAACGAAAACGTCGTCGTGGTAGTCTATGCAGGGAGCGCGGTCGATATGAGCGCGTGGATTGATAAAGTGAAAGCGGTCGTATTTGCAGGCTTTCTTGGCGAGGGCGCGCAAGAAGCGGTGGCGGATATTTTATCAGGCAAAGCCAATCCTTGCGGTAAACTTAACGAAACGTTCCCCCTTTGTATCGAAGATACGCCGACGGGATATACGCAAGGTAACGGCTCGGTGGAACTCTACACCGAGGGCGTGCTCGTAGGCTACCGTTGGTACGATACGAAAGAAAAAGAAGTTTTATTCCCGTTCGGGCACGGACTTTCCTATTCGGAATTTGAATATTCTGATTTACAGATCGACAAAAAGAGCGAAACGGATTACGAAGTTTCGTTCACCGTGAAAAACGTTTCAAACGTAGACGGCAAGGAAATTTCCCAGCTTTACGTGCGCGACGTACTCTCCACCGTCGAGCGTCCGCAAAAGGAACTCAAAGGCTTTGCAAAAACCGCGCTCAAAGCAGGAGAAAGCAAGCGCGTGTCCATTTCCTTGAACGCTCGCTCGTTTGCCTTCTATTCCCCCGTTTTAGACAAATGGTACGTGGAAAACGGCGCGTTTGAAATTTACGTGGGCGCGTCCTCGCGAGATATTCGCCTTGCAGGGAAAATCGAAATCGCCCTGCCGCAAAAGGAGCAATATTCGCACCCGTTTGAGCTGTAACGCTTACCCGTTTTTATTGCAAATAAACTGCCCCCGAATTTTCCGTTTCGGAAAATTCGGGGGCTTCTTTATTCTTTCTTGTCGTTTATCTTCTTCTGCTTCTTCCGCCAAAAAGTAGGAACACCCAAAGGGCAAAGCGCAGGAAATAAACGAGCGAGGTTAAAAGCGAGGCAACGTAGGTTTGCGCCGCCGCCGAAAGCATTTCGCTTGCATACGTCAATTCCTCTTCCGTCAAAATCCCTTCCTCCAACAACATACGCTTGGCTCGTCTACTCGCGTCAAATTCCACGGGCAAGGTTACGAGCGCAAACAGCGTGGCAAGTCCGTATAAGGCAACGCCTGCGATCGCAAGATAAAAGCCCAAATTCGAATTTTGCGTGGTCGCCACGAACAAATCCAAAATTAAACCCAAAAGCACGAGCGGAAGCGCAAGTCTGCTCCCGATATTCGTGATCGGTACAAGCCACGTACGAAGCTTATAGGGCAAAAACCCTTTCTTTTTCTGCACTACGTGCCCGATTTCGTGTGCCGCAACCGCAACCGCCGCCACCGAATCGCTGCCATATACGCTCTCGGAAAGATTGACGATCTTTTTCGTGGGGTGGTAATGATCGGAAAGCTCGCCGCGTACACGCCCGATCGAAATATCCCTGATCCCGTTTGCGCGAAGCAATTTCACAGCCGTATCGTAGCCCGTCGTGCGCGAGCGCGTGCCTACGTCCTGAAACGCCGCAAACGTCGAACGCACTTTCGCGCTTGCCCGAAATGCAAAAATCGTGCAAAGCAAAATTAAACCTAAAAATATCCAATAATAACCGTACATCTTTTTCTCCTTAACTTATAATATGCGTCGTTTTTCGATTATAAATCAATCGCAAACGGATAAAGTTCGGATTTAGACACGCCGCGATCCTTTGCGGCTTTTTTCAAGGCTTCCTTTTTCTCCAACCCTGCCGCCATATAATGCTGAATATGCTCCTTTGGCGAAAGCGCGTTCAAGGGCGACTGCCTTTCTTTCGCTCCCTCCACGACGAGTACGTATTCCCCCCGCTTCTCGCCCTGTAAGCCTTGGGCAAGCGTAAAGCGTTTGGTTTCCTCGTGCAATTTGGTAATTTCGCGCACCGCCGCCGCCTCGCGATCCCCAAACACCTCGTACATTGCCTTTATATCCTTATCGACGTCCTGCGGGGCACTATGGAACGCAAGCGTTAAATCGAGCTCTTTATATTTCTCTAACACTGCTTTTTTCTCGCTCGCCTTGTCGGGTAAAAACCCGATGAACGCGAACCTGTCTGCTGGAAGTGCGGATAAGACGAGCGCGGCTACGAACGCGCTTGCCCCGGGGATAAGCGTATACGGCTCGCCGGCTTCCCGCAAAATTTTACAAACGGTGTTCCCGGGATCGGACACGACGGGCGTACCTGCGTCGGACACGATCGCCACGTTCTCTCCCCGCCTCGCGCGCTCTAAAATTTTTGCCGCCGCTTCCGCTTCGTTAAATTTATGACACGCAAACAGCGGTTTTTTGATTTCGTACGCGTTCAAAAGTTTGATCGTATGGCGAGTATCCTCGCAAAAAATAACGTCCGCTTCTTTCAGCGTTTCCAAGGCGCGCAGCGTTATATCTTTCAAATTCCCAATCGGGGTTGCAACGAAATAAATCATATTTTGTCCTCTAATTGATAAGCGTAGGTAAAATTTCCGAGGCGGGCTTCCCGCCTTTTACGGCTTCAAGCATCATAAGATAGGGTTTTGCCCCCGCTTTTCCCGCTACGAATTGCACGCGCTTGACTTCTAAATTATACTTTTTAAGCACGTAGCAAGCTTCCGCAAGCCGATCGGCTCGGTTTATAATGGCAAGTCTGCCGCCGAATTTGAGGGCGAACGCCGCCGCTTTTGCGATCTCTTCAAGCGTAATCGTCAGCTCCTTTCGACAAATTGCCTTTTCGTAGCACTCGTTTTCAAAGCCGCCGCGCTCGTAGGGCGGGTTGCATAAAACGAGCGAAAAGCTTTCGCGATAGCTTTCGGGTATTTCTTGTAATCTGCCCCCGCAAAAATCAAATTCCGTAAAGCCGTTGAGCTTCGCCGTCTTTTTCGAAAGCTCTAAAAGCGGCGTTTGCAATTCGAAAAGCACGTAGGAAAGATTTCTTTTCGTCTGGCGGTTCAAGGCGTGGAAATGAAACGCCACGATCCCGCTCCCCGCGCAAAAATCCGCTATCTTATCCCCGTTTTTCGCCCGCGCGAAACGGGATAAAAGTACGGAATCGGACGTGAAACGATACAGTGCGGTATCCTGCACGATCTTTAATCCGTCTATGCCCATCTCCTCGATCACTTCGCTCACGATCCACCTCCTTTTTAAGTATAGCAACTATGCGGGAAAAAGTCAATAAAAACGGGATAAAAATTTGGCAAAAACACATACTTGCATTGTGAATACGCTATCGTTTAACCTACAAAAAAATCTACAAACTCTTAAAAAGTTGCTTCCGTCGGAGGATATTTTAACTTACGAATTTGAAACGGAGGACAAAGTTTCTTGCGCCCTCGTCTACGCCGACGGTATGGTAAACAAAGAGCTTTTGGGCGAGCTTATCGCCAAGCCCTTATCCACTCTTATTTTGAAAAACGAGGGGGGCAGGGATAAAACGAACGAACAAAAAATACAAACAACCGCTCGCTTTCCCGAACTGAAAACTGCGGAAACGTTCGAAGATATTTTGCCTGAAATTTTAGACGGTAACACGCTTTTACTCGTCGATAAAATCGCCACGGGCTTTATCGCAGGCGCGAAGCTTTTACCCGTTCGCGCCGTAATCGAGCCGCCTACGGATATTGCCGTGAAAGGTCCGCGCGAGGGGTTTATCGAGGACGTGAAAACGAATATGGCGCTCGTTCGAAAACGCTTAAAAACGCCCGATCTTCGCTTTCAGACGATCAAGGTGGGCAGACGCTCGGACACCGCTGTGGCAATATGTTGGCTTCAAGGCACGTCCAGCGATAAAGTAAAAGAGGAAATCGTGCAAAAAATTCAAGCGATTGATATTGACAATATCCCCGATTCCTCGTATATCGCCGCATTTTTAGCCCCGCGCACCCATTCGGTGTTCCGCTCGGTAGGCACGACGGAAAAACCGGATATTTTCACTGCAAAAATTTCCGAGGGTAGAGTGGGCGTGCTCGTAGACGGCTCGCCGATCGCCCTCACCGTACCTTTTTTATTGACGGAAGATTTCCAAAGTAGCGAGGATTATTTCATTTCTCCCTTTATGGCAACGATCTTCCGCGCTATGCGCTTTATAGCTCTTTTCGTGTCCATTTTCTTGCCCGCGTTCTACGTTTCCGCGCAGCTTTTCAAAATGCAGCTTTTGCCCCTTGGCTTAATGCTCACAATCGCAAGCGGCGTGCGGGAATTGCCCCTTTCACCGAGTATGGAAATGTTCGTGGTACTATTGCTTTTGGAAATTTTAAAGGAAGCGAGTATACGAATGCCGAAATACGTGGGTATGTCGTTATCCGTCGTCGGCGCGCTCGTTTTAGGGGAAACGGCGGTATCGGCGGGGTTTTTATCCACGCCGGCGATCATCGTCGTCGCGCTTTCGGGGATTTGTCTTTACACCGTGCCCGATTTCGTGGAAACGGGTAGTATTTTACGATGGGTGTATCTAATCGTCGCAGGCTCGCTCGGTCCATTCGGGATCGTCTTGTTATCAACGTTCCTGCTCGTGTATCTCGTTTCCTGTGATAGCTACGGCACGCCGCTCCTTGCCCCGTTCTCACCCTTGATCCGTGGCGATCTTCGCGATACGATCGCCAAATACGGTATGGAAAGCTTATCCAAACGCCCTGTAATTTTGCGTTCGAAAAATAAGACGCGCCTTTCGACCGCGCAAAAAAATACGCAAGAGACTACGCAAAAAAATACGCAAAACGGAGGTGAAACCGATGCTTAAATTTCCCGCGCTTATCGCGCCTGAAAACGATGGTATTCTCGGCAGACAGATCGCGTTTTTCGCGGCGTTTATCCTGCCGATTTATAAGCTTTTGGAATTACCCTCGATCCTTGCCCGCTTTACGGGCGGCGATCTTTTATTGCCCGCATTATTGCAATATCTGTTTCAAACGGGGGTTTTACTTGCGCTACTGTTCGCCGCTTCCCGCTCGGAAACGCCGCTTTTTGAGCGTTTGGAAAAAAAGCTTGGAAAATGGACGGCGCCCGTCTATCTTTTCTACGTGCTCTATTTTCTCTTTGCGGCGGTGTTGCCTCTTCTCGATTTAGATAAATTCGTATACGCGGCGTTCTACGACACCTCCCCCACCTTTTTTTCCTTTATCTTTTTCTTTTTGATCTCGGCGTACGTGTGCGCGCGGGGGATCAAAACGCTCGGTCGAATCGCCGATTTATCACTATTTTTGTTCCTCGTTCCCTTCGTTTCCCTACTCGTTATGTCCCTCGTCGAGGCGGACGCTTCCAACCTTTTGCCTATTTTTCAACACCGATTCGAGCATACCGTGTCCGCGTTCACCTACACTACGCCCCATTTTTCGGACGCGATTTTACTTTTGCCTCTTATCGGCAATTTACGCTATCAAAAGGGCGATTGTAAAAAGATTGCGCTCGGCTACGGACTTGGCGGCGTGTTCACCATTTTGTTTCTCGGCGTATTTTACGGCGTGTATTCCACGATCGCCGCGCGCGAGCATTACGCCTTTGCCAAAATCGCGCAATATTTTCCCGCCCTCACCGTGATCGGACGAATTGATCTTTTGCTCGTATATTTACTTTGTATCGTTTTATTTATCTACACGGCAACGCCGCTGCATTTCGCCACCGATCTCACTACGCGCGTTTGCGGAGGAAAACGTCGGGTATGGTTTTCGGCGGCGTTTAACCTTGGCGCACTTTTATTTACGCTCTTTTGTAATCAGCATTATAACGCGATCTACACCCTCTTCGGCGAGTATCTTTTCCCCGTGTTTTGGGTATTTGCCGATCTTCTGCCCCTCGCGCTATTGCTGTTCACACTTAAAACTACGAAGAAAAAGGAGAGGGAATATGCGTGAAATTCATCAGAAAAATACCATACGCTATTATCTTTTAATCATTCTCGCGCTCACGTTTTTATTCTTCACGGGTGATTTCGGCTTAATCGACGTGCAAAAAACGGCAATCGTTATGGCGGTGGGGATTGATCGCGAAGAGGAAACGTTTATCATTACTTCCCAAATCGCCATTCCCCAAGCCTCCAAACAGGGCAAAGCGACGGAGACGGTACAGCTCGTCAGCCGAGGTAGTACGGTCGCAGAAGCGTTTGAGGAGATCAACGCAAAAACGGGTTGGTATCCCAAGCTCGTCTTTTGTCATTTGATCGTGCTCGGCGAAAAGGCGGCGCAAGAGAACGCGTTCGACGCACTCGATTTTTTCTTGCTCGACGAATATATGTCCGATAATTGCCTCGTCGCTACCTGCGACGGCTTGGCAAAAGATCTTCTCAACGTCGCCGCGCTCGTCGATCCGTCGGGAAGCGTGGCTATGCAAAAGGTACTTTCCCCGCACGCCGAACGCGTGGGCGCAGTGCTCCCCTCTACCCTGCGAGAATTTGCAATCGGTTATTACGGCGAAAGCAAAAGCGCGTTTTTGCCTATCGTTAAAACAGAACCCCAACAAGAACACGTGAGCGGTTCTCAAAACAACGGCGGTTCAAGTGGATCTTCGGGGGAATCGGGCGGTTCGAGCAGTTCGAGCAGTTCAAACAGTTCGAGTGATTCGGGCGGTTCGAGTGAACAATCGGGTTCGTCGTCAAGCGGTTCGTCAAGCGGTTCGGGAGGCTCGTCGGGGGGCTCGTCCGGGGGCGGACAAGCAAACGATAAGCCCGTGTTTAGCGCAAGTGAAACGGCTTTATTCGTAGGAGGAAAGCGGGTTGGTAAGCTAACGGACGAGGAAACGTTTGCGTTTAACGCGGTGAAGCACGAATTGCGGCTTGCGGCGTATTCGGTGGAAACGGAAAACGCGACGTGTACGCTGAATATTCGACGGAATATCCCCAAAACGAAATTCAAAGTAGGTAAGGACGGCAGAGCGACTTATCGCGTGAATATTTCGTTGGTGGCGGGCTTACTCGATTATTCCAAAGCATTCCCGCGCGAGAACGCGGCGGACGCGGGCGACGTGCCGAGCGGTGCGTTTGAAGCGGCAAAAAAACGGCTCGTCGGACAAATTAAAACTACCTTTGAAAAATGCCGCTCGGTCGGTTGCGATCTGTTTGGAATCGTCGAACAACTACAAAAATTCGAAACCCGCCGCTACGAAGAGTTGAAAAAGGACGCGCTCAAAAACGTAATCCTGAACGTGTCCGTAAGCTTTCAAAACGTGCGGTGAACGGGTGTGGATAACTTTTTTCAGCGGTTTTTAAGTGGTGGAAAACTTTCTTGTCGAAAGCCCTATCGTTATGTCGAAGAGCGTCGAAAAATAAATTTATAAAATTATGCATACCCCCATTTTTCCCCACCTATCCACTTAAAATGTGGATAAAACGGGGTTGTCCACCTACCCGGAAGCAAAAATGTGGATAAGCTTACCGTGGATAACGCGCGTAAAATTCTATTCGTCAGGCATTCCGCATGCAACCACTCAAAAACAGGCGAAAATCGGTGGATAACCCGTCCACAAACGGCTTGTGCACAACTGAAAAACGGGAGCTTTTTTGTGGATAACTCTTTAAAATGAACAAAATCTTTCTTAAAAAACGGAAAAAAGCGAACGATTTTGATAAAAGTGTGTAATTTTGTCCACAAACGTACGTTCTTTTCCACAGAAGTAAAAAGTTATCCACATTCGGGGAGATTTATAAGGCGAGGTATAAATGTATATTTGGCAAAAAGAAAAGGTCGAGGAACGCGCCTCGACCTTTCGTTACGCTTAAAATTTCAGTGGATAATCCAGCTAAAAATGACGTGTATGGGATTACTATTATACAGCCAACGGACGATCAAACATTCGTTGAAAAAGGCGTTCAAGCCCTCTGCGGGAATGAGCGCAACGACGGCGATCACACCGCAGGCAATTAAAAGTCCTTGAAGTCCGCCGACGACAAAGCCCAGCAGGTGATTGAGCGAGCCGACGATCGGAAGATTTTCCACGATCGAAGTAAGCACGCGTTGCACGAGCTTTAATAAAAGCTTCACGAGCAAGAACACCAAAAACCACGCGATCAGCGTTGCGGTAAATTCGGCGATCGAGCCGCCCACGACCATTGCAAGCGTCGTACCGAGCGGCAATTCTTGATTGCCTACGCTTTCTATGACGGCGTTTACCAAAAACGACGGCAAATTTTTATCCGCGAGCGCCGCCTCGATTCCTGCCGCCGACACGTCTATATCAAAGCCCGTAATTTTGCCAAGCCCGCCGACCACCGCGTTTTCAATCACGTCTTGTAATCCAAACAAGCCGCCCGTCCAAGAAAGTACGCCTTTCATAAATAAAAATGCCGTAACGATCGCGAGAATGGTGGAAATAAACCCGAAGAAACATTCCACAAACCCCTTTTTTGCGCTCGACGCGGCAAACGCAACGATTAAAACCAACACGATGCCGTCCAAGGCGTAATGTACCCAACTTGCATTCAATCCAAAAAGCATTTGTCTTCCTCCGTTTTTTCATTATAACACATATAGCCAAGTTTTTCAAGAAAAATCCGAAAAAAACGGCAAAAAATTTTTTTACAGTTTATCCCTATTCCTTTTTGTCAATAATTATCCTAACGATTAGGAGATTGCGCAATGGAATATACCTTTCATATTTATAATAAACTCGCCGCCGACGGTGCGGCTATGGCACTCGAAGCCCTTTTAAAAAACGATTTGGAGCGCAAACTCACGCCGAGGCGTTTTCAAGAAAAAACAGGGGCAGGTATGCGTTCAACACCAAAAAACGCCGAATTTTGTAAGTATTTTAACGGCGACTTCGAAGCGCCGCCCGTGATCGTTTGTATCGGGAGCGATCTTGCCGTGGGGGATAGTCTTGGTCCGATCACGGGCTCTATACTCAAATATAAAACGCAGGGACTTCGAGCGTTTATCTACGGCACACTCTCTTCTCCCGTTACCGCGAAAGAAATTAAATACCTGCGCGCATTTTTGAAAGGAACGCATAAAGGAAGCCAAGTGATCGCCGTGGACGCGGCGGTGGGCGCGGAGGGCGACGTGGGACTTTTGAAGCTTTCCGATTCCCCTCTGTTTCCGGGCGCGGGCGCGAACAAACGCTTGGGCTCGATCGGCGATATTTCGATTATGGGGATCGTTGCGGAAAAGTCGATCGCAAACTTCGGTCTACTCAACACCACCCGTTTAAATCTCGTTTATACGATGTCGGAAATCGTATCGGAGGCGATCGCAAACGTTTTATATCAGCGGGTAAAGCCCTCGTCTAATTTCTGCGTTAAAAAGTAAAGGGGTGTTCCCAAGCCGTATACCCATACCGTTTCCGTTAATAAAAACGAACCTACGTAGAACGCGTACGCGGTGAAAACGCTTGCCTGTCCGCTGAGACCGCCGCATAAAAACACGATAATCAGTGGAATTAGCAGGGCGTTAAACAGCACGGGGAAAAGCCCGCCCAACAACAATTTTACAAGGTTTTTTTTGAAAAACCTGCCCACCAGGTACGTACCGAACGCGGCAAACAAGGTTGCCAGCGAGCCGATTAACACGTCGTAAACGAAATAGGGCGAAGCGAAGTTGGAAAGCATACACCCCACCCAAAGCGCGGGCACGGCTTCGGGAAAAAAGAGGGGTAAAATGCAAAGCGCCTCTGCGGGACGGATCTGAAACGGTCCGAAAGCAAAGGGCATAAAAGCGTAGGTGATCGCCACGTATAGCGCGGCGATTACGCCTGCGCGGCAAAGTCGTTTGGTCGAAAAAACGTTTTTCATAAAATTGTACCTCGGTTTTTTTATCGGGAAGTGTTTTCCGAAAACCTTCCGCTTGATTATTATTATAGCACACGCCTCCTAACTTGTCAATGAAAAACTCCGTCGGTTTTTTATTCCGTCGGAGTTTTTTTGCTTAAATTTTGATCGTTTTATTATTCGTCTTTGTTGCCGCTATTGCCAAGGAAAATTCCGAAGAAATCGCTCGAGGGTTTCATCGTCGTTCCGCCCGAAGAAGAGCCTTTTCCGTCGCGGTTAAAATTACGGTTTCCACCGCTTCTGCCACGATTGTTATAGCCGCCTCTTGCACCGCGATCGCCTCTATCACGATTGTTATAGCCACCTCTTGCGCCGCGATCTCTGCGATCACGGTCGCGATCGCGACCGTTTCTCGCTTCTAACGCGGGAGCGTTAGGATCTTCGAGATTGTCGGGAATGACGACGATATAGCGGTTGGGTTCTTTTCCCTCGCTTTCCGTTCTTACACCCTCAATCTCTGAAAGTGCGGAATGGATAATGCGTCTTTCATAAGGGTTCATCGGTTCAAGCTTAATCTTTTTACCAAGGCGCGTTGCTTTCTGCGCGAGATTTTCCGCAAGCTTTTTCAAAGTTGCTTCGCGGTTTTCACGATAGTTTTCGCAATCTACGACTACGCGTTTATATTCTTCTCTACCCGTATTCGCAACCGCGCCCGCAAGCGTTTGAACCGCGTCGAGCGTTTCTCCGCGCTTGCCGATTATCGAATTTGTATTCGCCGCCGTTACGTTAATTTCAATCTTTTCACCCTCGGAAACGAGCTCCGTACAAGCCGTAACGTTTAAAAGCTCGAAAAGCCCCTCCAAAAACGCAATCGTTCTTTCGCCGTCCGTTTTCTCACTTACGCTTGCCGCCACGTCGCTTTTTTCCTCGTTTTTCTCGTTTTCTTCAAGAGGCGCAATTTCCACACGCGCTTTCACAAAGCCGAACAACTTCTTTTTGCCCTCTTCCAAAACGCGAATATCCGCATTTTCTTTGGTTAAGCCAAGCTCGCTTAAACCGTTTTCGATCGCTTCCTCGACCGTCTTCCCCGTAAATTCCGTGTATTTCATTTTTCAAAACTCCCTTTCCGTTGTTTGCGGAAACATCACTTGTTTTTATTTATTCTTTTTGTTTTTATTTTGCGTTTTCGAGCCCGATTCTTGCGCCGTGCGATAAGCAAAACGTTTGTTATATTTTTCAACCAAAGCTTTTTCTTCCTTTTTGCGCTCGGAAATATCCACTAATTTATTGATCGCGATCGTTGATATAAGGGATAAAACGTTGCTCATAATCATATAAATCGAGAACGCGGAGCTATACATAAACGAGAAGATTGCAAACATACCCGTCATAATGATCATTGTCATTTTCTGTTGCGACGCGCCCTGCCCGTCTACGGACGAATATTTTTGTTGTTCCTTTTGACCACGCATCGAAATCCATTGTTGAAGCAGGATCGTACCGATTGAAAGTACGATTAAAATATAATAACCGTTCGCCTGTTTCTTTTGCGTAGTGAGCTGTTGGGTAATAATTTTATAGGTATCTTCTTCGTAAACGTTGGTATATTCGGCAACACCGGCAAAGCCCGCCGTTTTATCTCCGACTTGGAAATTTTGGCGTTCCACTTCCATTTTAAATTCCGAGAATTCCAAAACGGGGTGCTTATAGCTCGCGTCCGTCGCCCAAATATTCTTAATCCAGAGGAAAGACGTATGCTTGACTACTTCCGTTTCATACGCGGAAACGACGGCTTTTTGTCCCTCGTTCATAAAATATTCTTTAATCGCCGATTCTTTCGTTTTGTTTGCGTCCGCGCTCGTCGCGCCGTCCACGAACGACTTGATTTCTTCTTTCGCATAGAGTTTATCCGCGTCGAAGAAATATACTTTTTGCGTTTCGTCGTAGCGTAAGAACGCTTCGTCCGTTTCCAAATCCTTGCAAAGGCTTTCCACTTTGGCGTTATACGCGTCCACCATATCGTTATAATTTTCCACGTTCGCATACTGCGAATAGGCGTTAAACGCGTTAATTGCCACGATAAAGATAATCAAGGACAAAATCATAGGAAGGCAGGAAGAGAACATAGAAATGCCACTCTCCTTATACATTTCCATAACCTTTTGATTATATTTATCCTTATCGTTTGCATATTGCTTTTGCAGCTTTTCCATACGCGCCTGATTTTCTTTCATTTTCAGGTTTTGCTTACGCATAGAAATACGCTGATGCACGTCGAACGGCAACACAATTACCTTTAAAATAATCGAAAACAAAATAATGCCGATACCCACCGAGCCAACGCCCGTGATGAGCCAGCGAATCAACATACCTATCCAGTTGAGCGAAATGTCGTAGGTGTTGCCAAACAAAGCAATCCCCACTTCATTGCTTAATAAATTAAAAAGTTCCATTTCTTTTCCTTATTTAAGCTTTTTACCGTTCTATAAAAGCCAGCGCTTAACGAAAAAACGTTCGGGCGCGGGATCGTAGCCGCCTTTGGAAAAGGGGTTACAACGGAGTATTCTCCAAGCGCCGAGCAATATTCCTACGATTGCGCCGTGATTATTGATACATTCGAGCGTATATTGCGAGCACGTCGGGCGATACAGACAAGTATGGCGAGACAAATGCTTTTGATAAAAGAGGATCAAGCGCATACAAAGCATTTTAAAATACGGCTTAAACACCGTTTTTTTTAAATACTTTTTATTGCCTTTCCAAAGGGAAAGAAAATTGATTTTCAAAGCCTCTCTTTTTGGATGATCCATTGTAAATGTCGCTGAAACGTATGAAACGAATATTCTGTGCTTACTTTGGGAATCAATACGATCGCGTAAGAGCCCTGCATATCCTTTTGCACAAAGCGGAACGCTTCCCGAAGCAACCTCTTAATGCGGTTTCTCTGCACGCTTTTCCCGTGCTTTTTCCCGACGGAAATTCCCATCGTCATTTTTTCGGCTTTTCGATAAATTACCGTAAGCGAGGGCGAAAACGCTCGGTTTCCTTTTTGAAATAATTTTTGAAAATCCGATTGTTTTTTTAATCTGAAATATTTCATTTCTCCTCACTTTACAAAAAACGCAAATCCTCTCCTTTTAAAAAAGGAAAGGAATTGTATTTTTTAAAACGCTTTTATCCGTCGAATCGGTTGTTAGTGGGTAAGTCTTTTTCTACCCTTTGCTCTACGACGTTTTAATACCTTTCTTCCTGCCGTCGTCGCCATTCTTTTACGGAATCCGTGTACTTTGCTTCTTTGTCTTTTCTTGGGTTGATAAGTTCTTTTCATAATCGTTCTCCTATATTGACTTTTTTCTCTTTTTTTATATTTTTCGTTAGTCTCCCACGATAACGTTCTTTATTATATCGCAAACGGCTTTTCCCGTCAAGCAATTTCACGCGTTTTTATATATTTTTTTATGCAGACGCGCTCGTTCTTACGGGTAAAACGAGATATTGGCAACGCTTGTCCTCTTTATTTTCTACCGTGAAAGGAGAAACGGGTGTATTGAAGGAAAGCTGAATTTCTTCCTCTTCGAGAGCCTTTACCGCGTCCGCAAGGAATTTACCGTTCATAGCAATTCTCAATTCCTTTCCGTTAAGCTCTGCCAAAATCGTTTCTTCCACCTTACCCATATCCGAATTGGCGGTGATATTGATTTTCCCGTTTTTAATATCGAAAATCACGAGATTGTTCTTATCCCCGCGCGTGAGCACTGCCGCACGTTCAATACTTTGCAAAAGCGCTGCCTTTTTCACGTTTGCCACCGTTGTGAAATCGACAGGATAAATGTTTTCCTTTCTCACGAACTCACCCGTGTACAAACGGGAGGTGATCACCGTATCTTTCACCGCAACGGATAAACGGTTTTTATCGGCGTAAATTTTAAGAGGCTCGTCGCTATCGAGCATACGAGAAATTTCCGTGAGCGTTCTTGCAGGACATACGATCTTCATATCCCCGCCCTCTGATTTTGCCTCGCAATACGAGCACGCCATTCTGAACCCGTCGAGCGCGGTCGCCGTCAATTTACCATTTTTCGCTTCCAAAAGACAACCCTTTAAAATAGGTCGGCTTTCGTCTGTCGCGCAGCAGAACACCACTTTTGAAATGAGCTCTTTTAAATCGGATTCTTTCGTTTCAAAATAATTATTCTCGTTTTCCACCGAAGAATTAAACATAGGGAAATCGCTTGCGGGAAGCGTTTGCATATAGCTTTCGCTCTCGCCGTAGCGAATCAAAACGCCTTTCTCGTCGGAATTTACGACGATCTCGTCCAAAGAAATTTTCCCCACGAAATCTGCGAAGAATTTTCCGTTTACACAAAGCTCTCCCTCTTCTAAAACCTCTGCGGTAATCTTCTTTTCAATGGAAATTTCGCCGTCGTAAGCGGTGAACGTCAAAACGTCGTTTTTCGCTTCTATTTTAATACATTCGAGCACGGGCGTGATCGTTTTCACCGCGCAAGCCTTGCTAACGGTAAACGCCGCGTCCGATAAAACCATTCCGTTACATACGAATTTCATAATTTTCTCGCTCCTATTTTTTCGCTTATTTTATTTTACCATATACGCCGTTTTTTTGCAAGCAAAAACGCAAGACAACGAAAGAATTTCATACCTTTTTTCACTAATAATTCTTTTTTTTCTTTTATACGATTCCTACCGCCATTTCCACGAGCAAAGCAACGATCACGACCAAGGCGGAAATGATAAAACCGTGTAGCATTGGACGGATACCTGCCTTTTTTATTTTAGAAAAAGACGTGTTTAAACCGATTGCAGACAAAGCGCAAACCATAAGGAATTTACTCACATTTTTCGTTCCCGAAATGACAGCGGAAGGAATGGGAAATACGCTTGCAACGATAGACATTGCTAAAAATCCCAAAATAAACCAAGGGAATATTTTCGTAAATTTAAAATTCGCTTTTATTTCTCTTATTTCTTTACTGTTTTCAACCGCTTCTTTTTTCTTTAATCGAAGTTGTATAAAGGTAAACGTAACGACGGTAGGAATGATAGCAAGCGTCCTCGTAAGCTTCACCATCGTTGCGTAATCACCAGCCGCTTCGGAAAAGGCGTACGCCGTTGCCACGACGGAAGAGGTATCGTTTACAGCCGTACCTGCCCATATTCCAAAGGCTTCGTCCGTCATACCTATCAATCTTCCCAAGATAGGGAAAAGAATAATCATAGCCATATCAAAAAGAAAGGTTGCAGACATAGCGTAGGCAACGTCGTTGTCGTCTGCTTCAATCGTCGGCGCAATGGCTGCAATCGCAGAACCTCCGCAAATGCCCGTTCCTGCTGATATGAGATTAGATAGCTTCCAATTCAACCCCAACGCTTTTCCGATAAAATAACCGCCTCCAAAGCAAGTTAATAACGTAAAGATCATTACCAATAAAGACGTTTTTCCTACCTGTAAAACGGTAGAAATATTTAACGATAATCCTAATAAAATAATAGCAAATTTTAATATTTTTTTAGAGGTAAATTTAATTCCGTCGTTGAAAATATCGGTATTTTTTAAAAATTTATTTAATATCATACCTATAAACATTGCAATGATCGCTGCTCCTATCAAATGCACGGGGAATAAGCTTTCAATAAAGAAAGCGAGTGCCGCAACCGTTGCGGATAATAAAATTCCTGAAAAAAACTTTAAAATCTTCATATAATAAATCCTTTTTTTTACTTTTCGTTTAAATAAATAATTTCTCTATCTTTATGTTTTTTTTGGAAATATTCTACCGTATACGCCGTTCCACCCGATTCTTTTTTCAAATACGCCACGAGTACGTCCGCCTGATCCGCCATATACCGATCGCGAACGAGTTCACAACCTTTATAATACGTTTCACAAAAGGTTAATCTCATATCGCATTTTCTCAAAATGTTAACGTATCTTTTTTTATCCTCTTCTGAATACCCTTTTTCCTGCCCGTAATAAGGCACGCAAGCCACTAGCCTTATCTTTTCATTTTTCTCCTTTTGCTTAACCACTTCTTCCGCGGCAAAAAGATCAAAACCTCTCGCCATACCGCAAAAAAAATTACGAACGCCTCTTTCCACGAGCGTTTGCACGGTTTCACAGAGTTTTTCTTTAGAAAAACCCTCGTCCAAAATCCGATGTCCCGTAAACGCGCAATTTTTAATAATTTCGTTGTTAAAAGCAATTTGTGTCTGTTGCATAATACCTCTATTATAGCAAAAATTCTCTTTTTGTCAAGCGTGTACCAAGGATAGATATATTAAAATAATAAGAGTAGTAGTATTAGTAGAGTATTGTGGATTTGTGGACAGCCCCTTTTCCGATTGATATAAACCTTTAAAAAGCTAACTTTTTCGTGATAAAATAAAGGGTGGATAACCGCGAAAAAAAGGTGGATAAAAAAGTGTAGAAATTGTGGAAAGGTGGACAAGGAGGAGAAAGAATAAAGAAGAAAGAATAAATAAAAAATAAAAAAAGAGGAAAAAATAACAAATAAAAAAGTAGTCCACCGAAGATATAAACATTGTGGATAGGTTATACACCGTTTTCCACCAAGGGGTGGAAAACGATTGATCTTTTTTAAAAAGCGTGTTATAATAAAGACTATGGAAAACGTGCGTATTTATCAAAACGAAATAGAGAATGAAAAACGGGAGATATTTGAAGCTTTCCGCGCACTTTTGCTCGAATATAACGGAAAATATAACCTTACTACAATCACAGAAGAGAAAGATATGTTGTATAAACACTTTCTCGATAGCGCGATCGGCGAAAGTTTTTTCAAAGAGAACGCGCGGGTAGCGGAAATCGGTTCGGGAGCGGGCTTTCCCTCGATCGTATTAAAAATATTGCGTCCTGATTTGTCCTTTGATCTGTTTGAAAGCGTGGGAAAAAAGTGTGAATTTTTGCAAGTAGTTGTGGATAAATTAGGGTTTTCAAAAATGCATATTTATAACTTACGGGCGGAAACGTGCGCAAAAGATAAAAATTTCCGCGAACGCTACGATCACGCCACCGCGCGGGCGGTTGCGAGAATGAACACCCTTTGTGAATATTGTTTACCGTTTGTAAAAGTAGGCGGAACGTTTATTGCGTATAAAAGCGGAGACCAAACGGAGATCAAGGAAGCGGAAACGGCGTATAAAATTTTAGGTGGAAAGCTGGAAAACGTAATCGGCTATTCCCTGCCCGAAAATTACGGTGAACGCACACTTGCCGTTGTGAAAAAGGTGAAAGGAACGCCCCCTAAATACCCTAGAGGTCAAGGCAAAGAACGCAAAGATCCCTTATGAGAGGTGAAATATGAAAATAGGATTTGCCGACGGGGAAAAACTCGGCGTTTACGAAAATGGTGAAAAAAAACTTTTCGAGAGTCATTACATAACGCGGTATAAGGAAAATTGCTTGCGCGCAGCGAAAAGTAAAGAATGGAAAAAACAAACGGATTTGATGATCTCAGGCGAATATTATTTTGAAGAGGAAAACGAAACGGCTGTTTTTTCTATGGTGCATTGCGTTTCTCCAACGTCGGAGGAAAACAAACTTGCGTATTCGTTCACAGTGGGAGGAACGTCGGGGATTTATTATAAATATATCGACGATAAAGAAAAGACGGAAGCGCACGCGCTTTCCTCTTCCGACGTCGAATTTTTAAGCTTGTATATAACGGAAGAGGGAAAAATGCTAGGCGCGGTGAAAACGGATAGTGTGTGTTCGAATATCGCGATTTTTAAAAAAGACGGCAGCGAATACGAAACACTCACGGGCGGCGACAGTCTTGACGAAAACCCGTCGTTGGATCAAAACGGAAACGTTTTGTTCAATTCCTATGCAGTAGGCAGAGATCAAAATAACGCGTTCATTACGTACCTGCCCTCGGAGATTTATCAAATTAACCCCGAAACGCTGGAAATAAAAACTCTTATTTCTGACGAAAAATATTCGTATATAAAGCCGATGGAGGACGACGCGGGAAATTTATATTGTATTCGGAAACCGAGCGAAGAAAAAACGGAAGAAAGCGTATTTTTACAAATTTTAATGATACCCGTGCGGATCGTACAGGCAATCGTGGGTTTTATTTCTGCCTTCGTGATGTGCTTTGCGAAAAAGCCGCTCGTATCCGGCGGTTCGGCGCGAGCAATCGGAAACGGCGGTGAAACGGCGAAAAACGGCGGCGATCCAAAAAAAATGTGGATAAATAATCACCTCGTCAACGTTGAAAAAGAACTCAAACGTAACCAAAAATCGGAGGAATACGGCTTTATTCCTAAAAATTGGACGCTTGTTCGCCCGATCAAGGACGAAAGCGGCAACTACGTTGGAGAATACGAGCTCGCGCGCGGTGTTGCCGATTATTGTATCGTAAAAGAGGACGGAAAAACCGTGCTCGTATACACGAACGGCAAACGCGTGTTCGCCTTGACGGAGGAAAACGACGCGATTATAAAGAAAAAACTGTTTGAAACCGATTGTTGTATTCGCGTAAACGCGTTGAGATAACGAACGAAAAAAATCCCGACTGTTTGAGGCAGTCGGGATCATTCTTTTTTTGAAATTATTGCGCGTTTGCCACAGGATAAACGCTTGCTTTTTTCTTATCTTTGCCCATTCTTTCGTAACGAACGACGCCGTCAACAAGCGCGAAGAGGGTATCGTCCTTGCCGATGCCTACGTTCGTGCCGGGATGAATTTTCGTGCCTCTTTGGCGAACGAGAATGTTACCCGCGAGAACTGCCTGACCGTCGCTGCGCTTCGTGCCAAGGCGTTTTGCCTCGCTGTCTCTTCCGTTGTGGGAAGAACCCGTACCTTTCTTATGAGCGAATAAACTGATGAAAATCATTTTTATCTCTCCTTATAATCAAAAATTCGTGTGGTTTCCTTAAAGGAAACGGTTGCTATCAAAGTTCGATTTTTTCAACTTTAACAGCGGTGAAGGGTTGTCTATGCCCTTGCTTCTTACGTTCGTTCTTCTTTGCTTTATACTTGAAAACGATAATCTTCTTCGCTTTGTCTTGTTTTACGACCGTTGCGGAAACTTTTGCATTTTCAACTTCCGCGCCCGTCTTAATACCGTTTTCGTCTGCAACCATAAGCACTTTAAAGCTAACCGTATCGCCTTCGTTCGCCGCGAGTTTTTCTACGCGAACTACGTCGCCTTCCGCCACTTTATACTGCTTG
>JAGAOR010000026.1 GCA_017623605.1 Clostridia bacterium | reverse complement strand
TCCGCAGGATATTTCATAATCCTATTATTTCACTTTTGCCGTTAGGCATAAATTTCATTGGAAAGAGCCGTGATTTTGTATCAAAATCACGGCTCTTTCCTGGCGCAGTCGACGGGAATGGAAGCCTCCTTCAAAACGCGCAATTCCTTTGCTTATAAGGCTTGTCGCGTTTGGATACGCGGCTTTTTATATATCAACGATTATTTGCATAAAAGCAATCGAGTTTTTGAAAACACAAAAATGGGAAAAGACGGTCGAAAACATTGACAAGAGACTTTTTCCCATGATATCATAATAACACAATTCAGCACACTATAGGAAGATCGCAGAAGGGAAACCGACCGTGATCGGATAGTACTCCGGAGAATCTCATTCAATTGAGTGCCGAAGGGGCAAGACGGGGCGACCCGTTAATCTCTCAGGCAAAAGGACAGAGACGCGAACATAACTTTTTTGTGAAAATAAGGTAGTCAGAGCGGAAACGGAGTGCATCGGCATTCCGTTTTTTTTGCGTTGAAAATTGTAGAAGATCCGATCTATGGAGGATAGGTAAGATGGAAAATTTTTTGGAAGTGGTGGAGCAGATAAACTCCTTCATCAACGGCATCGTATGGGGCTGGCCGATGGTAATTCTCATACTTGGTACGGGCATCTTGCTCACCGTGCGCACGCGGTTCATGCAGGTGCGGAAGTTCAAAACGTCGATCGAGCAGACGCTCGTTCCTACGTTTAAGAGCATTCGTACGAAAAAAGAGGAGAGAAAGGAAAATACCATTTCCCCCTTCGAGGCGTTTGCAACCGCCATTTCGGGCACGGTAGGCACGGGGAATATCATCGGCGTCACCTCCGCCATTATGACGGGCGGACCCGGCGCGGTGTTCTGGATGTGGATTTCCGCCTTCTTCGGTATGATCACCAACTTTTTCGAGAACGTGTTGGGTATGTATTTCCGTAAAAAATCCGCCGGCGGTGACTTTGCAGGCGGACCCATGTATTACTTGCGCGAAGGTTTGCCCATGCAAGCCAAGAGCGATCAGGGGCGCAAAATTCTGGGCGTCGTCGGGAAAGTTCTGGGTATGATGGCGGCGGTATTTTGCGCGTTGGCGGCAATCGGCATGAGCGGTACGCAGACCAACAAAATTGCCGGTACGATCACGGGCGCATTGCCCACGATGGACGCGCAGATCGTGAGTCTGATCGTCGGGATCGTCGTTGCCGTCGTGCTTGCACTCATCATTCTCGGCGGCGTCAAACGCATCGGCAGAGTCTGCGCGATTTTGGTGCCCTTTATGTCCCTGCTCTTTATCGTGCTTGCGCTCGTCATTATTTTTGCCAACGTGACGGCGATCGTCGGGGCGTTTGCGCTCATTTTCAAGAATATCTTTTCCTTTGAGGCGGCAGTCGGCGGGGTGGCGGGATTCACCTTTGCGCAAATCATTCAAAAGGGCTTGGCGCGCGGTATTTTCTCCAACGAGGCAGGGCTTGGTTCCTCCGTTATCGCGCACAGCGCCTCGGAGTCGAGAGAGCCCATGAAACAGGGCTTTTGGGGGATTTTCGAGGTATTCTTCGATACCTTCGTCATCTGTACGTTGACGGCGATCGTCATTTTGGTCTCCTTCGGAGGGGACGCGCAGTTGCTCTACGGCGGCAGCGCGGTGGACACGCAGGTGTCCATGATGGCGTTCGAACGGCAGTTCGGCGTGTTCGGGACGGTGTTCTATACCATCATTATCCCGCTGTTCGGGCTCACGACGATTATCGCGTGGTCGTATTACGGCGAGAAAGCGGTGGAATACCTCTTCCGCGGCACGGGGGAAAAGGGCAGAAAAATTTCCATTTTGACCTTCAAAATCGTGTATATCCTGTTGGTCGTCGTATCGGCAGTCATCAACGGGGAGCTTGCTTGGGCGATCTCCGACACGTTCAACGGACTGATGGCGCTGCCCAACCTGATCGGTCTCGTGCTCATGAGCGGGCTGGTCGTAAAGATCAGCAAGAACTATTTTATGCGCAAGAAGGGAGAGGACGTGGAACCCATGCTCTCCGCTTACCCGGACGTGAACTTGCAGTTTATTCAGGACGAGCAGAACGGTTCGGAGGAACGGGCGTAGTATTCAAGTCGGTAAAATGATTAGAATGAGTTCGGTATTTCACCGAACTCATTTTCTTGTGTCCCGAAATATGATTTTGTAATATTTCGGGGCACAAGAAAAGCGCCCATCTTGCATAGGCGCTGAAATAGTTGAGAAGTTGTCGTATAGGAATGTAAAATTCTACTAAAAACATAAAAAACAGCGGAGCTTTTTCGACGGAAACTTCCCGTGCCGCCGGAGATAAAAGCAGTCCTTAATTATACTTGCGGACAATTTTACATTTTGCGATAAACGTATCGTTTTTTTTTGACCGCTACGATTAGGAATTGACTTTTTCGTGTTGGATGAACTTCATAACGGCATTACTTATTCCACCGCAGGTGTTTCCTCGGCTTTTCTCGTAAAAGCGACACCCACTACACGCGGACCGGCGTTGGCGGCAACGGCAGCGCCGATTTGGTAAGCCGCTTCCGGCTCGTATCCAAGCAATTTTACCATTCGGCGGCGCAGCTCTTCCAGACAGGTGGAGTCATTGCCGTAAATAAGTTCGTATGGTGAACCCGGTTCCATATCGGCAATACTCATTTCCGCTACCTTTTCCACCAAATTGCGTTCGCCTCGGCATTTGGCTGCCGTTGTGATGCCGTTATCAAAGATCTTCATCACCGGTTTCAGGTTTAATACCGTGCCGAGCAATGCCGCCGCCGTGGGGATACGTCCGGATTTTGCCGCGTATTTCAAATCGTAGATTCCGAAATAGATTTGGCGACGGGGGAGAATATCGGTTAAGTATTGCAGAATTTCCTCTACGGAAGCACCTTGCTCTCGCATTTGTGCCGCATGGACGACGGGCGCACCGTAAAGCGCGTTATAGCCCATGCCGTCAAAGCTGTGGATATGCAGTACGTCGCGGTATTCCGGGTGTTCCTCGTAGAACAGGTCAATCGCCCGTACGGAATTATCATAAGTAGAGGAACCCTTTGAGTTAATGAGTACCAAAATCAGATCGGTTACACCGGACTGCGCCTCCCGCAGATAGATTTCTTGGAATTGAAAGGGGGTAATTTGCGCGGTTTTTGGAATTTCATCATATTGTGCCATTAAGTCAAAAAACTGCTCGTTATCAAAATCCACTCGGCTCGTATAGCTTTTGTCTCCCAACGTGATAGGGAAAGGGATAACCGAAATGGAATATTTTTGTTCATCCGCATAAGAAATATCGCTTGCGGAATCCGTCATAATTTGTATTTTGTTCATATTTTTAACTTCCTTCTATATAAATAGTTTAAGATTTTTTTGCTCGTCCGCATATTCTTTTGCGTATGGCCGCGATACAGTCGGCAAGCGTTTTGCCGTCAAGTAAACGGGTGAAGCCTTCTTCAATATCTGCAAACATATCGGTCAGTATGAGTTTGATACGACTGCCAACGATACACCGATCGTTGGGGTTTTGATGGATATTCAAAAGATGAGGCTTGGATTCCTCCATAACTGCTTGATAGACTTGTAGCAACGTAAGTTGTTTCGAGGCAACGGTCAAGTGATATCCGCTAACGCCTCTGTGACTGTTCACAATCTCCGCTTTTTTCAATAGCGCCGGTATTTTGCGGATATAGCCGGCATTCGTACCGACGCTTTGCGCCATTTGATCGGAGCTTATCGGGTTTGGAGACTCCGAAATCAGAATGAGCGCGTGAACGGCAATTGAAAACTTTGTGTCCATGTTTTTTCCTCTCGTTCTTCCCACGTGGCACTTGCATCAAATGCAGATACATTATACAGTATTCTAAACATGTTGTCAAGGGATTCTAATGACTGTATAAGGAAAAACCGTAGATACATCAAAGCTCCCCCAACATGGATAGAGCCGAAGCTTAGGCATTAATATTTCGTGTAGTCGACGGGAATCTGTCCTTTGGGGCAGAGCGGCGGAGTGGCTCCGCTGCCGGGTTGTGCGTGTTATAGGCGTGTTTATAGTTTGATGCGCATGGCACTGTTCTCAATATCGTACGTGGACGTTTCTCGCGTGAACCTGCATACAAATATGAGGTTCGCGCAACGGTCGCGTGCGCAAAAAAAATGCGGCCGACAGGTATCTGCCCCTTGGGGCAGAGCGTCGAAATACGGGACGGATTTCGTAAAAAATCCGGGTCTATGTATGCCGTATTTCTCGCGTGAACCTGCAATAATTTGCATATTCGCGCGACTGTCTACGACAAAACAAAAAAGGAAACCTCGAATGAGATTTCCTTTTTTGTGGTGCACCAACGACAACGTAAGTTGAACCGAAAGGTTTGATTTACGTTGTTTTTTTGCAAAAATTAAGGGCAGGACATAAATCCCACCCTATAAGGTTTTCTATTAAATTTTACAATTCCCTCCCACAGAAATACTAATTAAAATGCTTAAATATTAAACGCATACTATATGAAACCGACTTGTAATCTTGGAAATTATCATTTTTTAAAGAATTTACCCAATCATATACTGACTTTAAGAATTTTTCTACATTTTTTTTGGCTCTATGTTGATTTCTTTTAATAAGTAAATGCGAAAAATATAATGCAATAAAACAAAGTTTATTAAATAGGCTTTCCCTCCATAAAACAGTCATATCCATTTCCAGCTCTTTGTTACATTCTTTAAATGAATAACAAATGTGGCACGAAGAATAATCAAACTGTCCGTCGGCATAGTTGTTCCAAATATGTTTTCTAAGCTTTAATTTTGTATCGATTTTTATCTTTTAAATTTTACCTACAACATTTTATGTTCTTTATTATTATATCAAAAACGAAATAAGAAGATATGCTTTTATTTTACAAGTTTTTTTACAGCCACATTTCCTCTATGTGGTAAATATACTCCAAACTGCGTAACGCTTCGATAATTTCCGTATGTGTCTTATATTTCTTCAATTCTTGACTGCTGATGGAAATTGCTATCGAATAAACGCTCAATCCAGAATTTGCGTAAGCGGGATTTGCTTCGATATCGTCAATCTTCAAACCCAAACGCCGTATCGTGCTGACAAAGTTTTGCAAATAACTACTGTTTTTTAATTCCAAATGTATTTCAAAATGGTTAGAACGATTTTTCAAATAACGTTCCAACGAAGGAAAAAAAGCTAAACAGCATAAAAGTACGGTAAAAGAAATTAAAGTAATAGTATAATATCCAGCACCTATAGTAAGCCCGATAATTGCACAAGTCCAAAGCCCTACGGCGGTAGTTAAACCGCGTATTTGACTGCGTGAACTTACCAAGAGCGAATGCACGCTGATTACCGCAACACCTATAATTCCGGCACAAGAAAGAATAAACAATCCCGATTGTGTATTTGCCGTTAAATGCTTATCTAAAAGCATTGTAACAGTCATTGCCAAAGATACGAGAATAAACGTGCGAAGTCCTGCCGAATGTCGTTTACTTGACCGTTCGCAACCGATAATAGCCGAAAGGATAACGGATAGCGAAATTCTAAATAACACGCTCCAACCGTTTAAGTTTTGCGACCATTCGCCTAAAATTTTTGCAATGGGATCTATCATAATTGTTTCCCTCCCGATAAATGATGAGTTCGTTTTACGGATAAAGAATGTAGGTGTTCTTCCGCCGCTTGTGTAAATGCGCTTTCTTCTTCATTGATAGGCTCTTGTACCAGCTCTAACTGAATTTTTTGTATGCGCTCTATCAATAATTCCAACGAATTTTTCTCTCCGGCTGCGCTTTGTTCTTCCAACGGTACGATTTCTTCTAATTTTGTAGAATAGGATTTTGATAAATACAAAGATAATTTCGCGCAGGCAGGCCCGATCAATTCATATAACACGCTCGACGCCAAAATAACCGTTTGTAAAGCGTTTCCCGATTCGCCGCCCAGCGTTCTCGCACCGATTGCCGCAAGACCAATTGCAACACCCGCTTGCGGTATCAATGCCAATCCGAAATAATTACGAGTTTCCTTTGGCTTTTTAACCGATAAACAGCCGAAGAACGCGCCCGCATATTTCCCTAATATTCGCACAATGAAATACAATACACCGATAAACAGCAACGGTACGCCGCCGATTGCACCCGACGGTTTTATGAGTGCGTTCAAATCGAACGACAATCCCGAACGCACGAAGAATAAAAGTAATATCGGCGGACTGAAATAATTGAGTTGTTT
>JAGAOR010000005.1 GCA_017623605.1 Clostridia bacterium | reverse complement strand
CGGTACTTTACGTTGGTGATTGCGTGTTTGCGAAATAAGGCAAATAACCGCGAGAGATTGCTTCGCTTCCCCGTGTCATTGCGAATGAAGTGAAGCAATCCCCGACACCCCCGTGTCATTGCGAGCGTAGCGAAGCAATCCCCTCAATGGAAACGAACAAGAGATTGCCGCGCCCTTGCAGGGCTCGCAATGACAGAGGAGAGAGATTGCCACGCCTTTTAACAAAGGCTCGCAATGACAGAGGCGGAGCAAAGGGCTTGCAACGACAAAAAAGAGTGAAATAATCGAAAACGAACGAAAGGGCAGGGATAGGGCAACCTGCTCTGCCCCGTGTTCGTTTGTAATTATTCCACAACGCACGGCGAAGCCGTGCAATTCACGAAAATTGAATTGTCATTCTGGAACGAAGTGCGCGAACAAGGCTCTGCCTTGTGACACTACGAGCCATAGCGAGCATAGAATCTAATTCAATTTTCAATTCACGATTGCGAAGCAATCAATTCACGACGGCTATGCCGTCATTTCACGTAAACCGAAAGGTTTTCAATTCACGGATTGCCAACGGCAATCCCAAAAAGCAGGAAACAATTTTATGACTATGAAAAAAATAATCCTTACGATTTTATCTACGATCCTCGCGCTCTTTTGCGTGGCGTGTAATATAACGTTGCCGTCGAGCGATAAAAACAGCGAAAGCTCGGGGAAAGGGGAAAGTGAAACCGTCTACCTGTTCCAAGCAAGCGAAAGCACGGCGAGCAAATTTTATAACGTGGGATACGGCACGCCGTCTGAAACGGTAGTCGCCACCTACGTTGCGAAAGAGGATTTACCGGGTATGCTCACGACGGGCACGGGCGCGGCGAAGCTTCCCTTTTATTCTTCGGCTTGGAATAAATTCGATAAGCTATTTTTAGAGCTCGATTACACGGCTACGGAGCTTGAAGAAATGAAGAGCACGTATAGAGCAGCGAAATTCAGCATATATTTCGAATTTGAGGCGAGCCACGTTTATCAAACGAAGGAAACGCACGCGATCTCTTTCGTGGAATTTTTCAATTCGGGCTGGTTTAATAATCAGGTGCAGAAAAACACGTGGTCGAGCTATGAAATTTTGCTCGCCGATTTAATTTCCTGCATATCTGCGGAAAACAAGGCGTATATTTTTTCGGGTATTTTCCCCGACGGCACGCAAAACAGGAATATGAACGTTTATATAAGCGATATTGTTCTTGTGAAAAAGCTCGGCGCATAAGAAATTGCTGCGCCTTTTAACAAAAGGTCCCAATGACAGAGGTGGGGCAAAAGGAGAAGAAATTATGTATTGTTATCACTATGAAAATTTGAAAATTGCGGCGCAATCGGAAGAGGGGAAAGCTCTCCTTTCCCGCGCGGAAGAAATTTACAACGAAAAATATAAAAATCAACCGATTTTAGCACTCAATTATGCGCTTTGGAAAGTGTATTACGTGAACGGAAACAGATCGCAATACGAAAAAATGTATTTTGAGCGTAGAGCTCGGTTAAATCTTTTGCAGCTTTTGGCTATTAAAAGCGACGAATATTTAGAAGATCTTGAAAATGTCCTTGCGGCAATTTGCGAGGAATTTTCGTGGGCTTTACCTGCGCATAGCTTGATCGCCGATACGGAAGAATTTGCTTACGACATCGTCGATCTGTTTGCTTCGGAAACGGGTTTTTATCTTGCCGAAACGGTATATATATTCGGTGAAAGGCTTTCCGCCGATATTAGAAACCGTATCCATATATCGTTAGAAAACAGAATCGTGAAAAACGTGGAAAAGCGCAGGCATAATTGGGAGGCAGGTAAATCGAATTGGAGCGCCGTTTGCACCTGCGGTGTGGGGCTTACCTATTTATACGCGTTTCCCGATCGCTTCCCTTTGGTCGAGGCGCGGCTTATGAAAGCGTTTGAGGGGTATTTAAGCGGCGTTGCAGAGGACGGCTATTGTTCGGAGGGTGTCGGTTATTGGCAATACGGTTTCGGGTTCTTCTCTTTATTTTTCGACGTGTATGCGCAATTAAAAAGAAAACACGAGTTTTTAGAGCTTGAAAAGGTGCAAAAGGTTTTGAATTATCCCGTCAATGCGGAAATGGACGACGGCGTGTATATTCCGTTTGCGGACGGTGGCGCGCCGCGGCATAATCTGCATTTGGGATATTTATACGCGATAAAAAATTTATTCGGCGAAAGATTTACCGCTCCCGTTTCGTTGTGTTTGGATAAGTTCTCGGCTTTTCCCAGAGCTCTTGGTGCGCGTATCCTTTACGGGTGTCATTTCCTAAAAGAAACGGGAGAGCAGGACAAAAAAGAAAAATCCGTTTACTACGAGAAAAGTCAGGTTTTCATTTATCGGAACGAACGGTATTCGTTTGTAGTAAAGGGCGGCTACAACGAGGAATTGCACAACCATAACGACGTGGGCGCGTTTCAAATTGTAAAAAATCAAAAACGTTTGATCGTCGATATTGGCGCGGGTGAATACACGAAAGAGTATTTTAACCGAAAAACGCGATATAAAGACGAGATTTTCGTTTGTGCCTCTCAATCGCATAGCGTACCGATTTTAGACGGTTTAACGCAGACGTTCGGGCGTGAATATAAAGGTCAAGTATTGGAAAAAGAGGAAAATCGTATCGTAATTGATCTCTCCAAGGCATACGGCGGTTTTGAGGGGAGCGTGATTGCGGAATATACCGTCGCGAAAACGGGGGTAACCGTTAAATACCGTTGTGACGGCTTGAAAGAAAAGGTTGTTTTCCGATTCGTTTCCGAATGTCAACCCAAATGGGTAAACGGAGAAGTGCGCATTGACGAGCTGACTTTGAAAAATAAAGAAAACGTCGCGCCGCAACTGTCCGAGCGTTCGTATCCGGGCGTTAGTGGGACCGAGGGGAAAGTGTATTTAATTGATTATACGTTCACGGGGAAAAACGTGGAAGCGCAATTCGATTTTATATTGTAAGAGCTTTACAGGGATTGTGGTTGCGTTTAAACCCGCGCCGCCAAAGGTGATAAACCTTTAGCGGCGCGGTTTTCGTTTTATATAAATACGTTTTTTTCTTGTTCGTTTACTTCGTATAATAGGTTATAAACGTGATCGGCAAAGCGATCAATTTCCAGAGTTTTCTTTGCAATCTCGCAAAGCGTTTCTTCGTCGCGCGGGCGAATAAGGAGCGGAAAGGTGCTTTCTCCAAGCGCAGACAGAAGCTCTTTGCGTTCCTTTTTGATCGCCAATACGTTTAAGTATAAGGGATTTAGCAAAGCTCTACGAATGGAATTTTCGTCGATTTTAAGAAGATTTTGCAAGGCAATACGGCGTATTCTGGAAGCCGTATACCGCGCAGTGGTGAGTGTTTGCGCGAGAGGTGCTTTTAACAAAGCCGCGCGCTTGAACGCATTTTCTAAGCCTTCCGTGCAATCGCAAACGCGCGCAATTTCTTCTTTTGGAGTGGAGAGGATTGCGTATTTTTCCAAGGCGTCCAAGCGTGTTTCCAAGGCGGGGGGCAAATCTTTGCGCACAAAATCAGGGAGATTGCCGTCGAAAATTTCCCCCGTTCTGATTGCGGCTCGTATAGCCGTGGCAGAGGAATAATCGCTTTGTAAGCGTTCCTCGGAATAACCTGCTCCCGTTCTGCATATAGGCAAAATTTCTATCGTAGAGCCAAGGGCTTGTAACGCTTTCGTGTATTCCAAACCTAAAACGTTGTTGGGGGAAGTGAGTAGATCGAAAGGGATAAATCCCGCCCAAGCCTGCGCCCTTGCTCTTGCATAGCTTGCGCCGCTCGTCAATTCCGCTTTGATTTTATCTGAAACCTCTTTCGGCTCGTCGTTTAAATATCTTGCGGCAAGTAAAAACGCCGCCTTATTCGCGGTTTCTGCACCGAAACAAAGCGTTTGCACAGCGGGGATAGAGGAAAGCAGCTGCACCGCGCCTTTGGCGAACAGTTCTGCGTTCGAGGTGGAATAAACGGCGGGTAACTCAATCACCGCGTCCGCGCCCGCGAGCACGGCGTGTCGCGCCCTTGTATATTTATCTGAAATCGCCGATTCGCCGCGTTGTACGAAATTACCGCTCATAAAGCAAACGATAGCGTCTGCGCCCGAATGTTCGCGCGCGGCGTTCAAATGATAGAGATGCCCGTTGTGAAAGGGGTTGTATTCGCAAATTATTGCACAAATTTTCATATTATGTCTTTTCAATTCCTTTACATTGTTAAAAATGTGTGATATAATAATAGAGAATAGAGAATAGAGCTTTCCTATCTATTATAAACGAAAATGAAAAAATAATAAAGCGTTTCAAGGAGTAAAATAATGAAAAATATTCTTGATGAAATCAAAATTAAGGCAAAAGCCCTGAACAAGACGATCGTTCTTTGCGAGGGTGAAGATTCGCGCGTGGTGAAAGCTGCCGCGGATGCAACGAAAGAGGGCGTGGCAAAAATCGTTCTTCTTGGTAACGAGGCAGAGATCAAAGCGGCAAATCCCGACGTTGATCTTACGGGTGTTACCATCGTTGATCCGCTTACGTCGGAAAAGCTGCCCGAATATAACGCCAAGCTTTGTGAACTTCGAGCTTCCAAGGGTATGACGCCCGATCAAGCGGCGAAGTTGCTTGCAGACGGCACGTATTTTGGGGCAATGATGCTCAAAATGGGGGACGTAGACGGTTTGGTTTCGGGCGCGTGCCATTCCACGGCAAACACGCTTCGCCCCGGTCTTCAAATTATTAAAACGGCAAAAGGGGTTTCGTCCGTTTCCAGCTTCAATCTTATGATCTGTCCTCCCCAGGGTAATCAATATTGTCCCGACGGGCTCGTGGTGTTCGCGGATTGCGGGCTGAATCCTACGTACACGAGCGAAGGGCTTGCCGATTGCGCGCTTGCTACGGCAAACTCGGCAAAAGCAATCGCGGGGATTGATCCGAAAGTGGCGATGCTTTCTTTCTCGACGAAAGGGAGTGCGAAGCACGATAACGTATCTCTCGTTGCTGAAGCGGTGCGAATTGCAAAAGAAAAAGCCCCCGATTTGAAGCTTGACGGCGAATTACAATTCGACGCAGCGATCGTGCCTTCCGTTGCGGCTCTTAAAGCACCCGATTCGCCCGTAGCAGGACAAGCAAACGTGTTCGTGTTCCCTGAATTGCAGTCGGCAAATATCGGCTATAAGATTGCGGAACGTTTGGGCGGATTTATGGCGGTCGGTCCGATTTGTCAAGGTTTTGCAAAACCTATGAACGATCTTTCGCGTGGTTGCAAGAGTGAAGACATCGTGGCGGCAGTAGCGATTACTGCGCTTCAAACACAACTTTAAGGAATAGAGGTAAAATAAATGAAAGTTTTGGTTATCAATTCAGGAAGTTCATCTTTGAAATATCAGCTGATCGATATGGAAACGGAAGCGGTGATCGCAAAAGGCAACTGCGAACGTATCGGTATCGACGGTTCTAAACTTGTACATAAAGCAAAAGGCAACGAAACGGTGATTGAGCAAGATATGCCCAATCACAACGTGGCGGTGGCGCTCGTTTTGAAAGCACTTACCGATAGTAAGATCGGCGTGATCGCTTCTATGGACGAGATCGGCGCAGTCGGACATCGTGCAGTGGCTTCGGGGGAAACGTTCAAAAAACCTACGCTCATCACAGACGAAGTGCTCGAAAAGATGGAAGAGCTTTGCGATCTTGCGCCCTTGCATAATCCGGCGGCAATCGTGGGGGTAAAGGCGTGTCTTGCGGCTATGCCCAAAACGCCTATGGCGTTTGTATTCGATACGAGCTTCCATTTCACGATGCCCAAACACGCGTATATGTACGCGATTGATTACGCGGACTACGAGAAATATAAGATCCGTCGCTACGGTTTCCACGGCACGAGCCATAAATTCGTTTCACAAGAAGCGGCGAAATATCTCGGTAAAAAACCCGAAGAATTGAAGATTGTTACTTGCCACCTTGGTAACGGTTCTTCGATTACGGCAGTAGACGGGGGCAAGAGCGTGGATACGTCTATGGGCTTTACGCCGCTTGCGGGCGTACCTATGGGAACGCGTAGCGGGGATATAGATCCTGCGGCGGCGGAATATCTTGCCAAGAAAGAGGGGCTTGATTTTTCACAGGCACTCACCTATCTCAATAAAAAGAGCGGTATGTTAGGCGTTTCGGGTATTTCCAGCGATTTCCGCGATCTTATCGCGGCGGCAAACGAAGGAAACGAGCGCGCACAGCTTGCGCTCGATATGTTCGCGTATTCCTGCAAAAAATACGTAGGCGCGTACGCGGCGGCGATGAACGGAGTGGATTGTATCGTGTTCACGGCGGGCGTCGGGGAAAATACCGCGAGCGTAAGAAAAGCGATTTGTGATAATATGCAATATCTTTCTTTGGAAATCGACGAAGCGAAGAACAACGAAAAGAATAACGGCGCAATTCGCGATATAACGGGAAAGAACTCGAAAGTCAAGGTTTTGATCATTCCTACCAACGAAGAATTGGTAATTGCGAGAGAAACCGTGGAATTATTGTAAAAAATCCGAAAATTCCTCGAAAAATAAGTTGACAAAGTTGCAGAAATATACTATACTTGTTAAGTCGGTTTTATGATGATAATTGACGTTCGAAAACTCAATGCGCAAAAAAAGTATACTGGAAGTATGGAATTTGAATATTCCGCACCCAAGGAACTGATCGAAATTCCGTTCGTGAGCTTCGCTTCCTCCGTCAAGGTTCGTTTCGATTACCAGCTTTACGAGGACGATTCTCTCGATATTCGCGGAACGGTTTGCTATCAGCTTGAAGGGCAATGTTCACGTTGCTTAAAAGATGCAAAGACGGAAGTGAAAGGTGAGCTTGACGCGTATTTCCAACCGTTCAAAAACGGCGAGGATTATTCGTATAGCGGCGGCGTGATTGATCTTACGCAAGCGATTAACGAAGCCGTGATGGCAAGTATGCCGTTTACGCTTTCCTGTGGCGACGATTGTCAAGGCATTTTGTATGCAAGCGAAACCGAAAACTAAAATCAAAAGAAATAAAACGTGAGGTGTTATTATGGCAGTACCCAAGAGTAAACAGTCGAAGAGCAGAACGAATAAGAGATTCGCAAATTACAAGGCAACGGCGGCAACGCTCGTTGAATGTCCTCATTGCCACGAGCTTAAAGAGGCGCACAGAGTATGTAAGAACTGCGGTTTCTACGACGGTGCGGAAGTCGTTGCTCCCAAAGAAGAAAAGAATAACTAATTTTCGTCTATGCGCAATCATCAGACGGGTGGAATTTGACACCCGTCTTTTTGCGTTACCTTGTAGAATATAAAATAAAACAAAGTTAAAACTTTCATATTCTTGACAAAATCAAGCGGTTATGCTATAATTTATAGGAAAGAATCGGAGGGAAACTATGAAAAAAAAGTTCACCGTTAGCGGTATGACGTGTGCGGCGTGTTCGGCGGGAATTGAACGTGTCGTAAGGCGTTTAAACGGCGTAAGCAAAGCGGACGTATCGTTAATGGGCGAAAGTTTGATCGTGGAATACGACGAAACGCTCATAAAAAAAGAAGATATATTTCAAGCCGTAACGGAGCTTGGCTACGGCATTTCCGACTATGATGAAAACGTATTAAAAGCGCGTAAGCCTGCGCCTGATAAGCTGAAAAAGCGTTTTTTGTTGTCGCTCGTTTTTCTATTACCGCTTATGTATTTTTCTATGGGTGGTATGATCGGATTGCCCGAGCCGAGCGAAAAGATAAGCGTAACGTTACAAATGCTTTTGGCGCTTGGTGTGATCGTAATTGATTTTAAATTTTTTACGAGCGGCGCGAAAGCCCTCTCGAAGGGCGCGCCGAATATGGACACGCTCGTGGCAATGGGTTCAGGTGTTTCGTTTTTATATAGCCTCGTTTTGACCGGTTTGTTATATTTTGGCAGTCTTGACGGTCATTTTCATATGTTCTACGAATCGGCAGCAATGATTTTAGCACTCGTAACGCTTGGCAAATGGTTGGAAGAAAAATCTAAGCGAAAGACGGGCGAAGAGATTGAAAAATTGATTGAACTAATGCCAAGCACCGTTACGATCGAACGTGGCGGCACGCAAACCAAGTGTGAATTTTCACAAATATCGGTTGGCGATATTCTCGTAGTGAAGCAGGGCGAATATATCCCCGTAGACGGCAAAATCGTAGAGGGGCACGCGTTTATCGACCGCGCCGCGATCACGGGCGAAAGTTTACCGATCGAAGCGCAAGAAGGGGATCGTGTTACGGGTGCGGATATAGTAAAGAGCGGTTTTATCAAGGTTTTGGCGGAAAAGGTTGGCGCAGATACGACGCTTTCCCAAATCGTAAAAATGGTGAAGGAGGCGGGGGCGAGTAAAGCACCCATACAAAAAGCCGCCGATAAAATTGCGGGAATTTTCGTGCCCGCCGTAACGTTGATCGCGCTTGTAACGTTCATTGTATGGCTGATAACCACACGCGATATTGCGCAGGCGGCGAATTACGCGATTAGCGTGCTCGTCATTTCCTGCCCGTGCTCACTTGGGCTTGCCACGCCCGTTGCGGTTATGGCGGCAACGGGAAAAGGAATGTCGCTTGGGATTTTGTATAAAGACGCGGAGTCGCTGCAAAAGGCGAAAGACGTGAATTGCGTTTTGCTTGATAAAACGGCTACTCTTACAGTCGGTGAGCCGAAAGTAACGGATTTTGAGTGTTTAAATGCCGATAGTACGCTCGTTTTACAAATAGCAGAGGGGATAGAAAGCCATTCTAATCATCCAATCGCCGAATGTGTTCGCGCCTTTGCGCTGGCTCGGCTTAACGGCGTAAACACGCTTGAAGTAAGTGCTTATCAATACGAAACGGGTAAGGGGGCGACGGCATTGTTCCAAGGCGCAACTTATCGTTTGGGGAATCGACGTTTGCTTGGTAAAATTGCAGACAAAGAAGCCTATGCGTTCGAGAAAAAATATTCCGAGCAGGGTAAAACGGTTGTGTTTTTAGCAGACGAAAAAAAGCTTCTTGCCGTGTTTGCGCTCGCGGATACCTTAAAAGAACAAAGCGCAGAAGCGATTGCGGAATTAAAACGGCGTAAAATCCGTGTGGGTATGATCACGGGCGATAACGAAAGTGTTGCGAAAGCGATTGCGGCGCAAGCGGGTATCGACGATTATTTCGCGGAAGCGTTGCCCAAGGATAAGGCGGAAGCGGTGGAACGCGTGCGCTCGGTTGGCGGAATCGTCGCTATGGTCGGCGACGGCATCAACGACAGTCCCGCGCTCAAAGCGGCGGATATAGGCGTGGCAATGGGTAACGGCACGGACGTGGCGATTGAGAGTGCAGACGTGGTGCTGTCAAGAGGTGATTTGCGGCTCGTTTCGACGATGATTGATTTAAGTAAAGCGACGGTTAAAAATATTTATCAAAATCTGTTTTGGGCGTTCTTTTATAATTGCGTGGCGATTCCCGTTGCGGCGGGCGCGTTCGCGTTTGCGGGTTTTACGCTCAATCCTATGATCGCGGCGGCGTGTATGAGTTTAAGCTCGCTGTTCGTCGTAACGAACGCGCTCAAACTTACGAGATTTGCAAACAATAAAAAAAGTGAGGATACAGTTATGAAAAAAACGTTAAAAATCGAAGGAATGATGTGTCAGCATTGCGTAGCGCACGTAACGAAAGCGCTTTCGGGGGTTATCGGCGTTTCGTCGGTAGAAGTGAATTTGAAAAAGAAAACGGCGAGCGTGGAATTTTCGGAAGAGGTGGCAAACGAAACGCTTGTTGCGGCGGTTACGGAAGCAGGTTACGAAGTTAAGAAAATTTCATAAATGACAAAATAAATACTTTTTTTCCAAAATAACGCAGAAAGCGGCTAATTGATTATGTTATCATATTCCCAAAGAAACATATTTGGGAGAGAATTATTATGTCGCAGATGCTACTTTTAGATAAGCGCACGCAAAGCCTGATTGAAGATTACGTTCCGCAAGGAGATATTTTAGAGGGCGTCGTGTGCTTTTTTTCCGTTTTTTCCGATTACACGCGGGTGAAGATTTTATCTGCGCTGGCAATCAGCGAGCTGTGCGTTACCGATCTTTCGCGCATACTTAATATCAACCAAACGACCGTGTCGCATCAGCTTCGGTTTTTGAAAAGCGCGGGAATCGTGAAAAGTATAAGGCAGGGAAAAATCGTGTTTTATAGCCTAATGGACGATTCGATTAACGACGTTTTATTAAAAGGAATCGAGTTTTTAGGCTGTTGATTAGGATTTTTCCGTTTATTTCCTTGCAAATTTTCGGAATTTGGTATATAATAAAAGTACGAAGCGTTTTAGCCTGACGAGAATTGAACCGCCACAAGCCTGAAAAGCGTCTTTTCTGCTCTTTTCGCCACGCTCGCGCTTGAAGTATGTCGATACGTCTGCGCGCAGTCTTGGCAAAAAACCGCTAAAAAATACATCTTTTCAGGTGTGAAGCAGTTTTCACGAGCAAAAAAACAGGATAGACAAGGAAATTGAGCGCAATCATACCGACGTATGATAAGCGAAATTGACGAAGTATAAACATTTTTTTGTCGTGAAAACCTTGTCGGGTTCAACTCCCGTCAGGCTAAGCTTGGTACGTTATGAGCGATTTACAGGAAAAACTGAAATTACTACCCGAAAATCCAGGCGTCTATATTATGTTGGATAAAGACGGGGTGGTGATCTACGTGGGAAAGGCGCGCGTGTTAAAAAATCGCGTGCGCCAATATTTTCATACTTCCGCAAAACCTGAAAAGGTACAAGCGATGGTGGAGAATATTCACGATTTCTATTATATCATTACGCAAACGGAAATCGACGCGCTTGCGCTTGAAAACAACCTTATTAAAAAATATAAGCCGAAATATAATATTCTGTTAAAAGACGATAAAACGTATCCGTATATCAAAGTCCACCTCAAAGAGGAATTTCCGCGCGTTTCCATCACGCGGAAGATCAAAAAGGACGGAAAGTATTTCGGTCCGTTTATGGGCGGCGTGCGTTGCGGGGATATTCTCGACGTAATCGCTTCGGTATATAACGTGCGCACTTGTACCACCGTAATATCGTCCAAGCCCAAAAAACCGTGTCTTATGCACCATTTGCACCGTTGCCCCGCGCCGTGTGCAGGGTTATGTTCCAAAGAGGAATACGCTGAAAGGGTAAAAAAAGCGATTTCCTTTTTGGACGGAAATTATGAAGAAGCAGAAGAAATTTTGCGCGATAAAATGAACAAATTTGCGGAAAACGAGGAATTTGAGCTCGCTATGGAATATCGAGAAAAGCTACAAATGCTTTCCAAGCTCAAATTGAAGCGGATTACGTCGTTAAATCGTTTTTTGAACGCCGATATTATCGCACTAAAAACCAACTATTTATATTCCGCCGCAAACGTTTTGATTACGCGTAGCGGGATTATGCAGGGCGGCTCAAATTTTGCGCTAGAAGATAGCTCGTTTTCCGAAGCGGACGCGTTGACTGCGTTTATTATTCAATTTTACAACAATCATGAATTACCCGACGAGATTATTGTGACGGAATATTGTGAAAAGAAGTTGTTAGAGGACTATTTTTTAGAAAAATTCGGAAAAAGGATAGAGATCGTACAGCCCAAGCAAGGCGTCAAAAAACAACTTTTAGAAATGGCGGAAAAGAACGCAGGCGATTATTTGTCCAAATCAATCGGTAAAATCCAGCACAAAAACGATATGACGAAGAACGCTTGTGAGTGATTGAAAAATATTTTAGGATTGCGTAAATATCCCAAGCGTATGGAATGTTACGATATTTCCAATATCAGCGGCGTGGATAAAGTAGGCTCTATGGTGGTATTTATCGACGGGGAAGCGGATCGAAATTCTTATCGGCGTTTCAAGATCAAAACGGTGGAGGGGGCAAACGATTACGCTTCCCATCAAGAAATGATGCGTCGCCGCCTTGCCAAGCTTGCAAGCGGTGAAGAGGAACGCTTTCCCAAGCCCGATCTGATCGTAATCGACGGGGGTAAGGGGCAGCTTTCCGCCGTAAAAGAAATTTTCGACGAGGCGGGCGTGAAAGATATTGAGCTGATTGCTCTTGCCGAGCGGGAGGAAGAAGTGTTTACGCTTTTTTCCAACGAAAGCATACGCCTGGATCGTCGCGACTACGCGCTTAAAGTGTTGCAAAGGCTTCGCGACGAGGCGCACAGGTTCGCGATCACGTATTTTAGAAAACTTCATTCCAAGCGCAATTTGGCTTCCGTTTTGCAAGAGATTGAGGGAATCGGAAAAAAGAAGCAAAAGGCGTTAATGGATAAATTCGGCACGATTGATAAGATTATGAAAGCGAAGGAAGAAGAGCTTTCCCAAACGGAGGGGATCGGCGCAGAGCTCGCGAAAAAGATAAAGGCGCATTTTAAGGAGAAGTTATAATGCAAAAGATAAACTATGCTTTGATCGTATCCGATTTCGACGGTACGCTCGTTTGTGAAAACGGAAACATTTCCGAAGAGAACAAACGTGCTATTGCAGAATACGTAGCAAAAAGGGGCGCGTTTGCAATCTCCACGGGGCGGCTTCACTACGGGATACTTGATCGCGCGCGGGAGTTGGGTTTAAAAGGGCTCGTTTCCTGTTGTCAAGGCGCGGTGATTATGGATATAGAAAGCGGAAAGCCCGTTCAAAACCATATGATTAATCACGAAACAACGCTTGCAATTTGTCGAAAAATGGAAGAGTTGGATTTGCATTATCATATATACGATTTTGAAAATTACTATTCGAATAAAGACGATGCGGCGTTAAAAAAATACGAAACAGCTACTCGTAAAAAGGCGATTTGTGTAACGGATAAGCCGTTATCCGAATTTGTCAAGGCAAATAAAATGAGTTCTTATAAAGTTCTCGCTATGGTTGATCCAAAAGATAACGAACGGTTATTTCAGGAAATGGAACGCGCGCTCTTTTCCGGTTGTATCATAACGAAAAGCGCGGATTATTTAATCGAGATTATAAACGCAAATTATTCAAAGGGTACGGCGGTGGAATTTTTGGCAAAATATTACCAAGTTCCACTTGAAAAAACGATCGGCGTAGGCGATCAATGGAACGATTTGCCTATGATTGAAAGAGCGGGATTAGGGATTGCGGTAAAGAACGCCGATCAAAAGCTCAAGGAAAAGGCGGTCGTTTGCGAATACACGAACGAAGAGGGCGCAATCGCTAAAATTATTGAAAAATACGGCTATACGGAGGAATGAATATGAACGGACAGGTTACGCAAAGTGTAATGCTTGATAAATTTGCGTACGATTTGAAGCTTGAAATCGTATATACGGGGCGTGGGGTGGTAACCCTTTCGAGTATGAGCGTGGAACGTCCCGGTTTACAATTAGCGGGTGGATTTTTCGATTATTTCGATCCCCGCCGCGTGATCGTGCTTGGACTTTCAGAATACGAATATCTTCGCACGTTCACCTCCCAAGAGCGTAAAGAAAAAATCGGCAGTCTGCTTGAACACGGGGAGCTTCCCTGTATCATTTTAAGCCGCGATCTACCCGCGCTTCCCGAACTTGTAGAAACGGCAAAAGGGTTTTCTTGTCCGATTTTCCGTAGTCCGAAAATCACTACGGACTTAATGAGCGATTTATATATTTATCTTAACCGCCTTTTAGCGCCGTCGGTAACGGAACACGGGGTTTTAATGGAAGTGTTCGGCGTGGGAATATTGCTCACGGGTAAAAGCGGCGTAGGAAAAAGCGAAACGGCAATGGAGCTTATCAAACGCGGGCACAGATTGATCGCCGACGATAACGTAATCATTAAAGAGATCGCGAACGAATTATACGGCACAGCCCCCGAAATTATCCGCTATTTTATGGAGCTTCGTGGAATCGGTATTATTAACGTGAAGAGTATGTACGGTTCGGGCTCTGTTTTAGACGAAAAAATGATTCAGCTTATTATACAGCTCGAAAATTGGCAACAGGGCAAGGAATACGATCGTATTGGCGACGAAATGTCCACGACTTCTTATTTTGGGATTAGCGTAGGGTTGCTGACGATTCCCGTAAGCCCGGGGCGTAACCTTGCCATTATTATTGAAGTGGCAGCGCGTAACTTCCGTTTAAAGAGTATGGGTTACGACGCGTCGGAGGAATTGATTACGAGGAGTATTGGAAGATAAAAAATGTTGGAGATTTTAGCACCCGCAGGGAATGTGGAATGTGCCAAGGCTGCGATCAATAGCGGAGCAAACGCGATATATCTGGGATATAGCGCATTTTCCGCGCGTCAGAGCGCCGAAAATTTTAATCTCGACAGTTTATCCGAAATGATAAAGAACGCGCATTTGTGTGGCGTTTGCGTGTACGTAGCGATGAATACGGTGGTAAAGGAAGCGGAAACGGACGAATTTATCCGTACGCTTTTAACCGTTTGGAACACAGGCGCGGACGCGATTATTTTGCAGGATGCGTTACTCGGCAAGGCGATTAAAGAAAAATATCCGCAAATCGTGTTGCATTTAAGTACGCAAGCGGGGGTGTGCACGGAAAACGGGGCAAGGTTTGCCAAAGAATGTGGTTTTTCACGCGTCATCTTGGCGCGGGAAACGCCGCTTTCCGAAATTGAAAAAATCACGAAGATTATAGAAACGGAAGCGTTTGTGCAAGGCGCGCTTTGCACATGCTTTTCAGGACAATGCTATTTTTCCTCGTTTGCGGGCGGCAATAGCGGCAACCGCGGAAGATGTAAACAGCCTTGTAGAAAGCTTTATTCCTACGATCGAAACGGCTTTGAGGAAAAGGCGTACGCCTTATCGCTTTCCGATTTAAGCGTAGGGGAGAAGATCGAAAAATATATGGCCGCGGGCGTGGTTTCTTTCAAAATCGAGGGTAGAATGCGCCGCGCGGAATACGTTGCCGCTGCCGTTCGTTATTATCGCGCTTTGCTCGATAAGGCAAGCGAGCGGGATAAGGCGGGTGCGCTTTCCGATTTAAAGCGAGCGTATAATCGCGGTAACTATACGAACGGGCTTGCTTTTGGTCAGGACAAGCGGTTTTTATCCACGGCGGTGCAGGGACATATCGGTGAAAAGGTTGGCGTGGTGAAAGTGATAAGCGGAAGCTATTTCGTCGAAAGCGCGTTTCGACCGAGGGCAGGCGATGCGTTTAAAATCCTGCGCGAGGGAAAAGAGATCGGCGGCGCAACGTTTTTAAAAGCGCAAGGTCGCGGCTTCCTCCTTTCCTCCAAAACCAGACTTAAAAACGGCGACGGCGTGTTTATCACGACGGATACGGCGGTGAATGCACGCGTATTACAGGCTGAAAAGTGCGGTGAAATTTCTTTAACGCTCCGTTTTCACGAAAATGAACTCGCATACGTAAGCGGTGGCGGCTCGGAGATAGTGTCCGAGGAAGTTTTACAGACTGCGCAATCCCGCCCGCTCACCCAAACGGAGCTGAAAGCGTGTTTTGAAAAAACGGACGGCTTACCCTTACGGGTGCGTTTTGAGGAAATTGATCTGAAAGGGAATATTTTTATTGCAAAATCACAATTAAACGCGCTACGGAGAGCTTTTTATGAAAAGCTTACCAAAAGCGTGCGCGAGCCTTACGCATACGAAGAGATAAAAACGCACTTGTCAAAAAGTGAAAATCATAAAACCGCCGTGATTGCAACCGATTTTTCGGGCGTGGAAACGGATATTGCGATTTATAAAGCAAACGATTATAACGCGCCGCTTCCTCAAAACTTCACGCAAGGCAATTTTGAAAAATATCTTTATTATCCGCCGTTTGTAACGAGCGAGGACGAGGAGAAATTCTCCGCTTGGATTAAAGAAAATCCGATCGACGGAATTTATGCGGAAAACTACGGCGCAATCGAATTTGCAAAAACGCATAAGCTAAAAGTGTTCGCGGGCACGGGGCTAAATCTTGTGAGTGGCACGGCGATTTTGAATTTGCCTGAAACTGTGCAATATTACGCCCTTTCCAAGGAACTCAACGAACGGGAGCTTGGCGGTTTAATCGGCGAAAACGCATTCGCACTTTCCAGCGGGAATATCAAGCTTATGGATCTTTGTTATTGTCCGTTCGGAAAAACTTGCGCTTCGTGCGATCAAAAAGCCGTGTACGCACTCACGGACGAAAACGGACGAATTTTTCCCGTGAGAAGATACCGCGCGGCAAACGGAAATTGTCGGTTCGAGGTATACAACTGCGCCGATTTAATCTCCGTAGGAATAAAAGGCGGCGGAAAATTGCTTGATTTAACGTTAACGCAGAATAAACGCGCGGCGATCGAAGCGAAAGAAAATGTTGAAGAACAAAAAAAGATATATCAAAGCCATACTTCGGGACATTATAAACGCGGTGTGCTTTGATTGAGGATAAAAGATGAACGCAAGAGCGATCGAAAAGACGGAATTGAATAAAATTTTAACGGCGGTAGCGGCGTACGCCACGCTTGATCATAGCAAAACACGTTTAGAGGAAACGCAACCTACACCCGTGCTATTAGAAGCGAAAAAACGCCTGAAAACGACGGAAGAATGTCTTGCGTTGCTCTTTTCGCACGGCGTGAGTAAAATTGAATACTTTCCTCCCTTTGCAGACGAGATTGAGCGCGCAAAAAAGGGCTCGGCGTTATCCTGCGGCGAGCTTTTAAAGGTAGGCAATTTACTCCGTTCGGCAAGAATTGCATATAACGCGATCCGAAGCGTCAACGATGATTCAATCGTGGATATGAAAACGCTCGCCGATCAAATTTATTTCGATCCCGCGCTTGAAGAGGATATACAAACGAAGATATTGAACGATTCAGAGGTGAGCGATCACGCGAGCGATAAATTGTATGCGATTCGTAGAGAAATACGGCTTTTGAACGAACGTATCCGTTCTCGCCTTTCCGAATATTTAACGGGAAGCGAGGGGAAATATTTACAAGACGGAATTGTAACTATGCGCGACAATCGCTACGTACTTCCCGTTCGTGCGGAATATAAACGCAATATCAAAGGCTTTATTCACGATCGTTCGGCAAGTGGCGCAACGTTTTTTATCGAGCCCGAAGAAGTGCTTGAAATGAATAACGAGCTTAGAACGCTTACGATCGACGAAAAGGAAGAGGTTGAACGCATTTTAAGCGAGCTTTCCAAGCGCGCGGGAATGATCGGCGACGAGCTCGTAAGGGATATATCCGTTTTAGAGGAAATTGATTGCGCCTACGCGCGCGCGGAATATTCCTATAAGCTTTCTTGCGTAAAGCCCGAAATGAACGCCGAGGGGGCAATTTTAATAGACCGTGGTCGCCATCCTTTAATTGATCGGAAAAAAGTCGTGCCCGTGAGCTTGGCATTGGGGAAAGAATATCGGTTTTTATTGATCAGTGGTCCGAACACGGGCGGTAAAACGGTTACCTTAAAAATGGTGGGGCTGTTTTGTATGATGGCAATGTGCGGGCTTTTTGTGCCTGCCAAACGCGCCGTGCTTTCCACGTTCGACGAAATCTATTGCGACGTCGGCGATTCGCAAAGCATAGAGGAGAGCCTTTCCACGTTTTCGTCGCATATTACGAATATCATTTATATCGTGAACAACGCGAACGCAAAAAGCTTGGTGCTTATCGACGAGCTTGGCGGGGGAACGGATCCTGACGAGGGACAAGCTCTTGCCAAAGCGATCGTTTCGCATTTACTCAAAACGGGTTGCGCGGGCGTGGTTACTACCCATTATACGGCGCTTAAAGAATTTGCATTTTCGGAAAAGGGGATTGAAAACGCGTGTATGGAATTCGATTCGGATACGCTGCAACCCTTGTATGCTATGAAAATCGGGTTGCCGGGTTCGAGCAACGCGCTTGCGATTTCGAGGCGGTTGGGCTTGAACGACGAGATTTTACAAAACGCGCTTTCTAACCTTTCTTTGGGCGCGCAGAAATTCGAAAATATCGTAAGAAGCGCAGAAGAAAGCCGAATCCAAGCGGAACAAGCGTTGCAAGAGAGTAACCGTTTAAAAGTCGAATGGCAGGATAAATTACGGGCTTTGGAAACGGAGCGGGAGAAATTGCAAAGGGAAAAGGATAAATTGTATTCGCAGGCAAAAGCGGAATCGAGGCGTATTATCCACGAACGTACGGCAAGCGCGGAAGAGCTTCTTGCAGAAATTGAAAGGATTTTCGAAAAGGAAGAAATTTCCGAAGCGGATTTAATTAAAGCGCGAACGTTGAAAAACCGTTTAGGAGATAAGGCGTTTGAGAGTGAGGTGGAGGAAACCGTACGTCCGCAATATATACAGGCAACGGAAAAGGATTTAAGGATCGGCGCGAAAGTTTTTGTGAAAAATATCAATCAAGTGGGCGTCGTACAAGGCTTGCGTATTCCTAAAAAGGAAGCAGAAGTTCTTTGTGGGAATATTCGCGTACGTAGTAAATTCTCCGAGCTTGCCGTGTTAATAGGCGATGAAAAAGCACAAACTACCGATAAAAAGAAAGTGGAAGTGAAAAAATCGCTCACGCCAAAGCCCGCGCCGTCGCTGGAAATCAACGTGATCGGCTTAACGGTACACGAGGCTCTGCCCGACGTGGAAGCGTTTATAGATAGCGCGGTGATCGCGAATTTGGAAGAAGTGCGGATCGTGCACGGCGTGGGGACGGGAAAGCTTCGAGCGGGAATCCACGAAATGCTCAAAGCGCATAAAAACGTGGCGGAGTTCCGCTATGGAAAATACGGCGAGGGTGAAACGGGTGTAACGATCGTAAAAATCAAATAAAGCGCATAACTGCGAAAAAAGAGAAATAGGATATTACGAAATCTTTTTTCGAGGTGAGCTTTTGAAAAATAACGATAAACGCCGCGTATTGCGGCAAAATTGGAAAATCGGCGTTGCGACGAACGCCGCGCTCGGAATACTCGTCCTTTCCATAGGCGCATTATGTTTTGCTCCTGTAAGTAGCGCGGTAACGACGGATGGGGATAACGCGGAGGTGTATCGCTCTGCGGGAAGCGAATCTGGCGGCGTTTCCTTGATGTTTAACGTATATTGGGGCACGGAAGAGGTGTATCGAATTTTAGATACGCTTGAAGATCACGGCGCAAAAGCTACGTTTTTTATCGGCGGGTGTTGGGCAGACGATAACGTCGATTGTTTGCGGGAAATTTACGCGGCGGGGCACGAAATCGGAAATCACGGTTATTTTCATAAGGATCACGACAAGCTTTCCTTGGAGCAAAATCGCAAGGAAATTGCCGATTGTAACCGTTTTATCGAGCTTGCGCTCGGCGTTTCTCCAACGCTTTTTGCACCACCGTCCGGGGCGTATTGTAACGATACGCTCGCTGCGTGCAAGGCGATGAATATGAAAACAATTTTATGGTCGCGCGATACGATTGATTGGCGAGATAAAAACGCCGCGCTCATTTACACGCGCGCCACGAAAAACGTGCGAGGCGGTGAATTCGTACTTATGCACCCTATGAGTGCAACGGCGGACGCGCTTGAAGACGTTTTAGAATATTACGAAAAACAATCGCTTTCGGTAATCACGGTTTCCGAAAATTTACGAATAAAAGGATAAAAAGTATGGTATTTGAAAAAAGATACGAAAACGGGCTTCGGCTCGTTGTAAAAAGAATGGAGGGTTTCCGTTCTGTAACGATGGGCGTACTCGTGGGAACGGGTGCAAGTGTGGAAACAGACGAAGAGGACGGCATTTCTCATTTTATCGAGCATATGCAATTTAAGGGTACGAAAAAGCAGAATGCGTTTGAAATATCCGACGCATTCGATCGGCTTGGTGCGCAGGTCAACGCGTTTACGGGGAAAGATCTTACCTGTTATTATTCGAAATGCACTTCCGAGCATACGGCGGCTTGTTTTGAATTGCTTTCCGATCTGTTTTTACATTCGACCTTTCCCGAAGAAGAAATGGAGAGAGAAAAGGGAGTCGTTTGCGAGGAGATCTCTATGAATGAGGACACGCCCGAGGATCTCTGCCTTGATCTCTTATCTCGCGCGTTTTACGGCAAAAAGAATTACGGTAGAAATATTCTCGGCACGGCAAAAAACGTGAAAGGCTTCACGGTGCAAGATTTAAACCGTTATAAGCGGGCGAGATATTGTCCTGAAAATATCGTAATTTCTTTTGCGGGCGGTATTGATTTCAAAACGGCGCAAACACTTGTGGAAACGTATTTTGGGGATTTGGAAAAAGGCGCTTTCGAAACGCGGACGATTGAGCTGATCGGCAAGAGGAAGAGCCTCGTAAAAACCAAACCGATTGAACAAATGCATATCGCGATCGGGTATCCGAGCGTTCGGCGAGGTGATTCAAGCGAAAATATCGTAAGCGCGATCAACGGCGTTTTAGGCGGAACGATGAGCGCAAGACTCTTTCAAGAGGTGCGTGAAAAACGTGGACTTGCCTATTCTGTGTATTCTTATCTTTCGTCGTATGCCGAATGTGGATTGCAAGTCATTTACGCGGGCGTAAACCCTGAACAAAAAAATCAAGCCTTTGAAGCCATTGAAAACGTGGTGCGGGAATTAAAAGAAAAGGGCGTAACGGCAGAAGAATTCAATCGATCCCGCGAACAAATGAAAGCGGGTATGCTGTTCGGGCAGGAAAGTAGTAATTCGCAAATGCTCTTATACGGAAAATATATGCTCTATTTTAACAAAGTGTTCGATTTTGAGCAAAAGCTCGAAGCGATCAACGCTATGACGGTGGAGGATTCGAAAATAGCGCTTCAAGAGATGTTCGACGAATCGCAAAGGGCGATCGCGCTCGTTGGTAACACCAAGGAAGCCTTTTGAAGTATGAGAAAAATCGGATTTTTGCCCGTGTTCGATCAAAACAGTAAGCTTCTGATTTTGGGTAGTTTTCCCTCGGTGAAAAGCCGAAAAATCGAATTTTATTACGGCAATAAACAAAACCGTTTTTGGCGTTTGATTTGTGGCTATTTTGGGGAAAGCGTGCCCGAGAGTACGGTGGAGAAGAAAGCGTTTTTATATCGCAGAAATATCGCGCTTTGGGATATGGTAACTTCGTGCGAGATCGAGGGCTCGGCGGATTCGTCCGTGAAAAACGCGGAAGTGGCGGATTTAAGCGTTGTGATAGAAAAAGCTCCAATTCGTAAAATACTTCTAAACGGCTCGCTTGCATATCAGCTGTTTATCGAACGCTACGGGAATCTTTCGATACCCTTTGAAAAAATGCCCTCCACGAGCCCCGCCAACCCCAGATTTAACGAAAGCGTTTGGAAAAAAGCTTTCGATGAAATATTTAATATCACGTAAAGGGAAACAAATATGGACATTTTACAAACGATCACCGAGGAATTCAATTTAACTGCAAACCACGCGAAAAATATCGTGTCTTTAATCGACGAAGGGAACACCATTCCCTTTATCGCGCGATACAGAAAGGAAATGACGGGCAGCTGCGACGATCAGGTGCTTCGCGAGCTCAACGATCGGCTTATCTATCTTCGTAATTTGGAAAAGAGGAAAGAAGAGGTTGCAAACGCGATCACCGAACAAGGCAAAATGACGGACGAGATTCGCCTTTCGCTTGAAAAAGCTGCCATTTTAACGGAGGTGGAGGATATTTACCGCCCCTATAAGCAAAAACGAAAGACACGCGCTTCGGTTGCGATTGCAAAAGGCTTACAACCCCTTGCCGAATTCATTTTGAAACAGGATAAAAGCGTCAACGTATGGAAAGAAGCGGAAAAATATTGCACGGCAGAGGTAGTTTCTGTAAGCGAAGCGATCGACGGTGCACGGGATATTATCGCGGAAATGATTTCCGACGACGCGACGACGCGAAAAAAGCTGCGCAATTTCTTTTTTAGGCACGGCGAGATCGTTTCCTCTTACGCCAAGGGTAAGGAAGTCGCAGACGAAACGAAAACGTACGGTATGTACGCCAATTACCGCGAGCCCGTTGCGGAAATCAAAAGTCACCGCGTGCTCGCGCTTAATCGAGGAGAAAAGGAAGAATTTTTAAAGGTTTCGATTGAGGTAGACGACGAATTTGCCGCGCGTATTGCAGGCGCAGGCTTTTTAAAGGACGGCGGCGAAAGTGCAAAAATCGTAAAAGAAGCGGCGCAAGACGGCTACGCGCGCTTAATTAAACCGTCAGTGGAAAGAGAGGTGCGCGCACAGCTTTTTGAGGACGCAAGCGAACAGGCGATTAAAATGTTCGAATTGAATTTAAAGCCGCTTTTGATGCAACCGCCTGTAAAAAATAAGATTACGATGGGTTGGGATCCCGCTTACCGCACGGGTTGTAAAATTTGCGTGGTGGACGGTACGGGTAAGGTGCTCGACAAAACGGTGGTATTCCCTACGCCGCCGCAAAATAAAACGGCGGAAGCAAAAAGCGTTTTGAAAGCTATGATCGCGAAGCACGGCGTGGAAGTGATTTCCTGTGGAAACGGTACGGCAAGCAAGGAAAGCGAACTCTTTATCGCCGAGATGATCAAAGAAATTAAAGCGGAAACGGGGCGCGAGGTGGCGTATATGATCGTCAACGAAGCGGGCGCGAGCGTGTATTCGGCAAGCGCGCTCGGCGCGGAAGAATTTCCCGATTACGACGTTACGGCGCGAAGCGCGGTGTCTATCGCACGGCGGCTTCAAGATCCCCTTGCAGAACTTATTAAAATTGATCCAAAGTCGATTGGAGTAGGGCAGTATCAGCACGATATGAACGAGAAGCGTTTGGATAGCGCGCTTGCGGGCGTTTTAGAGGATTGCGTAAACAGCGTGGGTGTCGATCTTAATACCGCCAGCGTTTCCCTGTTAAAATACGTCGCGGGCTTGAATGCGAGCGTCGCGAAAAATATTGTAGCGTATCGCGAGGCAAACGGTAGGTTTCAATCAAGAAAGCAGCTTTTGAAAGTACCCAAGCTTGGAGAAAAGGCGTTTACGCAATGCGCGGGCTTTTTGCGTATCGACGGCGGGGAAAATATTCTCGATAACACCGCCGTTCACCCTGAATCTTATGAAAAGGCGGAAAAATTACTCAGTTTGTTTGCGTATGGCAAAGAGGACGTGCGTGCCCGCAGAATTACCGATTTACGCGAAAGAATCAAGGCGTACGGCGAGGAAAAGGCGGCAAGAGAAACGAATTTGGATAAAGCTACGCTTTTAGACGTAGTATCCGAGCTTATGAAGCCCGGTCGCGACATTCGCGACGCGTTACCCCCGCCTATGCTTCGAAAAGACGTTATGAGTATGGAAGATCTGAAAGTGGGTATGGAGCTGACGGGCACGGTGCGCAACGTTGTTGATTTCGGCGCGTTTATTGATATTGGCGTACACCAAGACGGGCTAGTACATATTTCCGAAATCACCGAGCGGTATATAAAGCACCCCTCGGAGGTATTAAAGGTTGGGCAAGTGGTGCAAGTATGGGTGAAAGAGGTTGATTTAAAGAAAAATCGTATCGGGCTTACAATGAAAAAGAAGAATGGACAAAGTTCTTGAAATCGCTTGACAAATTTAAATAATTGTATTAAAATGAAATAGTAAGTTTTATAACCTTATTAGCAACGGAGGATATTATTATGTTGGAAAAAATTCAAGCAATGCTTGCAGAAGCACTCAACCTGCCCGTAGAGAAAGTAGTTCCCGAGGCAAAAATCGTAGAAGATCTCGGTGCGGATTCGCTCGACGTGGTAGAACTTTTGAGCCGTCTTGAAGATGAGTTCGGGATCGTGATCCCCGACGACGAAGTGGAGAACCTCGTTACGGTGGGCGACGTAGCCGCAGAACTTGAAAAGTTGGTAAAATAACGACGAACAGAAAGGCTTTCGATAGAAATCGGAAGCTTTTTCTTTATTTTCGGTGGTGGAAACGTTTGCCTTAAAATTTTTAATATGGTATAATTTTCAGGTAAATATAATTTTTGAGGTATTTTGAATGTTACAGGTTACGGGTGTTTCTTTGCAATACGGTAGCAAAAAGCTGTTTGAGGACGTAAATTTAAAATTTACGAAAGGGAATTGCTATGGGATTATCGGCGCGAACGGCGCGGGAAAATCCACCTTTTTGAAAGTTTTGTCGGGGGAAATCGAACCGCAAAAGGGCTTCGTTACGCTGGATAAAAACGAGCGTATGTCCGTTTTACAGCAAAACCAAAATATGTACGATAACGAAACGGTGTTGCGTACGGTGATGATGGGGTATAAGCGACTCGTTGAAGTTATGGACGAAAAGGACGCGTTGTACGCAAATCCTGATTTTTCGGAAGAGGACGGCATTAAGGCGGCAGAGCTTGAAAGCGAGTTTGCGGAAATGAACGGCTACGACGCAGAATATCAAGCGGGACAACTTCTCAACGCCTTGGAGATCGGCGAAGATCTGCATTATACGCTAATGAGCGATTTGGACGCAAAGCAAAAGGTGCGCGTACTTTTGGCACAAGCTCTGTTCGGCGATCCCGACGTACTTTTATTAGACGAGCCTACGAACAATCTCGACATCAAAACGGTGCGTTGGCTGGAAAATTATTTAATGGACTTTGAAAATACCATTATTATCGTTTCGCACAACCGACACTTTTTAAATAAAGTATGTACGAACATCTGCGACGTTGATTTTGGGAAGATCAATATGTACGTAGGTAACTACGATTTTTGGTATCAGACGAGCCAGCTGCTTGCTCGCCAACAAAAGGAACAGAACAAAAAAGCGGAACAACGAGCCAAGGAATTGCAGGAATTTATCGCGCGATTTGCCGCCAACGCCTCCAAATCCCGCCAAGCGACTTCTCGTAAAAAAGAGCTTGAAAAGCTCACGATTAACGATTTTAAACCGTCGCTTAGAAAATATCCGTTTATTGATTTTAAATTCGAAAGAGAGATCGGTAACGATATTTTAATGGTAGAGGATTTAACGAAAGAGGGCTATTTTAAAAACGTTTCTTTCACCGTCCAACACGGCGAAAAGATCGGTATCATTGCCGATAAGAGCACGACGGTTACTATGCTTTACGACATTTTAACGGGCAAGGAACAACCGGACGCAGGCACGGTGAAGTGGGGAAAGACCGTTTCCGTTTCCTATTTCCCTCAAAACAATAACGAATATTTCCTTGAATGCGACCTTAACCTCGTAGAATGGCTTTCTCAATTTTCTTCCGATCACTACGAGGAATATCTTCGCGGCTGGTTGGGGAGAATGTTGTTCTCGGGTGAAGAGGCGCTTAAAAAGGCGAAAGTGCTTTCGGGTGGAGAAAAGGTGCGTTGTATGCTTGCAAAAATGATGCTCGAGGGTAGCAATTTCCTCGTATTCGACGAGCCGACCAACCACCTCGATCTTGAATCGATCACCGCGCTGAACAACGGTTTGAGTCATTATCGCGGTTGTATGTTACTCACCTCACACGATCAGGAGTTGATGAACACCGTTGCGAACCGTATTATTGAAATCAATGAAGCAAAGACCTACGACCGTCAAGTAACTTACGACGAATATATCGACGAAACCCATTGATTTTCTTATTTTATAAGGGTTTCGACATATATAGACAAAATATTTTACAATAACTAAAATTTTTTTAAAAAATTTTTCAAGATATTGTAAAATAATGCTTGCATTATTACGCTCAATGTAGTATAATGTATTTTGTCAGCGAGAATGTTGGCGAAACAGATAATATTAAGGAGCGTTTTAATTATGAGAACAAATTCTGTTATTTTATTGGAATCCAACACGGCGGCGTTGGAGCAATTAAAAGAGGCGTTAAGCGACAGTAAAGAATTTACGGTAGTGCACGCGGGCGACGACGGCGACGTTGGGGTAAAAGAGATTTTAAGCTTAAAGCCTGATCTCGTGATCGTGAGTATGTTTTTAAAAGGTACGGATGGTTGCGGCGTTATCCGAGCGGTGAGAAAAACGTGGGTAGAAGCGAAAATTATCGCAACGGGGCTTCCGAACGATTCAATCATTGAAAGGGCTATGGGGGACGGTGCTTCCTATTATCTAGTAAAGCCCTTTTCCATTCAAACGGCTATGGAGCGTATACGCGAGATTATGAAAGACAAGCCTACGGAAAGTAGGGAGATAGCCGTGAGCAAACGCAAACCCATAACGATAGAGGAAAAGATCAGCGAGATCTTTATTTCGATCGGTATCCCGCCTCATATCAAAGGCTACGGATATTTGCGTGAGGGGATCAAAATGACGATCGAATCGCCGTACATAATCAATAGCGTTACCAAGGAATTGTATCCGTCTATTGCGAAAAAGTTTTCCACGACGGCAAGCAAAGTGGAACGCGCTATTCGCCACGCGATCGAAGTGGCGTGGAATAGAGGGCGGATTGATGCGATAAACGCCATTTTCGGCGCACGGATTTATCTCGGTTCGGAAAAACCAACGAATAGCGAGTTTATCGCGCTCGTTGCCGATAAACTCATTCTTGAAAATATGGTATAAAAAACGCATACAGCTACGATACTTATCGTAGCTGTATGCGTTTTTATAACGTTGTCCCGCAATGAGCGCGAAAACAAAAGCATAAACATAAGATAAAAATGTTCGATAAAAGAGGCATGCATTGCGTTTTACGCAATAGTATTTTTATATTTTCCAGGAGAAATGCCTACGGCGTTTTTAAAAGTTCGAATAAAATTCGCGTAATCGTTAAAACCGCAAGCAAACGCTACTTCCGTTACGCTTTTGCCGTCGGCAAGCAGTTTTTTAGCTTCGGTGATCCGTTTGCTGATTAAATACTTCGTAACGGTGGTGGAGCAATATTGATTGAATAAGCGACAAAGCTGATTTACGGAGATATAGGCGCATTTTGCAATTATTTCGAGTGTAAGATCCTCGTTATAATGTGCATTGATGTAGTCGATCGCGAGTTGCAGGGCGCGGTGGCGCACCGTTTGCGCTTCGCTTTCGTTATGTAAAGAGAAAAGTCGATTTACGGTGAGGAGAATTTCCGTGGCGCGTATTTTTTTATACAATTCGTCGCCGTAGCCGTAATCTTCGAGGAGCGCAAGGAAGAGCTTTTTTAAATCCTCGGCTTCGTTTGGAAAAAGGGAAATGCGGCTGATTTTTTGCTCGTTGTAAAAACACTCGGCAAGGTTAATATCGTGTGTGGAATTGGAATATAAAAAGGTGGGATGTACGTGCAAACTGTAACGCACGAATTTTTCTTTCAGTGCGCGGCTAACCTTATGCGCTTCAAATTGATTGATAACGAACAAATCGTTGGCTTTCACGTCGTAAACCTTGCCGTCGATTAAAAAAGTATTCCCCTCGGAAAGCGGAAAAAAAATTTCGCAACATTCGTGCACGTGCATTTGTAGGCTTGGTTTGGATTTTTCAGAGTAAAATACGCCGAAAGATTTTGTTTCAGTTGCGTGTTGAATCGCTTCACTACAAGTGTCAAAAAGAAGTTTCATAATGTAATTATAATATAAAAAGGTGAAAAATGCAATATTTTAAGATAGGATTTGCAATAAATTTGAAAAAAAATTGTGATATAATAAAATTGTGAGCTATTTTAGGAGGATAAAATCGGGCGTATGCAAAAGGTTTCTTTTCTTTTCGGCGTTTTGACGAATCGTTTCTATTGAACTTGGTTCTGCTCTCATAAAAATTAAAAAAGGAGAAAGAAATATGTATTATTACAGTTATGAAAATTTGAAGCGAATCACGCAAACGGAAGCGGGTAAAGAAATTGTAAACGAATTTGAGCGAGTATATAACGAGAACTACGCAAACGTGCCCATTCCCGTGATCAATTATTCTTACGTCAAGCTGTTTTATCAAAACGGCGATCGAAAACTGCACGAAAGCATTTATTTTGATCGTAGAAAACGGCTCGCGCTTTTACAAGTGCTCGCGATTGCGGACGATAAATGGCTCGATCCGCTTGAAGAGGTGTTGGCTGCCATTTGCGACGAGTTCACTTGGGTATTACCTGCGCATAATTTAACGGAAGATAAAACGTTTGAGTATGTCCAGATTGATCTATTTTCTGCTGAAACGGGGTTTTATCTTGCGGAAACGGCGTATATTCTCAAAGACAAGCTTTCGGCAGATATTCAAAAGCGTATCAAAATTTCGTTAGAAGAAAAAATCGTTAAGGTTTGCGAAAAGCACGTGGTGAGATTTGATACGACGGGAAATAATTGGGCTGCCGTGTGCGCAGGTAGCGTAGGACTTACCTATTTATACGCTTTCCCTGAACGTTTTTCGCTTGTAAAAGCGAGAGTTTTTGCGGCATTAGAGAGATATTTATCAGGCTTGGGTGAAGACGGGTATTGTTTTGAAGGTTCTGGTTATTGGTTCTACGGCTTCGGCTTCTTTTCTATTTTCTTCGACGTTTATACGCAGTTGACAGGTGAACGGCACGAAATGTTGAATAGATCGAAAGTGAAAAACGTGTTGCAGTATTTCAAAAACGCAAGAATGGACGGAAAAGTATTCTTACCGTTTGCGGACGGGGGTAACGCAAATTTAGAGGCAAACCCTTGGTATTTTTATACGTTCAAGAACTTATTTGAAGAGGATTGCGAATTGCCCGTGCTGGGCAAAATCGTTTCTATGGAAAAAGCATTGGGTGCGCGTATATTGAACGGCGTGGACCGTTTTGCAACCGCGCAAACCGTTCCTGAAAAGAAAAAGGAAACGGTGTATTATCCGTCGGGGCAAGTGTTTTTACATAAAAACGCAAACTATGCGTTTGCGGCAAAAGGCGGACATAATGGGGAATTTCATAACCATAACGACGTAGGCGCGTTTCAAATCGTTAAAAACCAAAAACAGCTGATTGCAGATCTCGGCGCGGGCGAATACACGAAAGGATATTTCGTTCGGAACGACGGAGAGAATGAAAGATACGGCAAAAAGGTTTTCGTGTGCCATTCGTTTTCGCATAGCGTTCCGATCGTGGACGGAAGCTTCCAGAAATTCAATTCAAGAGAATATAGAGGCGAGGTTGTAAAACAAACAGACGACTGCTTTACGTTAGATATTTCCAAAGCGTACGGCTTGGAACTTGGCACGGTCGTTGTAAGCTATGAAATGCAAGAAAAGGGCGTGAGGGTTTTTTATGCTTGTAAAGGCATTCAAGAAAGCGTAATCTTCCGTTTTATGAGCGTAATTAAGCCGCAGATCAAAGAGGGGAACACCGTGATCGACGAGCTTACGATCAAAAATGACCGTGCTGTTATGCCTACGTATGAAAAGGCAGAATATAAAAACCATTCCGCGGAAACCGTTTACGCTTATCTCATTGATTACAAGGTAGAGGGCGAAGAAAGCTTTGAAATAACTTTTTCTTTCTCGCTTAAAAAAGAAAGTAGGTGAAAGGGTTGCAATCTTAAAGCTTGTTTTATTTTCGCGTTCATAGTATGGTAAAGAAAAAAATTGCGCATACTATTCATTATGCAAATAGAAGATTTTATTTTTTATCAAATATATCCGCGTAGTTTTTGTGATACAAACGGCGATGGGATCGGCGATTTGAAAGGGATCGTTTCCAAAATCAGTTATTTGAAATCGTTAGGCATTAACGCCGTTTGGCTTTCGCCCTGCTATCCCAGCCCCAACAAGGACAACGGTTACGATATTTCCGATTATCGTGCAATTTCTCCACAGCTGGGCACGATGGACGACTTTGAAGAAATGCTCGATCATTTTCATCAAAACGGCATAAAGCTCATTCTCGATTTCGTAGCAAATCATACGTCCACGGAGCATAAGTGGTTTCAAGAATCCCGAAAATCCAAGGATAATCCATATCGTGATTATTATATTTGGCGTAAAACGCCGCCGAACGATTGGCAGAGCCTATTTGGCGGCGTTGCGTGGGAATACGACGAGCAAACGCAGGAATATTATCTTCATTCGTTTGCCAAGGAGCAGGCGGATTTGAATTGGGACAATCCCAAGGTACGTGAAGAAATGAAAGGCGTCGTGGATTTTTGGTTGGAGAAAGGCGTAGACGGCTTCCGTTGCGACGTACTCGATATGGTCGCAAAGGATTTTAAGCGGGGAAAAAACGGCAACGGGGAACGTTTACACGAATATATTCGCGAGCTGTTTGGACGAAAAAATACGGAAAATATTTTCACGGTGGGAGAATGTTGGAGTTCTTCCCCAAAAAACGTGAAGCTGTTTTGCGCACCCGAGCGGAAAGAGCTGACGACCGTTTTTAATTTTGATCATTTATGCGTAGAAAACGGGCGTTTTACGGCGCAAAAGCCCGATCTTCGAACGGTTTGTCAAAGAATTGCGTTTTGGCAGGAATCGACGCAAGAAAACGGCTTGTTTCCTACGGTATTTTTGGAAAATCACGATCAACCGCGTAGCGTAAGCCGTTTTGGCAATGATCAGAAATACCGTTTTGAAAGTGCCACCGCACTTGGCGCACTCGTGCTCTTGCATAGAGGAGTTCCGTTTATATATCAAGGCGAAGAGATCGGTATGACGAATTCGTATCATAAGGATATAAAAGACTTCGACGATATTGAAACCCTAAATTATTATCACGAAAATCAAGGCAAAATTTCCGAGAACGCGTTAATGCGTGCTATCAATTTTGGCGGACGTGATAACGCGCGCCGCGCCGTGCCTTGGAACGGAAACGAGCAAAAATCTTGGCTTACGCCTTACGCACACAGAAAACGTGTGAACGTATGGCAAGATATGCAATCGGAAAAATCCGTTTATAAATTTTATCAAAAGCTGATCGCGTTGCGCAAAACGTATCCTTGTTTCTCTCGCGGAGAATACCGCTTGATAGAAAGCGGAGAATATTATCGTTTTGAACGGATATATCAAGGAGAAACGTGCGAAGTATTGCTGAATTTTAATCGCAATAAAAAAACGCCGCAAATTAGCGGCGAAATTTTGCTGAATAATTATGAAAAGATAGAGGAACAGCTGCAACCGTATCAACTGATCGTGTATAAAAAAGTCTCTAAATAGAATAGGGGGGAGCGAATATTCGCTTCTCCTTATTTATTGCTTTTGGAAACGTTAAAATAATATTCCACAACGTCGCCGTCTTGCATCACGTATTCTTTTCCCTCGGAGCGCACCTTGCCCTTTTCCTTGGCGGCGGGGATAGAACCCAGCTCCACAAGCGTTGCCCAATGTACGACGTCAGCGCGGATAAAGCCTTTTTCAAAATCCGTATGAATTTTTCCTGCGGCTTGCGGCGCTTTCGTCCCGTTTACGATCGTCCACGCGCGCGTTTCCTTTTCACCTGCCGTGAGATAAGAAATTAAGCCGAGAAGCGCATATGATTTTTTAATCAAGCGATCGAGGCCGCTTTCGCCGAGCCCAAATTCCTCCATAAACACCGCTTTGTCTTCCGCGTCCATTTGCGAAAGCTCTTCCTCCGTTTTTGCGCAAATTACAAGCACCTCCGCACCTTCTTTTGAGGCGAAGTCTTTGACGAGATTAACAAAGGGGAGCTCGTTTTCGTCCTTGCCCATATCGTCTTCTTTGATATTTGCGGCGTAAATCACGGGTTTCGTCGTAAGCAGGAAGCAATTTTTCATAAATTCTTCTTCCGATTCCGAAATATCGAAATTGCGCGCGGGTTGTTCACTTTCGAGGTGAGCGTATAACCGCTCTAAAAACGCGTATTCCTCTTGCGCTTTTTTGTCCGCGCCGCCACGTGCTTGCACCTTGACTTTATTCATACGGTTTTGCACCGCTTCCATATCCGATAAAACGAGTTCAAGATTGATCGTTTCAATATCGTTTACGGGATCAATTTTATTATCTACGTGCGTAATGTTGGCGTCCTCGAAGCAACGAACGACGTGCACGATCGCGTCCACCTCGCGGATATGGGAAAGGAATTTATTTCCCAAGCCCTCGCCCTTGGACGCGCCTTTGACCAGTCCCGCTATATCGACGAATTCGATTACGGCAGGGGTAATTTTTTTGCTGTTATATAAAGCGGCGAGCTTATCGAGCCGCTCATCGGGTACGGCAACCACGCCCACGTTTGGTTCGATCGTACAGAACGGGTAGTTCGCACATTCCGCGCCCGCGTGAGTGATTGCGTTAAAAAGGGTAGATTTTCCTACGTTGGGGAGTCCTACGACGCCGAGTTTCATATCTTATTACTTCCTTTCAAGCGAAATTTCTCATATATTATAATACAAAATTTAAATTTTGGCAAATTAAAGTTGCCCGAAATGAAAAAATAGTTGCCGAAATCAAAAAAATATGCTATATTATTAAGGAAAAACATACGAACGCTTAAAAATGCAGGTGAAAAATTATGGATTATAAAAAACATATCGCAGAAAAAATTAAAATCGAGGGCGCGACGGAGCAAGAAATTTACGATTTGCTCGCTTTGCCTCCGAATACGGAAATGGGAGATTACGCGCTCCCGTGCTTCAAGTTTGCGAAAATATTTAGAAAAAGTCCCGCAATGATCGCGGAGGAATTGAAAAATACGATCGCAACGGACGAGGTAATCAGCGAGGTTTCCGCGGTAAACGGGTATCTTAATTTCAAAATAGATAAAAACGGCTTTGTTTCGGAAACGCTCGATAAAATTTTAACGCAAAAGGAAGCCTACGGCGCGTCGAACGAGGGCAACGGCAAAACCGTTTGTATAGATTATTCTTCGATCAATATCGCAAAGCCTTTCCATATCGGGCATTTATCGACGACGGTGCTCGGCGGCGCGTTATACCGCATTTTTAATTATCTCGGTTATAAAACGGTGGGCATCAATCACCTCGGCGATTACGGCACGCAGTTTGGAAAACTTATTTCCGCATTTAAGCGTTGGGGAAATAAGGAAGAGATCGAAGCGGGCGGTATCCGTGCGCTCAACGAGCTGTACGTGCGTTTTCATAAAGAAGCGGAGGAACACCCCGAATACGACGACGAGGCGCGTGCGTATTTTAAAAAGATCGAACAAGGCGACGAGGAATGCCAAGCGCTTTTCCGTTGGTTTAAGGAGCTTACGCTCAAAGACGTGCAAAAAATTTACGAGCTTTTGGATATTCAGTTTGATTCGTATGCAGGCGAAAGCTTCTTTTCGGATAAAATGTCGCCGATAGTCGAGGAACTCAAAGAAAAAGGCTTGCTCACAGAAAGCCGCGGCGCGCAGGTGGTCGATCTCGAAGCCTACGGTATGCCGCCTTGTATGATTTTGAAATCGGACGGAAGCTCGTTGTACGCTACGCGTGATATGGCGGCGGCGACGTATCGTAAAAAGGAATACGATTTTTATAAATGTCTTTACGTCGTGGCTTATCAACAAAATCTACATTTCAAGCAATTTTTTAAGGTGTTGGAGCTTATGGGCAAGGAATGGTCGAAAGATCTCGTGCACGTAGCTTACGGTATGGTTTCCTTGGAAGAGGGAACAATGTCCACGAGAAAGGGCAACGTCGTGTTTTTAGAGGACGTTATCAATAAATGTATTGAAAAGGCGTATACGATTATCGACGAGAAAAATCCCAACCTTGAGGATAAGGAAGAAGTAGCAAAAAAAGTGGGCGTAGGCGCGGTTATTTTCGGTGCGCTGTATAATAACAAAATCAAAGACATCGTATTTTCTTATGATAAGGTCTTGAATTTCGACGGCGAAACGAGCGTGTACGTGCAATATACGTGTGCCCGCGCAAATTCCGTTCTGCAAAAGGGCGGTGTGCCCTCTGCTTATGAAATTCCCGCTTTAACGGGCGAGGAGATTGAGCTAGTAAAAACGCTTGCAACCTTCCCCGAAACGGTAAAATCGGCGGCGGAAAAATACGAGCCTTCGCTTATTGCGCGTTTTGCGGTGGACGTGGCGCAGAAATTCAATAAATTTTATTTCGATTGTAAGATTTTAGCGGCGGAGGACGAAAAGACGAAAAATTTCCGCCTTGCACTCACGAATGCAACCTTGCAAGCCCTTAAAAACGCGTTTGCGCTTTTAGGGATCGGTATTCCCGATAAAATGTAAAAAAACGAGAAAAATCGCCTTATTCCCGAACGCTTTGATTGCGTTCGGGAAAATTTTTTTTAAAAAACCCGTTCAAACCGTTTCATTTTTTGGGGAAATATGTTATGATTAAAAGTAAGGTTATGGAAAGTAAGGTGTTTTATGAAAATTTGATAAAGCTTCTCGATCCAAAAAAGTCGGGGGATCACGATTGGTTTTTATCCCTGCTCGACGACGAGAAACAAAAGGCTTATGAATCCCAGCACGTGGAAGCGGTGATGCAAATGCTGCGTTTCGCGCATATCCGTCCGCGTAAAAACGCGATCAAGGCAGCAAGCGAGGAGATTCAACGCTTGGAAAAAGAGGACGGCTCGGCGGAGAATTACGTTAAAATACGAGGTTTACTCGTCGAGATCGAAAAGGAAAAAGAAAAAATAGAAACTTACCGTCCGTTTTTCGACGAACCGTATTTCGCGCGTATGGATCTGATTGATAATATCGAGGGGTATAATAGCTATTATATTGGTAAAAAGGGGGACGTGAAGCTGGAAATCGTCGATTGGCGTGCGCCGCTTGCAAGACGGTATTACCAAAAGAGCTGTTCTTCTTTTAGAATCAACGAATACGAATACAAAACGATCTTGCGCCGCGCTTTGCGCGCAAAGAGCGGAAAGGTGCTCGATTTTAAAAACGAATATCTGTCGCTAAAGGATTATTTATCGTCCGAGGAAATTGCCGATCGCGACGAGGAAAACGTCCTCGATCCTTTTCTTCGTGAAATAATCAAAAGTCGCAAGGAAGAAGCGGCGGTGAAAGATATTATCGAAACAATACAAGAAAAGCAATACGAGATCATAACGTGCCCCGAAAAGAGTAATTTCGTTCTCCAAGGCTGTGCGGGTAGCGGCAAGACGATGGTAATGCTGCATAGACTCAGTTATTTAATGTATAATAACGAAGAGATCAAGCCGCGCGATGTGCTCGTGATCACGCCAAGCAATTCCTTTAACGCGTTTATCGACGAGCTTGCGGAAATTTTGGAGCTTGAACGGGTAAAAACGGTTACGGCGTTCGAATATTTTTTACAGGTTTTGAAAAATGAAAGGATTGATATAAGCGACAAGATCGATCTTTCTCAAAAGGAATCGGAAAGCTACTTGCAATACGTATATTCCTCCAAATTCGTTGCAGATATTCAAAAAAAGCTCGATAAGGTTTACGACGATTTATACGGCTTGTTTACAGGGGAGGAATGTAAGGATTTTCTCAAAACGATCGTAGAGAATTGTAAAAATCAACTACTTGCCTACGAGGGGGTAAAAAACGCTTCTATGCGCGTGCGCCGTGCCGTGCTTGGTGAGATTAAGGAACGGGGTGAGGGCGGGTTGTATTATACGAAACCGTTCCGCGAGTTAATGAATTGTATTCTCGATATAGAGGATTTTTTAAATGGAACGTTAAAGAGTGAAAACGCAAAATCGCCCGATTATTTCTATCGTCAGCTCACGTCGTTTTATAAAAGCGCGGGCTTCGTCGTGCGTGGCACGGATAAAATCACGGAGCAAGCGATTTCCGATCTCGACGAGCTGAAAACGGCTTTGGAAAAGGAAATCGTCGATTTGCACCGCTACCGTCAAAAGATAGGAAACGTGGAAATTTTAACCTACGCCGATCGTATTGCGCGTCGGAAGGAGCTCGTAGAAGAGATTGAAAAGGTAAAAGAAAAGGTTCGCTTCATTGCAGAAAGTAATACGGCGTTTTCCGAATTTTATATCTATCTTCGCGGTGAGAAAGAATTTACGCAAATAGGGAATAGCGACGGCTTTATCGACGTCGTACGGTATTTTTATCGTCAAACGGTGAAAAAATATAAACAAAAACACGGAATGGAAACCAAGAAATTGTACCGCTCGGATGCATACGCCTTGTGCGTAATCTGTTCCCAAATCACCGATCGGCTTTCGCCTGTCTATTCCTACGTGTTTGTGGACGAAGCGCAAGATATTTCGCCTTGTGAATACGATTTACTTCAAAAAATCAATAAAAAAGCTTCGTTTAACGTCTTTGGGGATATTGCGCAGAACGTAACGCCGTGGCGCGGTGTTAAAGACTGGCGTGAAACGTTTCCAGAATTTGAAAAGTATACGCTCAATCAAAATTATCGCAACACCAATCAAATCGTGGAGTTTGTATCTACTGCATTGCAAGTAGATATGCAACCGATCGGCTTCGACGGTCCGAACGTGGAGCGCATATCTGCGCGTGGAATAGCTGCCTTTTTTAAAGATAAAAAGGGCTTAAAGGCTATTATCTGTTCGGAAGAAACGAAAGGGGCGTTTTTAAGGAAAACGTATAACGATCTTTCCCAAAAAGGCAAGGTATCCCGCTCGAAGATCAATATTATGACGGTTTACGAAAGTAAGGGCTTGGAATTTACTTCCGTTGTCGTAGTAACGGACGGGCTTTCGCAAAGTGAGCTTTATATCGCCTATACACGCGCGCTTAAAGAGCTTGCCGTGGTAGAAACGAAAGAAAAGGAGAAACAATGAAAAATATTTTTTTAGTAGACGCAGACGATACCATTTTAGATTTTCACGGTGCTTCCGCGCTTGCGATTAAAGCCGCTTTTGAAAAATGCGGGATCGCTTGGCAGGAGGTTTACGCAGACGTATTTAAAACGCTCAACGACGGACTTTGGGAAAGCTTGGAGCGGAAAGAGCTTACGAGAAAAGAGCTGATCGAAAAAAGGTTTCCGCTATATCTTCAAGCGCTGGGAATTACGAGCGTAGACGGCGGGGAGTTTAATCGGCAATACTTGCATTTTCTCGCTACGAATCCTATCTTTGTTACGGGTGCGGAGGCGTTTTTAAAGGAGATAGGGAAAATGGGTAAGGTTTATATCGTAACCAACGGCACGGAATATATCCAAAAATCACGCTTTGACATTTCAGGACTTTGGGGGTATATCGACGACGCGTTTGTTTCTGAGCGTATCGGTTTTGATAAGCCCGCCAAGGAATATATGGATTACGTGCTTTCTCATATTCCGGATTTTGACAAAGAGCGTGCGGTGTGGATAGGCGATAGCTTGTCTGCGGATATTCGAGCAGCAAACGAAGCGGGGATTGAAAGCGTATGGTTTAATCCCAAGCAAAAACCGTTAGTAGGAACAGCGAAACCACAACATATTGCGGTGGATTTTGAGGAAATATTGCAGATTTTGTGGAAAATGTAATAAAAGCACGGATTTTTTTTCGTTAAACGTTTGTAAAATTCTAAAAAAAATGTTATAATGTAAATTGAAACAAAACAAGAAAGAGGGCAAAATGGCAAAAGAAGTAAAGAACGAATACAGCGCAAAAGATTTAGAGGTGCTCGAAGGATTGGATGCGGTGCGTATGCGCCCCGGTATGTATATCGGCTCGACGGGCGTTAAAGGCTTGCACCACATTTTATGGGAAATCGTCGATAACGCGATAGACGAAGCGGCGAACGGGTATGCAAATAAAGTGAAAGTAACGCTGCACGAGGACGGGAGCGCGTCGGTAGAGGATAACGGGCGTGGTATTCCCGTGGATATAAATCCCAAAGAAAAGGTTTCGGGCGTCCAACTCGTTTTTACAAAATTACACGCAGGCGGTAAATTCGGACAGGGGAATTACGAATTTTCAGGCGGCTTGCACGGCGTGGGCGCTTCGGTAACGAACGCCCTTTCCGAATGGTTAATCGTTGAAGTTTATCGAAATAAGCGCGTTTATAAAATGAGCTTCCATTCCAAATATAATCAAAGAAAGAAAAAGGTGGAATCGGGTATTCCCGACGGACCTTTGGAAGATACGGGAGTAAAGACGAACCGTCAAGGCTCGTTTGTTCGTTTTAAACCCGACGCAAGCGTATTTTCAGAAACGGATTTCGATTTAGAAACGGTGGAGGAAAGATTAAATCAACTTGCCTTTTTAAATCGCGGTGTGGAGATTACTCTGATCGACGAACGTATATCTATGGCAGAGGTGCGTCGTAGTCGCGCGGCGTTTGGAGAAAACGATGCGGAAAATGAAGACGGAGATAACGAACCCCTTGAAGAAACGGCAACGGAAACGGCGGAAACGGCGGAACAAGAAAGTCTGTTCGATATGGGCGGCAACGAGCCGCAACAATCGCTGTTCGATACGGTGGACGAGCTCGCGCTTGAAAGCGAGCCGTATCGCGTAACGTTCAAATTTGACGGCGGTATTTCCGATTACGTAAAGAGCTTAAACGACGGCGATAAAAAGCTGTACGCAACGCCTATTTATTATTCTACGGTGAAAAACGATATACAAGTGGAATTTGCCATTCAGCATTACACGGGCTATCGTGAAAAGATGTTCTCTTTCGTCAACAATATTCCCACCCCCGAGGGCGGGTATCACGAGGCAGGTTTTCACGCGGGTTTGACGAGAGTATTGAACGAATACGCGAGAAGCAACGGAATGTTAAAGGATAAAGATCCGAATTTCCAAGGCGACGATTTTGGCGAAGGGTTAACCGTCGTTTTGTCGGTAAAGCTTAAAGTGGTACAATTTGAGGGGCAAACGAAAACGAAGCTGGGTAACACGGAAGCGCGTCCTGCCGTAGAAGCTGCCGTGATCGAGGGCTTTAACGAATTTAAAAATATCCGTGGCTATAAAAAGACGATGGAGGAAATCATCAAAAAAGCGCAGGGCGCGGCAAAAACGCGTATTGCGGCGAAAGAAGCCAAGGATAATATCCGTAAAACGAAAAAGATCGACGGCTTAACTTTGATCGGAAAGCTTGCAGGGTGTTCAGGGAAGAAACCGGAATTTAACGAAATGTTTATCGTCGAGGGGGATTCGGCAGGCGGCACGGCAAAACAAGCGCGCGTTCGCCAAACGCAGTCGATTTTGCCCTTACGCGGAAAGCCTTTGAACGTAGAGAAGAAGCGACTCGCGCAAATTTTGGAAAACGAAGAAATCCGCACAATGATTAGCGCGATCGGCGCGGGGATTGATCCTGATTTCAATTTAGAAAAAGCCAACTATCATAAGGTGATTATCCTGTCGGATGCCGATCAGGACGGTATGCACATACGTTGTATTTTGCTCACGTTCTTCTTCCGTTATATGCGTCCGCTCGTCAACGCGGGCTACGTGTATATCGGTATGCCGCCACTCTATAAAGTGTATAAGGGTGATAAGGTCGAATACGCCTATGACGATAAGGAACTGAACGAAAAGATCGAAAAAATAGGAAAAGGCTATCAATTACAGCGTTACAAAGGCTTGGGTGAGATGAGTGCGGAACAGCTTTGGGAAACGACGATGAACCCGGCAACGAGAAATCTTATCCAAGTAACGGTTGAGGACGCGGCAAAAGCGGAAAAAATGATCACCACGCTCATGGGCGATAAGGTTGAGGGGAGAAAGGAGTTTTTGGCGAAATACGCAAACTTTAATAAACGCGATGCGTTTATGGATAAGATAGAAAAAACGGAGAATAAGGAGAGCGGAAATGGCGAGAAATAAGAAAGAACCCGAAATCATCGAACCGACGGGGCAATTATTCGTTGAACCGCTTGAAAAAGTAATGCATACCTCTATGCTTCCGTATGCGGAATTCGTTATTCTCGATCGCGCCCTGCCGCGCGTAGAAGACGGTTTAAAGCCTGTGCAACGGCGTATTTTGTATACGATGCACGAAATGGGCTTAACGCCTGATAAACCGCATAAAAAGAGCGCAAGAATCGTGGGGGATTGTATGGGTAAATTCCACCCCCACGGCGATAGTTCGGTTTACGATGCAATGGTGCGCATGGCGCAAGATTTCAATATGGGAAAAACGCTCGTGGACGGGCACGGTAATTTCGGCTCGGTGGACGGCGATCCTGCGGCAGCTATGCGTTACACGGAAGCGCGTATGCAACCGCTCGCGTTAGAACTTTTGCGCGATATTGATAAAGAAACGGTCAGTTTTTCACTCAATTTCGACGACAGCTTAAAAGAACCTGACGTTCTTCCTGGGCGTTTTCCCAACCTGCTCGTAAACGGTGCTTCGGGCATTGCGGTCGGGCTTGCCACGAATATCCCTACGCATAATTTGGAAGAAGTGATCAACGGTGTGGTGGCGTATATCGACAATCCCGCGATTCCGCTTGAAGAAATGATGGAATATATTCCTTGTCCCGATTTCCCTACGGGCGGCGTTATTCTTGCCAACGAGCTCATTCAGGCTTATAAAACGGGGCGTGGAAAAATCACGCTTCGCGCAAAAATTAACGCGGAAAAGACGGATAACGGCAAGACGAACCTCGTAATTACGGAGCTTCCTTATCAAGTGAATAAGGCGCAACTTTTGCGAAAGATCGTCGAGCTTTGCGACGAAAAGGAAAAGGAACTCGACGGTATTGATCACGTAGCCGACGAATCGGACAGAACGGGTATGCGCGCCGTGATCCGTGTGAAAAAGGACGCGGATATAGACGCGATCTTGAAATGTTTGTATAAATATACCGATTTAGAAGTAACGTTCGGTATCAATATGGTCGTGATCGCAGACGGTAAGCCGCAACAGCTCGGCTTAATGGATATTATCCGCCATTACGTAAAATATCAACAAAAGATCGTTAAAAAGAGAACGCTGTTTGATCTCAAACAAGCAGAGCAACGCTGTCATATTTTGGAGGGTTTGATTATTGCCGTACAAAATATCGACGAGGTCATTGCGATCATCAAAAAATCGGAAAGTACGTCGGACGCGAGAACGAAGCTTACGGTGCGTTTTGAGATTTCCGAAACGCAAGCGCAGGCAATTCTCGATTTACGCCTTGCTCGCCTTACCAAGCTTGAAATTTTCAAGCTCGAAGAAGAGCTTAAAGAGCTGAAAAAGACGATTAAAAAACTCACGGCTATTTCAAAAAGCGGCGATTTACAGTTGCAGGTGGTTAAAGAAGAGATCACGGAGATTAAAAACGCGTATCCCACACCGAGAAGATCCAAGCTCGTGTTCACTCGAGAAGAAGCGGACGCTCTTACGCACGCCGCACCTGAAAAGAAAGCGGGCGAGCCTTGCGTGCTTGTGTATGCGGCAGACGAAACGTTCAAGGTGTTGACGGGCAAAAACCGTGATGCGTTAGATAAATCGCTTGACGGAAAATTCAATTCTCGTGTGGTTGCGCTCAAAACGCTGAAAACGGCAACGGATAAATGCATTTTTGCTTTCACAAACTACGGAAATTGCCATAAAATTGATATTTCCGATCCTGATTTGGAATGTAAGCTTACCGACGAGGGCGTTTCGCTCAAAGAATTGTCAAAGGACGCGGAAACGGGCGAAAAGGTCGTTGCCTTGTTTGAAGTGGGTGAGCGTATGCCGTACGGTAGCTTGTTGTTCTTTACCAAGAAAGGTATGATCAAAAAATCCGATTGGTCCGAATACGAACAGCGCAAGGATAATTTCCAAGCCGTGAAGCTGGGTGAGGAGGACGAAGTCATCGGCGTGGAACAGGATGATTCCAATGAAAATTCGACGATTATCATCGTAACCAAACAGGGAATCTGTTTGAACGCTATGAAAGACGATATTCCTACGCAGGGCAGAATATCTACGGGCGTGCGCGGAATTATGCTTCGCGAGGACGACGAAGTCTTGTATATGAAACAGATTACGGACGAGGGCGAAATTGTGATCGCGACGGACGAGGGTAAATTTAAGCGCGTAATTACTTCGTATTTAGAACCCTCAAAGCGTTATCGAAAAGGTTCTATGATCGTTAGTTTGCGCGAGGGCGCGAGCGTACTCTCCGCAAGCTACGTTACAACGCCGTATTTGCTGGCAATCTTGGAAAAGACGAACGCCGTTTCCGAGCTTTCCACCGAAAACATATCCATTCTGTTGCCGAGCAATCGTGCACAGAAGATCGCGCGTTATAAGGAGGGCGCGATTGAACGCGTAATCCCGATGCCGTATAGACGGGACGAATAACACACGAATAGTTATAATTTTTGAAAAACCGACATAATATATTTCGTAAACGAAATGCGGAGGTCGGGATTTTGTGGGATTATATTGAAGAAAGAGCGAAAAAGTGCGCGGAGTATATCGTGGCGACGGGTTGTACCGTCCGAGCGTGTTCCGCGCATTTTTCCATTAGTAAATCAACGGTACATAAAGACGTTTCCGAACGTTTGAAATATATTGACGAGGATCTTTTCGAGCGTACGCGCAAGATATTAAACTTAAATTTAAGCGAGCGACATATTCGTGGCGGGATCGCAACGCAAAAAAAATATAAAAAAGAAGAAAATTGTAAAATTTTGGCAAAAAATAGCTTGATTTCAACGTGAATGTATGCTATACTTTTTTCTATGAAGTTTGAAAAAATAATAAAATCGGTGTATTTCTTGCATTTTATCGAGAAAAAATGCCGATTTTTTTCACAAAGGAGAATTTGTATGGAACACTTTCGATCAAGGCAAAAAGCCGTTGCCGTATTTTTTGCGTTTGTTTTGGCGTTCGTTTGTTATCTATTCGGTTGGCTTTTCCTTTTATATCCCGAAAAATATGCGAGCGCGGAAAGCACGGCAAGCAGATATTTATCGGTGAAAGGTTCTGATTTTTTCGTTCATTCCTACGGAAAGGTTTCAAACGATTATTATATCGTAATCGAATATAAGGGAAACGAAAGCTTGCCTCACAACCCTCAAGTGTTTGATAATTACGCGTTAAAGGTGGACGGAACAGAATTTTGCGTTTACAACGAAAGCGGCGCGCAAATGAATTTGCGCCACGTTACGCACCGCGAAACGCCGAAAACGCTTTATTTTTGGTTTTATAAAAAGACGAGCGGGGACAAGCTTGCTTATAGCGATAATATAAATACGCTCACCATTGCAAAAGGCGCAAGGCTTGGCGCGCAGGACGCGACGAATTATTTGGGGATTGATTTTACGGACGGGCTTACGCTCGTGAAAACGAACGGAGTCTGGAGTGTGCAGGCGACGGAAGAGGAAAAGAAGGAAACGTACGAGGTGGAGCTCAACGCAAGCAACGTAACGCTTTCACGGGATATGGAAAGCGGCTTGCCGCAAGCGACTTTCGAGCTTCCTTTTTCGCGGGAAGCGGACGCTACCTACGAATCCACGCTTGACGTTTATTTAAACGGTAACGTTCAAGAAATAACGGCGGTTCAACGTGCGGGCGAAGCCCAAATCCGTTTGTCGATTGAAAATTACGTTGCGCCCTTGCATAACGAAATTCCTTATATCCGTATCAAGGGCGGCGATTTGACGGATTCTGAAAACAACGTGATCGTTAGCGTTACGGGCGATATTACCTTTTACGAATACGTAGATGGAAGCTGGGCAACGGAAAAATACGTACAGCTTAAAGAAACGGTGCTTGGAAACACCACGGAACGTAAGCTTGGCGTGTTGGATACGTATGCGTTCGTTCGTCCGCAAACGGAAACGGACAAGCTATATTTAGGTTGGACGCTTGAAAATGAACTCGTGCAAGAGGGAAACGTAATTGAAATTGCCGACTATACCAAACGCACGATAGAAACGGAAGCGGTCTTTATCGGGTACGGCTCGATTGCGGGCGCGTCTATTCGCTACGATCAAACGGGGGAACGCACGGGGATTCGTTTTGGCGCAAAGCTTTCCACGGCGGATTTCACTGCGTTTCAAACGCATATTCAGGGCGTGGGTATGATCGTTATGCCGAGCAACCTTTTGGGAGCGGCGGAATTTACGCTGAACAATTACTCTCAAGCGGGATATGCAAAGAATTTCTTCGTTCCCCGTGAAAATATATCTTTCAACGGAAATTATTTCACGCTTTACGCGACGATCTCGCAAGTGTTGCTGAGTAATTACAACCGCGCGTTTTGCGCCCGCGCTTACGTATTGACGGAAAACGGAGAATATATTTGGGTTTCGAATATAGAAAAGCGTTCGGTGTATCAGGTGGCGACGGCGGCAATGGACGCGCATAAGCAAAACGCCACGTTAAATACGTGGCAAACGGATATTTTGGAAACGTATATAAACGGAGTGGCGAATATAGCGTATCAAAACGGTGTAACGCAAGTAGTGTCTTCCGCGCTTTCGCCCGTGATTGAGGCTGCGGAAACGAAGATAAACGGCAATTTCGTTACAGTCACGCTTATTACGCAAAAGACGTCGTTTTCTGCGATTACTTATAACGGAAAACGAGTGAAGAACGCCCAACAAAACTATGAGAACGGAGTTTTAAAGATTACGTTCGACGAAACGGAAGCGGAAGAATAAAGGAGAAACGTATGAAAAAGAGTTATATAACGCCGATCGCACTCGTTTATCGGCGGAATAAAGAAGAAATATTTACGCTAAAAAGTGGAGAATTTGAACTCATTATTGTAGACGATTGGTACGAATAAACTTGCATTTATTGACAAAAAGTGATATAATAAAACTATGCAAAAGACAGAGAAGAGTATGAATGCAATAAGAAGATTTTTTAGGTATTATAAACCGCATAAAAAATTGTTTTTGATGGATCTCGTGTGTTCGTTTGCAATTTCCGTTTGCAATATGTTTTATCCGATGATTGCGCGGAATATAATGAACGATTACGTACCAAATTCCAATTTAAGACTTTTAATCACCTGGGCGATCGTGCTTGCCGCAATCTACGCGCTCAAATGCCTACTTACCTTTATCGTGGGGTATTGGGGGCACGTTTTGGGGGTACGCTTGCAAGGCGATATGCGTAGAGATTTGTTTCGACATATCGAAACGTTGCCCTTTTCTTTTTTTGACGAAAACAAAACGGGTAGCGTGATGTCGCGGATCGTCAACGACCTTTTCGAAGTGTCCGAGCTTGCGCATCACGGACCGGAGGATCTTTTCAATACGTTTATTTCCATTATCGGCGCGCTTTTAATGTTGAGCCTTATTAACGGTTGGCTTTCCTTGATTGTGCTTGCTTATGTGCCGTTTATGATCTTTTTTGCGGCAAAAGCGCGGGGGAGAATGAACAAAGCGTTTGAAAATTCACGCAAGAAAGTGGCGCAGCTCAACGCCGAGATCGAATCTTCCGTTTCTGGCGTGCGCGTAACGAAAGCGTACAACGCAGGTGAAACGGAGCGGGAAAAATTCGACGAAGTCAACGGACAATTCAAACAGGCAAGAAAGCAAGCCTATCGCGCTATGGGCGGTTTTCACGCGGGAATGACGGCTTTTAACGATTTCTTGTATTTGCTTGCGCTCGTTTCGGGCGGCTTACTCTTTTATTTCGGGCAAATCACCGCGCCCGATTTCACGGCGTTCATCTTGTATATTACGATGCTTTTAACGCCTATCCGTACGCTCGTTTCGCTCTTTGAACAAATTCAAGACGGTTTGACAGGCTTCAAGCGTTTCTGCGAATTGATGGATACGCCGTCGGAATATGAGCCCCAAAATCCCCTCCGAGTAGATTTAGACGGCGACGTCGTGTTTGATAACGTTAAATTTGGTTATAAATCACGGGAAAAGGGAGAAACGGAAGTACTTAAAGGGATTTCTTTTACCGTTAAAAAAGGCAAAACAGTCGCGCTTGTCGGGGCTTCGGGTGGTGGAAAAACGACGATCTGCCACTTATTGCCGCGTTTTTATCTTCGCGATAGTGGAACGATTTCAATCGGCGGAGTGGATATTAACGACGTGTCGTCCGCTACGCTTCGTGAAAAGATCGCGGTAGTGCAACAGGACGTATTCTTGTTTTCGGGAAGCGTTCGGGATAATATTAAATACGGCTCGCCTGATAAGAGCGACGAAGAAATGATATTGGCGGCGAAACGCGCGAATATACACGACTTTGCGTCAACGCTTCCAAGCGGCTACGACACGGAAGTAGGCGAGCGTGGCGTTATGCTTTCAGGCGGTCAAAAGCAACGTATTTCGATCGCGCGGGCGTTTCTCAAAAATCCGTCGGTACTCGTTTTGGACGAGGCGACAAGCGCGCTTGATAATATGACGGAAATGCAGGTGCAAAGCTCGCTTGCCGAGTTGTCGGCGGGTAGAACGACGCTCGTCGTTGCGCATAGGCTTTCCACCGTGAAAAATGCCGACGAAATCCTAGTTGTAACGGACGGCGAAATTACCGAACGCGGTTCTCACGAAGAGCTCGTAGCACAAGGCGGACTTTACGCGGAATTATACCGCTATCAATTCAAGGAATAAAAAAGGAATTCACGCGAAGTCCAAGATTTTAATTGGTAATAACCTGCGGGAATTTTTCCGATTTATAGAAGCGGGGATCGTGTCGTTTGATGAACACAAATCGAATAAAGATTATATTATAAGTGAGGTTTTATTATGTTTTGGGAGAGATTTGCGTTGGAAGAAATATTCTGTCAGCTCTGGATGCTGCCCGATTTGATTTTATCCATTTTGCTCGGTTTTGTAATTGGTTTCGAAAGAAAGATTCGTTTTAAGGAAGCGGGAATTCGTACGCACACGATCGTATGCTTCGGCGCGGCACTTATGATGGTAATTTCCAAATATGCGTTCGGAAGCGAAGCGGATTCGGCGAGGGTTGCGGCGCAGATCGTTTCGGGCGTCGGTTTTCTTGGCGCTGGTATGATCGTGTATAAGCAGCACGAAGTAAAAGGTTTAACGACGGCGGCGGGCGTTTGGGCGACTGCGGGCGTAGGCATGGCTTGTGGTGGGGGCTTGTATCTCGTAGCTTTCGGCGCGACTGCACTTTTGATTTTGGCGCAATGTATTTTTCACCTGAATTGTCGCGTGTTCCGTTCGAGAAAATATTATTCGGTGAAAATCGAATTCCTTTATACGGGCGAGGAAAATTTAAAAATTAAAGAAATTTTCGGCACTGATCGGTTTAATCATCTCGTGATTAAGCGCGAAGAAGGACAAGTAACGTATAGTGCGACACTCACGACGGATAAAGAATTTTCGTCCTCGTGGCTGAATGAGATTATGGCGGAAAATTCCTTTATACTCTCTTTGGAGCGGTGCGATAACGATTAAGATAAAGTAAGCGTAGAAAAAGAAGGGATTTTCATATTTTGAGAAAAATCCTTTTCTTTTTGCGTAAAAAGATTTGACAAATGTTTTTTTTTGTTATATAATAGCTACGTTGTTAGGGGAGTGGCTCAACGGTAGAGTAGCGGTCTCCAAAACCGTAGGTTGCGTGTTCGAATCGCGTCTCCCCTGCCAAAAGCAAAGCGTCCCGAAAGTTGAGAAAGCTTTTGGGACGTTATTTTTGTGAGGGAAAGGATTGTTATGGAGAAAAGGGTAACGCTATACACGGACGGCGCTTGTTCGGGAAATCCAGGGCTCGGTGGCTACGCGGGTATACTCTTATACGGCGAGCACAAGCTCGAATATAGTGGAAGCGAAGAACAAACGACGAATAACCGTATGGAAGTTATGGCGGTGATCGTCGGTTTAAAACGTTTAAAGTATCCTTGCAAAGTGGAGGTTTATAGCGATTCCGCCTATACGGTCAATGCGTTCAAAGAAGGGTGGATCTACGCTTGGAAAAAGGGTGGTTGGAAAAAAGCGGACGGAAAGTCGGTGCAAAACGTCGATCTATGGGAGGAATTATATTCGCTTACCAAAACGCACGAAGTAACCTTTCATAAGGTGGCGGGGCACGCCGATAACGAGCTCAACAATCGTTGCGACGAGCTTGCTCGCGCCGCCATCACGGCTCTTAAAAAAACGCTTTCGAGAGATAAAGAAAGCGAAACGGAATAAAAACGCCCGTATTTTCAATACTATGAATATATGGTGAAAGTATCAAGAGGACAGAGAATGGACGACGAAAGAAAATATAGCGGATTATTGCCGCTTCTTATCACGTTTATAGCATTGACGGTTGTTAGCGACGTGTTTGCGATTTTATGTATCTACGGCACGAAAATTGCATTTCTTGCAAATAATCCGTTGCTGTTTTCCTTGCTTGCAAGCGGTTTATTGACAGCGTTTTTCGTGCTTTCGGTTTGGTTTGTCGTGAATGGTAAGGAAACGCTTTATAAAAGCGCTTTAAGTGTGTATATACTCGCTCTTTTTGCGCTCGTCGTCTTATTCATTTTACAACGCACGGGCTTTTTTAACGTTATACAGGATGAGAACAGCTTACAGGAATATTTAGCGAGCAAGGGCACGTGGATGCCCGTCGTGTATACCGTTTTACAATATTTACAAGTGGTTATTCTTCCCATTCCGTCGGTTGTGAGCACGGTAGCGGGAGTAGCGCTTTTCGGTCCTTTTCAAACGACCATTTATAGCTTGATCGGCGTTTTACTCGGCTCGTTTACGGCTTTTTTAATCGGTCAAAAGCTTGGAAATAAGGCGGTTGCGTGGATGATCGGCGAAGAAACTATGAATAAATGGCAAAATAAAATAAAGGGCAAGGATTATTTGCTTTTAACGTTGATGTTTATTTTACCCGTATTCCCTGATGACGTTTTGTGCTTCGTGGCGGGACTTTCCACGATGACTTTAAAATATTTTTCAGTTATGATCGTCGTTTCTCGCATTTTGCAAATTTCCGTAACGTGCTATTCCATTGATTTGATTCCGTTTACGACGTGGTGGGGGTTGTTGATTTGGATTGTATTTTTTGCGGTGTTGCTCGTGGGCTTTGTAATCGTATATAAAAATATTGATAAAATACAACAATGGATCTCAAATCGTTTTAAAAAAGATAAGAAAAAATAATTTTCATTTATATTTTTCTTCATTTGTGATATAATATAGGTACATCGCAATTTGTCGGAAAATAAACGAAAAAATGAATTAAAACACAAAAACAAAACGGCAATGCGAATTAAAGGAATTTTTCCGTTTACGCATTGTCGATTTTTTTGGAAAAATATAAAAAAAAGTACTTTCATTCGCTTGCTTTTCGAAACCGTTTTAGGTATAATGATATTTGGTAGAAAGTTGGCAAAAAAATGAAAATATTTTTTGTGAAACGTTTTCGACCGAATTTCTTGGAGGATACATTATGGACAAAATTCAACTACTGCAAGAAAGAAAAGCGAAGATTACGGAAGCGGGAAAAGAAATCCGCGCGCGTATCAATGCGATCGTCGATGAAGAGAGCTTCGTTGAGCTTTCCGCATTCAGCTTTTCCAAGAACGAGTTCTACGGTGAAGAGGCCGCAGGTGAGGGAGTCGTAACGGGATTTGCGACGATCAGCGGCTATCCGTTCTACGTCGTTGCGCAGAATTACAAGGTGTTAGAGGGCGGCGTTTCCAAAGCAAACTGCGATAAGATCGCAAAATGCCTTGACGCGGCTGAAAAGAACTGCACTCCCGTCGTTTATATTTTGAATACGCGTGGCGTACAAATAGGCGAAGGGGTTACCGTGTTAGAGGGGCTGGGTAAGCTGCTTTTGAGAAGTACGCAATTAAAAGGCGTTGTGCCTCAATACGTCGTGGTAGACGGCGAGGTTTACGGTTCGGCGGCAATGCTTGCCGCAGTTGCGGATTTCGCGTTCTTTACGAAAGAGAGCGTGTTGGCGGTGAACAGTCCTTTCGTTTTGTCTGCTAAAGCGGGCAAAAATTTAACGAAAGAGGAAGTTGGTGGCGCGAACGCGTTGAATAAAACGGGGATTCCGGCATTTGAGGTTTCTTCGCTTGAAGAGGTACGTGGCACGATTATCGCAATTAGCGAGTTGATCTCTATGCCTTGTATCGATGCAGAGCTTAACGAGGCGGTTCCGGCGTTGAACGTAAGCGCGGACGCGGCGACGCTTATGACGATTTTTGAAAATCCCGTGGAGGTTTGCGCTTCTTACGAGTCCGAAGTGAAAACGGTGCTTGCGCGTATCGGCGGTATTTCCGTTGCGGCGGTCGTTTTTGACGGTGGGGACACGGGCGTGGAATTGAACGCGTCAAAGCTTGCGAAAATTAAAAATTTTGCGGAATTTGCTTGTTGCTACGGGTTGCCCTTTATTACGTTTACCGACGTGAAAGGAATTTGTCCTTGTACTTGCGTAAATAACAGCCGTGTTATGAAAGAAGCGGCGGAATATCTCGATATGCTCGATACGATCGACACTGCGAAAATTGCAGTCGTTTATAAAAAAGCGATCGGGCTTGGGTATTCGTTGTTCGCGGCAAAATCCGTCGGTTTCGATTATACTTGTGCGTTCGCAAACGCGAGTATTGCGCTTTTTGACGGTGCGCAGGGCGCGGTGATCGAGCTGGGGAATGAAAAAGCGGATAAGAAAGCACTTGAAGTGAAATATGCGGAAGAAAATTCCGATCCGATCAACGCAGCGAAAGACGGTTATATCGACGCGGTGATCGAGCCGCAGTTTGTGAAACAATATCTGATCGCTTCCTTGCAAATGCTTGCAAGATAAGAGGAGGTAGAGATGTTCAATTTATTAACGAATACCTTGCCTGAGGGCGGCAGAATGGTAGAAGTGCCCGAAGCTTTGCTTTATGCGCTGATCGGATTTTTAGTCGTATTCGCGGGGATTGCGCTTTTAATCGCCGTAGTTTGGGCAGTCGGAAAGATTATGACGGTGTCAAATCCGACGTTAAAACCGAAAACGGTTGAAGTGAAATCGACGCAAACACAGGCTACGCCCGTTGTAAGCTCGGATGACGTAGATGAAGAAACGGTGGCTGTGATCACCGCCGCGCTTATGGCGTATTATCAAAAAACGAATCCCAAATGTGGATTTACGGTAAAAAGAATTAAGAGAATTTAAGGAGAAAACTATTATGCGTAATTTTGTTATCACTGTAAACGGAAAAACTTATCAAGTAGGGGTAGAAGAAGTTGGGGCAAGCGCGCCCGTCGTGGCTGCACCCGTTGTTGCCGCGCCTGTTGCAACGCCCGTAGCTGCACCTGCTCCCGTAGCTACTCCCGCACCTGCACCTGCACCTGCTCCTGCAGCGAAAGCAGCTCCTGCAAACGGCGAAAAAGTACTTTCCCCGTTCCCTGGACTTATTAAAAACTTGCTCGTGGCAGAAGGTACGGCAGTGAAAAAGGATCAACCGATTCTCGTGCTTGAAGCAATGAAAATGGATAACGACATCACCGCACCTTGCGACGGTGTAGTAAGCTTCCAAGTTGCAAAGGGTGCGAACGTGGAATCCGATTCCGTTTTGGCTGTAATTAGCTAAGATAGATTTATAGGAGTAAAATTATGGCAAACAATTTGCTTGTGAACGTCGGTGAGATGTTTATGAACTTATTCGAATCGATGGGCTTTATGAGCGGTTCTTGGGAGAATTACGTGATGATTCTCGTTTCGTTCGTATTGTTTTATCTTGCGATCGTTAAAAAATTTGAACCGTTGCTCTTATTGCCGATCGCGTTCGGTATGTTCTTGATTAATCTCCCGGGTGCTTACGACGTGCTTTGGGGTAAATATGAGACATGGGAGACGCTTTCCGCGGAAGAATTGACGCATCTCGGTCTTAAATTACCAGAAAGTTGGGAAATCATCGACGGAACAATTAAACGATGGGTTGCTGAGTCAAGCACGTGGCACGTTATGACTGCAGAAGAATTTTCTGCGCTTCAAGTCGAGCTTGCATTCGATTTACCCAAGAATTATAGATTTGTCAATGGTGCGATTCAAAAGCTTGTAGAGCTTGCGCATACCTATGAAAACGTGCAAAACCCGGGACTTTTGTGGTATTTGTTCTTTGGTGTGCAAAACGTTATCTATCCGCCGCTCATCTTTCTTGGTATCGGCGCAATGACGGATTTTGGACCGCTCATTTCCAATCCGAAAAGTATGCTGATCGGTGCGGCTGCGCAGTTTGGCGTTTTCTTGACGCTCGTTGGCGCAACGCTTCTTGGTTTTGATCTTGCGGCGGCTTGCTCAATTGCGATTATCGGTGGAGCGGATGGCCCTACGGCGATTTACGTTACGCAGTCTTTGGCGCAATTTACGAATGAAGATTTGCTTTCAGCGATTGCGGTTGCGGCGTATTCGTATATGGCGCTCATTCCGATTATTCAAAAACCCATTATGAAATTGCTCGTGCCCAAAAAGGAAAGAGCGATTAAGATGAAGCCGCTTCGCACGGTTAGTAAGTTGGAAAAAATTGTATTCCCGATCGTAGTAACGCTTGTCGTTGGTATTTTACTTCCCGACGCTGTTCCACTTTTGGGTATGTTGATGCTTGGTAATTTGTTAAAAGAATCGGGCGTATGCGACAGGCTTTCTTCGCAGGCGCAAAACGGACTTATGAATACCGTTACGATTTTCCTCGGGATTTCCGTAGGCTGTAAAGCGTATGGCGCAACGTTCTTGCAGACGCAAACGCTTATGATTATCGGGCTTGGACTCGTTGCTTTCTCTTTCGGTACGATCGGCGGACTTTTGATGGGACGCTTAATGTGCAAGCTTTCGGGTGGTAAGATCAATCCTTTGATCGGTAGCGCGGGCGTATCCGCCGTGCCTATGGCGGCGCGTATTTCCGAAGACGTAGGTCGTGAGGAAGATCCAAGCAACCATTTGTTAATGCACGCTATGGGACCGAACGTTGCGGGCGTTATCGGTTCGGCTATTGCGGCAGGTTTCCTGCTTTCACTCTTTTAATTGATGAGGTAAAATATTATGGAACTTAAATTTGATAACAGAAAAGTAATGCTCACCGAAACGATTTTGCGCGACGCGCATCAATCGCAAGCGGCAACGAGAATGCGTATTGAAGAAATGTTACCGGTTCTCGAACAACTCGACGAAATCGGGTATTATTCGATTGAAGCTTGGGGTGGCGCAACGTTCGATTCGTGTTTACGCTTTTTAAATGAAGATCCTTGGGAACGTTTAAGAACGCTTAAAGCGCATTTGAAAACGCCTATTCAAATGTTACTTCGCGGTCAAAACCTGCTTGGTTACCGTCATTATGCGGACGACGTTGTGGAAAAATTCGTTGCGAAATCCATTGAAAACGGCGTAGGCATTGTTCGTGTATTCGACGCATTGAACGATCCGAGAAATTTGGAAACGTCTATGAAAGCAATCAAAAAGTACGGCGGTGTTTGCGAGGCGACGATTTGTTATACGAGTGCCGTCGTTGACGGTAAGGAAGTATTTACGAACGAATACTTTGTAAATCTTGCAAAGAGCTTGGAAGATCGCGGTGCGGATAATATCTGCTTGAAAGATATGGCAAACCTTTTGTTACCGTTCAAAGCGTATGAGCTTGTAAAAGCGTTGAAAGCGGCGTTAAAGCCTACTACGAAGATTCACCTGCATACGCACAATACGACGGGTACGGGCGATATGGTATATCTTATGGCGATTTTGGCGGGTGTAGACATTGTAGATACTGCGCTGTCGCCGCTTGGAAACGGTACTTCTCAACCTGCAACCGAACCGCTCGTTGCAACACTTCAAGGGACGCCGTACGATACGGGCATCGACATCAATAAATTGCTTCCGATTATTAAGCATTTCAAGACGGTTGAAAAACGCTTGAAAGACGACAAGATTTTGAACGAAAAATCCAAAGGTATCGACGTGAATACGCTTTTGTATCAAGTTCCCGGCGGTATGCTTTCCAACCTTATCAATCAGCTTGAAAAGGCAGGTAAAGCGGATAAGCTTATGGAATGTCTTGCCGAAGTTCCCAACGTACGTAAAGATAGCGGTTATCCTCCGCTCGTTACACCTTCTTCTCAAATCGTTGGTACGCAAGCCGTACTCAACGTTGTAATGGGCGAAAGATATAAAATGATTACCAAAGAAACGAAAGATTTGCTTGCGGGTAAATACGGTTCACTTCCTATGCCAATCGACGAGGAAGTTGCAAAGAAGGCACTTGGTAATGCGGAAAGAATTACTTGCCGTCCTGCTGATCTGCTTCAACCTGAATACGAGGAAATCAAAAAGAAAGTGATCGAGCTTGGATACTATGAAAAGGAAGAAGACGTTCTTTCCTATGCAGTATTCGAACAAGTCGCTGAAAACTTCTTCAAGTGGAGAGAGGCGCAAAAGAAAGCAGTTGATAGAGATATGGCGAAATCGGGCGTTTATCCCGTTTAATAATAAGATAAAATTCTTACCTTACGCAACCGACTTGTTTTAGTCGGTTGCGTAACTTTAATGAAATGCGCGTGTAAATTTTTACAAATCAAACGTGAAACATTTTATGTGAAACAAGGTGTTTTTATGAAAAACGTATGTATAATAGGCGGTGGGGCGGCAGGGTTAATGGCAGCGTACGCCGCAGGAAAAAATGGACATAACGTTATCTTATTCGAAAAGAATGAAAAACTTGGAAAAAAGATATATATAACAGGTAAGGGCAGATGTAATTTTACCAACGACGTGCCTCCTGAAGAATTTTCTCGGAGTATCGTTCGAGGGGAAAAATTTCTTCGTGGTGCAATTTATGCATTCCCTCCTCAAAAAACGATTTCTTTTTTCGAAGAATTCGGTTTATCTGTGAAAGTAGAGCGCGGAAATCGCGCCTTTCCTTCTTCCGATCACGCAAGTGACGTAACAAAAACCTTGGAAAAAGCTTGCAAAGAGATAGGGGTTCAAATCCGATTAAATGAAAAGGTTGAGAATATCTATCAAGAGAAAGATGCTATGTCTGACATAGGTATTATACCACGCGTAGTAAAATTGCGCACAAATAAAGGGCACTATCCTTGCGACGTTGCGATCGTGGCAACGGGCGGGTTGAGTTATCCCTCCACGGGTTCTACGGGCGACGGATATACGTTTGCGGGGGAGGCGGGGCATACCGTAACCGATTTAAAATGCGGGCTTTGCGGATTGAACACGGCGGACGATTTTTGTAAAGATTTGCAAGGTTTAACCTTAAAGAACGTAACTTTTTGCGTAAAATCGGATAATAAGTCTGTGTATGAGGAATTTGGGGAAATGTTGTTTACGCATTTTGGCGTATCTGGACCGATTGTCCTTTCTGCTTCTTCCGTGATCAATCGTTTGCCGATAGAACGATTAACGGCGTATATTGATTTAAAGCCTGCGCTCGATAAGCAAACCTTGGATAAACGCTTGCTTCGCGATTTTGAGAAGTATAAAAATAAACGAATCGTCAACGGTCTCGTAGAATTATTGCCTCAAAAGCTAATTCCTGTGATATTGTCTTTATGTGGAATTTCTGGGGAAAAAGCGGTGAACGTCGTAACGAAAGAAGAGAGGATAAGGCTTTCGAAAGCGATGAAAAGCTTTCCTATAAAATTAAGAGGCTTGCGCGGTTTTAACGAAGCGATTATAACGTCAGGCGGCGTGTCGCTTGTAGAGATCAATCCTAAAACAATGGAAAGCAAAAAGGTGAGTGGGTTAAAGTTTTGTGGAGAGGTGCTCGACGTGGACGCGTTTACGGGCGGTTTCAATATGCAAATTGCGTTTGCCACGGGCTACGCCGCAGGGAACACGATCGTATAATTTTACAATCAAAAGCATAAAAGCTTGACAAAATAAGGAAATTCGGCTATAATAATAAAAATAGAAACACGGGAGGAACGTTATGACGATCATACGCGGCGCAACCACGGTGGACAACGATAGTAAGGAAGAAATTTTTTCGTCTGTAAAATCATTGTTAGATGAAATTTTTGAGGTAAACGCGCTTCAAAAAGAGGAGATCAGCGGATTTCTTTTTTCGCTCACGACGGATATTCACTCCAATCATCCCGCAAAAGCAGCGAGGGAGGCGGGCTACGATTTTGCGCCTTTGTTCGCGGCGATTGAGCCAGAGATCAACGGCGGGTTAGAGCGTTGTATTCGTCTGATGTTGTTTACGGAACGTAAAGATAAGAACGTTAAGCATATTTACCAAAAAGGAGCGAAAGCGCTGAGAAAGGATATTTCGGAAATTTATAATATCGCGTTGGACGGTCCTGCGGGAAGCGGGAAGAGTACCGTTGCGAAAATTTTGGCAAAGGATTATAATATTCTCTATTTAGACACGGGCGCAATGTACCGCGCTTGCGGCTTAAAAGCCTTGCGTTTGGGAGTCGATCCCAAAAACCGCGAAGCGGTGGAGAAAATGTTGCCAGGTTTGAACGTGAAAGTGGAATATTCGGGCGGCGCGCAACATACGATACTTGACGGCGAGGACGTTTCTTCTGCAATTCGCGAAAACGCCGTTTCTATGGCGGCTTCAAGCATTTCCGCGCATCCCGCCGTTCGTATAAAAATGGTGGAAATGCAGAGAGAGATTGCAAAGAGTATGTCGTGCGTACTCGACGGGCGGGATATAGGTTCTACCGTGCTTCCCGACGCGAAATTCAAATTTTATATCACGGCAGATAGCAAGATTCGAGCAATGCGCCGTTTTAAGGAATTGCAAGAACGCGGTGAAACGGTCGAATTTGAAAAGTTACACGCGGAGATTGTGGCGCGGGATAAGCAGGATAGCGAACGCGAATTTTCACCGCTTGTGTGCGCGGACGACGCCATAGTGATTGATACGTCGGAGATGAACGTGGAAAGCGTAGTTGCCGCGGTGAAAGCGGTTATTCAATCGAAAATTTAACGAAAGGAAAACGGATATGGCAGAAAAATCGGCTACGAAAAAGAAAAAAAACTATTCTATTTTATTTAAGAAGAACAGAAAGGGGCGTTCTGTATCGCGTTTGTTGAATTTTCTACGCGTGATTGTGATTCCTTTTTATTTCTTATTAAAGCCTTTCCGCTTTTACGGAAACCGAAAAGCCCCCGACGGTGCTTGCGTGTTCGTTGGCAATCATTATACGCTTTTTGATATTGTTTACCCTGCTTGCCTTACGTGGGATGGGATACATTTCCTTTCAAAGAAAGAAAATATGAATGCGCCCCTGCTTGGCGGGCTTTGTCGCGCAGTTAAGGTTATTTCCGTCAATCGCGACGGTAACGACGTGCGCGCGCTTCTTGATTGCTTTAAGTGCCTTAAAAACGGGGAAAAGATTTCCGTTTATCCAGAGGGGACGAGAAATAAGACGGACGCGGAAATGCTACCCTTTAAGCACGGCGCGGCGATTATGGCAATTAAAGCGAAAGTGCCCGTGATTCCCGTGATGTTGTATTCAAAACCTCGCTTTTTCCGTTGCGCGCATATCATAGTGGGTGATCCCGTTGATTTGAGTGAATTTTACGATAAGAAATTAACGGACGAAGAGGCTTCGAAAGCGGATGATAAGATTCGCGAGGTTTTACTCAATTTACGAAAAGAACACAAAGAATATTTAGAAAATAAAAAGAAGAAAAAATAAACTATGGAAATTATCGTTGCACAAAACGGCGGCTTTTGTAGCGGTGTAAAAAAAGCGGTCGATACCGCGCTTTCGATCAATCCGAAAAATACGTATATTTACGGCGAAATCATTCACAATCCCGACGTGGTTAAGCAGATCACGAATCGAGGAATCGTTATGGTGGAAAATCTTGACGAAGTACCGGAGGGGGCGACGTTGATCATACGTTCGCACGGCGTAGGGAAAGCCGTTTATGAAGATTGCGCGCGCCGTAATATTCAGATAGTCGATTGTACTTGCGAATTTGTCCGCCGAACGCAAAATATTATTCGTGCGCAATACGAGCTCGGTAATACGATCGTGATCGTGGGGGAAAAGACGCATCCGGAGGTAATCGGGTTAAACGGTTGGTGTGAGAACACGGCGTATATTTTTTCATCGGAAACGGAAGATTTTTCGATTTTACCTCTCAAAAAGTGCTGTGTAGTGGCTCAAACGACCTATTCAAAGGAAAAATTTGAAAAAATTATAAAAAATCTTGAAAATACAAGGGGAAAAACAGTTGAAGTTTTTCAAACAATCTGCTATACTACTATAAGACGACAAAATGAAGCAAGCGAACTTGCGAAGCAATGCGACGCGATTTTGGTGATCGGAGGCTTAAACAGCAGCAACACCAACAAGCTATACGATCTGTGCGCGAAGTATTGTAAAAACGTAATTCGGTTGGGGAGTGCTGCCGATCTAAAATATAAAACAATCAAAAGGTTTGAAAAGGTAGGTATCGTTACGGGTGCAAGCACTCCTAACGCGCAAACTCAGGAGGTTCTCTTAAAAATGGAAATGGAAACAGAAGCAAAAGCAACGGCAATGGAAGAAACGATGGAAAACGTCGTTGCAAAAATGGACAGTCAACCGCGGTTCAAAAAAGGACAGTTGATTAAAGCTACGATCTCGTCGGCAGACGACACGGGTGTTGCAGTGTTGTTGCCTCTTGCAAAGAAGGAGATCATTCTCGACAAAGAGGAAGTTGATTGCGAAACGTACAATAAAGACGATTTCAACGCAAAAACGGGCGAAGAGATCGAGCTTATGGTCGTTGCGATCAATCCCGTCAAGCTTTCCCAAAAGTCGATCAAGCAAGTGAAAGAGGAAGAAGCTATGATCGCGGAAATTCAATCGGGTAAAGACTTTGAAGTGGAATGCACAGGCTTTAATAAGGGCGGCTTGACGTCGGCACTCGGTTCTTATACGATTTTTGTTCCTGCACGCGAAATTCGCGCAGGCTACGTTAAAGAGCTTGAAAAATACGTAGGCAAAAAGCTTCGTCTGCGTGTGCTCGAAATCAAAACGGAAAGAAGAAAAGAGATTATTGCTTCTCAACGTGTCATTTTAGAGGAAGAGAGAGCTGCAAAGGAAGCGGCAAAAGCGGCAAAGGAAGCGGAATTTTTCGCATCTATTAACGTGGACGACGTTGTAGAGGGTAAAGTGGAAAGAATCACGGCGTTCGGCGCGTTTGTTTCTGTGAAAGGCTTTGATTGCCTTGCGCACATTTCCGATCTTTCTTGGACGGGCGTTAAATCTGTAAACGACGTTTTGGAAATCGGGCAAACCTATCAATTCAAAGTTTTGAAGATCGACGAAGAAGCGAAGAAAGTTTCTATCGGCTATAAACAGCTTCAACCTCAACCTTGGCAGCTTGCAGCGGAAAAATACGCGGAAGGCGACGTTATTCACGGTAAGGTCGTTCGTATCGTACCGTTCGGAGCGTTCGTAGAAGTGGAAAAGGGTATCGACGGGCTCGTGCACGTTTCCCAGATTTCTCACGAATTCCTTGAAAATCCTACGGCGGCACTTTCTATCGGACAGGAAATTGATGCGAAAATCGTTAAACTCAACCCCGAAGAAAAGAAAATGACGCTTTCGATCAAAGCACTTGAACCTAAGCCTGAAAACGTAGAAAGAAAATCCAAGAAAACGGACGACGGTGAAAACAAGGAAAAAACAAGAAAAGCCAAAACTGCGAAACCTACCGAGGAAGTTACCGAGTGGAATGAAGATGGTTTGGGCGAAGTTTCGATTGCCGACCTTCTTAATAAGAACTCCTGATCGTTTTATAGAAAATAAAAAATTTAAAAAGTCTGCTTTTATTTCGATTAAAGGCAGACTTTTCTGTTTATAAATAATTGTTAAAACTGAAACAAGGAGTGTTGCACTATGAGCAAAAAAGGTAAAATTAAAATTTCCAGCGAAAATATGATGCCGATTATTAAAAAATGGCTTTATTCAGACAAGGATATTTTTCTTCGAGAGATTGTAGCGAATGGTATCGACGCGATCACCAAGCATAAAAAGCTCGCGGAAATGGGAGAGGCGGAAAGGGAAGAAAACTATAAAATCGTCGTAACGACGGACGAAAACGCCAAAACGCTTACCGTGGAAGATAACGGTATTGGTATGACGGCGGAAGAAGTGGAGAAATACATCACGCAAATCGCGTTTTCGGGTGCGGAAGACTTCTTGCAAAAATATGAAAAAGCTTCCGGCGACGGTATTATCGGACATTTCGGTTTAGGCTTCTATTCCGCTTATATGGTATCTAAAAACGTGGAAATTTATACGAAAAGCTATAAAGACGAACCTGCCGTGAAGTGGGAATCGGACGGAAATGCAACGTATACGTTGTCAGACACGGAAAAGTCGGGGCGCGGCACGAAAATTGTTATGCATATTGCGGAGGGTGAGGAAGATTTCCTCAAAGAACACACCGTTCGTGAATTACTTCGTAAATATTGCTCGTTTATGCCGTTTGATATTTATCTTAATCCCAAGGGCGATGAAAAGGACAAGCCGATTAACGTAAATACGCCGCTGTATTTGAAAGATCCGAAAGAGTGTACCGACGAGGAATATAAAAATTTTTACCGCGACACCTTTATGGACTTTAACGAGCCGTTGTTTTGGATACATTTAAATATGGAATATCCGTTCCGTTTGAAAGGTATTTTGTATTTCCCGCAGGTAAAGAAACAACAAATTCAGTTGGAAAAAGGGCAAGTAAAGCTGTACTGCAATCAGGTTTTCATTGCGGATAACATTAAAGAAGTAATCCCCGAATTTTTAATGCTATTAAACGGGGTGATTGATTGTCCAGATATTCCGCTCAACGTTTCGAGAAGCTTTCTGCAAAACGATAAACAGGTACAAAAAATTTCCAAACATATCACGAAGAAAGTTGCGGATAAATTAACTTCTTTGTTCAACACCGATCGTGCGCGTTTTGAAAACTGTTGGAAAGATATTGCAACGTTTATCAAATTCGGTTGCTTAAAAGACGAGGATTTTTACGAGAAAGTACAAAAAATCATCATTTATAAAAATTTGAGCGGGGAATATACGCCTCTCACCGAATATTTCGGCGAAGAAACCACGGAGGAAACCGCGCAACCGAAAGCGATTTATTATGCATCCGATGAAGCGCAACAGGCACAGTATATCTCTATGTTCAAGGACGCCGGCTTGGACGCGCTCGTTTGCGATACGTATATAGATCCACATTTTATCAGTTTTATCGAATATAAAAATCCGAAAAAATGCCGTTTCGTACGCATTGACGCGGATATTGACGGGGCACTTAAAGTCGGCGAAGACGTAAAAGAAGACGAGCATAAAGAATTGATCGAAGCGGTGAAAAAGCATCTTGGTAAAGAGAATATCACCGTGAAAGCAGAAAAATTCAAGAGTGGAAAAGTGCCCGCCATCGTCAACGTGGAAGAATTTATGCGTAGAATGTCGGAAATGAACGGTTTTTACGGTATGGAAGAGATTGATCCTGCAAAAAACGCCACACTGGTTTTGAACCTTACGAATCCCGTCGTTTCAGGGCTTTTGAAACAAACGGAAGAGAAGCAAAAGTTTATCGTGGACCAAATTTATTATTTGGCAATGCTTTCATATAAAAAACTTTCCCCCGAAGAGCTTTCCGATTTCTTGGAAAAGAGCGCAGAACTTCTGTTTGATTATAGCAAATAAAAATAACACACATAAAAAAGCGTCTTTCGAAAGAAAGGCGTTTTTTTCGTTCTAATCGGACAAGCCGAAGCATATAGTATAACACATGCTTGAATTTTTGCCGAAAAACGTAAAAGACGGGCTTCGTCGGTTGAATATAGAACGGGTATATGAAATACGTTTACGTGCCGATAAACCTACGACGATAAATTATGCGGGGGAATATCGGTATTTAAGCGAATACGGTTTAACGGAACGCGAGGAAAACGCCGTGCGGTGCGATATGGAGGAAATCGCAAATTGTGTGTTTCGCGCAGGGAAATATTCCGTTTATTCGGTGGAGGAGCAAATCAAACGGGGGTATTTAACGGCGGCAAGCGGTGAAAGAATCGGTTTGGCGGGGGAATACGTATTTGAAAAAGGACAACCGCTTGCGCTTCGCAATTTTAGCTCGATTTGTATACGTGTGCCACACGAAGTGGTGGGTTGTGGTGCGCAAGTTTATCAACGTTGTATGCGGGATCGAATAAGAAATATTTTGATCGTTTCTTCGCCGGGGCTTGGAAAAACGACGATATTACGGGATTTGAGCAGGATTTTGAGCGAAAAAACGAAAAAAAATATTCTCGTTTGCGACGAGCGCGGAGAAATTTCAGCGGGGAATATGGGAAACGCTTGCGACGTGTTAAAATTTGCCGATAAAGCAACGGCGTTTGAAGCGGGAATTCGGGCGATGCGCCCTGATATTATGATTACGGACGAGCTTTCCGCGGGGGATTGTAATGCAATCGAAAAAGCGATTTTTGCGGGCGTTCACGTTATCGCTTCTGCGCATTTTTCGGAAATGGCACATATTCGCGAACCGTTTTTTGGATTATTCGAGCGTTACGTCGTATTAGACGAACGAGAGATCGGAAAAATTAAAGGCGTTTTCGACGAAAATGGACGGGAGAGGGGATAAATGGTCAAGTTTCTTTTAGGGATCGCAATCGTAGCGTTTACAAGCTATTGCGGATTTGTGCTTTCTAAAAAATACCGCAAGCGCAAGCTGTTTTTTGTCCAATTAAAAGAATTTAACGAACGCTTTTTAAGTGAAATATCCTATTATCGCCGTCCGCTTGGAGAATTCGTTTCTAAATACGTTTACAAAGGAGAATTTCAAGATTTTTTACAAAATTTTATATTCGAGCTCGACGAGCTTTCGCAAAATCCCGAAAAAGCGTTTTCGTTCGTAGGGTTTGAGTTTTTAACTGACGAGGAAAAGAGCGTAGTTGAAGATTATTTCCGAATGCTTGGAAAGGGGGATAGTGCCTCGCAAAAGACGTACTTTTCTGCGGAAAAAGAGCGGCTTGCAAAACTACAAACAAACGCGGAAAACGATTGTAAAAAATATGGAGATTTATACATAAAACTTGGATTTTTATGCGGTTTATTGATACTGATATTGATTATATAAAAGGCGGAGAGCGTGCGTTATGGATATAAGCATACTGTTTAAAATGGCGGCGATCGGGATCATCATCACGGTAATTTGCCAAATACTTAAAAAATCAGATCGCGACGATATAGCAACGCTCGTGAGTATCGTAGGGCTCGTGATCGTATTAGCTGTCGTGGTTGGTATGATCGGGGATTTATTCCAAGAAATAAAAACGATTTTCGGGCTATCGTGGTGAGGTGAAAAATGGAAATATTGAAAATTATCGGCGTGGCGTTTATAACGGCGATCACTTCCGTTTTATTGAAGGGCACGAAGCCCGAATTGTCTTTTGCCGTAACGGTTACAGGCGTTATCGTGATCCTGCTTTTTATCGTGGACGCATTGCAAAACACCCTCCTCGTTTTTGCAACGATCTCACAAATGACGGGCGTTGAAAACGGACTTTTAAAAATACTTTTAAAAATCGTAGGCGTGGGGTATATCACCGAATTTGGGGCGGGAATATTAAACGATTTTGGAAGCCACGCCGTTGCGGACAAGGTAACGCTTGCGGGCAAAATTACGATCGTTATGCTGTCTTTACCCGTCATTGAAAGTTTACTCACTCTCGTACAAGGATTTTTAAAGCTCGTATGAAAAGAAAAGTAATATGGCTGGTTTTCTTTTTATTTTTGATTATACGTTTATGCACGCCCATTTCTATTGATAATGTACCAGCCGCGGCGGAGGGAGAAATCGGGAAAACGGAAGAAGCGCTTGGGGAGAGCGTTTTGGAATTGATTGGGGAATTAGATCTGCAAGCGTTAGAGGAATACGTCGCTTCCATTGGTGCGTTTTCAGGGGAAAGTGTGGCAGAGCGGCTCGTTGATTATATCAAAGGTGAAAGTTTCGATTATGAAAATTTCGGTCGGGAAATCGTAAGAGTTCTATTTGAAAACGTAGGGGAATTATTGCCCGCGTTTGCCTGTATTGCGGCGATTACGTTGCTTTCAGGACTGATTTCCACTTTAAAAAGCAGTTCGGCTTCGGGTACGGCGGCGAATATGATTTTTTTAATTAGCTACGCGGCGGCGTTAATACCACTCATCGGCGTTTTAATTGAATGTTTTGAAAAAACGTTTAGTAGCGTATCGCAAATGCAAAAACAAATGCAGCTCGTATATCCTTTACTTCTAACACTTATGGCGGCAAGCGGTGGAACGCTATCGGTGGCAATGTGTCGCCCTGCGGTTGCCTTTTTCTCTAACACGATCGTGTCTTTAATTACTTCCGTCGTTTTCCCTCTGACCGTAGCAATCGTTTCGTTTTCTATGGCGGGAAATTTGACGAAAGAATTAAAAATTAGTAAATTTTGCTCGTTTTTTAAAAGCATAAATAAATGGGTGATCGGCGTTAGCGTTTCCGTATTCGGTTTATTCTTTACCTTGCAAGGTCTGACGTCCGCAACCTACGACGGTGTGGTGCGGAGGGCGGCGAAATACGCAATCGGTAGTGGAATCCCAATCGTCGGAGGGTTTTTATCAGGCGGCTTCGACCTTGCCGTGGCGGGAAGTATTTTAATTAAAAATTCACTTGGCAGTATGAGTATATTTTTAATGATTTCCGTTCTTTTTGAGCCAATCGTTACTTTGATTTCAGTAAATTTGTTATTACGATTTACCGCCGCGATCACGCAACCATTCGGAGATAGTCGCATTTCGGATTTTCTTGGAGAAACGGCGGATAATCTGCATTATTGCACGGCAGGTTTACTCTTTACGGCTTTTTTATATTTCATATCAATAGTTTTAATCGTATCGTCCTCGGAGGCACTATTTTGAACGGATATTTATTAAGCGTAATCGGAACGGTGTTGCTTGCGGCGGTACTTACGGCGATCGCCCCCGAAGGAAAAACGTCGGGTATTATCAAAGCGGTTACGAAATCAGCTTGTCTTTTGGCGATCGTCGCTCCAATACCCGCTTATCTAAATTCGGAAAGATCCGACGAAAAAAATGAAAATACGCAAACGAATTTTTTACAAACAGTCATAGAAACGGACGAGGACTTCATAAAATATTACTGTGAAATGCGAGTACGCGCTACGGCGCAAGCGATTGAAGCGGAACTCAAAGAAAAATTTTCCGTGCAAACGAGCGTTACGCTTAATTGGCAATACGAATTAGATGAAATTAAAATTGTAAGAATAATCGTCAAAACCGAAAACGGGGAGGATAAAACGGCTATGTGGGAATACCTAACGAAAAACTATTGTAGCGAGGTGTTGATTGAATAAGATTGTAGAAAAAAAAGCGTTGCCGCCTGAAAGGCGAACGAGGATAGACGGAAGATTGAAAGATATATTTTTGCTTTCCGTGTTGGCGTTTGCGTTGCTTTTCGCGGCTTGGAAAATATTTTATACAAACGAGGACGAAGAGGCGGCAAGTGCCGTTTCTGGAAGTGAGAGCGAACAAAAAATTAGCCGTTTATTAGAAGAAATAGACGGTGTGGGTGATGCAAACGTTATGATTTGCGAAACGGAAGAAGGCGTCCAAAGCGTTGTCGTCGTGTGTGAGGGGGCGAGAGATCTGCAAGTGGTGATCAACGTCCGCGAGGCGGTTGCCGCGGCGCTTGGAACGGAAGAAAAAGCGGTGAAAATTTATTTAAAAAAAGAGTAAAAAGGAGATAAAATTATGTCAAACAAAAAGAAAATTGTGGTTATGTCGTCTTTGGTAGCGTTGCTTGCAGCAACAGCCGTGTTCAATTTCGTGCTCGCAAATACGAGCGAAACGACTTCCGCCGACGGCGGCGTTACGACGGCGAATTATTTCACGACCTACCGTTCGGAGCGTACGTCTACCCGTAATGAGGAGCTTGTGCAACTCGATAGCGTGATCGCGCTTTATGAGGCGGGCGACGAGAAGTACGAGGCGGCGACGGATATGAAAATGGAGATCGTATCGGCGATGGAACAGGAGCTCATTTTGGAAAATATGGTAAAATCGCTCGGTTTTTCCGATGCAGTCGTAGCGGTGTCTACTGATTCGGATAACGTAAACGTGTTTATCAATTCGGCAGAACTCAATTACGACACGGCGCTTTCGATCTATAATATGATGAAAAACGAAACGGGAATCGTCGCGGGAAATATTATTATTATGCCCGTTTATGCGGAAAGCTAAAAAAAAGCGGAGAAAATATTGTCAAAATAGTAGAAATATTCAAAAAGATGTGCTATAATAGAATGGAGAGAAAATAAGGAGATCTTTTTGAATGTTTAACATCCGATTAAATTCGAAAGATAATCAAAGCGGTAAAGTCGTGTACAATGCAGGTATTGTACAAAATATCGTCGCGTTGGCGGTGGCGGAGGTCGAGGGGGCGTTGCCTTTGCAGGGTAAAAAAAGCGGCATTTCCCTGTTTCTTGAAAAAGACGGCATTTACGCGGACGTTTCCGTTGTCGTTAAATACGGATATAACGTGCCCGAGCTCGCTTATCGAATTCAACAATCCATTAAGCAAAACGTAGAAAATATGACGCGCTATAAAGTTGCCGCGGTAGACGTGCACATTCAAGACGTCCTTTTTGAAGATACTGCGTCCGCAGAAGCTGTTGAAAAGGAAGAAGAGGAACATAGCGAAGAAAACGAATAACTTTATCGGCGAATACCCTTCGTAGCACGAGGGGTTTCGTCGCATTATACAAGAAGACGTACGGAGAGGTTTATGAGAAATGCAGCCAGAGAAGCGGCGTTGAATATCGTTTTTGCACAGCAATTCAACACCGATTATGTCCAAGCCTTAAAGAAGAAAGTATTTAAAAGATTTAAGCTCGAAAAAGAGGACGATTTATCCTTTGCGAACGCGTTAATCACGACGGTCGAGGCGCATCGCGCGGAATTGATTGCCGGTATTGAGGAAGCGTGTCATCATTATATGGAAAATAGAATCAATCCCACGGATAAAAGTATTTTATTGATCGCGATGGCGGAGATTAAATATTTCGACGATATTCCGCCCGTCGTTTCCGTTTCCGAAGCCACGGGGCTTGCCAGAAAATATTCGACGGAACGGAGTGCGGATTTCGTAAACGGCGTTCTTTCTGGCGTTATCAATAAAAAGGTTGGAGAAACGAATGAAGATTGTTGACGGAAAAGCCCTTGCCGCAAGACTTCGCGAGGAATTAAAAGAGAAGATCGGCGCGCTCCCAAAAGAGCCGGGGCTTGCGGTCGTGATCGTAGGAAACGATCCCGCTTCTCAAATTTACGTACGCAATAAAATTAAAGCTTGCGGGGAAATCGGTATTCGTTCTTACGCTTACGAGTTGCCTGAAACGGCAACGCAAAAGCAGGTAGAGGATCTGTTGGACAAGCTTGCGGCAAACCCCGAAATTAACGGGATTTTATTGCAATTACCGCTTCCCAAGGGGCTAAACGCGGATTCGGCAATGGCGCATATACCCGTAGAGAAAGACGTGGACGGTTTTTCGGCGGAAAATCTCGGGCTTTTAACCTTACATAAGGAACGCGTAGTGGCGTGTACACCACTTGGCGTTATGAAAATTCTCGAAAACGAGGGCGTTGAGATTTCGGGGCAACGCGCGGTAGTGCTTGGGCGTAGCGATACCGTCGGAAAGCCTATGGCTATGTTGCTTTTGAATGCAAACGCCACAGTAACTGTATGCCACAGCAAAACGCAGCGACTGAAAGAGATTTGTCAGGAAGCGGATATTTTAGTATCCGCGATCGGAAAAGCAAAATTCGTTACTGCGGATATGGTAAAAGAAGGCGCGGTTGTAATCGACGTGGGCATCAATCGAGACGAAAACGGGAAATTATGTGGCGACGTCGATTTTGAAAACGTGAAAGAAAAAACGTCGTGTATTACCCCCGTTCCCGGTGGCGTAGGTCCAATGACGATCACTATGTTAATGTATAATACGTATCTTGCAACGTTGAAGGAGTAAAAAAGATTGACCGATTTTGATCTTCGTTACGAAAGCTATCTTTCGACTTTTGAAAATTATTTGAACGAATACGCAAGTAAATTGCAAACAAAACCCGAAATTTTAGGGGAAAGTATGAAATACAGCCTGCAAAACGGCGGAAAGCGGATTCGTCCCGTGCTTGCCTTGGCTTGCGCCGAGGTTTTATCCTTGCCTGTTGAAGAGATTCTTCCCTTTGCGTTGGCACTTGAAATGATTCATACTTATTCTCTCGTCCACGACGATCTTCCTGCTATGGATAACGACGATTTTCGGCGCGGAAAGCCGTCCTCTCACAAAGCGTTTGGGGAAGCGAATGCGATTTTAGCGGGCGACGCGCTTTTGAACGAGGCGTACGCGATCTGCTTCAACGAATGTTTGAAAGGAGAAAAATACGTTTTAGCTTCGCAGTTTTTAAACGAATGTGCGGGTGTATACGGTATGATCGCCGGGCAATCAGCCGATCTTGACTGTTCGGATAATCAAAAAGAAGCGACGGAAAAAGATTTGGCGTATATCTATGAGCATAAGACGGGGAAACTTTTACTCGCGCCCGTTATGATTGCAAGTTTATTAAGTGAAAATAATCATTATTTACCCTTTGAAAAATTTGGGAAATTGATAGGCGCGTTATTCCAAATGACGGATGACATTCTCGACGTAACGGGCGATTTTTCCAAACTCGGCAAGACGGTGGGCAAGGACGAAACGGAAAATAAACTAACCTGCGTTAAGCTTTACGGTTTAGAAGGGGCGAAGATCCGCGCGGATATGTGCGCGAAAGATTGCCACGCCGTTTTGGAGGGGATTGACGGCGACGTTACGTTTTTAAACGCGCTCGTAGACTACGTGTTAGATCGTAGCAAATAATCCGAAAGGAAGCGATACTATGTTAAAAACTTTACAGCCAGAATCGGTAAAAAAACGCACGAAAGCGCAGTTAAACGTTTTATGCGACGAGCTTCGGCGAGTTATATACGAAACGGTTATGCAATGCGGCGGACACCTTGCTTCTAATCTTGGTGCAGTGGAATCCACCGTTGCGCTTTTTTACGTTTTTGATTTTCCTTCGGATAAAATTGTGTTCGACGTAGGGCATCAATGCTATGCGTATAAGCTTTTAAGCGGACGTTTGGAGCGTTTTTCGACGCTTCGTCAAGCGGGTGGTATTTCGGGCTTTCCCAAACGAAATGAAAGCGTTTACGATTGTTACGATACGGGGCACGCAGGCACTTCCGTTTCCGCTGCGCTCGGTCTTGCAAAAGCACGCGATTTGGCAGGGGAAGATCATTTCGTAATCGCGTATATCGGCGACGGTTCTTTTAACAACGGACTCGTTTACGAAGCCTTGTGTAGTTTGAAAATTTTAAACACGAAAATTTTAATCGTACTCAACGATAACGATATGTCTATTTCTCCAACAGTAGGCGGTATGCACGAAATGCTCGCGCAAATCAAATGCGGGGGTAGAGCAGAAACGATCAAGCTTTTAGAAAGCTTTGGTTTGCAATATCTCGGTGTAAAAAACGGCAACGACGTGGAAGAAATGGTAGAAGCTCTTGAAGAAGCAAAAACGCTTTTGCATAACGGCTCGGTGTTACTTCATATCGCCACGAAAAAGGGAAAAGGATACGAATTTAGCGAGGATCATCCCACGAATACGCACGGTGTGCCGCCTGTCGGCTCGCCCAAGGATAAAGAATATTCCGAAGTTTTAGGGGAAACGCTTTGTGAGTTGGCGGAGGCAAACGATAAAATCACCGTCGTTTCCGCGGCAATGAAAGAAGCCTTGGGACTTTCCGAATTTTTTAAAAAATATCCCGACCGCGCTTTCGACGTTGGTATTTGCGAAGAAAACGCATCCGTACTTTGCGCTTCTATGGCAACGGGAGGGCTTAAACCTTATTACGCGATTTATTCTACGTTTTTGCAACGCGCATTCGATGAAATTATTCACGACGTATGCGCGCAGGATACGGCAGTTACGTTCTGTATTGATCGCGCGGGGATTTCGGGTGCGGACGGAGAAACGCACCAAGGCGTATTTGATTTATCCTATTTATCGCTTATTCCCAATTTAACGATCGCCGTGCCAAAAGATACGGAAGAATTTAAGAAAATGCTTGTTTTTAGCGCAGGTTATCCACACCCGCTTGCCATTCGTTATCCGCGAGCGGGAAAAGTCATATTCGAAAACGCAGACGAACCAATTAGCCTTGGAAAGTGGGAATATCTTTATAAAGCGAGCTTGGAGAAACAAGCAAAACTTACCGTGATCGCGTGCGGGGAAAGAAGCTTAATCGTTGCGATGAAAGCGTTAAAAAATTTGGAAAAACAAGGCAAAAGCTTTGACGTAGTAAACGCCCGTTTCGTAAAGCCTCTCGATATGCAATTTTTACGCGATTTGCAAAGTGAATATATCGTTACGATTGAAGATAACGTGTTTTTAGGCGGGTTAGGAGCAATGCTCAACTGTGAAATTATGCGCCTTGAAAAAGCTTGTAAAGTGAAAAATTTTGCCTATCGCGACGAATTTATTCCACAGGGGAGCGTTTGTGATTTACAACGTGAATACGGTGTAGATTGTCAAGAAATTGAAGCTTATATATCGGAAGTGCTCGTATGAGAGCTGATAAATATTTTGCGGAAAAATACGGTTCGAGAACGAAAGCAGCAGAAGCAATAGAAAAAGGGCTAGTGCTTGTAAACGGCGCGCCTATTCGCACCAAAGACGAAATCCGTGAAACGGACGAAATCGCGTTTATTGAAGAGGCGCAAAGCTTTGTGTCGAACGGCGGTTATAAGCTTGCGCGCGCGATTGAAACGTTTGATATTTGCTGTAAGGGCAAAATTTTTGTGGATATTGGTGCGAGTACGGGTGGTTTTACCGATTGTTTGCTGCAAAACGGCGCGGCAAAAATTTATGCCGTGGACGTTGGAGAAAGCTTATTGCACGAAAGCCTCGTAGGAAACGAAAAAATCGTGCGAATGGAAAACACAAACGCAAGATATTTAACTAAAGGGGATTTTTCCGAACAAATCGACGTAGTCGTAACGGATGTCAGCTTTATTTCCTTGCGGTTGATCTTTCCCGCAATTAAAAACGTTTTAAACGATTTAGGCGAAGCATTCGTTTTAATAAAGCCGCAATTTGAATGTGAAAAGAAAAATATCGGCAAAAGCGGAATCGTGCACACGTCCGCGCACGAAAAAATCGTGGAAAAGGTGATAGGATTCGCTGAAGAAAACGGTTTGTATCCGTTCGGAATCGTTAATGCACCCGTGAGGAAAGGTAAGAATATAGAATACGTGTTGCATTTAAAAACGCAAAGCGCAGGGGCGCTTTCCAAGGAGAGAATTTCGGCGAACGTTCGACGCTTTTTAAACGAAGTCAAATAAACGATTGGAGAAAACGATGAAAATCGGGGTTTTAGGTAAAATTTCAAAGGTAAAAAGCCAAAAGGTGATCGACGATCTCGTTGACTTTTTTTGCGCTCTCGGTTATGAAACGCAGTTATTTTCTACGCCGCAGGAAATTCAAGGCGTAGACGTCGTCGTGGTGCTTGGCGGCGACGGCGCGATTTTGCATTCAGCCGTTCCAGCCGCGCAAAATAACGTGAAAATTATCGGTATAAACTACGGCAATCTCGGTTTTTTAACGGAATATGAAAAGGACGAACGTGAACGCATCGCTGAACTGTTGGCGCAACTGGAAGCGGGTTCGTGTCGTATTTTAAAACGGAGTATTTTAGAGGTGGAAATTGCGGGTAAACGGTTTTATGCGCTCAACGAAATAGCCCTTCAACGCGATTCAGGGCTTTCTTCTATGAAATCTACTCAAATTCTCCGCGTGCAGGTGCAATCCAAAGAGGGATCGGACGTGATTTCAGGCGACGGCTTGTTGCTTTGTACACCCACGGGTTCAACGGCTTATTCCCTTTCGGCGGGCGGCGCAATTTTAACGCCTGAAGTGCCTGTTGTGATGCTTACGCCCGTTTGCGCATTTTCTATGCGATCCCGACCGATCGTGTTTTCCGATTTGGAGGAATTTGCGCTACGTATTATGCGAGGCAAAGCAATCGTTTCGGCGGACGGCTTAATTCTCGGGAGTTTGCCTGAAAATGCGACGATTTTCGTACGAAAAGCACCGTTTACGGCAGATTTCCCTGTGCGCGACAATTCTGATTTTTTTGCAAAGGTTAGAAATAAGTTGAATGAATAAATAACAAAGGAAAAGGAGAGGAAAATGTTAAGATCGTCAAGACACGCTAAAATTTTGGAGATTATTTCCACCAAAGAAATTGAAACGCAAGAGGAACTTTGCGCGGAATTAAACGCGCGCAATCTCGTAGTAACACAAGCGACGATTTCACGTGATATTCGCGATTTACACCTGTTTAAGGTTGCGGGAATTGAGAAAAAATACCGCTATGCGTATATCAACGACGGTGAAAGTGAAATTTCACCGAAGATGAAGAATTTGTTTCGTGAGTGCGTAATTTCCGTGAAAGCTGCAAAAAATCTCGTCGTTGTGAAAACGCTTGCAGGCAACGGGGCGAATGCGGGAGCAGTAGTTGATAAATTGAACTATAGCGAAATCGTTGGTTCGGTTGCGGGCGACGATACGCTTTTAATCGTATGCGATAGCGAAGAAAACGCAGCAATGATCGTGGAAAAAATCAACGGATTTATGAGATAAAAGGAAATATACAATGCTTGCAAAACTCACCATTAAAAACGTTGCGCTTATCGAAAGCGCAGAAATTCGGTTCGGAGAGGGATTGAACGTACTGTCAGGTGAAACGGGTGCGGGAAAATCGGTTATCCTCGATTCCGTTAATTTCGTGTTGGGAGCAAAAGCCGATCGTTCTATGATTCGTTACGGCGAGGCAGAATGTATGGTGAAGGTAGAATTTTTTGTAGACGAAAATTCGAAAGCTGTAGAAACCTTGCGAGAAATGGATATTGAATCGGAGGGGGAAATTATTATTTCTCGTAAATTTTCCGATGCGGGTAAAAATAGTGTAAAAATCAACGGTAGTACGGTTACCGCGGCAATGCTTCGTAGGGTTACCGATTCGCTCGTTGACGTGCACGGGCAAAGCGAACATTTCTTTTTATTAAAAGAAAGCAATCAATTAAAAACGCTCGACGGCGTAGTTGGTGCGCCGCTTCTTGAAAAGAAAGCCACGCTTTCGGAATTATTAAAGAAAAACCGCGAGCTTGACGGGCGTATCGCTATGCTTGGCGGCGACGAAAAGGAGCGTGGGCGCAGGCTTGACATACTCGCATTTCAGATCGAAGAAATCGAAGCTGTGGATTTAAAAGCAGGAGAAGAGGAAGAGCTGATAGCAAAACGCACGAAAATCGTCAATCTCGAAAAAATTATTTCCGCCGTTCGCGACGCGGCGGAGGCTTTGTCGGGAGAAGCAGGTGTTATAGACGGTTTGCGTGCGGCAAGCCGCGCGATTGTAGGCGTTTCCAAGCTTGATCAGGCGTACGGTGCGATGCTGGAAAGGCTGGAAAATTTGGCGATTGAAGCGGACGACGTTTCTGAAACGCTTACGGAGCTTTCCGAGGATTTGTATTTTGACGAAAACGAGGCGATTGAAACGGAATCTCGTTTGGATACCATTCGCGTGTTAAAACGTAAATACGGCGCTAATAAAGCGGAAATAGACGAATATCTTACAAACATTAAAGAAGAATACGAGCTTTTATCCGATTGCGAGGGGCAATATGCGGCGCTCACGACGGAAAAACAAAAGCTTTTGAAGAAAGTTTACGCAGTTTGTCGTGAAATGACCGAGTTAAGAAAAAAAGACGGTGAAGCGTTTTGTAATCGGGTAACAGACGAATTAAAAACCTTGAACATTCCGCACGCGCAATTCGCGATTCAATTTAACGAATATACGGAAGAGGACGCGACTTGCGCAAATTCTAACGGCTTGGACGAAATAACTTTTTTGTTTTCCGCAAATGCGGGTGAGCCTATGAAACCGCTTGGTAAAATTATAAGCGGCGGGGAAATGAGTCGGTTTATGTTGGCGGTGAAAACGCAGCTTTCCGACGTGAACGAAATCTCGACGTATATTTTCGACGAGATTGACGCAGGAATCAGCGGAAAAACGGCAAAAGTCGTTGGAGAAAAGCTTGCGCGCATTTCCAAAACTACGCAAATTATCGCAGTTTCTCATCTTGCTCAAATTGCCGCTATGAGCGATAACGAATATTTGATTGAAAAGACGGAAGAAAACGGCAAAACGGTTACGCGCGTCCACGAGCTTAATAAAGAAGCGCAAATTTCGGAAATCGTGCGCTTACTTGGTGGAAACGAAGGCGACGAATATGCGGTTAAACACGCCGAAGAATTATTAAATCAAGCAAAAGAATACAAACGTACCATTTCCTGATAGTTTCATTTTTGCTTTTTCATTAAAAAACCGAATAGAAATGCTCGATTTGCACAAATTACCTTTTAACGGAGGGACGTATGCGCAAGTTGAGTATTTTTCTTTTGGGGGGATTGATTGCTGTTTCTGCGTGCGGATTAGGGGAGACGGTAACGGCAAAAGCAGAGGAACGTATCGTTTACGTGGGCGGTATGTCTGCGGGATTTACCCTAAAAGCAGGTGGCGCGCAAATTATCGGTATGTGCGAAGTGATGACGGAGAACGGTGTGGTTTCACCCGCTGTAAAAGCAGGGCTTCGTGCGGGGGATCGTATTATTAAGGTAAACGGAATACGAGTAGAATCAATCGCCGAGTTAAATGAATTGGTGGATAAAAGCCGCGGTAAAAATTTAGAAATTGAAATAAATCGTCGTAATGAACAGATGTTAATTGAGGTGCAACCCGTAAAGGATAAAGTAACGCAGCGTTATAAAATCGGGGTACTTGCTCGCGATAGCGTTTCCGGGATCGGAACAGTTACGTATATTGATAAATCGAGCGGTCGTTTCGGCTCACTTGGTCATTCCGTCGTCGGAGAAGATAAAAGAGAATTGCAAATTTCAGACGGCGTCGTTTACGAATGTAGTATCGTAGGGATCAGTAAAGGAGTTCGCGGAAGAGCGGGAGAGCTTCGCGGTATGTTTTTAGGCAATAAAACGCTTGGAAACGCCGAAAAGCTTTGCGATTGCGGTATTTTTGGGCAAATCTCCGAAACGTTTAAAACGAACGATCTTATGCGCGCTGTGGCAAGCTCGCAGGACGTAAGCCCCGGAAATGCTTACATTTATTCAACGATCAATGGTGTAGAACCGCAACGATATGAAATCGAAATCGTAAAAGTGGATAAAGGTAATCGCGATCATAAAAACTACGTGATCAAGATTACCGACGAAAAACTAATCGAAGAAACGGGTGGTATCGTGCAGGGTATGAGCGGAAGTCCTATTATGCAGGACGGAAAACTGATAGGGGCGATTACACACGTGTTTTTAAACGATCCTACGCGTGGCTACGGGATTGATATTCAAACGATGCTTCGTGAATAAATGAAAATTATGCCACACATAATTATTATGTGTGGCATAGTGGTTTACAAATGTCAGGCAAACAATTAAAATTTGGAGGTAGATATGAAAAAAATAGTAGGTGCATTGTTGGGCGCGGCAATGGTATTCGGCGTGGCAGGTTCGTTTAATTACGCTGATCGCGTGCGTGTAGCAAGCGCAGAAACAATTACACAAACAAAATATGAGCAGGTGGCAACAAATAGCACGGCAAACTTACAAATTCGGGCAAAATCTTCTTATTTAATGGATTTTTCAACGGGAACGGTGATGTTTGCGCAAAACGAACGTGCGCATTTGCCGATTGCGAGTATGTGTAAAATTATGACGTTGATCTTGTCGTTTGACGCGATAGAGGCGGGAATAATGGATATGAACGAGGAGTTAGTCGTCAGCGAGCGGGCGGCTTCTATGGGCGGTTCACAGGTATTTTTGGAGGCAAACGCGAAATATCCCGTCAAAGAACTGATTAAAAGTGTCGTCGTATGTTCCGCAAACGACAGCTGCGTTGCGCTTGCGGAACGGATTGCAGGTAGCGAAGCGGTATTCACAGAAAAAATGAACGAAAAAGCAAAATTGCTTGGCGCGAACGATACGCTTTTTGCAAATTGTACGGGATTACCCAAAGAACCGCAATATTCTTGCGCGAAAGACGTTGCAATTATGCTCAAAGAGTTGCTTTCACACGAGGAATATTACGACTTTGGAAAGGTTTGGTTGGATAAATTTAACCACCCGAAAGGTCGTTATACGGAAATCACAAACACCAACAAGCTCGTACGTTTTTACGAGGGATGCGACGGCGGGAAAACAGGCTTTACAAATCAAGCGGGCTTTTGTCTTGCCGCTACGGCAAAGCGTAACGATACACGTGTAATTTCCGTTGTGATTGGTGAAGAAAACAGTCAAAACCGTTTTGAAGACGTGCGAACGATGTTCGATTACGCGTTCGCTAATTACGTTACGTCACCGATCGTAGAGGCGAACGTGCCACTCGACGATACGGCTTTCGTCAACGGTGGAAAGATCAAAACGGTAGCAATTTATCCCGAGCGTTCTGCGTTTGCCTTTTGCAGGCGAGGTGAGAAGCCAAATGTAATGATAGAAACGAATTTAGATACGTTGCGCGCGCCTTTGAAAAAGGGTGAACGGGTTGGGGAGATTATTGTGTATAAAGACAACGTGGAAGTGGACCGAGTCCCGCTCGTTGCTGCGTCCGACGTAGAAAAAGCGAATTTCTTTGATCGTTTCCGAGACGTGGCTCGCGGTTGGACGGCTCGATAAAATGCTTAAAAATCTGCCTTTGCAAAAAAAAATCTCGCAAAGGCAGATTTTTCATAAAAATAAGGCTTTGTATTCTTGCTTTTTCACGAGAAATTTGCTAAAATGTTAGAAAGATATAATTTAAGGAAAACAGACGATGAACGCCAGAGAAACGTTGAAAATTAACGAGAAAGGACATTTGGAGATCGGGGGCGCGGATTGCGTAGAGCTTGCCAAAGCTTTCGGTACGCCGCTATACGCTTTTGACGAAGCTTATATACGTAGAATGATGCGCGTTTATCGCGATACGCTTCGCGATAAATACGGGGAAAACGGACTCGTATTATATGCCTCGAAAGCCTTTTCCTGTAAGGCGATTTATCGCATTGCCGACGAGGAAAATATCGGTGTGGACGTCGTTTCAGGCGGCGAACTTTACACGGCGCTCCAAGCCGGTTTTCCTGCTGAAAAAATTTATATGCACGGCAATAATAAACTCGATTACGAAATTGGGGAAGCGCTCGATTGCAAAATCGGTTGTATCGTTGCAGATGCGTATTCGGAGATTGATAAAATCGACGCGGAAGCGAAAAAACGCGGAATAAAGCAAAAAATACTGCTCCGTATCAATCCGGGCGTAGAGGCACATACGCACGCGTTCGTACAAACGGCTACGACGGACAGTAAATTCGGTTTTTCCATTCAAGACGGAACGGCGGAAAAAGCGACCGTCTACGCGCTTTCTAAAAAGAACGTAGTGCTCGACGGCTATCATTGTCATATCGGATCACAGATCTTTGAGAAGCAATCATTCGTGATCGCCGTAGAAAAATGCTTGGATTTTGCCGCAAAAATGAAAGAAAGGCTCGATTTCGTCACGGAAACGCTTAATCTCGGCGGAGGCTACGGCATTTGGTATACCGACGAGGATCGTAAAATTTCACCCGAGGGCTACGCTGAATATTTGGAAGCCTTGATAACGGCAGTAAAGGAAAAATCTCAGGAAAAGGGCTTGAAATTGCCATATCTTTTAATTGAACCGGGGCGTTCAATCGTAGGCGAAGCGGGAATCACACTCTACACCGTTGGCGCGATCAAGGAAATACCCGACGTAAAAACGTACGTGGCGGTGGACGGAGGTATGTTTGATAATCCGAGATACGCATTATATCAATCAAAGTATACGCCCGTTTTGGCTAACCGCGCGAGCGAAGAACGTACGGAAATCGTTTCGATCGCGGGAAAATGTTGCGAAAGCGGAGATTTGATTGCCGTCAACGTTTCGCTTCCCAAGGCGAAGTCGGGAGATATACTCGCCGTGCTTTCTACAGGTGCGTATAATTATTCTATGGCTATGAACTATAACCGTAATAAAATTCCACCCTGCGTGCTCGTAAACGACGGAAAAGCAGAATATATAGTGCGCCCGCAAACCTATCAGGATTTGACGAGAAACGACGTGATTCCTAAGCGTTTGCTTAAAAAATAAGAAACAATTACACGTGGAGCAAAAAATGGAAAAAGAAAAACTAACAGTCGATTCCGTGAAAAATTTCGAAACGGAAGTGGATTATACGACCGTACTCGATAATTTCGAAGGACCGCTCGATCTGCTTTTATATTTGATTAAGCAGGAAGAAATCGAAATCAAAGATATTTTCGTTTCACAAGTTACGGAGCAGTTCTTATCGTATATGAAAGGGCTTCCGTATTTGGATATGGAGAAGGCGAGCGAATATTTAAATATTGCCGCAACGATTATTGACATCAAAGCGCGTAGCCTCGTGCCTATGTTCGAAGAGGATTGGGGCGACGATACGGGCGACGATTTTCCGCTTGACGACGTTTACAGCCCTGAACGGGAGCTCATTCAAGCGTTGGAAGAATATCAAACGGCAAAAAAACTCAAAGAGCGAGAAACGGTTGGTTACATATTTAAAGAACCAGATAAAGAATTTTCTTCGGTGCAGGTGCAGTATACGGATATGACGCTGGACGGACTTATGCAAGCGTTCACGAAGATGATGTTACGCCTCGAAACAAAGAAAAAGGACGCGCCCACGCACCGCGAGATCCCCAAGGATACGTTCACGGTACGCGATAAGATTAAACATATTCGCGAAAGGGTTGCCTCCAAAGAGGAAATGCAGTTTGAAGAATTATTTAACGAGGATTCGACTACACCGGAAATCGTTACGACGTTCCAAGCGCTTTTGGAGCTTTTAAAACATCAATTCATACTCGTAGAACAGGAAGAATTGTTCTCGAAAATAACCATTAGAAAAAATCCTGAAAGAAGAGAGGACGAAGAAATTGGAGAAATTGACGAATATAATTGAGGCTATTTTATTTGCATCGGGCGACGCCGTTCCTATTGATTTTTTACGTGAAAAACTTGAAATTACGAAACGTCAAGCGGACGAGGCGATTGCAAAGTTGGAAAAGAAGTATGCGGGAGATTGTGGTATTCGGTTATTACATTTCAATCATAAAGTGCAGTTTGCAACCAATCCCGATTATAAAGAACCCGTATCCCTCGTACTTACACCCATTCGTGAAAAGGAATTCACGCGTACTATTCTCGAATGTGCGGCGATTATTGCGTATAAACAGCCGATTACGCGCACAGAGCTTGAAAAAGTACGTGATAGTAACAGCGATTACGCCATTCAAACGTTGTTGGCGTTGGATATGATCTATCCCTGCGGCAGACGCGATACGCCTGGTAAACCCGTGGAATACGCCACGACGGACAATTTTTTAAAGCGGTTTAAGCTGAAATCACTTTCGGAATTGCCCGATTATCAGGAATTGATGAAAAAGATTGCCGAGATCAGTGCAAGCTCTATGCCGAGCGAAAGCAGTTATCTTTACGAAAAAGAGGAATATGATCCCGAAAACGATCCCGAGCTTAACGAAACCACCCAAGCAGATACGGACGACTTCGAACTCCCTGATTTTTTGAAAGATATTGAAGATGGGATTATTAAAATTCAGTAAAACTTGCATTTACAATTACATACTTTCAAAGAACCTGCCCATATTGTTGATATGGGCAGGTTGATTTTATATATATTGCTCGGACTTATGATTACGGCTTTTCTATTGTTTATGCCGATTATTTTAGAAGCGGACGCGCATTATGATATAAACCGTAGAAAATTCGGATTTGCCGTATTTTTATATAAGATCGTCAAGCTGATCGGAGGATACGCTGCAACTTACCAAGGCGGACTTGCATTGCACGTTTCCCCAAAAAAAGCAATCTTAATTCCGTATTCGGAGATTGATAGCGAGCGAAAACGTTTCTCGTTCGTTCGAAGCTTCCGTTTGATTGCATTTACACTCACTACGGAAACGGGCGCGGAATATTTGTTGCCGGTCTCGCTTGCGAATACCGTTTTACGGACTGTATTTTTCCTACTTGGAGGAAGTAGAGAAAAGATCGAAAATAATTTGTGGCTTACGGACGGCGATGTTTTGCGCGTTTCTTTTAATATCGTGGCGTATTTCAATATATTTATGTTGCTTTGCGCTTTGTTTAAATTTTTAAAGGAGAAAATAAAAATTTTATGGCAGAAAAAAATGAAAAAATCAACGAATTGATCGATTCTTCGCTTGAAAATCTTGACACACTCGCAGACGTGAATACCGTGATCGGAAAACCGATCGTTACGGCGAGCGGATTTCAGGTGATCCCTTTTTCTAAAATTACTATGGGCAATCTTTCTGGCGGTGGTGAATACGGCGACGTTAAAATCGTGAAAGAAACGGATTCTCTTCCGTTTGCAGGCGGTAGTGGCGCGGTTATTAGTATGAAGCCTATGGGCTTTTTAATTGACGACGGTAAAAGCTGTCGCATACTTCGTATCACCGACGAACCGATGGATAACTTGATTGAACGCGCGGGTGAGATTCTCCGCGACGTAATGGCAAAGGATTGATATGAAGAAACAACGTTTATGTTTCCGGTTCGTTACCGCGTCGTTAATTTCTGCGTATTTATGCGCGTCGTGCTCGTCGCCTTGCTTGAAAGCTACTGCGGAAAATTTCGTAGCCGCAAAAGCGGAATGTGTTATGGAATTAAACAGTCGCCGCGTCTTATACGAATCACGGGGCGATATACGCTTGCCTATGGCAAGTACGACGAAAATTTTAACCGCCGCAACGGTTTTGGAAAACGTTTCCGAGCTTAAACAACAAGTGAAAATTCCCGTACAAGCTGTGGGAATAGAGGGTTCTTCCGTATATCTCAAAGAGGGAGATATATACACCGTCGAAGAGCTTTTATACGGCTTAATGCTACGATCCGGGAACGATTGCGCGGTTGCACTATCGCTCTATTGTAGCGGTAGTGTTCCACGTTTTGCCCTTAAAATGAATGAAACGGCGCAAAAAGCGGGCGCGCTTGCAAGTCGGTTTGAAAATCCGCACGGATTACCTTGCGTAAATCATTACACGACGGCGCACGATTTGACTTTAATCTCCTGCTACGCTATGCAAAATCCCATTTTTCGCACGATTGTTTCTACCCGCTACTACGAACCTCGGCATTGGAAAAATAAAAATAAAATGCTTTCGCTGTACGAGGGTGGTATCGGTGTGAAGACGGGTTATACGAAAGAAGCGGGAAGATGTTTGGTAAGCGCGGCAACGCGCAATAATATGACGCTCGTTTGCACCGTTTTAAGTTGTCCGACTACCTACGAACGATCTGCAAAATTACTCGACGACGCTTTCGCCGCATACCAAAACGAAAAGCTGCTTTCCGCCGACGAAGTATTTACGTTAAACGACGGAGCAACGCAAGCGAAAGCAGGAAGAGATTTTTATTATCCGCTTTTAAAAGAAGAAAAAGAATGGATTGAAATTAAGACGAAAGAGCTTGAAACGGGAAAAAGAAAGAAAAAATCGGGAGAAATCGTAGGACAATTTGAAATATATCTTGCAAAACAGTTGCTTTTTTCGGGGAATTTATATAAACTATAAGTACTGAAAAAAGAGGATGAGCAAATGAGAATCAATAAGTTTTTAGCAGAAAAAGGTGTGGCGAGCCGTCGCCACGCGGACGATATGATTGCCGCTGGGCGCGTACAAATCAACGGTAAGGTGGCAACGCTTGGAGAAAACGTAGAAGAAACGGACGAAGTGCTGATCGACGGCGTTTTGCTTTCCCGAGAGGAAAAGAAAGAAGAATATTATATTATGAACAAACCCAAAGGGGTGATCTGTACCGTTTCAGATGATCGAGGCAGAAAAACCGTTATGGATCTTTTACCTGAATCGGTTGGAAGAGTTTTTCCCGTTGGACGGCTTGATTACGAAACGGAAGGATTGCTCATTTTGACGAACGACGGCGATCTTGCCTTTCGATTAACGCATCCCACGAGCGAAATCCCAAAAACCTATCTTGTACGAATCGAGGGCACAATGACGGAAAAGGATCTCAATCCAATTCGTTCGGGCGTAGAGCTTGACGGCGTGCTCACGAAAAAATGCAAGGCGCATATCGTGGAAACGGATAAGGCGTATACGAAAGTGCATATCACGATCACGGAAGGGCGCAACCGCCAAGTGCGTCGTATGTTCGAGTCGATCGGAAGAAGCGTTGCGTTTTTGAAACGCGTGAGTATCGGACGGTTGAAGCTTACGGGACTTGATCGCGGCGAGGTTCGCCCGCTTACCGAACAAGAGATCGCATATTTAAAAGGACTTTAAAAAAACAACCGACTGCGCTTTCATTTGCGCAGTCGGTATTTTTCTGTCGTTAAGTAAGTTTCTTAAGCGCGGTAATTACGCATTAAACCGATCACTTTTCCTAAAACGGATACTTCCTCGGGCTCGAAAATCATATCCGATAACGCCTCGTTTTCGGGGTGTAAAACGATTTTACCGTCGCGCTTATATAAGCGTTTTACGGTGGCAGCCTCGTCCTCGTTGACGAGCGCAACGACGATCTCGCCGTTTTCCGCCGTTTGTTGACGGCGCACGATAATTTTATCTCCGTCCATAATCCCCGCGTCAATCATAGACGTACCTTGTACGCGAAGCATAAACAGCTCGTCGCCTTTAAATTCGCCGACGGGGAACGTATAATAATCCTCGTAATTTTCATAAGCGAAAATCGGTTGACCTGCGGTAACTACGCCGAGCAGGGGAATATTTACCCCCGAACCTTTGCCGATTGTAACGGCACGTTTTTTATTATCCGTTTTGTTGAGATAGCCTTTGTTTTGTAGTTTTTCAATATAACTATGCACCGTCGCCGTGGATTTAATTCCACATTCTTTTCCGATTTCCCGAACGGACGGGGTATAACCGTTTTCTTCGGAAAATTTACGGATATAATCCATCACTTTTATCAATTTTTCTTCATTTACCATAATAACCTCTTAATCTTATGTACGTGTCTTACAATTATTATAGCACACTTTTTTATAAAAAGCAAACAAATGTTTATATAAAATTGTTGAATTTTGTAGAAATTTGTGATATAATGAAAACGTGGAGGTAAACGAATGAAAGAAAAAGGTTTGAAATGCGTATTATACGAGCGGGATTGTATTGGGTGTTTGGAATGTGAAACCTGCGATCTTGATCCGAATAAAGTGTGTGATAATTGCGGCAAATGTATTGAAATGCCTGACGTCGCTTCTATCAAGATTGATAAAATTTATATGAATCCCGACGAATACAATGAAAAATAAAAGGAATGGATAGAAATCTATTCCTTTTATTTTATATAATCGCTAAAAAGCTTTGCATAGCGGCTTGGAATTGTAGCAAAGACAGTTTGTCCATCGTCGGTAAATTCCGTCCGTTTTTCATATACATACGGCTTTAATTTTGCGTATTCGTTCGATTTTCCATAAGGGACGAATAATTCGCAAAAAAGAAATTCATTTTTAAAAAATTTTAAAATTTCCCGTTTCAATGCTTCTATCCCAAGGTGTTCTTTCGCGGAAATCATAACGCTTTCGCGGGGAAACACGGAAAAATCGGTAACGTTTTCGCTTTTATTCATAACCAAAAGATAGGGGGAAGAAAAATCCATTTCCTGCAAGGTCTGCAAGGTCGTTTGCATTTGCATATCGTATTCGCCCGTCGCGTCGCATACGATCAAAGCGAGATCACAGTGCAGGGCACTTTCAAGAGTGGATTTGAACGCTTCAATCAAATTATGTGGTAAATCTTGTAAAAATCCCACCGTATCTACAATTAAAAATTCGATTCCTTCAATCGTCAATTTGCGGGCAGTGGGATCAAGCGTTGCAAAAAGTTTGTTTTTCACATACGTTTCCGCGCCTGTCAATACATTTAAAAGAGTGGATTTGCCTGTGTTCGTATAACCGACAAGAGCAATCGTTTTAACTTCCGTTTTCTTGCGTCGTGCCGTTTGCAGTGCGCGACGTTTTTCCATTTCTTTTAATCTATTTTCCAAGTATTTTAAGCGACCGCGAATGTACCGCCTGTCGGTTTCCAGTTGTGTTTCGCCCGGACCGCGAGTGCCTACGCCGCCACCAAGCCTTGAAAGCGCCGCGCCTTTGCCTTTTAGGCGTGGATAGATATATTTGAGCTGCGCAAGCTCGACTTGCAATTTACCCTCGCTTGATTTTGCATTTTTTGCGAAAATGTCGAGAATTAAAGTCGTTCTGTCAATCACTTTGCGATCGTCAAGTGTCGCCGAAATATTCAGAGTTTGGGAAGGGGACAGTTCGCCGTTGAAAAGAACGGTGATCTCGTCAAGCCCGTCTAAACGTCCTTTTAATTCTTGCAATTTCCCTTCACCGATAAACGTTGCAGCGTTGATTTCGCGTACGTTTTGATAAATCGTGCCTGCATACGCCGCGCCTGCGCTCTCAATTAAAGATACCGCATCTTCTTGTAGAATACGATATTTTCCTGCATTTTCACGCGTAATGGGTTGAATGACATAAATTTTTTCAAGTTTTTCTTGCATAGCTCAATTCTCTTCCGTGGGCGGGGGATTAGCGCGCAATTTTACGACGTTTGCTACCTTTCGCCTATTTTCTTCGGTGATTGCGGCGTAATGTTTTTTCGTCGTGTTCACGTCCCGATGTCCAAGTACGTCTGCCACCACGTAAATATCGCCCGTTTCGTTATATAAACGCGTACCGTAAGTACTGCGAAGCTTATGGGGCGTGATTTTTTTCAAAGGGGATACGATTTTACTATATTTTTTAACCAAAATTTCCACCGAACGCACGTTGATACGCTTATATTGCATAGAAAGGAAAAACGCGTTTTCCGATTCGGGGATTTTGGGATCATTCGATTTCTCCGCGATATATTCCTGTAAAGCATATTTCACTTCGTCGGAAAAATACAAAATCGCTTGATTACCGCCTTTTCGTGTTACAAGAAAGGAATTTTCCGAGAAATCGAAGCTATCGTTATCTAAGCCTACTAATTCGCTGATACGGATGCCCGTGCCCAAAAATAGGGTAACGATTGCCGTATCGCGGATTTTCGTTTTATTATGATATGCCGCCGCTCTTTTGGAAAGTCCGTTACCCGTTTCGGTGATATGAACGAGCTCGGAAACTTCGCCCGCGTCCAAACGAATAATTTCTTTTTCGTGAAGTTTGGGCGTGGGAACTTTTGCAGAATTATCCACTTCAATCATACCTTTACTGAAAAAATATTTAAACATTGCGCGAACGGCAGAAAGTTTCCGCGCTTTTGCGCGTTCGTCGCAGGAAAGATGCTTATCGTTGAAGCGGTAGTGGGATAAATAGCTTAAAAAGTATTCAATATCGTTGTGCGTAACCGCTTCAAGATGATCAAGAGTTAAATCGAGAACGTCTAAATTTTTATATTTCCGCTTGCAAAGAAAATCAAAGAAAATACGCAGATCGTATGCATATTTTAAGCGTGTTTGACAGCTCGTTCGAGTTTCTACCCCTAAAAAATAATCCTCGCAAAAGGGGGGGAGCGTTTCAAGAAGCTCCGCAATCTTATCAATATCTTGAATATTACGTTTGATATAGTAGTTTTCCGTTTTCATATCAATATTGTAACGCGAAAAGGGGTGAAAGTCAAATAAATATACTGTTTTTCCGAAAAGTTGTAAAAATTTTTCTAAAAGTAGATAGAAAAAAGCGTAAAAGCAAGATAAAGAAGAGAAGTAAATAGCAAAAAAAGCCTTGAAAAATCCGACAAAGCAGACAAAAACGAACGCGGTAGGGAATAGAGAAAAGATTTCGTAAAATGCAGCTTTTACGAAATCTTAATGATAAAATATAGATAAAAAAGGGGGTTCCTCTTAAAATTTAATTCCTGGACGATTGTTCCTGAATGAAAATTCCATAAGAATACGGCTGAATTTGCATCGCGATTTCGTAAATTTCATTCGTTAAAACGTTTTTATATCTTTTCGATAATTCAAATTGATACGGCTTTCCGCTGTTGTTCACGTAAATATAAATCTCTCGTTCGGCTTTTTTTCGTTTATAGAATATTAAGCCATCGTCTACGAATAACGTTTTAAATTCTCCGTCTTTGAAAATATTTCTATACCGTTTTCTAATTCCGCCCAAGTTTTCGTAAAATAAAAGCAAATCTTCATTCAGATTGTCCCAATCAAAGCATTGGCGACAAAACGGATCAATATGCCCTTCCGCACCATTTTCGTCGCCGTAATAAACGCACGGAATGCCAGGCAACGTATACTGTAAAATGGCTGCCATTTTTAATTTTTCAATCGCTTTTTCTTTTGCTGTTGCGCTTAAATACGCACTTTCGCTTGCCATTTCCTCTTTATTTTGGCAATAAATACCGCCTAAAACCGTTAAAATACGCGCCGTATCGTGCGTTCCGAGAATATTCATAAGACAATCGACCGTTTGCTTGGGATAATGATCAATAAGCGTTCGCAGCGTTTGCAAAAGCTTCCATGCATTTTCCGATTTTATATAGGAAATAATCGCTTCTTTGAGCGGATAATTCATAACGCTATCCAGCTCGTAGCCCTGCAAATATTCACGGCGTTTGGAATATGCAATTTTTTCTGCTGCATCTTCCCAAACTTCCCCGATGATAATTGCGTTTTCATTACTTTCTTTTACTGATTTTCGCAGGTTTTTTAAGAAAAAATCGGGCAATTCGTCCGCTACGTCTAAACGGTAGCCGCCAATCCCAAACGACAACCATTTTTTCAAAACGCCTTTTTCCCCAAAGATAAATTCCTGATACTCTTTCGATTCTTCGTTGACTTCGGGTAAAATATCAATTCCCCACCAACTTGCGTATTTATCGGGAAATTCTTCAAAAGAATACCAACTATAATACGGCGAATCTTTCGATTGGTATGCTCCCAAGGACGGATATTTTCCGTATTTATTAAAATAAACGCTATTATCGCCCGTGTGATTGAAAACGCCGTCTAAAATAACGCGAATCCCGTTATTTTCCGCGGTTTCTATCAACTTTTTGAAATCCTGTTCCGTACCTAAAATCGGATCAATTTTCATATAATCGGACGTATCGTAGCGGTGATTGGATGCCGCTTCGAAAATCGGATTAAAATAAATTACTGTAACGCCGAGCTTTTTCAAATACGGTAATTTTTTTATAATACCCTTGAAATTTCCACCAAAAAAGTCGTTATTTAAGACTTTTCCGTGCTCATTCGGGCGATACGACGGAATTCCACCCCAATCGTTTCGAGAAATTCGCCCTTTTATGTCTGGCATAGTTCCTTCCTTATAAAAACGATCGGGAAAAATTTGATACATAACGCCACCCTTAAACCACTCGGGCGTGCGATAATTTTTGGAATACACGGTCAATAAAAATCCACGCGGTGCGGAGTCAAGCTCCCCCGTCGTCATTTCATTACAGGACACGAAGCCTTGTCCGTCGATATAAAAGGTATAATAATATAAACCGATTTCGGGAACTGATAACGCGATCGTCCAACCAAACGCCGTTTTTTGCATAGGAAACGATTGAGCCGCTTCTCCGTCGCGATTGAACGATAAAAAAGCGTCGTGCTCGGGATAAAGACAATCCGCCTCATTTGGCGTAAAAACGCCAAATGCGTCCGTTTGTGCGTCGTTTTTTAATAAAAATACGTTCAGTTGAAAGGATTTCCCCTGTTTTACCGCGCCCGTAACGCTTTTACAGGCGCGATCCAAAGGGTTGAAATAAATACGAATGGACATAGATAACCTTAATTCTTATGCAACGCTTCAAGTTTCCAAATATTTTCAGCGTATTCGGCGATACTGCGGTCTGCGGCAAAATATCCTGCCGCTGCAATATTACGCAGAGCCTTTTGATTCCAATCCCGTTTTTGCGTTGCATAGAGCTTGGAAAGCTCTTGTTGGGTGGTAAGATAAGCTTGGAAATCCGCCATACACATATACGGATCAGCAATCGGCGAGCCCGTCAAAAGATAATTGGCTATATCGGCAAATGATTCGCCGTTAAAGCCGACGATCAGCGCTTCCACAATCTTGCGAAGCATAGGATCGTTGTTATAATAAACGCTCGCGGAATAACCGTTGCGCCAAATTTCCGAAACTTCGTCTGCTTTTAAGCCGAAAATGAAAATATTTTCCCTACCGACTTTTTCAGACATTTCCACGTTCGCACCGTCGAGCGTGCCGATCGTGAGCGCACCGTTGATCATAAATTTCATATTTCCCGTGCCACTCGCTTCCTTTCCCGCAAGAGAGATCTGTTCGGAAATTTCGGATGCAGGCATTAACGCTTCGGACATCGTAACGTTGTAATCTTCCATATACACGACATTTAATTTTTCAGCGATCTTGGGATTTTTGCGAATATCTTCGGAAAGATAACAAATGAGCTTGATAATCTTTTTTGCCATATAATATCCAGCAGCCGCTTTTGCTGCAAAGATATACGTTTTCGGTTGCACAGGCGCGTCAGGATTTTCTTTCAGAAGCAGATAATCGTGAATAATATGCAGAACGTTTAAAAGCTGACGTTTATATTCGTGCAGGCGCTTTGCCTGTACGTCAAAAAGCGTGTTAGGATCTATTAAAACGCCCTGCTTTTTATAGGCAAAATCGGCGAATTGCTTCTTCTTCAACGCTTTGATTTCTTGCAAACGCTTTAACACGCTTTCGTCGTTTTCAAATTTTTTAAATTCGGCAAGCTTTGCGGCATTCTGAGCGTAGCCTGCTCCAATGCAATCGTCAAGCAGGGCGCAAAGCTCGGGATTCGATTGATTAAGCCAACGTCTATGCGCGATACCGTTCGTTACGTTCGTGAATTTTTCGGGCGTAAAATCGTAGAAATCCTTAAAGATACTTTCCTTGATAATATCGCTATGCAAGCCTGAAACGCCGTTGACGGAATGAGAACCGCATACGGACAAATTCGCCATTTTAACGGTGTTGTGCGACATAATCGCCATACGAGAAATTTTATCCCAATCCCCGGGGAATTTCTTCCAAAGCTCTTCACAGAAACGGCGGTTGATTTCTTTGAGTATCGTATAAATTCTCGGTAATTTACGCGCAATCAGATCTTCGGGCCACGTTTCAAGTGCCTCCGCCAAAACCGTATGATTGGTATAAGCGCAAACGGAAGTCGTAATCTTCCACGCCTCGTCCCAGCTCATAGCGTTTTCGTCGATCAGCAATCGCATAAGCTCGGGAATCGCCAAAGCGGGATGCGTGTCGTTGAGATGTATTGCCGCCATTTTCGGCAATAATTTCAAAGAACCGTATCTTCTCTTATGGTCGGCAAGAATATTTTGCAAAGACGCGGAAACGAGAAAATATTGCTGTTTTAAACGCAACGATTTTCCCTCTACGTGATTATCGGCAGGATATAATACCTTGGAAATCAAATCCGCTTCGTTGTCTTCTTTCATAACGGAGGCATAATCGCCCTGCGAAAAGAGCTTCATATCGAAATTTTGCACGCTACGCGCTTTCCATAACCGAAGCACGGAAACCGCCTGACTATCGTAGCCCGAAACCATCATATCGTAAGCGACTGCTTGCACTTCCTTGGCGTCGCGATAGATCGTTTCCAAGCCGTTCTCCGTCCACTTTTCTTCGATATAACCATCGAATTTGACCGTAAAGACTTTATCGCTTCTTTGCGTAAGCCACACCTCGCCCCCGGGAAGCCAAACGTCGGGAAGCTCCGTCTGCCAACCGTCCACGATCTTTTGCTTAAAAAGCCCGTAATCGTAGCGAATGGAATAGCCCATAGCGGGATAGTCGCCCGTGGCGAGTGCGTCTAAAAAACACGCCGCCAAACGCCCTAAACCACCGTTTCCAAGTCCTGCGTCGGGTTCTAATTCGTACAGTTCTTCCAAACTCACGTCGTAATCTTTTAAAGCTTCCTCAAACGCTTCGGTTACGCCGAGATTAAAAACGCTATTTTTGAGCGATCTCCCCATTAAAAATTCCATACAGAGATAATACACCCGCTTCGCTTTAGCCGCTTTCGTAACGGTATGGAATTTGTGCCGCTTTTCAAGCATAATATCCCGTATACACATCACGACAGCTTTATAAAGCTGTTCCTTTCTCGCCTCTGACGGCGCAACGCCGAAATAGCGGGAAAGTTTGCCTTGAATAAGCTCTTTCGCCTCTTTTTCGGTGATTTTTTCGTTTTTCATATATCTAACTTCTCCTAAATAAAATTTTATCCTATTGTAAACGTATCCGTATAGAGCTTTTTATATTCTTCTGCCGAGCGCGACCACGAAAAATCCGTCGTCGCCGCCCTTTGCATTAAGGTTTTCCAAGCCTCGCCGTTTTTATACGTATCAATCGCTTCGTGTACGACGTAGAGCATATCGTAGGGATTGCAGGATGCGAACGTAAAACCGTTCCCCCCTGCGCCGTACGGCTTGATCGAATCGTAGAGCCCGCCCGTTTCCCGCACAAGTGGCACGGTTGCATAGCGTGAAGCGATCATTTGTGAAAGCCCGCAAGGCTCGGCGATAGAAGGCATCAAAAAGAGATCTGCCCCCGAATAGATTTTACGTGAAAGATCGCCGTTGAAAGCAATATTCACGGAAGCTTTCCCCTCGTAACGTCTGCCTAAATCCTTAAAATATTCTTCGTATGAAAAATCGCCCGTGCCAAGCAGAACGAACTGTACGTCCTCGTGCAAAATATCTTCCGCAACCGTTTTGACAAGATCCAAGCCCTTATGCGCTACAAGCCTCGTAATCATTGCAATCATCGGCACGTCTTTAACGGGTAAACCGAGCATTTTTTGAAGCTCCGATTTACAGATTTTTTTATTTTCAAGTTCGTTTGCGTTGTAATTGGCGAAAAGAGCTTGATCTGTTGCGGGATCGTACGAGGCTGTGTCGATCCCGTTCAATATCCCCGTCAATTTAAACGAATTTTTGCGGATAATATCCTCTAAACCGTGCGCGTATTGTGCCGATTCAATTTCCTTTGCATACGTAGGGCTTACGGTTGAAATTTTTTCGCAACATTCGATCGCGCCTTTCATAAGGTTGATACAACCGTCATATTCAACAAGATGACGGTATTCGTTAGAAATCCCAAACAAATCGCCCAAAATATCCAAAGAGAATTTTCCTTGATATTCCATATTATGAACGGTGAATATTGCGCGGATATGCTCGTATTCGGAACGCAAGCAATAGTCCGTTTTCAGATAAATTGCCGCAAGTGCCGCTTGCCAATCGTGGCAATGTAGAATGTCGGGATAAAAGCCGATAAACGGCAGAATTTCCATAACACTCTTGGAAAAGAACGCAAACCGCTCGCCGTCGTCGTAATAGCCGTAACAACCGGGACGTTTAAAATAATATTCGTTATCAATAAAATAAAAAGTAACGCCGCCCGTAAGGTAACTGAATACGCCACAATACTGATTACGCCACGAAAGCGGCACGTATATATTGCCGTGGAAAGTCATTTTTCGACGCATTTCCTGCTTGATTTCCGAATATAGCGGCAATACCACGCGAATATCGTAGGTGGGATCTTTTGCGAGTGCTTGCGGCAACGAGCCGATCACGTCGGCAAGTCCGCCCGTCGCTATGAACGGTCTTGCTTCCGATGCGACGAAAAGAATTTTACATTTTTTCGAAACTTTTGGATCGTCCGAGGTTTCCTTTTCGGGAAACGTTACCGCTGCGCTTTCAAAAATCTCGGCGAGAATGGATTTCTTCGTTGCTTTTTTAGTAGTTTTTACCGTTGCCTGTACCCGTTTTTTTTCTGCCATTTTTCTTGCTCCTTATTCGTTTAAAGTCGTGTGCCCTTTGGAATATAATACGGTAGCGTCGCGCAACCGCCAAGTGCTTTTCGATCGCTAATTACAACGTTTTTATCCGTGATCACGCAATCGAGCGTTGCGTTTTGTCCGATTATATTGTCTTGCATAATAATCGAATTACGTACGATTGCACCCTTTCCAACTTTCACGCCGCGGAAAAGTATGCTGTTTTCCACTACGCCCTCAATTTCACAACCGTCGGAGATTAAAGAATTTTTTACGATCGCACTTTCGCTATATTTAGAAGGTGCGCTATCACGAACTTTCGTATAAATATCGCGCGCGCCAAACAGCTCGTCGCGAACCGTTTTTTTCAAAAGCTCCATATTGTGCTTATAATACGCCGCAACGGAATCAATTCCCGCGTAATAGCCTTGGAAATCGTAGCGGTAGATTTTTAAGCTGTCAATCTGCTTAATTAAAATATCTCCCTCGAAGCTTGAAAAACCGTGGGTTACCGAATCCTCTACGAGATTAAGTAAAAATTGACGATTAATGATCATCATATTGATATAAATATCCGCCGTTTGCCCCTCTGCTAAATGCGGAGAAAGCTTGATTTCACGCACGCGATCCGTTTCGTCTGCTGTAAGGAGTATAAAATCCGCGCGGTGTCCCACCTTGCCGTGGTGCGTAACCATCGTAATATCCGCATTCTTTCTTTCGTGCGTCGCGATAACGTCTGCTATATCTAAACGCATAACGCCGTCGCAATCGGTCAATACGACGTATTTTTCGTTGCGTCGATAGAGAAAGCCGCGCAGACTACTTAACGCTTCCAAACGTGTGGAGTACAGCTTATCGTGTCGCTCGGAAAAAGGTGGAAGTAAGATTAGACCGCCGTCCTTTCTAGCCAAATCCCAGTCCTTACCGCTACCGATATGGTCGATTAAGGAGCGGTAGTTGTTGCTCGTCATGAGCCCTACCGTTGTGATCCCTGAATTTACCATATTGGAAAGCGCAAAATCAATAATACGATACCTCCCTCCGTAAGGAATGGAAGCCATCGTTCTTCTTCTGACGAGCTCCGGCACGTTTTCTTCGTGCATATTGGAAAATATAACGCCGATTGCAGATGTTGCCATAATCTGTCCCTCCCTTATGCCTTAATATCTTGTTCGTGTTTCTGTCCTTCGGAAACGGTAACGCCGTCATCGACGGTCAAGCCTCTGCCGAGCACGACGATCTCTGCCGAAGCATCTTTTTCCACGCCGATTTTCGCGGCTTTTCCAATCGTTACGTTTTCGTCGATAATCGAATAAGAAACGTTTGCGTTCGCTTTGATCACGCTGTTTGCAAGCACCACAGAATCTTTCACGGTTGCGCCCTTTTCTACGATTACGTTGCTACCGAGTATTGAATTTTCCACCACGCCGTCGATTTCACAGCCGAGCGCGATCATTGAATTTTTCACCACGCCGTTTTCACCGATATGTTCGGGAGGCGCGAGCGGGTTGCGGGAATGGATTTTCCACGATTTATCACTTACGTCGAATTTTGGATCATCGCCGAGCAAATCCATATTTGCTTCCCAAAGCGAGGCAATCGTTCCCACGTCTTTCCAATAGCCCTCGAAACGGTAAGAATACATCTTTTCGCCCGCGTTTAGCATTGCAGGTAACACGTCTTTCCCAAAATCCTTGGAGGAATTAGGATTTGCGTCGTCCGCTTCGAGATATTTGAACAGCTTCTTTGCGCTGAAAACGTAAATACCCATTGAAGCGAGTGTGCTTTTGGGTGCTTTCGGTTTTTCTTCGAATTGATAGATCTCCCCGTCTGGATTTACGTTTAAAATACCAAATCTTGACGCTTCGGAAAGCGGCACGTTGATCGCTGCGATCGTACAATCCGCGCCCGTGTCCTTGTGGGCTTTGAGCATTGCCGCGTAGTCCATTTTATAAATGTGATCACCTGATAATACGAGCACGTATTCGGGATTGTACATTTTCATAAAATGAAGATTTTGATAAATCGCGTTTGCCGTGCCCTCGTACCACGAAGAATTAGTTTTCGCCTGATACGGCGACAAAATATGTACGCCACCGTACGTTCTGTCCAGATCCCAAGGTTGACCGTTCCCGATATATTCGTTCAAAATGAGCGGCTGATACTGTGTGAGTACGCCGACGGTATCGATGCCCGAATTAATACAATTAGACAACGGGAAATCGATGATGCGGTATTTCGCGCCGAATGCGACCGCAGGTTTTGCAACGTTGGTTGTTAAGGCGAACAAACGGCTACCTTGTCCGCCCGCCAAGAGCATTGCAACACATTCTTTCTTTCTTTGCATAAAGCACCCCCTATAAATTGATTTTTTTCAAATATACGCAAGTCAGTTTGGGAAGATCGAACGCAATCGAATTTTCCTTTCCGTGGCTATACGCTTTTTTCGTTTGAAAGATATATTTTTTCATTTTGCCGCTTCCACCGTAGCGAGCGGAATCGGAATTGTAGATAAGCTTATATTTTCCTTTCGGCAAACCGAGGCGGTAATCGTGATAATCTTCGCCTGAAAAATTGATCATAACGACGATCGTTCCCCCTGCTCTGTCTTTGCGTTGATACGCCAAAAAATTGCGATCGTTATCGTCTGCGGCGAGCCATTCGAAACCATCCCACGAATCCTCTATTTCGTAAAGCGCGGGCGTAGACTTATAAAGTTCGTTAAGCTCCTTTACAGCGAGCGTAAGCTTTTTATGCTTGGGATAACCTTTTAAGAAAAATTCGATTCCCTCTTTATAATTCCATTCTTTAAACTGCCCGAATTCCGAGCCCATAAAATGCAACTTTTTCCCTGGGTGCGACATCATATACCCAAGAAAAGCGCGAACGCCTGCAAATTTCTCATAGTAATCGCCAGGCATTTTACCAATCAAGGAAGCTTTTCCGTGTACTACTTCGTCGTGTGAAATCGGCAGGATATAATTCTCCGAAAATGCGTACATCATCGAAAAGGTGAGCTTGTTATGCTCGTGCTTGCGATATACGGGATCTTTGGAGATATAAGATAAAACGTCGTTCATCCAACCCATATTCCATTTGAAATTAAAGCCCAAACCGCCAACGTTCGTGGGCTTCGTTACCAGCCCCCAAGCCGTCGATTCCTCCGCAATCATTAAGGCGTTCGGAAAATATCCGAATACCGCTTCGTTTAAACGTCGCAAAAGCGCAATCGCTTCGAGGTTTTTATTCTCGCCGTAGATATTCGGCACCCATTCCCCAGGAGCTTTTTCGTAATCAAGATAAAGCATAGAAGCGACCGCGTCCACACGAAGCCCGTCTACGTGATACGTTTCAAACAGGAAAACGGCAGAAGAGATAAGAAAGGAAACGACTTCGTTTCTTCCGTAATCAAATTTGCGAGTACCCCACCCTTTATGCTCCATTCGATCCCATTGCGAAGCTTCGTATAACGGTTGTCCGTCAAATTCATATAAGCCGAATTCGTCCTTGGGAAAATGCGCGGGTACCCAATCGAGAATAACTCCAATTCCCGCTTGATGGAAACAATCGACAAGATACATAAAATCTTTCGGCTCACCCAAACGGGAAGTGATTGCGTAATATCCCGTTACTTGATAGCCCCAAGAACCGTCGAACGGATATTCAGTCAAAGGCATAAATTCCACGTGCGTATAACCCATTTTAACCACGTAATCAACGAGCTCTTTCGCAAGCTCGCGATAGGTTAAATAGGCGCCGTTTTCTTTTCTTTTCCAAGAAAGCAGATTTACTTCGTAAATATTTACGGGAGCTGCATAAATATTGATATGTTCACGATTTCTCCAATATTCCCCGTCCGACCATTTGTATCCTGATAAATCGTAAAGTTTGGAGGCGTTGGCAGAATCTACCCCTGGCGTTTCTGCGTGAAACGCGTAGGGATCGGCTTTAAAAAGCGTTCTGCCGTCCTGTGTGCGAATACAATATTTGTACGTGTCAAACTGTTTTAAATTAGGGATAAACGTTTCAAAAGTTTCTCCGTCGATCATTCTTTGCATAGGATGAGAAGAAGGATTCCAACCGTTAAAATCTCCTACAACCGAAACGCTTTGCGCACGAGGAGCCCAAACGCGGAATACGTATCCTCTCTTTTTATTGCAAACGGAAGAGTGCGCCCCCATCAATTCATACGTTTTAAAGTTTTCTCCGTGATGAAATAAATGCAAAGGTACGTCCGTTTCAAATAAATTCATAATCCCTCCAAAATACGCATTCTGATAATACGCTTTATTATCATTATGTATATTTTAACATATTTTAAAAATATTTTCAAGGGTATAGAAAAATTTTTTTTAAGTTTTTTCATAAGTTTTTGGCTTTTTTGGAAAATGAAAGACAAATTTCCGCATTTTTCAATATAATTACTATGTTTAACATAATTATTCTATTTTGCATAGCAAAGTAATTATATCTGACATAGTACCTCGTTTTTTAAATAAAAAACACGGTTTTTCCCCTAAAATCGACAACGGGGAATACTCCGTGTTTAAGTATTAATTATTTTGTTTCACGAATAATGTTTCACAATAGGGTTTTTAACGTGTTCACGACGCGCCTTGAAAGGAGATTTAAATCCCCCTCGTTTTTAATCAAAATCGCATTTATTTTTTTGAAGTGTTTTTCTGCCGCTACATCGTCGTAATTGAATTGGGCGTTTACCCGTTGCTCTGCCTTTTTAACGGAAATTACGTCTCGCTCACAAACGGAGCGGATGCGTAATTCGCGATTTCTTAAAACGACGATTGTATGATCGAAGAGATTTTCAAAATTTCCCTCAAATAAAAGCGGAACTTCGGCAAAAACGATTTCACCTGTGGCTTCCTCCATTCGTTTTAAGAGTGTTTGTATAATGAGCGGATGCGCAATTTTATTCAAACGAATTCTTGCCTCTTCATTGGAAAATACAATATCTGCAAGAGCTTTTTTATCAATTTTTCCTTGCTTGATAGCGGTTGGGAAGGCTTTCTCAACTGCGTTGATATAGGACTGCGAGTGTATAAGTTCCGCATAAATTTCGTCGCACGAATAAACGGGATAGCCCTGATCCCGTATTATTTGTGCCACCGCCGATTTTCCGCTTCCTATTCCACCCGTAATAGCAATTTTTTTATGCATACAAACCTCTTTTTTTATTTGTTTCACAAAATTCGTTTCACGAAAGCATATTTGCTTTGAAAACACGCAAGGCATTTCGATACGTAATTTTCTCAATTTCGTCCGTGGAAAAACCTTCTTTTTCTAACGCTACGATCAGTCTACCCGTTTTCGACGCGTCGGAAATTTCTATATCCGGATTTATCCCATCGAAATCGCTTCCCAAAGCAATATGATCCACGCCAATTTTCTTCTTAATATGTCGCATATGTAGTAATGCACATTTGACCGTATTACGCCCATGTTCAGCGTCGTTGCCCATAAAATGATTCGCGTAATTGATACCCGCCACGCCGCCGTTCTCGGCAAGCTTTATAAGCATATCGTCCGTTAAATTGCGAATATCACAACATACGGTGCGCGCGTTGGAATGAGAAGCCATAATAGGCTTTTTGCTTAATTGAACAACCTCGTAAAATCCTTTATCTGATAAATGGGAAACGTCGATAACAATCCCCAACTTATTCATTTCTTGCACAAGTGCGCGCCCGAAATCCGTCAAGCCCGTCGCGGTATTCGCCACCGAACGATCGGGAGAACCGTCCGCAAAATACCCACCAAAATTAGGATTTCCTATTGGATTTACAAGATTGTGTAAAAGACAAATCATACGCACGCCTTTACGGTGAAGCGTATATAACTTATCGAAATCCTCACCGATCGGACACCCGTCCTCCATCGTTAGAATGGCAGAAATTTTACCGTTTTTCTCGTTCTTTTGAAAATCCGCGAAATCGTAGACGGGCGCGAGAACACGACTTTGTTTTATCTGTCTATCGTAAATATCAATATCGTGCAAACAACGTGCGTATGGATCAGGATATTCATTAGGGATATATACTGCAAAACACTGCGCAAAATAATTCCCCTTTATGAGTTTTTCTTCATCTACCTGCAAATTCGATTTTTTCAAGAAGATAGATTCTCCCCTTCGTTGCGCTTCGCTGATTTTCCATATCGTATCGCAATGTAAGTCAAAAATCAAACGCTTCTCGTTATTTTGTTTCATACCAATTTTCGCCGATCCCCACTTCAACCGTGAGCGGTACGCGTAGCGATACCGCGTTTTCCATTTCCGTTTTTAAGATACGAGCCACTTTCTCTGCCTCCTCCTTGGGGCAATCTATCACAAGCTCGTCGTGGACCTGTAAAACGAGCTTTGCTTTGAAATTCCCCTCGTTTAGTTTTTGATAAACACTAATCATCGCCAATTTTATAATGTCCGCGCTCGAACCTTGGAGAGGCATATTCATTGCAGCTCGTTCTCCGAACATACGCACGTTACGATTAGACGAGCGCACTTCGTTGATCACCCGTCTACGACCGAGCAAAGTTTTCACTTCTCCGTGTTTTGCAACCGTCTCCACGCTCCCTTGCATATGCGCTTTCACGTTAGAATAGAATTCAAAATATTTATCAATATATTCTTGCGCTCGCTTCGCGCTGATATTCAAATCTTTAGAAAGCCCGAATGCACTTATGCCGTAAATAATGCCAAAATTAACCGCTTTTGCTTGACGACGTTGATCGGAGGTTACTTTTTCAAGCGGCACACCGAACACCTGCGACGCCGTCGTCGCGTGAACATCCTTTCCCTCACAATAGGCTTCTATAAGCTCCTTAGATTGCGAAAAATGCGCTAAAAGCCGAAGCTCTATTTGCGAATAGTCCGCGTCGATCAAAACGTTCCCCTCGCTTGCCGTGAAAAGCCTCCGAAGTTCCCGTCCCTCCTCCGTTTTAATGGGGATATTTTGTAAATTGGGGTTGGTGCTAGACAGTCTGCCCGTCGTCGTATTGCTTTGGTTATAGGTAGTATGCACTTTACCGTCAACAATCAACGGCTTAAAGCCCTCGATATACGTTGAATATAGCTTTTGCACCGTACGATAACGCAGGATCTGACGCACAATTTCCGAGCTGTCAGCGTATTTTTCCAATTCCTCTGCCGTCGTTTTATAGAATTTGCTTTCCTTGTTCTTTTTTACACCGCTACCGATTTTTAATTTTTCAAAAAGAATTTTTCCGAGCTGTTGCGTGGAATTGATGTTAAATTCTTCTCCTGCAAGCTCGTAAATACGTTTGACGATCTTCTCCCGTTCCGCATTATATCGCACCGAAAGCGCGTCAAGCGTTTTCTCGTCAATGCATACCCCTTGTATTTCCATATCAAAAAGTACGCGCACGAGCGGCAATTCCACGTCTTGATATAAGGCTTTTTCCGTTTCATTTAAAGCCTTATAATAGGTTTCGTATAAAACGGCTACGCCGTAGCTACGATTGCGATCGGGCAGTTGGTGGGAATTAAGACAATATTGCAACCCGTCAGTATTACTCAATCCCTCGGCGATACATTTGAGAATGGACACGTCGTCAAAATCGCCACACAGGCTCAATTCGTTTGAATACAGAGAATGCATTATCTCTTTCGCATTATAGCAAATCGCGCGTTTTCGCCCCGAATAAACGCTTTTAAAAAGAGGTTTAAATTGATATTCGAAAAAGCCGGGATCTAAAAGCCCGATTTTGATAGGTAAAACGTATTCTACCGAGTCGTTCAGGGGTGTCCACCCGTCTGGCAAGAGTGTAAAGCGGAATTCTTTATCCGTGAAATCGCAAGCAATACGGCTTGCATTGGAAGATTCTACGATTTGTATCGCTTCCTCAATCGTTTCAGGGTGAACTTCCTCCACGCCACCAAGTAATTGTTCGCCTTGTCTATCTCCACGCGAAGATTGTTCTTCGGAAAAAATATTCAGCGCGAAGAGACTCTTAAATTCGAGTTCTGCGAATTTTTCGCGCACGGCGTGATCAAACGGTATTTTAAGAACACAATCAGCAAGCGACAGCTCGATCGGCGCGTTCGTATCAATCGTTGCGAGCTTATAAGAAAAATAAGCGTCCTCTTTACCCTCTACAAGCTTTTTATGGAGTGCCCCGGGTATTTCGTCGAGGTGGGCATAAATGCCGTTTAAATCGCCGTATTTTTCAATCAACGACTTGGCGGATTTTTCTCCTACACCTGCTACACCGGGAATATGATCGGATTTATCACCCATAAGCGCTTTCAAATCAATAATTTGCGCTGGCGTAAGCCCCGTTTCGTCCTTAAAATTTTCCGCCGTTAATTCGAGAATATCGCTTACGCCTTTCCTCGTAAAGCAAACGGATGTCGTTTCGTCTACTAATTGATATGCATCTCGATCACCCGTATAAATATACGTTTGCGTGTCGAATTTTTTTGCGATCGTACCAAGCAGATCGTCCGCTTCAAAACCCGTAAGTTCACACGTTTTAATGTGCATTAACGAAAGCATCTCTTTAAGCACGGGAATCTGCGCGGTAAGATCTTCGGGCATCGGTTTTCTGTCTGCCTTATAGTCGGCGTATATTTTATGACGGAACGTCGGGGCGTGAAGATCGAACGCCACCGCGAAATAGGTTGGCTTTTTATCCGAAATAATTTTCAGCATTAGCTTGATAAATCCAAAAACGCCGTTCGTCGGCAAACCGCTTTTCGTTGTAAAGACGGGAGTTGCGTAAAAAGCGCGATTGAGAAGACTGTTGCCGTCGATGAGTATCAATTTTTCCATAATGTCAATATCCTTGTCAATTATTACTATTATTTTACCACGAAATAAAAAAAATCGCAACAGAATATAAAAATGTTTGAAAAAAGATTTAAATTTTTATAAAAAAGACCTCAGAAACGCTTGCTTTTTTTTGTCGTATGTTTTATAATTATAAAGCTTTTGAAAAATGAATACGCCGAAGTGGTGGAATTGGCAGACGCGTCGGACTCAAAATCCGATGGTAGCGATACCGTGTGGGTTCAAGTCCCACCTTCGGCACCAAAAAAAGAAACAAGATATATCTTGTTTCTTTTTTTGTGTACCACAAACAATACGAAGCATTTTCTTATCGTTGGCAAAGCGTTTTACTCTCGCAAAACGGCTCCCACCCTCAAATCCCTCTCTTTATTCGGTATATAACAAACACAGGATAGGCAAAAACCTATCCTGTGTTTGTGGCGCAACGAGTGTCACTCTCATTGAACTCTTAATTGAGTTTTAGTGTTTTATTTTGACAAAACAGGAACTTTAACTTGTGATATGGAAAGAATTGAATTTTCTTCAGTATTAGAGAAATCTGTAGGGAAATAATAATTTCCGTATGCGTCAAAGATTCTGTTTTCGTTGTTATTTTCGGTTTGAGAAAATAAATCGTTTTTAATTGCTATTTCAATATTCTTTTCTAAATTATCCATATTGAACCCACCTTATTTCTTTCCGGAGATAACAAATGTTTGGCCATTGTTATTTTCTATATACTTTAATGAACCAAGTAAAACATAAGAACTTAATACATAAGAGTGATGAACTGAAAGCACTAAATCTTGTAGGGTTGCATCTTTCTCTAATGCGATAACTTTTAAACCTATCTTTTTACAATCTTCATAATCATAGTGTTTATCATGCAATTTTGAGAAAGCATGTGACGCTAACCCGTTTACAATGTTACCAACTTTAGTTTGTTTTTGTTTGCTGTTTTTAAACATGCAAGATGACAACCACTCTGTAACCAAATTTCTAGAAAGGTCTATGGCATATTGACATTCTCCTAAAAACGTTGGTCTATATTGAGAAATAATTTCTTTCCAAACAAGCGCTTTTTGAGGGTTAGATTGAATTTCTTTTACAGCTCTATTAAATTCGTCAATAACTCCTTCTGCTGGAACATTTCTATATTGAGGGTCTATAGGGCCCAGACTAGATTCTTTCCCCATAATTATTTCTTTCGCCGAGCAAGCAATCATTGTTCCTGCTGACATTGCCATATGAGGGACAATAACACGAATATTTTTATTGAAACACTTTCTTAAATATTTTACGATTGCTTCGGTTGCGGTTGTTACACCTCCAGGTGTATGTAATACTAAATCCAGTCCTTTAGTCTTATCTAATCCACTAACAGCATTCATTAACCCATTCATGTCGTTATCATTTATCATTAATTCTGGATTATTTGACATTATACTGCCTTGTAGAAATGTTGAATAATAAACAATAACATTTCTTCCAGTATGGGTAGATAAACTAGAAACGTATTGGATTCTTAGTTGATTAATAACACTAGTTCTAATTTTATTGATTTCTTGATTTATAAAGTTGGGGTCAGGATTTTGATTTTGGGCTAAAAAGTTAGCGATAAGATTGTTACATTGATTATTAAATTGCAATTCGATATTTGTAAAGTTTGCCATATGGTTTTTCCTTTGTTAAACTTATTTGTATTGTATCATTTATATGTCATATTGTCAAACTACTCATAGCTCATATAATAAAATGGATTCAAATATGGCTAATTTATAGAATCTTGTCCAAATGTAATCCTAATTAAATCCTAGTTGACAAAATAAATTGCCCAATTCATTCACTTGAATATATTTTTGTGTGTTACCACCAGAAGCTGAACCAATTGTCATGGTTTTCATAGCAGAATTAAGCAATCCTAAAGCCATTAATCGTTCTGCTTGATATCCGATACACTGCGATGTGTCCGAAACCTCTTTATTATGCACGCTTAAAAGCAATTTAATGTCGGCAATAAAAAGTCTGGAAGCGACGTCAGATAATTCACAGAATTTTTCCCAACTAATTAACTCTTCAACGTAAGCTCTATAAAAACGCGCTAAAATTTCAGATTTTTTAATATCAACATTTGAATTAAGAAGAATTAATACTCTCCCTAACTCTTCTTCAGCATACTTTGAATCGCTCTTTAAATGGTCTTTATATTTTTGAAGTTTT
>JAGAOR010000025.1 GCA_017623605.1 Clostridia bacterium | reverse complement strand
GCGAATATGAATAGAATAAGCTAAAAAGCTTGCTATGTAGTTGTCAGTCTTTGAGTAAGAAGATTGAAGAAAGATAGTATATTGTTCATTGCGAGAAAAATCGCGGTGATAGATATAACGATAGCGGTGATGATGGCAAAGAGGATCCACCTGTACCCATTCCGAACACAGAAGTTAAGCTCTTTTACGCCGAAAGTACTTGTAGGTTACTACCGGGAGGATAGGTAATTGCCGCTTTTCAATTAAAAGAACCAAGCAAAACTTGCTCGGTTCTTTTTATTTTATCCTATTGACAAATATAGCCCTTTATGATACAATGAAAATGTATAGAAACACTATAAATAAATATTGGAGGCAGGAAAATTGAATCAGGGTTCGATTTATTTGCTATTGTACGGGATGATTGGTGTGGTCGGTTTGGCGAACGTTATATATCACTTTCATAGATATGAGATAGGGGATTCGAGCAAATTAAACAAATATAGACTGTCGCCTAACCATATTTTAATTAAATTGAGGTTGTTTAAATATAACAACAATTTTAATTATTTTTTATTGATACCTTATTTAATAGCTTGGATTTTGTTTTTTATTGTCTTCATTTTATATATCATTTATTGGTGTGGTATTAAGATTTTAGAAGTTTTTTTTCTAAACCAATGGGTCAATATTGCGTTATTGGGATTAATCCTTGCATATATGTCGTATGCGCTTTTTATTGAACCAAAGATACGAGATAGTAATCAGTTCGAATCGCCTGATTTTGTAATGAACAGTGAAGAAAAGAAAGATAAAAAGGACGAACAAATAGAATCTTTTACAACGCAGGTATAAAAAAACAGGAAATAACTATGCTTGAGCTTAAAAATAAGATTATTAAAGGATTGAATTTACAAAAACAAATAGAGTGTGTTTATCCGTGTTATTTATTAAGCAAAAAACGTTATATTCTTTTTTATGATGAGCTTATCACGAAGCAAAATATTGAAGAATTATTAAAGAATATTGACGAGAATTGCAAATCACCTGTTTTTAGCGAATGGAAAACGATTATTGTTGTTGGAAAAACGTTAGACGTTTTTAACAAAAAAGATTTATTATATTTTAATGGAATTAATACCTTTGTATGTTTTTATTTGATAAATGATAAAACGGGCGATCATTATATGAATGATCAATGGATATTTGTCTTGGGGTTAAATTATCGTAAATATATAAGAATGTTAAAGAAATTATTAAAGCAATAATGAAAATTAGCCGAAAGTACTTACGGTTAACCGTCGGGAGGATAGGTAATCGCCGCTTTTCAAACGAAAAAGAACCAAGCAATTTCCGCTTGGTTCTTTTTCTGTTTATATGATTGACAACATATAATCTTCTATGTTATAATAAAATTAACCTATAAAAGGAGCATAGAAAAATGATTGGTATTATTTTAGGCGTAATCTTTTTGGCGGGCGCGGTAGGCGCGGGGCTGCTTGCAGCACAGCATTATATGAAGAAAAGAATGCAGAAAGCGGTTTTGCCGACCGTTTTGGCAGGTGTTTGCACACTTTTGCTTGCGATATTCCCTATGAGTATTCACACCGTCAACGCAGGTGAAGTTGCGGTTGTAAAACACCTTGGTAAGGCGGAAAAGGTACGTACGGCAGGTACATATTTTGATTTTTGGATAACGGAAACCTATGAAGTTTACGATGCAAAAGTTCAAAATTTAGAAATTAGAACGCAGGCGTATTCGTCGGACGCGCAAACGATGGATATCGTGATGACCGTGCAATATCAAATCGATTCGTCCAAGGCGATTGAGATTGCCAACAAATACGGCGCGCTCACCGCGCTTGCAAACCGTATTGAAAGCGTTGCGACGGAAAAGACGAAATCGAAGCTTTCGTCGTATTCGGCGATGAACATTATCCAAACCCGTTTGACGATCTCGCCGCAGGTGGAAGAGATTATAAAAGCGACGGTAACGGAAGAATATTGTGTCAATATCGTAGCGGTAGTGCTTACGAATATCGATTTCTCGGACGCATTCGAACAAACGGTTGAGAATAAAATGATCGCCGAACAAGAAAAGCTTAAGGCGGAATACGAAAAGCAAACTGCTATCGTCAATGCGGAAAAGGAATTAGAAGTTGCTAAACTCGCAGCGGAAGCCAAGATTGAAACGGCGAAAGCGGACGCGCAAGCACGGGTTGAAGTTGCGAAAGCGGAAGCGCTTGCCATTCAACTCAAATCCATAGAAGTTGCGCGCGCACTTGGCTTTAAAATTACGGAAACGGAGATTGTAAACGACGACGGCACGTCGGCGACGGAATACGAGATCGATTTCACGGGTAAGAGCGCGGAAGAAATTCAAGTGATTACCGATTATTTAAAATATCTCGAATATCTTGCAAAATGGAACGGCGAGCTTCCGTCGGTGGTGGCAGGGGATTCCGCAACGGTGGTGATTCCCACACCGACAAATCCGACGAATCCCTAACGGTACGTAAAAAACAAGTGGAGCGGTTCAAATCTGAACCGCTCCGATTTCTATAAAGAGAAAATTATAAAACCACAATATTTAATGCTTTAAATTGCTCTTTTAACGCTTCGGGGAATGCGTCGTCGGTAATGAGCACGTTAATATCTTCCGTATGCGCGAACGTGTACGGCTTGATTTTACCGATCTTGGAGCTATCGAGCATCATATACGTAAATTTCGCCTTTTTACAAACGTTTCTAAACAGTTCCGCTTCCAGCTGTGAAGCACAAGAAAATCCGTTTTCGGGCGTGAAAGCCGCCGCGGAAATGATTGCGATTTCGAAATTCGTGTCTATAAAATGTTCGCCTGAAAAAGAAGATGCCGTGGAAAGGTTTTCTTTGATCATTTGTCCGCCTAAAAGATTGACGACTACGTTCTTTTTCGTGCAAAGCTCGGTGGCAACGGCAACGCCGTTGGTGAATACGTTACAGGCAATGTCGGGCATTTCTTTGGCAAGATACAGCGCCGTCGTGCCCGCGTCGAGGAAGATCGAAGCGCCCTCGTCGATCAAACCCGCCGCTTTTTGCGCGATCTCTATCTTTTCATATGTATGAATCGTCGTCTTTTTTACGTACGGCTCGCCAGACGTTTTTTGTACGTCGCGCACGGACATTGCGCCACCACGCACACGAATAACTTTGCCTTGTTCTTCCAATAAAAATAAATCCCTGCGCAAGGTCATTTGCGACACCTTGGGGAAATGCTCGCTTAATTGCTTCAAAGAAAGCTTGCCGCGTTTGTCGATCAAGGCGGCTATTTCTGCGATTCTTTCTCTTTTCATAAGTAAATGCCTCCAATGATATTGTACTATAAATTTATCATAAAATTGAAAAAAACGCAAGCAAAACGAGGTAAAAATGTAAATTTTTTTCTGAATTATTTTTCATTCGCGCCCATTTTTTCACGCAAAAGCAAGAAAAAAAGGGTAAAACGGTTGCGTTTTGTGTGGAAAAGTGTTATAATAAAACGGAGAAATATAGGAGAGAAGAATAATGTTTGATTTTATCGCCGATCTCGACGCTTATTTTTGCGAAACCTACGCCAATTACGATAAGCTTTGCGTGTTACCGGGATACCGTATGCCGAAAATGCAGGATTCTAAAATTGACGAGTTTGGTAGAACGTACGCGTATACGCTCCCCGCAAACACGATGCGCCTTGCATTGCAAGAAAATAAAGAGGAGCTTTTAAAGACTCTGAAAACACAGATGCGGGATAAAACCTTTTCTTTTTCTTTCCGTCCGCTCGGCTTTTTTGCTTATCTGAAAAATAAATTTTCTCGCTACGGATTCAGTAAATGGCTGAAACTTACGCTCAAAAAATATAATCTTACTCCGCTTGAAGCGGGCGAGCATTTAAAAATTGATCCACAGATCTGGAAAGGGATTTGTAAGGGGAAATTTACACCCACGAAAAACACGGTGTTTTCGCTCGCGCTTACAGCGAATATGGATATGGGCGACACGGAAAATCTGCTTCTCGTTTGCGGCTATGAATTTGATTATACGCTTGTAAAAGACGTCGTGATCTCATACCTGCTTACGCAAAAAGTGTTTAATCGCCCGATGATCGACGCGGCGCTTGCCGAATACAAAGTAGAAAATTTGTTCTTGAACGAAAATTAAAAACGGTGTGTAAAACGGTTGCATTTTTGGAAAAACAATGCTATAATGATTAAAAACTAAATCACCGAGCGGAAAAAGAGTAGCTTCTATTCGCAGCAAAAAGAGATTCGCGCCATAGGCTGAAAGCACGAAACGCTGAAAGAGAGAAGTGAAAGTGCGTTTTCGCGTTTGAGGTCGGGCTAATCCCCCGCGGTTGCCTCCGTTATCGGGCAAACGAGGAAAAACTTTTGAAAATTCAAGGTTTTTTAAAGTAAAGTGGAACAGCGGATCAAAGCGCCTTTATACAATAGTATAGAGGCGTTTTCCTATATAGGAGGTTATTATGTGGTTCAAAAACCTACGTGCAGATATAAAAGCGGCGAAAAACAACGATCCCGCCGCGCGGAACGGGTTTGAAATTTTGCTCACCTATTCGGGCGTGCACGCTTTAATGTGGTATCGTTTGGCGCGCTTTTTTCACCGCATTAAATTAAAGCTGATTGCGAGAATGATTAGTCAATTCGCACGGTTTTTAACGGGGATTGAGATTCACCCCGCGGCAAAGATCGAAGGCGGCGTGTTTATTGATCACGGCTCAGGCGTCGTGATCGGCGAAACGGCAGAGGTCCATAAAGGTACGGTGATTTATCAAGGCGTAACGCTCGGCGGCACAGGCAAGGAACGTGGCAAACGCCATCCTACGATTATGGAAAACGTAACGCTGTCTGCGGGCGCAAAGGTACTTGGCGGCTTCACCGTTGGCAAAGGTGCGAAGATCGGCGCGGGCGCGGTCGTCTTAAAGGAAGTGCCCCCGTACGCAACGGTGGTGGGAATACCTGCGCGTATCGTGCGCATACGTACGCCTGAAAACGAAGCGGAGCACGGACACGATCCGCACGCAGGGATTATTGCAGTGGCGGCTTTGAACGCGGAAATTAACGCCGAAGAAGCGGCGAGAAAGGAAGAAGAAGCAAAGGCGGCGGCGCAGATAGCAGAAGCCGAAAGGAGCAAGAAAAAATGAAAATTTACAATTCACTCACCAAACGCAAGGAAGAATTTATCCCTTTAAACGGGAACGAGGTGAAAATGTACGCCTGCGGCATCACCGTTTCAGGCGAAGCGCATATCGGACACGGCTACCAAGCCTTGATTTACGATATTATGCGTAAATATCTCAAAAAATCAGGCTACGACGTAACCTACGCCCGTAATTATACGGACGTAGACGATAAAATAATCGCAAAATCCCACGAAACGGGGATTCCCGCGGACGAATACGCGGCGAAAATGATCGAGGATATTAACGCCGTAATGGGAAAATTCCAAGTGGACGATCCCGACGTGTGGCTCAAAGCGACGGAGAATATTGAGAACATCATTGATTTCGTTTCCACCTTAATCGAAAAAGGGCACGCCTACGCGACCGAAAAAGGGGACGTATATTTCGACGTGGCGAGCTTTAAGGGCTACGGCAAGCTTTCCAATCGTAACGTAGAGGACGCGCTCGACGGCGTGCGCGTGGACAACGACGACGAGAAGAAAAACGCCTACGATTTCGCGCTTTGGAAGAGCGCAAAAGAAGGGGAAATTTGTTGGGATTCGCCTTGGGGTAAGGGCAGACCTGGGTGGCATATCGAATGTTCGGCAATGAACAGGAAAGCGTTCGGCGAACAGATCGACATTCACGGCGGCGGCAGGGATCTCATCTTCCCGCACCACGAGAACGAGATTGCACAAACGGAAGCGCTTACGGGTAAGCAATTCGTTAAATATTGGACGCATAACGGACTCATTAAAGTCAACGGACAAAAAATGAGTAAATCGCTTGGGAACAGTTTGCTTCTTGCCGAGCTTTTGGAAAAATATTCAGACGAGGCGATCAAGTTTGCGCTTCTGCAAACGAATTACCGCAACGATATTAACGTTACGGACGACTTATTCCCCGAAGCGGAGAAGCATTTATACGATTTCTATTCCACGCTCGCCTTGATTGATAAGGTGATGGACAAACTGCGCGGCAACGAATTTTCTTTCGACGGGGAAAAGGCGGCAGAAGTTCAAGAAAAAATCGATAAAGAATTTAACGAATGTATGGACGACGATTTCAATACCTCGCTCGCGCTTTCCAACCTGTTCGGGTATTTTAAGGAAATGAAAAAACTGCTTGCCTCCGGGAAAAGCGACGATTTCTTCACCGCGCTCGCTTGCGCCGTGCAAATACGAAAGACGTACGCGCTTCTCGGTCTATTCAAAAAGAGCGCGAAAGAATACGTCGAATGGTACGATACAAAGAGCGCGCAAAGTGTGCCGGAGGAAGTGCAGGCGATCGCAAAAGAGCGTTTTGAAGCGCGGCAGAATCGCGATTGGGCTAAAAGCGACGTTCTCCGCGATAAGCTCGCAAGCCTTGGTTATTCGGTAAAAGACAGTAAAACGGGCTATGAGCTGATTAAAAATTCTTGACAAAATCACAGAAGAAAAGTATAATAGATAAAGAACGAATAAAAAGCAGGTAACGGTTATGAAAACGTATACAGGACAAACATTGCGCGAAATGTATTTAAACTTCTTCAAGGAACGCGGACATAAAGTGATTCCCTCCGCTTCCCTGATCCCCGAAAACGATCCGACGGTTCTTTTTACGACGGCGGGTATGCACCCGCTCGTGCCCTATCTTTTGGGAGAAAAGCACCCTGCGGGCAAACGCCTTACGGACGTGCAAAAATGCGTGCGTACGGGGGATATAGACGAAGTGGGCGACGAACGGCATTGTACGTTTTTTGAAATGCTCGGCAACTGGTCGCTCGGCGATTATTTCAAGGAAGAAATGATTCCTTGGAGCTACGAATTTTTGACGGGTAAAGACTATCTCGCCATTCCGTCTGATCAGATCGCGGTAACGGTGTTCGGCGGCGACGACACACTCCCGCGCGATACGGAAGCGGCGGCACTTTGGGAAAAGGCGGGAATAAAAAAAGAAAATATTTATTTTATGCCCAGAGAGAACAACTGGTGGGGACCTGCGGGCTTGACCGGTCCTTGCGGCACGGACACGGAAATGTTCGTTATCCGCAAGCCCAAGTGTTCGCCTACGTGTAACCCCGATTGTAACTGCGGTGCCTTCCTTGAAATTTGGAACGACGTGTTTATGCGCTTTAATAAGCAAGCGGACGGGAGCTTCACCGAGCTTTCGCAAAAGAACGTCGATACGGGTATGGGCTTGGAGCGCGCGCTTTGCGTTTTGAACGGTAAATCCAGCGTGTATGAAACGGATATTTTTGAAAACGCGATTACGGCGATTGAAACGCTTACGGGCAAAAAATACGGCGAAAATGAAGACGTAACCAAAGCGTTCCGCGTGCTTCTCGATCACACGAGAACGGCAACGTTTATGCTGGGCGACGAAAAAGGAATCGTACCTTCGAACACCGATCAGGGCTATATTTTGCGCAGAATTATCCGTAGGGCGGTGCGCTTCGGGCGTAAAATTGATTTGCCGGAGGGTAGCCTTGCCAAGATTTCGGAAGCGTTTATCGCGTATTATCAAGACGTGTATCCCGAGCTGAATATCAACCGCCAAAAGATCGCGGACGAGCTCAACAAGGAAGAAGCGAAGTTTAACAAAACCTTGCAACAGGGCTTGAAAGAATTTGAAAAATGCGTCAACGGTATTGCGCGTAAGAACGCGTTTATGTCGCAAAAAGATCCCGCGTACGTGCCGGAAACGCGCATTGCAGGTAAGCAAGCGTTCCACCTTTACGACACTTACGGCTTCCCCGTGGAAATTACGGTGGAAATGGCGAAAGAAAGGGGCTTGGACGTGGACGTAGCGGGCTATACGGCGGCGTTTGAAGAGCACCAGAGTAAGAGTAAAGCGGGTAGCGAACAGAAATTCGCTTGCGGGCTCGCCGATAACAAGGAAGCAACAACGAAATTACACACGGCAACGCATTTGTTGCACGCCGCGCTCAAAAAAGTATGCTCGCCCGACGTCAATCAGAAGGGCTCGAACATCACGGAAGAACGTTTACGCTTCGATTTCAACTTGCCCCAGCCTATGACGCAGGAACAGATCAAGGCGGTGGAATCGCTCGTCAATGAAGTAATTGCACAAGATCTGCCTGTGGAAATGAAAGAGATTTCTTTGGAAGAAGCGAAAGCAGAGGGCTTCACGGGACTTTTTGAAAGCAAATACGGCGAACGCGTGAAAACGTATACGATCGGCGATTTCTCCAAAGAAATTTGCGGCGGACCGCACGCGGAAAGAACGGGCTCGCTCGGTAAATTCAAAATCGTCAAAGAACAGTCCTGCGGAAGCGGATTACGCCGAATTAAAGCAATCTTAGAATGAACGAAATCTTTGCAGAACAAATGAAAAAACTCGCCGCGCCCTTTATTCAAGAGCGCGGGTTTTCCTTTTCCTATTTTTATGAAAAGGGCGGGGATTCTTCTTGTGTGTATATTTGCCGTTTTCAAAAGGGCAGGGATTTTTTCGACGTGCGTGAAACGTCGGGTAAATACGAGCTGCATTTCGTCGTATATGCAAAGGGGGAATACCGTTTTCCCAAGTTCAAGCGAAAATTTACGTTTAAAAGTCTTTTCAAAAAGCCGACGATAGACGAACAGCGCGCCTTTCTCGTTTCCGAATTAGAAAGGGAATGGCAATCGGAAAACCCCGACTTTTTCGGAATTAAGAAATAATAAGGCAATCGCGCGATGATCAACACGATAGCAGAGAATTTGAAATATTACAGAGAGCTCAATCATCTTTCGCAGGTTGCACTCGCAAAAGAAACGGGGATACTGCAAACGACGATTAGCGCATACGAAAACGGAACGAACGTACCGAACATTCAAAATTGTATCACGCTTGCCGATTTTTACGGCGTTACGCTTGACGAGCTCGTTGGGCGAGATCTAAAATAAAAAAATCCCGATCAGTCGGGATTTTTCGTTTGTAAGAGGGGAAAAAGGTTTCGCACCGATTGAACGGGATATATCGCGGAGAACAAAGCCACCGCAACCACGCCGCAGCATATCCCTTGGAGCGTGTTTCCAACGAGCGCAGCCACGCCGCCTGCAAAGCCGTATAAAACGCTTTCGAATAGGAAATAGCCAAGTACCATAACCGCTTCGCCTGTGAGCGCGCCCGCGATTCGCGGGATACAATCGAGAGAGTCTTTTTTTACGAGCTTTTTTACACAAGCGGCGATCAGCCAAGCGAGCGCCGCGTTTGAGCCCTTGATCAAAAAGGTGGCGGGGGCGTAGAGGGCAAACCCGCTCCAAAGATCGGCGAGCGCACTTCCCACGGCGGCGGCAACCGCGCCATAGAGCGGACCTAAAAACCAACCCGAAAGGAGCACGAAAACGTCGCCCGTGTTAAAATAGCCGTTGGGCAGGGGTATGATAATAATAAGCGTGCTGACACAGCAAAGCGCCGCAAAAAGCGCGGCAAACGCCAATTTCTTTGCCATTGATTTCATAATTTCGCCTCACTTTACAAAGTAGTATACTCTTTTCGATTGTAAAAGTCAAGCGTATGAAAAAGTGAAAGATTAAATTTTTTGCGGTTTGATACATTCACCCGTCGTCGCGCTTTGGAAGATGACGAAGTAGCCTTTATTTTCGTCGAGGGCGGAAACGGGTACGAATGCGGCGCAATCCCTAATTTCTTCGGGCGGATTTTCTTTATCACGAGCGGAAAGGGCGTAGCAGATATATTTGGCTTTGCCGTCGTCAAAGATCACGCCTACGAGATATTCAGGCGCGTTTTCTTCGCCCTTTATCCGCGCCCACTCGCTACACGAAAACGCGCCGACGAGCGTTTGATCGCGCGGATATTTTTCAAAAAGCTCGTCGATCTCGCCTTTTACGGCACGGTAATATCCCTCTCCGTCCGTTTCAAACGGGTGGCGTAGATCGTCAGCATCGACATTCTCCGAAGCGTTAATCCCCGTTTCTTCTCTTTCGTTTTCAGCTGGGCTTTGAGTACGTGCATTTTCGCTAATTTCCGAAAGTTGCTCTCGTTCATTTTCTTGCTCCTCCTGATAATAATTTTCCGTTGCCACCGTTTCGTCGTTATAGCTTGGCGCGAGTGCTACGTTAGGGGTGTTGAGCTCGTACACGGTAGGCTCGTTTTTCTCGGCCTCGTCGATTTCTGCCACTGCCGTTTCCGATTTTTCCACCTTTTCCGCATTCTCTGATCGAGGAAACACGGGGGGCAGGGCAGCGTTTAATATCGTTTGCCAATCGTACGAGCCGTTTCCGTTGATGCCGTAAGCCACGGGCACGACGTCGTTTTTGACGAAGCAAATCACACCGCAAAAGCCTTGGGATATATCGAGATCGGAAAGGATATTGAAAAGGCTTTTGCCTCGAAGCGAAAGCATTTCCGTTTTTCCCTTGCCGTCCGAGATTAGGCAATAATATTCCCCTGAAACGAGAGGCGCGAAGTTGATAACGGAAACCTCGATTGCGAGATTTTTTCCGTATTGTTCGATCTTGATCAAGCCCGAAAGCGTTTTACCGTCGCCTGAAAAGCCTTGGCGGGCTTGGCGTAATATACACATTTTTTTTACATAATTCATAACCGCACCTGCATAAAATTTATCGTGTAACTGTATTATATATGCTTTTACGAAGGGGAAATTGACGGTTTTGTGGTTTTTTTCGCAAAAAAGGACGGAAAACACTGCTTCAAAGCGTTGACCTTGCAGGGAATTTGGGTTATAATAGTAGAAGAAAGGAGAACGTTATGGCAAACGAAAGTTTAGAAATCGCACTCATCAAATACAACAAAAAGAGCTGGTGCAAAAGCGCGTTGCTCGGTTTTTTTATCGGGCTTGCGGTGATCGTGCCGGGGATTAGCGGCTCGACGGTCGCAATTATTTTCAAATTATATGATCAGTTTTTATACGCGCTGGGAAATCTTTTGAAAAAATTTAAGCAATGCTTTTTATTCCTGCTCCCGATCGGAATTGGAATCGTGGTGGGGGTATTGCTCGGCTTTGTCGCCGTGAAATCGCTTTTGGAAATTTTGCCTTTCGCGATCGTGTGTTTGTTTGCGGGGCTTATGGTGGGTGCGTTTCCTGCCGTAACCGACGAGATCAAGGGCGCGAAGAAAACGGCGGGACGGGTTGCGCTGTTCGCGCTCGGACTGTTTATTCCCGTTGCGCTTGGTTGCGCTTCTGCACTACTTTCAGGGGCAAATTCGGGCGTAACGGCGGACGCTTTTGCAAACGTAGAGTGGTGGCATTTCCTTTTGGGCTTACTCATTGGCGCGGTTATGGGAATCACGCAGATCGTGCCCGGACTTTCGGCAAGCGCGTTTTTAATGGCGGTGGGTTGGTTCAATTCCCTCGTGCAAAGCGTAAGCCTGACGTATTGGAAAGAAAATCCCCTCGTGTTTCTCGTTTACGCGGGGCTTGCGATCGGCTTTATCGGCGGTATACTCGCCTTTTCCAAACTGCTGACGGGTATTTTTGCCAAAGCGCGGCATACGGCGTATTCTATGATCGTAGGGCTTTCACTCGGCTCGATTCTTTCTATGTTCTGCAACGGCGACATCGTGGAAACGTACGCTTCTTGGGCGGCGGGCGGCGCGTTCGCGCTCGACGTTTGTCTTGGAGTCGCATTGTTTGTCGCGGGGGTAGTCGGGGCGTACCTGCTCGTGTGTTATCAACGTAAAAAAGACGCCGAAAGCAATGAATCTCTGGCGTAAATTTTTAGAAAAATTAAAAAAGGCGGACGGGGCGCGCGGGTATGCGTGCGATAGCTGTGGGGCGGAGCTGTTCGATTATCCCACGCATAGACTTTGCGGCGAATGTGAGGAAAAGCTTTTAAAAACGGGCGAACGCTTTTGCGAAAAATGTGGCAGACAAACGCGCGCGGAGGGGGTGTGCCTTACTTGCAAAACGCACGCGCCCAAATATACGCGTGCATTTTCACCATTTCCTTATCTTGGTACGGCGGCAAAGCTCGTCAACCGTATGAAAAACGGAGAGCCACGGCTTGCGCTGTATTTTGGGGAACGTATGGCGGAATATTTCCTGTCCCAAACCAAAGAAAGAGAGCTTCTCGTGCTTTCCGTGCCGACCACGCAAAAGCGGAAAAAAGCGCGCGGGTACAACCAAGCAGAGGAGCTGGCAGAAAGCGTTGCCGCGGCTTTGGAGGCGGCGGGCGCAAGCGTTACGCTCGATCACGAAGTCTTGCAAAAAACACGGGAAAATTTCGCGCAAAAGAAGCTGGGCTTTGACGAACGCGCGAAAAATATTGCAGGCGCGTTTCACTTGCATAAACGCAACCTCGTTCAAGAGAAAACCGTGCTTTTAATCGACGATATTATGACAACGGGCGCAACGGGTAGCGCGTGCGCGGCACTTATGATCAACGCGGGCGCAAAAGCGGTGTATTTCCTCACCGCCGTCGCTACGCCCGAACTCAAATAAACGCAAAAATGCAAACGAACGAAAAATTAAAGAAAACGACGAGCTTCCACGTAGTAATTCCAACGCGTGGGGCTTATTTTTTCAATGCGTGCGTAATCGGAGGCGGTATGGAGAATATAATTATCCCCAAGATAGAGCGCGACGTGCCCGATCCGTTCTATCCCCGAAAGGTGCTTTCGGCTATCGTTGGTGAAGAAGATACAATCCCCGCGTCGTAAATCGCTTGGCGGTACGTATTTGCCCTGCTTTACCTGCGTGCGCGTGTTCACCTGCAAAAGCGTTCCCGCGCCTTTGTAGAAAATATACTGTATGAGCGAGGAACAATCGAATTTTTGCGCGGTGAAGCCACCGAGAAGCTTGCCCTTTCCGTCGTGCAAGCGCACCGCGCCGTAAACGTAGGGCACGCCGATTAGCTTATACCCCTCGGCGATCACGTTTTCTATCTCTTCGTCCCCGCTTTCTTCGATGGATAAAACCGCCGCGTACGCCGCGTAGATATACGCCGTTTTACCCCGATAATAGGTTTTATACCAGCTGCCCGTTTTGCCGATGACGGCGTAATTTTCACCCCTTTCCGCTTGTCCGAGCGTAGAATAGTCCGTGCCTGCGCCCGATCGGATATTCACGTTGTCGCCCGTGCAGCGTATGTACTTGGCATAGGTGATTTTCGGCGGTTCGGGTTCAGGTTCGGGTTCGGGCGTGGGTGTCGGGTTAGGTTCAGGTTCAGTTGGAGAGGGGACTGACGAGGTCGAATCGTCCTGTTCGGGGAGCACGCTTTCAACGCGATCCGAGGGGATAAAAAGTTCTTCGTCGCCGCCGTTTTCCGTCTGCGCGAATAGCGAAACGGTGGGGGCGGTAAAAGCAAGCGCTAACACCAGCGCGATTACGTTTTTCAAAATTTTCATAACGGCGCTATTATACAACGCTTTTTGGAAAAAAGCAAGGCACAAAATTTTCCTCGTTTTCCAGAAATAGGGAAAAAGGCTTAAATATAACCAAAACGTGGAAAATAGGGGAAAAATTTCTACGCATTTTCTTCTTTCCCGCTTGCCTTGAACGCGGAGAGTGTGTTATAATAAGAAAGCAAAGGAGAGAGTATCTATGCAAAAATTTTTAACGGATATACATAATCATTCGACGTATTCCTTCGACGGCGTTTCTCCGCTTGCGGAGATGCTGAAAACGGCGCAGGAAAAAGGCGTTGCGTTCTACGGCGTGTCCGAACACTTCGATTTCGACGAGGGGAAAGTAGGCGGTGGCACGAATGCGGAGGAATATTTCCACGGCGCGCGGCATTTGCAGGAAGATTACGCAGGGGCAATGAACGTGCTCGTAGGCGCGGAAATCGGCTTTTCGCCGTTGCCTGAATTTATAGAACAAAACCGCGCGCTTATCGAAAAATACCGCCCCGATTTCGTGGTGAGCAGCGTACACGCGTGCAACGGAGAGGATTATCATAAGCAAACCCCCTTTTATCAAACGACGTGCGAAGGCGTGCAAATTTTGCGCCCGAAAAAGGAAGCGTATAGGGAATATCTTTCGCTTGTGCGGCGTGGACTCGACGCTCCGTATTCTTACGATATTATCGGGCATTTTGGCTATCCTACCCGCTACGCGCCGTATGCGGATAAAACGCTTTCGCTTGCGGAATTCGGGGAAGAAATCGATGGTATCTTAAAGGCGATCATTCAAAAGAATAAAATTTTAGAGGTCAATGCCTCGAACCGCTCTTCAAAGACCTTTTCACCTTGCGCAAGCGAGGAAATCGTAAGGCGATATTTTGCGCTCGGCGGAAGGCAGGTTTCCTACGCCTCCGACGCACATACGACGGAGAGTATTTTACGTAGGCGTGAGGAAACGGTAGAAATGCTGAAAAATATCGGTTTTACGTATATCACCGTCCCTTGCCGCGGGGAATATATCAAGGTGGAGATTTAATATGTCCAAACTCGAACTTTTAAAATTATTGCAAACCTACGGCGAGGAAACCGAACTCGCTGATTTTACGCCCGACGAATTGGAAGAGCTTTTGGCGCGTATGCAAGCAGGCGGCGAGGAGTTACCTCTTACAAGTCAAGCTTTCAAAGAAAAATATTTCGCCTACTACGACGACATAAAGGATAAGTCCCTTAAAAAACAAGACTGGTGAAAAACGGGGAATATACTTCGCAGGGCGTTGTCGGCAATTCACGAGCGCGTTAGCGTTCAATGCACGATTGCAACTGCAATCAATTCAATAAAAAACACGTAAACGCAAAATTTTTTCTTACACGAAAAAAAGTTGCGTTTATTTTCTTGCAAAAAACGAATAAATATGCTAATATATAATAGGGAAAAATCGAAAAAAAGAGAATAAGAGGGGAAAAAGGGAAAAGGAGAAAAGGAGATAAAGAGAAAAAACAATGTTAGCAAGTATTTTGATTTTGCTTGCGGGCGTCGGCGTGTTTATCGCAGGTATGAATATGCTCGGCGACGGCTTGGAAAAGAGCGCAGGCAAAGGAATGAAAGGGCTGTTAGGACGCATTAGCAACAACCGTTTGGCGGGCGTAGGAATCGGCGCGGCGGTAACCGCGATCATTCAAAGCTCGTCGGCAACGAGCGTTATGGTAATCGGGTTCGTGAACGCGGGGATTATGACGCTCACACAAGCGACCTCGATCGTTATGGGCGCGAGTATCGGTACGACGATCACGGGCGTAATCGTGTCGCTGAAATCCTTGGGGATTTCAGGTTGGTTGTCGCTTCTTGCGTTCGTGGGCGTGATGATGTCCTTCTTAAAAAGCGATAAGCTGAAACAAATCGGCGGAATTTTGTGCGGTTTCGGTTTGATTTTCGTAGGGCTCGATCTTATGGGCTCGGCGTTCGATAACAACGTGGAGATCGTAAATTTCTTCTCCAACTTATTCACGACGATTAGCTTCCCGCTTTTGCTTCTTCTTTGCGGCACGGTGTTTACGGCGATCATTCAAAGCTCGTCTGCGGCAACGGGTATTTTCATCACGATGGTGGGCGCAGGCGCATTAACGCTTGAAAACGCATTGTTCCTCGTTCTTGGCGCGAATATCGGTACGACGGTAACGGGTGCGCTTGCGGCAATCGGCGCTTCGACCAACGCCAAACGCACGGCGTTTATCAATTTCTTCTTCAAAGCGGTTGGATCGACGATTTTCACGGTAATCGTTTGGGCGTTCGGCGATTGGACGGTGGGTATGCTTCAAGCTTCGCTTCCGAACAATCCGCAAATGCAGCTTGCTTGGTTCCACGTGATTTTCAACGCGGCAAACACACTTATTTCTTTGCCGTTTATCAAGCAATACGTGAAATGTTCCGAATGGTTGTTCCGTGATAAACCCAAAGCCGAAGAAACCCGTCAATTTAAATATGTGGACGATCGACTTCTCAAAACGCCCCCGATTGCAATGATGCAAGTGAAAAAGGAAATCGAATATATGATTTCGCTTGCAAAAGAAAATATTGAAAATTCGTTTGAAGCCATTTTCACGGGCTCGGATAAAAATGGCAAGGCGATCTACGAAAACGAAAGCGTGATCGACTTTACCAACCACGGGCTTTCTAAATATCTAATTAAGCTTTCTCCGCTTGTTTCGGCGGGCGAAGAAAAGATAATCGGCTCGTATTTCCACGTGCTGAACGACGTAGAACGTATTGGCGACCACGCGGAAAACTTCCACGAAATCGGCGTACAAATGGAAAGTGAAGGTTTAAGATTTTCAGACGTTGCGCTTAAAGAAATCAAAGCGATGAAAGAAAAAATCTCGCATATGTTCGAGATTGCAAGCGAAGCGTTTGAGGGCGTGGACGGCTCGCATTTGAGCCAACTTACGACGCTCGAAAACGAAGTGGACGAGATGAAACGCGCGCTTTCGGCAAGCCATTTCGATCGCCTTGCGGAGGGTAGCTGTCAGGTGGAGCTTTCCGCTTACTTCTTCTCCACGATTGCAGGGCTTGAAAGAGTTGCCGATCACTTAATCAACGTAGGTTATAGTGTTTTGAACCCGACGGGTTCGCAAAGCGAAGCAAGAAAAGAAGCTTTGGTATAAAAACAAAAAACGGACGAAAACCCGACTTGTGTAAAGTCGGGTTTTTGCTTGCCTTGGAGATGAAAGAGGGAAAGTCTATTTTCTGCTTGCAGGGCTAATCGTCCTTAAAATTGCTGTTATGAGCCTGCCGTCTGTATTGTAGCGGCGTAATACCGTTTTTTTGTTTAAAAACGTTGCAAAAATACGCCAAACTACTAAATCCACAACGATCGCTTATCTGGCTAACGGTTAATTTTTTATTTAATAGCATTTCTTGGGCAATGGATAGGCGTGTACTTAAAATATATTCCATAACGGAAAGCCCCGTCGTTTCCTTGAATTTTCGACAAAAATAATATTTACTGATAAAGACCTCCGTGCAGATTTCATCAACGGTCAACGCTTCGGTTATGTGTTGGTTGATATATTCGATCGCTTTAAAAACGAAATTGGAAGAAGTCGATACGGGTAAATTTTTCATTGCGTACTTGTCTAAATAAACGAATAGTTTTGCGCATACGCTAACGAGCATAGCCTCGGAATAACGCTCGTCGTCCTGATGATTTTTCAGCTCTAAAAAAATTTGTTCAAGCTGGGGCTGTTCTTGCGTGGGTATTTGTGCATAAACGAGCTGATCGCTTTCGAAAAGTTCTTTAAAACGCTGATTGGTATCGCAAATCGTTCGTATTGCCTCAAAGCGTGAAACGGGAAGGAATAATTTATCTCGAACGTATTGGTCTATATTATCAGGAACGGTATAATGCGATTTTTTTGCGCCTACAAAATACAGCGCACCTTTTTTAAGAGGACGTATTTTTTCGTGTGTAACGATATTCCCATTCGCCTTAATCACGTATAAAAACATTACACGATTGCCAAATTCGTGCCAGACTTTATACATAGAATCCTTTCCTTGCTGATGGTAAATGAACGTGGCGTCCATAAGGCTCTCCTTTTTTTCTTCATTATAACATACTACGTCTAAAAGTATAGCATTTTTTTTAAGAAAAAGCAATCAGAATAAAAAGTAAAGCAAGATTTATATAGAAATGTGCAAAAAATTATGATATAATAACCGTGTTAAAACGAATAAGAGGGAAAAGGCTACGTTGTTCCGTGAGGAAACGTAGCCTTTTTGATAAGCTTATCTATCTATTTTTTAAGATGACAGACGGAAAGGGGGAAGCCTTTACCAGGCCAAGAAATCCGTACCTTTGAGCTTTAAAATTGCTTCTGCAAAGAAATAATCCCCGTAGATAATCGGCATATGAATACCTTTCGTATACCGCTCGCTACCCATTTGCAAAATGGAATCTTCGTTTTTCGACCAATTACACCAGCTACTTTCCATTGCTTTTAAAATGTTGATTGCCGCGGATAAATACTTTTCTTTCTCTTCTTCGCTTTCCACGTTTTTCGCAAGCTCAATCAAACCGCAAGCTGCAATCGCACCTGCCGTAGAATCGTAATAGAGCGGTTCTTCAGGTTGGCGGAAATCCAAGCGAGGAAGCCAAGCCGTTTTTTCTGTTTCCGCTACGAAATAATCGGCTACCTTTTTCGCCGTTTGTAAATATCTTTCCGCTTTGGTGTGGATATAGGAAAGAATAAAGCCGTATAACGCCCAAGAAGCGCCTCTCGACCAGCAGGACGTTTCCGAATAGCCCTGTCCTGCTTTCACTTCAAGCACCGTGTCCGCTTTTTCCGTATCGTGTACCACGATATGATTCACCGAGCCGTCCGCGCGCACGTGATCGCGCATAGTCATATCCGCGTGGCGCATTGCCACTCTCTTAAATCTCGGATCGCCGATTTCTTCACTCGCCCAATAAAGCTGGTTAATGTTCATCATACAGTCGATAATCGTCCAACCGATCCTGTCGGCATTCCACGCGCGGATATAATTTCCATCCACGTTATAACGGCTCGAAAGCGACATTGCGGCAAGCAGATTGCGGTTTTTAGAAGCTGCGTTCCCCGTTAAACGGTAATTTACGCCGCTCGTGATATGCCACATAAAGCCTACGTCGTGGTGCAAGCTGTCTACGTAGTGAAACGCGTTGTCTAAAAGCTTTTCACTCTCTTCTGCCGTAATTTTATAACATTCCTTGCCTGTGCCGACGTACATTTGCCACATTAAACCGCCCCAAAAGCCGTTCGTCCAACACAAAACCGCCTTATCTTGCGATTTATCGTCGTGTTCGCCGTTTACCGTTGTGTAGGGGAGCTTATAACGACTTTTCACCGCCGTACGAGAAAGCTTTTCGTCTAATTTTCCCCACGTTTTCTCTATCCATTGCTGATTGCTTTGTATAATTTCTTCGTATTTCATATTTTTTCTCCTTTTTTATTGGGGCTGTTTGCCGATATAGGCTAAAATACCGCCGTCTACGTATAAAATATGCCCGTTGACGAAGTTGGAAGCCTCGCTTGCAAGGAACACCGCAGGTCCTGCCAAATCTTCGGGATCGCCCCAACGCGCGGCAGGTGTTTTTGCAATGATAAAGCTATCGAACGGGTGTCTGCTACCGTCTGCTTGTCTTTCACGAAGTGGTGCGGTTTGCGGCGTTGCAATATATCCAGGTCCGATACCGTTGCATTGAATGTTGTATTCGCCGTATTCGCTGGCAATGTTTTTCGTTAGCATTTTCAAGCCGCCCTTTGCCGCCGCGTACGCCGAAACGGTTTCTCTGCCAAGTTCGCTCATCATAGAGCAGATATTGATAATTTTACCGCCGCCTTTCTTGATCATAGAGGGGATCACCGCTTTTGACATAATAAACGGCGCGTTCAAATCTACGTCGATTACCTGTCTAAATTCCGCCGCGCTCATTTCACACATAGGAATACGCTTGATAATGCCCGCGTTATTCACGAGAATATCGACAACGCCGACCTCTTTTTCGACTTTCGCGATATATTCGTTTACCGCGTTTTCGTCCGTTACGTCGCAAACGTAGCCGCGTGCTTTGATTCCTTCAGCCTCGTAAGCGGTCAAGCCTTTATCGACAAATTCTTGTTTAATATCGTTAAACACGATGGTTGCGCCCGCATTTGCGAACGCCTTTGCAATCGCAAAGCCGATGCCGTAGCTTGCGCCCGTTACAAGCGCAACTTTGCCTTCTAAACTAAATGGATTTTTCATAAATTTATCTCCTTTTTTATTTTTTTATTTGATCGGGGTAGATTTTTATCGCAACGCTTGCTTGTCCTTTACCGTTTGCAACGTAGCCTTTATATATACCGTTACGATTAGCAAATTCGGCTTGTAAATTCTCGATCGTTTCCGTTTGATATTCGCAAACCCAACCCCCGTAAGAAATACAAAGCTTATCGCCATTTTCCGTGATTTTTGTATGCGCTTTTCCGTCGAAGAAAAACGCAGGCAAGCAAACGCCGATTTCTTCACCGCTTTTATTCGTGGCTTTCACGAAAACGCCATTCTCGCTCACCGAGCAAACAAACGTAGTCTTTCCCCGTTCACCGAAATCGCACGTAAATTGCACGCGCGCTTCTCCTTCGCTCGTTTCGCTATCTGTCAATGTCCAAACGCAGTCGGTGTTTGAGCCTACAAGCCATTCGCCGTTTTTGCCTTTGATTGCAGGGCATATGGAAAAACTCGATTTATTCTCAAAACCGTTCATTCCGTAAATGGGTTGTTTGGAAAAGGGAATGGAAAGGCAAAGTGTGCCCGGCGCGCCTTTTTTATGCACTCTACCAAGTCCGTTGGAATCGTGTTCAGGGTTAGCGTTTGTGTCAAATTCCACCGAATATTCTCCTGCACGGGCAAACGTTTTGTGGAAATGCTTGGATGTGATCCAAACCATAGGACTTTCGTCAAATGCGCTTGGCATAATCGAATCGTCGCAAATTAAGCTTGCAGGATAGAAAAAAGAGGAGGCGGTAATCATGTACTTATTAAAATATCCGTATCCGTCGCAGCCAAATTGTGAATCGATCGGGAAACGGTTTTTAACGTGTCCAATCGGTTCTCGCGAAAGCCAATATTCGGCAACGCTAAACGCTTGCAAAGCGGCTGCCTTAAATTTCCCTGCAAGCGCAAAATCGCCTTCATTTTTATAGCGAACCGCCTCGTATTCAAAAATAAAGGAGAGCCACGCTTCGTTATGAATAAATTGATTACTTCTGCCGCCAAACGCAAGCTCGCCCGTAGCCGATTGCATTTTTAAAGTCAGTAACGCCGACTTTTTGATAATGCCGTCGATTATATCGTAGTATTTGCCGCGATAACCTGCATACAGTAACCACGTAAAAAGCCCTCTGGAAACGAGATCGTACACCATAGGCTGATGCACGTCTGAACGCTTGTCGTCCATATACATTCCGTTCTCTTCTATCCATTGCAGCTGTTGTGCAATATGCAAATCGATAAGCTCCGTTGCATCGCAAAGCCCCAATTTTTGCCTATAAAATTCGCTAACCGCCGTAAATAAAGCCCAATTGCGCACGGGATCAGTGGGCGTGCGAACAAAACCGTTATAGGTCTTCTCCGGCTCAATCGTTGCAAGATAACCTTTCCAACGTGCAATATCTTCCGCTTTCACCAAATCGGTTTTTTCCAATTCCATAATGCAACAAACGAGCTCTCGCACCGAAAAATTATTCGCTGCTAACGTGTTGGGAACGTTTTTACAGCAAAATTCCATCATTTCAAGGAATAGGGGAAGCAGATCGCGACGTATTCCCTGCGACATTAAAATACCGATATTAGAAGTGATTCTCGCAAAGGCTTGATCCTTAAACCCCTTTTCTTTCACTTCGTTAAAAAAATCCAATATGCGCTCGTCTGAATAAGCGGACAATATTCTTTCCATAACACGGAGGTATCTTTTATTCATTGCACTATTTCCTCACAACAGGTCTTTGGTTTCGATATGGTCCATATCCGTAAATTCTTGGTTTTCACCGCACATTGCCCAAATGAACGAATAATTTTTCGTGCCCACCCCACAATGGATCGACCACGACGGGGAAATAACCGCTTCTTCGTTGTGCATAATGATATGCCGTGTTTCCGTCGGCTCGCCCATCATATGGAATACTACGTCGTTTTCACCCATATCGAGGTACATATACACTTCCATTCTGCGATCGTGCGTATGGCAAGGCATCGTGTTCCAATTTGAACCGACTTCCAAATTCGTTAAGCCCATAGAAAGCTGACAACTCTTCATAACCTCGGGGTGAATATATTGATTGATCACGCGTTTATTACATTCCTCCGCGCTACCGCAAGGTACTTTTTTCGCTTTCGTGATGTCGATTTTTACGATCGGATAGCTCGTATGCGCGGGGCAGGAGCTTACGTAGAATTTCGCGGGCGCGGTTTCGTCTACGCTTTTAAACGTAATTTCCTTGTTACCCATACCGATATAAATGCCGTCGCGAGGATTCATTTCATACTCTGTGCCGTCTACCGTGATCACGCCTTTTCCGCCGATATTGATACAGCCCATTTCCCGTCTTTGCAAGAAATAATCCGCCGCAAGCTCTTTGCCCGCTTCTAATTTCAATACTTGGCGAACGGGCATAAGTCCTGCCGTGATGATACGGTCGATATGGCTATACACCATTCTCACGTTATCCTTCGTGAAAAGATTACTGATATGAAATTCTTCTCTCAATCTTTCCGTCGTGTAATGCTTTACGTCCTTTGCATTTGCTGCCTGTCTTACTTCCATTTTACTAAAATCCTCCTTGATATAATTACCGTAAACTTCTATTTGCGTGAGCGCGGCAAACGAAAGCGTTTCGGTTACTTGCGTAAAATTAAATAATTTTATTTTTCTCGTTTTCTTCTTTTGAAAAACGAGCTCTTGTCCTTTGGAATTTTCAGGGTTTAGGTCTGTGTTGTCCAAAACGAACGTACCGTGTACGAGTTCACCGTCTGAAAATTGTACGTCAATTTGTTTCCAATAGGAATCGTGAGGTACTCCGTTTTTATCGTGCTTAAAATCTGCCCGCAAATAAAATACGATTTTATCAATCTCGACTTCTTTTCCGAAATCGAGCGTATATTCCAAATCGTTTCTTGCTCCGCCTGCCCACGAATGATAGGGGTACGAGCCGTGCCCTTGATTGTTTATCACGCCGTCAATTGCGTTGCGTTCGTAAAAGCAGGGCTCTTCTCTCGTTACGAAGTTTGCGCTCGCTTGGGGATAACCGCCTGTTTTACGCCGTAAATCGTGAGCATTCAAAGAGATATTGCGCGTAGCGTAAATTTCGCGATCCTCCGCCTCGCGAACGGAAAGAGAGTGCCGTTCGCCTTGAAAGGCGTTGGGTGCGTACGCCATTTTCAGTTCCCTTGCATTCGGCACGGTGAACGTAAAGCTCTTCATAGGCACGTAAACGATACTTTCTTTCAAGCTTTCGTCTAATTTTACGGCGATATAATTGCAACCGTCCAAACGAATCTTGATTTTATCGCCTTCTTCAAGCGTGCCCGCGAACGTTTCTTCAATGCGTTCGCCTTGCGCTTCAAATTTTTCCCTGCCGTCTTTTGCGATAATTTTTAAATACAACATAATTTTTAGATTCCTTTCTCCTATTATACCACATTTCTTTTGCGCAGTTATTGCAAATCTTGGAGAAAATATTGCATTTCTCACCTGTTTTTCATAACGTGGCGTTTTTTTGTTTCGCGATAGAAAGCTTCTGATTGTAAATATGAACGCATCAAAAAAAGGCGACGCCACGTTTATCGTTGGGCGTCGCCTCTCTATGAAACAAAATACCCTGTGGAAGAGTCACAGGGTATTTTGTTAAGAAAGCCACGCGATAGTCGCGTGGTTCGGTAGAGGTTTACCGATGAGTTGAAATAAAAACTCCGATTTAGTATAATGTTGTTGTGACCTGCCAG
>JAGAOR010000024.1 GCA_017623605.1 Clostridia bacterium | reverse complement strand
TTTTGAATTAGTTTATACGAAATATATTTCATAATCCTATTATTTCACTTATGCCGACAGGCATAAATTTCATTGGAAAGAGCCGTGATTTTGTATCAAAATCACAGCTCTTTCCTGGTGCGGATGACAGGACTTGAACCTGCATGGTCTCCCACAGGAACCTGAAACCTGCGCGTCTGCCAGTTTCGCCACATCCGCATATTAGAAACGAAAATCACAGACTTGCAATTTCCGTCTTTTTTAATTGATTGCCCTCACGTTCAAGCAACCACGCTTTACCGCCACTTGAAAGACTTCCGATCACGCTACCGTCCTCGATCACGAGCGCCGCGTTGTCCTCCACCCCGTAAGCACGAGCATAATTATAGCACACAATTTTATCAAAGTCAAGCATTCTTGCGCCGTAATGGGGAGAAATTACGCCGTTTATCCAAGTTAATCCCGAAAACATAGCGTATTTTTCCTCATCTGTACCCAAGACAGCCGCGGAATCGGTGTAAATATCCGAAAACCAACAAATCGCGCCCGCAGATAAACCCGCGATCACGACACCGCGCCGATACGCATCCTCGAGCAAACCAAGTAGCCCCGATTTTTTCCATTGCTCGATCATAAACACGGTATCGCCACCACCTACGTAGATCATATCCGCCTTTTCAAATTTCCCTTTCAATTTTTCAAAATCGGGTTCTTTGAAAATGGTCAGCGCGACGTCCGTTTTTATATCGAATACGCCTGTATACACCTTATGAAAAGTATTATAATAAGGCATATAATCGTGGCTCGCGGTAGGAATAAAAAGCGCGTTAGCGCGGCGCTCCCCTGCCCGCGTTTTGGCAAGGTTCGCGATATATTCGTCGATTTTAAGCGTCGTTTTTTCGCGGAGTTCTCCCCCGCCGATCGCAATAATTTTTCCCATACGAGCCACCCGTGTATGCGTTGAATGTTATTTCGTTCCAAAAAGCCGATCACCTGCGTCGCCAAGTCCGGGCAGGATATAGCAGTTTTCATTAAGCTGACGATCGACTGCCGCCACGTACACGTCTACGTCGGGGTGATCGTCCATAACCTTTTGAATCCCCTCGGGCGCGCTTACGATACAACAAAGCTTAATTTTTGTAACACCGCGCTTTTTAATCATCGTGATTGCGTCAGACGCGCTACCGCCCGTTGCGAGCATAGGATCAACGACGATAAGCGTTCTCTGTTCCGCGTCCGCGGGAAGTTTGCAATAATATTCCACGGGTTCGTGCGTATCGTGGTCGCGATAAAGTCCGATATGCCCCACCTTTGCGTTGGGAATCAGCTTTTGCACGCCCGAAACCATACCAAGCCCCGCGCGCAAGATCGGCACGATTCCCACCGCTTTACCCGATACCATTTTGCATTTGGCAATTTCAAGCGGCGTTTCGACGTCTACTTCTTCCAACGGAAGATCTTTCGTCGCCTCGTAGGTTTCCAACATTGCGATTTCTTCGGCAAGCTCAACGAACTGTTTCGTGTTCGTTTTTACGTCGCGCAGGATCGCGAGTTTATGTTCGATCAGCGGATGTTGTACGTGGTGAAATTTCGGATTTTCTCTAAATGTAAATTTCATAATTTAACCCCTTTTTTATGTTTATTTGTTATATTTTTGCTCAATTTTTGCAATTTTCTCAATGCGGCGGTTATGCCTTTCACCGCCCTCAAATTCGGTCGTTAAAAACAGATTTACCATCTCTTCCATAAGTCCTACACCCACGACTTTTTCCCCAAATGCGAGCATATTCGCGTCGTTGTGGAGGCGGGTATATTTCGCGCAATAGGTATCGTGGCAATGCGCGCAACGAATTCCCGGGACTTTGTTGGCGACAATCGAAACGCCGATCCCCGACGAGCAAACGACGATACCACGTTCGCAGACACCTGTTGAAACCGCTTCCGCGGCAAGCACCGCAAAATCGGGATAATCACAAGAATCCAACGTGTCCGTTCCGAAGTCTTTCACTTCGTGTCCGTTCTTTTCAAGATACGCAATCAGAGCGTTTTTCAGGTTTAATCCGCCGTGATCACAGGCAACAGCAATCTTCATAAAATCGTTCTTCTCCTTTTATTTCCTATATTATAGCACGTTAACGCAAAAACTTCAAGCGTTTACGTCCGTTTTCTTTTTCGTTCTTTTTTTCGTCGTTTTTTCATTCGGTGATGACGCACGTTTTTTGGGTATGTATTTTTCCCGAATACCCATCGGCAACAATTTCTCCATAATCGCAGACATACCCCCTGCGATTAGCTCGAAAACGTAGTGATAGCAGTCAATCTCGCGACCGTAGGGATCAAGAATTTCATATCCTGCGAGCTCGGAAAAAGAATATACGTTGTTCTCGATTTCCTCCTCGCCTGCCGCTTTCATTGCTTGCCAACGCATCTCCATAAGCAAATCACGCTGAACGTCCGTCATACAAACGATTGCAAGCGATTCCACGAGTAATTTTTCATCAATTTGCTTCGGTTTGAACGTACCCACCTCAAAGCCTTTATCTATAAGGGTTTGAGCCGATTTTTCGTTGATTTTCGATTTGGGCGCGACTTGCAAGCCCGCCGAGCAAATTTTCAGCGTGGTAAGCCCCATTTCATTCACAAGCCGCCGAAAAACGATCTCCGCCATAGGAGAACGGCAGGTATTTCCCGTGCATACAAACACGATTTTTTTCTTCTTTTTCGTTTTCAACTCGTACCTGCCCCTATTCTTTATTTCACGTCCTCCGACGTGCAAGCTTTGCGCAGACGGTTTAAAACGCCCGCCATAATCCCGCCCGTTTCTTCGGGCTCGACAACGATCAATAGCTCGCAAAGCTTTTCCGCTTCCCGAAGTAGCTTATACAGCCGCATTGCCATTTCCGCCTGATTTTTCCCAAGGTTCAGCACCTTTGCGCCCGCTTTTTCAAATTCCTCCATCCGCTTTTCTTCGCAAAGCACCGCAACGCCTTTATTTTCAAGGTTTTCCGCTATATACGCCGAAATTGCGTTTTTTGCGTTTTTTGCGTTTTTCGCCGAAAAAAGCATCGTTTTACAACGGGGAGCGTAATGCTTATAGAGTACCCCCGGACTTTTCACTTTTTCCCCGCTTTTAAGATCGGGGGTATATTCTCCACACGTCCCGACAACCTTTTCAATCATCTCGCGCGTTACGAGCCCCGAACGCAAAATTACGGGATATTCTCCCGTGCAATCACAAACGGTGCTCTCGATCCCGCCTTGACATTCGCCGCCGTCTAAAATCAAAGGAATTTTACCGCCCAAATCGTCGAACACGTGCTCTGCGGACGTAGGACTCACGTGGCGGGATACGTTCGCGCTCGGCGCGACGATCGGAATCTCCACCGCCCTTAAAAACGCCTGCGCCCCCTCGTGCGAGGGTACGCGCACGGCGAGCGTGTTCAAGCCACAGGAAACAAGCGGGCTCACCTTTCCCGTGGAGGGGTAGACAAGCGTTAAAGGTCCGGGCAAAAATGCCTCGCGAAGCTTTTTCGCATACGGCGGATCGTAATCGGTAATTTTCGATAAATCGTAATCCTTATGCACGTGAGCGATTAGCGGATTATTACTCGGTCTGCCCTTGATTTCGAAAATGTTTTTCACTGCGGTATCGTTAAACGCGTCCCCGCCAAGCCCGTAGACTGTTTCCGTCGGGATCGCAACCACCCCGCCGTTTTCTATAATCTTTTTCGCTTCCTTTAAGCTTTCTTTCGTGATTTCTTTGATTTGCGTTTGCATAGCTTATAATTCGTCTGTGTGCAGCCGCACGCCGTCGGCTTTTAATTTTTCTTGTAACGCGGAAATATCTATTTTATCCGTACTCTCAAACATTGCCGCCGCCGTGCCTGCCGCCTGCCCCGAAACGGCGCAAACGGGAATGACGCGCGTAATATCCCACATATCGTCGGTTACCGAAATACACCTGCCACAAGCATATACGTTTTTGATTTTTGCGCCGTGTAAACAGCGCATAGGCAGCTCGTAGACAGGTCCTTTCTTTCGCCAATCGGAAAACATACCTACGCTATCCGTAAAACGTTTTCGCGTTTCTTCGTCGTTCATTGTATAAACGCCGTCTACTCGGCGCGTCATACGAACCTGCGGTGTGGTGGCAATCGTGGTAAGCGCGTGTTGTTCGTTTACGTTGCCATTTTTTAAAAAGTCGGTTAAAATCGCTTGGTGCGCGCTGCACGTCATTTCCGAAAGCTCTTTTCCGCTTAAACCCACGTAGCGTTTGCGGTTATCGTTCTTCTTTTTTTCTTCCGTTTTATATTTATCAGGCGTATCGGAAAAACCGAGCATATGTAAGCGGTATTCGTTTTCTACGTATTCGTAGTACCACGAAGCAAGCACGTTACCTTGCCCAAACGTTTGCGTTTTTTCACCTGCCAAATAGCATAAATCCGCGTCGCCCGTTGCATCTACGAAGCCTTTCGCCAGATACGCTTCCCGTCCGCTTTTATTTTCCGTTATGATCGCAGTAATGCGCTCGTTTTCCGTTTGCGCCGCGCAAACAGACGTGCCGTATAAAATTTCAACGCCCGCATCTAAAAGCAGTTGTTCGCATAAAATCGCGCAGACGTTCGCATTAAACCGCGTTTCATAACGCCGTTTTTTCCTTTCTTCTTTATCTCCGTTTTTATCTAACCATACGCTTGCATCCTTGGCTTCGTACCCGTGCTTAACGGATAAACGGAAAAGTTCTTCTGCAATCCCAAAGCTTACTTGATTGCCCAAGCCGTCGCAAAGGGGTAAATAAATAGTAATCAAGCCTGCCGTGGCAAGTCCGCCAAGCATATATCCTTTTTCGATAAGCAAGGTTTTTGCGCCCGTTCTTGCCGCCGCAAGCGCGGCGGAAATGCCTGCAATGCCACCACCTACTACGATTACGTCGTAGCTTCCTTTTACCTGAATTTGTTTGGTTTGTTCCGTGATAAACATATCTGTTTTCCTCTTTTTCTCTTTATTCTACTTACTCAAACGGGATTTCGTCGTCGGTGGGTTTGAGTTCCCCTTTTCTTGCGGGTGGTTCAGGAGGCGTATAGTCGTCTTCGGGAGCGACGTATTCCTCTTCCTCCTCCATAATTGGCGCGGGAGTATATTCGGGAGGCTCGTCCTCGCGGTTTTGCTCGTCTACGTCCACAAATTTCGTACATTCGCCGATAAATTTGAGCGACACTCTGCCCTGTTCACCGTTTCTGTGTTTTGCTAAAATGAGTTCTGCCGCGCCTTTTACCACTTGTCCGCTTTCAATCTCCTCTTTCGTGGCGATCGCCTCGGGACGAGATATAAACATAACGATGTCTGCATCCTGCTCTATTGCGCCCGATTCACGAAGGTCGGAAAGCTGCGGCTCTTTCGATTGGATTCGACGAAGCTGCGAAAGCGCAATGACGGGCACGTTTAATTCCTTTGCCATAATCTTCAAATCACGCGTGATGGAAGCGATTTCCTGTTGTCTGTTCTCGCTTCCCGCGATCACCGACGAACCGCTCGACATAAGTTGGATATAGTCGATCATAACCAAATCAACGCCGCCCGCCGTCGTTTTTAATCTTCTACATTTGGACAAAATTTCCGCCGGCGTTACACGCGAGGAATCGTCTACGTAGATCTGACTTTTTTTCAATTTATCGCTCGCAAGCATAAGCTTTTTCCATTCCTTTGCCGTAAGCCGCCCTGAAAGCGCGTTTGCCATACTCACGTTGGCGTACGAGCACAAAAGCCTTTGTACGATTTGCTTTCTCGGCATTTCGAGCGAGAACACCGCGCACGTTTTGCCTGCGCGCAAGCTCGCGTTTTCCACGAGGTTCATAGCAAGCGACGTTTTTCCCATACCCGGACGCGCCGCAAGCACGATTAGATCGCCGCCGTGCAACCCGTTCGTCATTCGATCCAACCGTTTATAGCCCGTGGGAATACCGCGCAACGCGTTTGGATCGGACTGCAACGTTTCAAATTCGTGCAATACGTCCCCGATTACGTCCCCGTCGTTCATACCCAAAAGCGCGGAACGTTCCGTTTGCTTGGAAATATCATAAACCGTTTTTTCTGCATACGAAAGCGCGGACTGCGCGTCGGGCGAGCCCGTGGACGTTTCAATGATCTTCCTTGCCGCGCGAATCAGCTTTCTATTTACGCTATCACGCGTTACGATGTCGTAATACGAGCCGTAATTCGCCGCGCTTGGCGTAATTTGCGTAAGCTCGGTTAAATACGTGATTCCGCCCGCTTTTTCCAGCGAGCCGTCGCTATCGAGCTCGTCTGATACCGTTACGAGGTCGATCGGTTTTCGCGCGTTGAACGTTTTTTGCATAGCGCGCAGAATATATTTATGACTTTCTTGATAAAAATCGTCTTCGGTCAGCTTTTCTACAATTTCTGCCGCTATGTCGGCGTCGATTAAAAGACAACCTAAAAGCGCCATTTCCGCATCGCGGTTATAGGGCATCGTGTTGACTGTCGTTGCCATAGGAAGTTTCTCCTTTTGCTTCGTGTTTATTCTTTACAAAGTGCTTTAAAGGTTTCGAGCGTTTCCTTAAATTCTTGCATCGCCACTTCAAACGGCGCTTCCGTAGTAAGATCTACGCCCGCGTTTTTCAAAATCGTTACCGGATCGGTGCAACCGCCAGAGGATAAGAAACGGAAATAATCTTCTACCGCGCTCTCCCCCTCCGCTAAAATACGCTTGACAATCGAAATTGCCGACGTGATACCCGTTGCGTATTTGTATACGTAGAACGACGTGTAGAAATGGGGAATTCGCGCCCATTCGTACGCGATCTGCGGATCGTGCGTAATTCCGTCGCCGTAGTAGTCTTTATTTAATTGATAATACACCTCGTTTAACGTATCCTTCGTGAGCGGCTCGCCTGCCTCCGCCCTCGCGTGCGCGATCTGCTCAAATTCTGCAAACTGCGTTTGCCTAAACAGCGTGGCGCGGATCATATCCATATAATAATTCAAAAGATATTTCTTTAAGTTTTTATCGCTCGTGTTCTTATACAAATATTTCAAAAGCAACACTTCGTTGACGGTGCTTGCAATCTCCGCAAGGAAAATCGTGTAGTCCGCTTTGGCGTACGGTTGGCTATTATTCGATTTATAGCTATGAAGCGCGTGCCCCATTTCGTGCGCGATCGTGAAAATGTCGTTCGTCGTTTCTTGATAATTTAAAAGTACGTACGGGTGGGTGTCGTACACGCCCGAAGAATACGCGCCGCTTCGCTTACCCTCGTTTTCGCAAACGTCGATCCAGCCCTCTGCTCTCGCCTTTTTCAAAAGCGCTTGATAATCCTTTCCCAAAGGCGCAAGCCCCTCTACCACTAAATCGTACGCCTCTTCAAACGGCATTTTGATTTCCGCGTCGTTTACAAGCGGTACGTAAATATCGTACATATGCTGTTCTTTAAGTCCCGCTACTTCCTTGCGCAAACGGATATAATCGTGCATTACGGGAAGCGCGCCGCGTACCGCTTTGATTAGATTTTCGTATACCTTCGGCTCTACGTCCTCTCCGTTCATTGCCATTGCCATACAACTTTCGTAGTTTCTCACCGTTTTATAGAATACGTCTTTTTTTACGTTCGCGTAATACGTTTGCGTGATCGCGTCGATCAGGTTGATAAACGCCTGATAATATTTTTCAAACCATTCCTTACGTTCTACCGCGTTGCCGCCGTGCAACACCACGCCGTACATACCGTGGCTCATTTGGATTTCTTCCCCTTGATACGTCGCTTTGGGCAGATTTAAATTCGCGTTGTCGAGCATAGAGAAAATGCCTTGGAATTCCCGCATTACGTCGCCGCCTAACGTGAGCAGCTTTTCTTCCGCTTCACTCAATACGTGCGCTTTGGATTTGGAAATTTGCCGAAGCTTATATTCGTACTCCGCAAAATCAGGATCGGCAATAAACGATTGCAAAAGACTATCGTCCAACTTCGTAAGCTCTGGCTCTACGAACGAAAACTGCGCGAATATCTTCGAAATCAGCGCGCCAACTTTTGCGTTCATAGAAGTATATTTCGATACGCGAACGTCTTGATCGTGCAAAAGGTGCGCGTATAAATATAATTTCTCGATACGACGAGATACTTTATCGCTTAAAGCAAAACACGCGAGTAATCTTTCTTTATCACAAAGCTTGCCTTTATACGACGAAAAATCGTAGTCTGTATATTCCTTTTCTACTGCGGCGTATTCCGTTTCCCAAGCCTCGTCGCTTTCGAATATATCCGACGTTTTCCATTTTAAGTTCTCTGCTATTTCCGTTCTTTCCATATTTTGTTCTCCTTAATTTTTAAAGCTATGAATGGGTGCGGGAATGTTGCCGCCACGATTGATAATTCTCGACGAATCGCAATTATGCACGGGCATAATCGGCGCTCTACCAAGAAGTCCGCCGAAGCTTACCTCCTCGCCTACCTTTTTACCGATCGCGGGTATAATTCTAACCGCCGTCGTTTTATTATTGATCATACCGATCGCCGCTTCGTCTGCGATCATTGCCGCAATCGTCGTTGCAGGCGTATCGCCCGGGATCGCAATCATATCAAGCCCCACGCTACAAACGCACGTCATCGCTTCTAATTTATCTAACGTGATCGCGCCTTTTTCCGCCGCCTTGATCATTCCGATGTCCTCTGAAACGGGTATGAACGCGCCTGAAAGTCCGCCAACACGCGAACTCGCCATAACCCCGCCTTTCTTTACCGCGTCGTTCAAAAGCGCGAGTGCCGCCGTCGTGCCGTGTCCTCCTACCGTTTCAATGCCCATTTCTTCCAAGATCTGCGCAACGGAATCGCCCATAGCAGGCGTGGGCGCAAGCGATAAATCGACGATACCGAACTGCGCGTTTAAACGCTTCGCCGCTTCCTTGGCTACCAACTGCCCCGCTCTCGTGATTTTGAACGCCGTCCGTTTGATCATTTCCGCAACTTCCGTTAAGTCGGCGTTCGGTATCTGTTCGAGCGCGTGTTTGACTACGCCCGGTCCTGAAACGCCTACGTTTACTACCGTATCCGCTTCTCCTACGCCGTGGAACGCGCCCGCCATAAACGGGTTGTCCTCCACCGCGTTACAAAACGCCACGAGCTTTGCCGCGCCTATCCCGTCTTTATCTTTCGTCAGCTTCGCCGCTTCTTTGAATACCTCGCCTAAAAGCTTCACCGCTTCCATATTGATCCCCGATTTCGTCGAGCCCACGTTCACCGACGCGCAAAGCCTGTCCGTCGTCGCTAACACTTCGGGTATCGTGCGGATAAATATCCGTTCGTATTCTGCCGTGGATTTATGCACGAGCGCAGAATAGCCGCCTAAAAAGTCGATCCCCAGCGTTTTTGCCGCGTTATCGAGCGCTTTCCCTACGAGCGGCGATTTTTCGGGATAGTTCGCCGTGATTAAGCTTACCGGCGTTACCGATACCCGTTTGTTGACGATCGGAATCCCGTATTCCCCTGATAAATTCTCCGCTGTTTTGACGATATTTTCCGCTTTTTTACAAACGAGGTCGTATACCTTTTGCGCCGTTTCTTCCGCACTGTCGCGTATACAAGGCAAAAGCGAAATGCCCATCGTGATCGTACGAATATCGAGGTGCTCTTTCTCCACCATTGCTATCGTTTCTAATACGTCGTTTTTACTAAACATATTCCGCTTTCTCCTTGCTCTTACACGTTATGCATTGCGTTGAATACGTCTTCGTGTTGCATATAGATCGACATTCCGATTTGCTTGCCCAATTCTTTACATTCGCTTGCAAGCAAAGAAAGTTCCTTGTTGATCGTGGATATATCTACGATCATAATCATAGCGAAATATTCTCCTAAAATCGTTTGCGAAATGTCCTCGATATTCGCGCCGCGTTCGGATAAAAACGCGCTTACCTTTGCAATAATTCCTTTTTTGTCCTTTCCCGTTACGGTTACCACTGCTCTCATTCTTCTGTTTCTCCTTCTGCTTCTATTTCCTCGTCGTTTTCCTCTTCCTCATATTCTTCGTATTCCTCGTCCTCTTCCTCTTCTTCAAATTCGAGGGCTTGCTTTTCTACGATATGATATTGTATGATAAAGTTGCTTTGCGTGATATATTCCACGAGATCGCCACTCTCGATTTCCGGCAATGGCTTTTCGGGATCGAAATACGCTTCCCGCTCTAACCATTCTTGCTTTTTTCTACTCCACGTTTCAAATACGCATCCGACTACGTCGATATTATCCTTTTGCAAACTCTTTTCTCGAAATTCGTAAAAATAATTCAGCTCTTCCATCTTTAAGCCTTCACAAACGTAGGAAAGCATTTTATAATACCGATGACTACGGCTGTATTTGATCGCCATAAACGGGAAGATCAGCGCGGCGTATATCGCCGAAACTACGTATACGAGTACGCGAGGGAAAGCTTGCCCTGTATCACCGTACGGAAGCGTCGTGAGATAAATTGCACAACCGACCGCAAATCCCACGTAGGCGAGCGTGGCGAGCACAAACGTGTAGAATAAACGTTGCTTTTGTTGATACGCCGCTAAATAATCGGCGTCGTTATATACTGATACCATACGTTTTTCCTTATTCGCAAATGAAAAGTACGCCAAGCGTCCCTTTACCGCAATGACTCGTAATGATCGAACCTGCAACCGTTTCGATAATTTCGTCGAAATCGAACAGCTCCTTCACCTTTTCTTTCGCTACGTTCACTACGTTTGCCTCCGCCGACGAGTGCGTGATAAAGCAACGGGATTTATCGTAGTTAGGGTACATATCTTTCAGATCCTGCACGTATTGTTTGAGCAATACGTCCATTCTTCCTTTATATTTTTTGCCGGGCACAAGCTGACCGTCGTCCATATAAATCAGCGGGTGGATTTTGAACATACCTGCCACGACCTTGATCATACCAGATACTCTGCCCCCTTTATGCAAATAATCCAGGCTGTCGGGAACGAACGAGGTGTTCACGCGAGGCCGGAGCGCGTTTACCGCTTCTTCGATTTCTGCCGCGCTTTTACCCTCGTCGCGAAGATCGCACGCTTTCAAAACAAGTAAGCCTTGTCCCGTGGAAAGCGCCTTACTGTCGATTACGCGTACTTTCCCTCCAAAACTTTCCGCCGCTTGCTTTGCCATATTGTGCGAGCCCGAGCTTTTCGAGGAAATGTTGAAATGAATTACCTCGTCCGCTTCTTTCAGTTGTTCAGCAAAAAATTCCTCGTAATCTCCGATACTCGGCGCGCTCGTTTTGGGCAGAATCTTCGTTCTTTCTACGAAATCAAAAATGTCCTGCGGGGTGATGTCAATGCCGTCGTGATACGACTGCGCGTCTAAATTGACTTGCAAGGGTAAAATGCCGATATTGCGCTCCTCCACCAAATGGTTAAGATCGCAGGTACTGTCTGATGTGATACGTATTGCCATAATGTTGTTTCTCCTTAAAATGTATTACTCAAAGTTTATTTTCTAAAAAATATTTTTGACAAGATTTGATTATGCTCGATCGCCCAAGCGGGCACGACGCCGTATATATCCGCTTTTTTATAAAGCCTATCGAGATGGGACATACCCTCTTGATAACGGCTATCTACGCTACTTCCTCTTCCGCTTCGATTGTCTCCCAAAAAGAAGATTTCTCCCTCCCCTACCTCGTATTCGGCGAAATCGTATTCAAAGCGATAGCTTCCGTAATGCGCGTACGGCTCGTTTAATTTTTGCCATTTTTCCGTGCCTGCATATTGGATTTCAATTTGACCGTCTTGACAGCGTACTTTGTCCCCCTCGATCGCGATCAGCCTTTTGATCAGAAAATCGCCGTTCACGCTCTCACATTCCTCGTAGTCGCCCACGTATACGACGATGACGTCGCCACGCTTTACTTCGTAGTCCTTGGCGTAGCGCATTAGCAGTCTCTCCCCGTCGTATAGCGTTTGGTTCATCGAGCTTCCGTCTACGACGACGCCTCCGAAACTGCCCGTCCACCAAGCGGAAAAGCAGAGAAAGAGAATGAAAATCGCAAGAATCGCCCCAAAGAAGCGGGCGTTGGAGCGCCGTTCCTTGAAGCCGTGCCGCGCTTCGTATAATTCGCTATCCGATAACGGTTTGTTCATTCCTTTGCCCCCGTGCTTTTCGCGCGTTTTTTTAATTCGTCGCGCGTTAAATTTACGTATTTTCCGCACGTTACACAGCGGAGTTTTACGTCTGCACCGATGCGCGCAATCTCCCATTCCTTGCCGCCGCAAGGGTGCGGCTTTTTCATTATAATTTTATCGTTCAACGCGTACATACCCGCCTCTTACAGCCAAAGCGCGTTGGCAACTGCAAATTCAATCTCTTCGTTTTCGCAATCGAACAACAGCGCCTTGCCGTCGGCAAATTGTTTCAGCGGCATTCCGCTCTTTTCGCCCTTAAAATCCGCAGGCTTTAACACGATACGCTTCCACTTGCCCCCGCCTTTGATTTCCAAATAGCAGGTGTAGCGTTCCGAATCCTGCTCTACGTCGCCAACCTCCACGGAGATTTTAAGCGTTTCCGTTTTGGGAAACCACGCGTCGAATTTCAAAAATGCGTTCTCCTCGGGAATATACGTGGGCGAGCTGATTTTATACGTTTTGATACCGCCCACCGAATACGCACCTTTAATCCCGCCGTAGCCGATTACCGTGCGCGGCGTAGCTTCCCTCTCCAAGAATACGTCTGCTATCGAATAATCGCGATACTCGGCAACGCTCAATCCGTCCGACGTGTTGCCGCTAAACAGCGTTCTGCCCTTGACGGCATTGAAATTGGGCTTTGAAAGCCGTTTTGCCGTGATCTTCGACATCACGCGGAAACCGTTAATATATTTCGCGTAGGCGTATACGAACGCAGCCGTCGCGCCTTCAAATGGCTTGATGACGTGCGTGATCTTGCCTTCCTTTACCGATTTGCCGCTTATGCGGAACACACGATTCCAATCGCGATAGGCACATTTCGTCTTGACGTCCGATTCCGCGTAGAATATACCTGCGTCCTCTAAAATGCCTTCCTTATCACATTCGATCTCCACCTTTAAACCCTCGCCCGTTTCCTGCAAGGATACGTTGAGCGTGTCGGGGATATAAATTTCTCTGCCTTTTAAATTTTTCTCTAAAAACAGATCCATATCGTTGAGCCCGCCAAGCCCGATACACGCGCCGCTACTCGAAGAATACGCGAGCGCATTGCCCTCCTGATTGCCGATACGCGAATAGGTGTCGTAGGCGCGGTCGCAATCAAAGCTATCGTCGCGCAAGGCGCAAAGCATTAACACGGGACATTTTACGTAAGGCGCGTACGATTGTGCCTCCACCGCCGCAATATACCGATGACGATCGTCGCTTAAATTGTGCGCTACGTTATCTCCGAATTTCGCAAGCGCGGAAAACGAACGCCAACCGACCGCGTTGACGGGTACGCCGCATTTTACGTCGGGCGAGAGCATCGTTTGCCACGCTAAATCGCCCCCTCTACGAATTCCGACTACGCCGATATTGCCTATGTCCTCGCGGGATTTCAGATATTCCAGCGAGAACAGGCTTACGTATAACCATTCAAACCACGTCGTTTGATCCGCCGCAAGATTCTCCATATCTGAAAGTCCGCGCGCCTTTTCATAGTTTCCATAATCCAACGACGGCGGATATACCGTGCGGAAATCGCTATCCGTGTCCGTGGGCATTTTTCCCGAATAATCGGGCATAAGCACCGCGTAGCCTTTGTCGATAAAATAGCTGAAAAGCTCTCCATCCAGCGGTTTGCCCGCGTCGGGCAAAAGCAGGATCGCAGGCTTTTTACCCGAACCGATCGGTTTTGCAAAGCGCGCGTAAATACGGACGCTTCCGTCCGTCATTTTATGACCTGAATACGCGACGCTGCTATACCGCACGCCACCGCGATCCTCGATCTCCCACTCGCTTACGCAAAGCGGTGTCGATACGTCAAATTTTTTCCATAATGAAATTGCGCTTACTATCATACCTGTTTCCGTTTAATTATATTTTCCTCGGACTACTTCGATTTCGTTGTCAACAAATAATAAATAATAAATTATAAATTATTGGGTTCTTTTTAGAAACACTCTACCTTTACCGTTGAGCCTCTACTTTCCGTTGCACCGTTTACGATTATTTTATGATCAATCCGATGCTTCAATTCTTCCACGTGGGAAATGAGCCCCACTGAAAACGTTTTGCTTAATTTGCCAAGTACGTCCATCACCGTGTCTACGAGCTTTTCGTCTAACGTGCCGAAGCCCTCGTCCAAAAAGAAAAATTCGATCGGTCGCAAGGACTTTAAGCAGATCGCGTTCGAAAGCGACAACGCAAGCGACAGCGATACCAAAAACGTTTCTCCTCCCGAAAGCGTTTTTACTGCGCGTAAGTTTCCGCCGTCTAAATTATCCCCTACTTTAAATTCTTTCTCGTAGCGTAAGAAATATCTGCCGCCTGTGAGCGATAACAGCGTTTTACTTGCCGCACCGCAAATTTCCTGCAAATATTCCGAAGCGATAAATTCCAAAAATTTATTACTTCTTACCAGCTGACGAAGCTCGTCGCATAAATTTTTATCCCGTTCTTTTGCTTCAAGTTCCTTTTCTTGCTGCCTATATTTCTCTTTCAGCTTTTGCAACCTGTCAAGTTCCTTTTCACTCGCGCCCAAGCTCTTGTTACGTTCATCAAACGAAGCGCGAGCCTCTTCTTTCGTCCGCAAGGCAAGAGATAACGTTTCCGCGTGAAAACCCTCGAAGCGGCTTATATCCGTTTTCTCGCGCTCGCTTTGCGCGAGCGCGTAGCTTTCGAAAAATTCTTTACATTTCGCTTGCGCCTTTTCCGCGTCCCCGATTTCGTGAAGCAACGTCGTCGCTTCTTCTACCCCTGCAAAGCCCGTTTCCTTTAACGCCTTTTCAAGCGCGCACGCATCCTGATCCTTTGTTTGTCTTTGCAATGCGGCAAGTCCTTTTCGTTTCTCCGTTTCCGCAAAGCACGCACTCAAAGCACTCTGCGCTTTTTCGTAGTGTTCTTTATCCGTTTGCTGTGCTATTTTTAGCGTTTTCATTCGCTCTGAAAGCTCTTTTGCACTACCCAGGTCTTTGACGAACGCGATTTTTTGCATTGCCGCGTTATAGCTTTCCCGCAAGTTTTTCCCCTTTTCCGCAAGCAATTTTTTCGCGTTTTCGTTCTCCTCATAGGCAAGGCGGCGTTTCTCGATTAAGGCAAGCTCCTCGCGAAGCGTTTTGCGTTTTCTTTCGATCTCTTTAAACGCTAAATTGATCGTCGTTATATCAAACGCGTTTTCCTCTGCTTTTATTTCAATCGCCGAATATTTTTTCAGCAAAAGCTGTATATCCGCTTGCGTTTGCGGGTATTTTTGACCAAGCTCGTTTAAATCCGCACGGATCTCGCCGTATACGTCGGTGAGGAGCACGCCTTTATAATTGCGTTTGAGGTAATCGAGCAACGTTCCGTCTTCGCCCAAAGCTTCGATCTCTGCTTCAATCGACTGCCGCTTGCCCGAAAAATCTTCCTCTTGGCATTTATTTTTCAGCGCGCTATACTGCGCAATACATTCCTGCAACGCCTTACCCGCGCTATCCGCCGCCTCTACGTCCGCTTTCGCGTCTTCAACTCGTTGCAAAGCAACGGAAAGCTTTAAAAGCTTATCGTCGTAGTTCCCCTTTTCCAGCGTTTGCCTCGCCTGCTCGAATACCCGTTTCGCGCTTTCGTAGTTTGCCTCTGCCGTTTTTAACTGCGCCACCGCTATTTTTTCTTCCGCTTGCGATTTTACGAGCGTATCCGATTTTTCTTTAACCGACTGTGCCTTGGGCAAAAGCATAAGCTTTTTTTGCGTTTCTTCCATTTCGGGTAATTTGGCGTTGAGCGCGTTCAGCTTCGTGCAAAGCGCGTCGTATTCACGCTTGGCTTTATCCGCTTCCAGCGCGAGCGCATACGCTTTTTCCGCTGCCTCGTACGCCTCGCGGCTTTCTACGAGCGCGCGCTTTTGCGCCGCAATCTGCGCTTCCGTCTGTACGATCAGCTCCTCGCTTCCTCCCTCGTTTTCGCCCATTTTCGCTTTGATCAGGTTGACTTCCTCTTCCGCTTTATAATACCGCTCGTTCACCGCCTTGGAAAGGCGTTCACCGTATTTTTCAAGATTGAAAAGGCGGGAAACGAGCTTCACTCGTTCCGAAGTCGTGGATTTGACGAGCGCGGCGAAATCTCCCTGCGGGAGCGCAATGCACGTTTTGAAATCGGCAAAGCTTAAACCGAGTATTTTTTCTATCCTTTCGTCTACCTCGCGCGTGCCCTCTGCCAACGCGAATAAGCCACCCTCTACCGTATGCTCGTATAAATACGCTTTCGTCGCGCCCGTTTTACGCTTCCGTTCCCGTTTTACTCGATACGCTCTCCGTACCCCCTCGCTCCCGATCTCGAAATCGAATGTTACCCGCGCCGATTCGCTACGATAGTTTATGCAATCGTTAAAGGATTTGGGAACGCGGTCGATCTCGCCGTAAAGCGCGAAGTGAATGGAATCGAGTATGGTACTCTTCCCACTACCCGTGTCGCCGAAAATACCGAACACGCCCCCTGAAAGCAGGGCTTTAAAATCAATTTTCGCCGTTTCCGAAAAGCTGTTGATGCCGCAAAATTCTAAATAGATCGGCTTCATACCCCCGCCTCCTTTTCCTGCATTTCGTTCAATACGCTTAAAAACAGCGTTTTGAGCTCTGCTTTCGGCTCGGCGTGGTACGCCTCTTTATAGTATGCGTCGAAAAGGGCGGAATCGGTGAGCCCTTTTCTACTTTCTAAACGAATTTGCTCTTCCGTCCTCACTTCCGTAATCAGGGAAACGAGGTTTTCGTGCGCGGCGAGCCTTGCGCTATCGCTCTGGGTGAGCGGTGCACTTAAAATTAGCTTCAACTCCACCAGATTTTCCTCATATCCCGTCAGCAGCGTTTCTGCGGTTTCAACCGTTTCCGCTTCCAAGCGTACGAGCTTTTTCCCTTTCGTGAGCGGTACGTCTTTTAAATTCTCTACGCCGTTTTGCGTTAAATCAAAGACCTTTACGACTTTATCCGCAACCTCGTCGAAAGAATATTGCAAGGGCGAGCCGCTATAATAGCAATGACTACCGCCCATTTTTTGTTTTTTATGCAAGTGCCCCAGCGCAATATAATCGACGCTTGGCAAGGCTTCGATCGGTAATGCTCTCGCGCCTCCTAAATCAATTTCACGCTCACTATCGCTGATCTTGCCACCCGCTACGAAGATATGTGCAAGTAAGATCGACGGCAGCTTTTCCGCATTCCCGCTTACCACCTCGTTTATCCAACCCTGCATACGCTCTACGTACGGCAGTTCGGATTTTTCTTCTTTAAATCTTGCTTCATTTGGATAGGGCAGGGTTGCGATGAACGCCTTTTCTCCGCGTTCGTTTTCGAAAATTACGTAGCCCTTACCGGAAGACGTGGGGCGCGTTTTTCTGCTCCCGAAAGCCGTTGAAATCGTTGCCCTCGAATTGCCCACGATATACACCCCCTGTTCTTGGGAAAGGGGCGATACCGCGGAAAGACGTACACCGTCGTCGTGGTTACCGCTGATGATTAGAACCGCTCGGTTTTCTCCCGCCACCCGTTTAATTTTGGAGAAAAACAGTTCCTCCGCCTCTGCTTGCGGCGTATACGTATCGAAAATATCGCCCGCAATCAATACGAGTTCTATCTCTTCCCGCTCGCACAGCTCGACGATTTCGTCTAAAACCTCCGCCTGCTCGGCAAGGCGCTCGCGTCCCATAAGTCGTTTGCCGACGTGCCAATCCGACGTATGCAAAATTTTCACGCGCGCTCCCTCCTTGCCTCTTTTTTTCTTTTTTTGGAAAATCACCCCGTTTCAGCTTGCTTTTCCTTTGGAAAAGGGGTATAATGATCATACAACTTTTTTAGGGCGGAAATTCCGATACTATTTTATTATACACTATTTCTTCAAAGAAATCAAGGAAAGTTTGCTTAAAAGTATGAAATTTTTCGGAAATTAAGCAAGGGAGGTCAATTATGGCGTTTTGTTCCTTTTCAAAAGATTGCGACGATAATTCCTACGTTACCGTCGAGAATAAGTTTATCACTAAATATCTACCCGAAGTGGACGGGTTTGCCGTGAAAGTTTATCTTTACGGTTTATATTTATGCAAAAACGTCGATTCTGATTTCTCCCTCGCCTCTATGGCAGAGGTTTTGAAAACCTCCGAAGAACGTATCGCCGACGCCTTTGCGCTCTGGGAAGATTACGATCTCGTGGCTATCGTTTCTAAATCCCCTTTTGCCGTGCAGTATTTGCCCGTGAAATCAGCAACGGGACGACCGAAAAAGGTGCGATACGAACAGTACGCTGATTTTAACAAGGAATTACAACGCAAATTCGCGCGGATCGGGAAATTCGTTTCTGCGGGCGATTACGTCAAGTATATGCGCTTTTTGGAGGAAACCTCCTTGCAACCGCAAGCACTTTTATTGATTGCGGAATATTGCATTAACAAGCAGGGCGACGGCGCTTCCCCCTCCTATATTTTTAACAAGGCCAAAAAACTTATCCGCGGCGGCGCGCTTACCTACGAGCAGGTCGAACGCGAGCTTTCCTCTTATCATTTAAACGAGGGAAATCTCCTTGCCGTGTACGCCGCGTTGGCTCTTACAAACGCCGCTTCGCGCGTGCCTGACGAGGTGGATTATTCCCTCTATCGCAAATGGACGGAAACGCTTGGCTTTGAAAAGGACGCCATTCTTGCCGCGGCGAAATGCTTGAAACGCGGGAATATGAACGTCCTCGATATTACCCTCGAAGATTTATACGAGCGCGGTTTAAAAGACGAACGTGTGATTTCGGAATTTTTATGCGCGCGGGAAGCGATGGCAAGCCTTGCGTTCCGTGTTGGCAGAAAATTGGGCGTGAAAGTCAGCAATCCCGCCCCCTATATCGAGGAATATATCGAAAAATGGTGCGCACTCGGCTTTGAAGACGCTACGCTTTTAGATATTGCGCTGTTTTGTATGAAAAACGGGCGCGGAAGCTTTGACGATATGCACTCGCTCGTGGAAAAATTGGCGACGCAAGGCGCGGTGGCTTCGGCACAGGTGAAAGCTTTCTTAAAAGAAAAGAACGACGATTTGAAGCTTTTTTCGAAAATTCAGGAAATTTGCGGTGGGATTCGCAAGAGCGCGGGAAATCTTGCCTTAATTAAAACTTGGCGCGATTGGGGCTTCTCGGAGTCTATGCTTTTGGAGGCGGCAAAGCGTAGCGTGGCAAGCGTAAATCCTATGCCGTATATGAATAAAATTTTGACAGAATGGAAAGAAACGGGCGTTTTTGAAGTAAAAAAGATTCCCGATTCAGCCGTTTCGGGTGGCACGGGAAATTCAAGCACAACACGCGGAACATTCACAAGTCCTGCCGTGGACGCCGCAAACGCAAAAGCAGACAGAGAAAGATATTACGCTCTGCTTCGCGAAAAGGCGCAAACGCGCGCGGATAAATATCTCGCTATGGCAAACGAAAACGCCCGTTTTAAAGAGATCTCCGCGGAGCTTTCCAAAATGGAGCTCGCGCTTGCAAAGGCGGAAGTGTTCGAGCCGAAAACCTTGCCCGCTTTGAGCGAGAAAAAACGCTCCCTTCTTTCTGAACGGAAAGGTATTTTGACTGCGCTCGATATTGACGAAGCGGATTTGTTACCCAAGTTCACCTGCGAAAAATGCTCGGATACGGGATTTTTAAAAAGCGGCGCGGCGTGCGGCTGCTACAAGGGTTGAATACTTTTGCTTCATCCCCTCCCCCCGCGAACGCGTTTGAAAGATTTTTTTGGAAATTTGAAAAAGCGCAGTGAAAACGCTTGCATTTTTTTGAAAAATACAGTAATATAAATAAGCGTTGCGTGATATGCGCGTATTGTGCGCGACGTTGCGCTTTTATGCAGAGATGTCTGAGTGGTTTAAGGAGCACGATTGGAAATCGTGTGATGCGGGAACGTATCCGGAGGTTCAAATCCTCTTCTCTGCGCCAATGAAAACACACCCCTTTCTACGGGGTGTGTTTTCGTGCAGTTTTACAATTTTTTATATGAAGATATGATCATATCTTCATATGTTCTTTATCTTATTTGGCGTTATCAATTCAATCTGTTATTCTTTTTTCAAATAATACGTTCTATATGGCGAGAATCCCCGTGGATCGTTTTTTATAAATCAAACCGAATATCCTGTTTTTTCTATGTATTTTTTGTTTCAAGGCTGTTCGTATTTGTTAGCAATGCAGGCTTTGATTTTATTGGAAACCTTTTATTTCAAAAGGGATCGTTGTCGTTCCTTAATTAGAAAATACATAAGTACAATTATAAAACTTTATGTCGTTTTTGATTGCTTTTTCTATTCGATTGGTATATAATAGTTTGGCACAAAGGAGAAAGAGTTTATGAAATTGTTCGAGCCTAAAATTTTAACTGCTTTCAGAAATTATAAATCAAAGGATTATATTGCGGACGTCGTTGCCGGCGTGATCGTTGCGATTATTGCGCTCCCCCTTTCGATTGCGCTTGCGATCGCTTCCGGCGCAACCCCTGAAACGGGGCTTTTTACCGCCATTATCGCGGGCTTTATCACTGCGCTTTTGGGCGGTAGCAAAGTCAACATCACAGGTCCTACCGCGGCGTTTGCTACAATCGTGGCTGGGATTATCCTTACGCAGGGTATGGACGGGCTTTTCCTTGCTACCATTATGGCGGGGATCTTATTGATCCTAATGGGCGTGCTTCGCCTTGGTTCGCTTATCAAATATATTCCGCATACGATTACCGTTGGGTTTACCGCGGGGATCGCCGTTACGCTCGTGATCGGGCAATTAAAAGATTTCTTGGGACTTACTTATCCTACGGGTGTGGTGGCAATCGAAACGATTGAAAAGCTTACGCTCGTTTTTGAGCATATTTTCACGTTTAATCCTTGGGCGTTCGCTTTGGGCGTACTTGGGCTTGCCATTCTTATCCTTTGGCCTAAAATTTCCAAGAAAATTCCCGGCTCGCTGATTGCCGTGCTTGTTGGCTCGCTTGTTTGCTTGATCCCCTTTATCAACGCGAACACGATCGGCTCGCTTTATACCATTTCGTCCGCCCTGCCCTCCTTTAAGCTCCCCGCAATCACGTTAGAAAAAATTCTCGCTTTACTTCCGAGCGCGTTTACGATTGCCCTGCTTGCGGGCATTGAATCGCTTCTTTCCTGCGTCGTTTCCGATAAAATGGTGGACGATACGCACAATTCTAACACCGAGCTGATCGCACTGGGCACGAGTAATATATTCGTCGGCTGCTTCGGCGGTATTCCAGCAACGGGCGCAATCGCAAGAACGGCGGCAAACGTCAAAAACGGCGGTAGGTCTCCCCTGTCGGGTATGATTCACGCCGTCGTGCTTTTACTCGTGCTCGTCGTTTTAATGCCTCTTGCCGCCTATATCCCTATGCCTATTATCGCAGCCATTCTCTTTATCGTGGCGTATAATATGAGCGAATGGAGAGAATTCGTCGCCGTCGTTAAAACGAAAAAATGGAACGATATACTCGTCCTTATTCTCACGTTTGCGCTCACCGTGATATTCGACCTCGTCAAAGCAATCGCCGTGGGACTCATTCTTCATTACGCGATTCTTCTCGCCTACTCGATAAGAGAAAAGCGCAAAGCGAAAAAAGAAAAAGAACAGGAATAAGAATATTCCTCCTACTTCACTTACCCTTGTATAAAATCGAAAAGTTTTATTGTTTGTTATAAATGTAAAATGAAAAGATTCTGCGATTTATGATACGCACCCCACTATCCGTCTATGATATGTTCCTTTCCCAAAAACATATGAAGATATGAACATATTTTCATATCTTCATATGTTATATACGTGCTTTCGTTTTGTTAGCCTTTCGTTTTTTAGCGTTTTGTTTTTTTCATTTTTGTTGCTTTACTACTTCGTTTCCTTAACGTCTCGTTTCTTTGCCATTTTTGTTGCTTTACTATTTTGTTTTTTACTGCAACGCGTGATTTTAGGCAAATACTTTGTATCTTTTTAGGGAATGCTTTCTGTTTTTTTTGGGATATGATCTGTGTTTTTATGCTATAGCGTGTTTTGGTTCAATCCTATGATACTTATATTGTGGGTATATTCCTTCTGTTTTTGTGGAAGTTCCCCGTTTTTTTAAATTTCTTAATAATATTCAATTCGTAGCTTTGGTCAATTTTACGCTAAATGCGCATATCTCCTTGATTTTTTGCGCTCATTTTGCTATAATATAACAGACGCATTAAAAAATAGGAGTATGTCTATGGGAAAGACTTGTCAAATTTGTGGTAAAAATAGCGGTATATATCCTTTATGTACTACACATTTAAAATGGAAAGAAGAAGGAAAAGTGGTTAAATGCTTGCATTGCGGAAAATGGCATTTAACAGATAACCCTTGTTCGTGTAAAAAAACCTTGAAATACACCGAATTACCCACCGAGGGTTTTGAAATATGCGTTTCCTGTGGTGAAAAAACAAAAGGCTATGCTTTTTGTAAAAACTGCTGGAATAAATATACGGAAGCAGAAATGCTGTCAATTTTAAACAATCAACAGCAGGAGAAAAAACAAGACCAAAAAGCTATAAAAACAGAAACGGAAAAAGAATTTTTTGATGTTAGCAAGGAACAAAATAAGGTCGTAGTCATCGACGAAAATAATAAAGCAAAATGCATTACCTGCGGAAAACATACTGACGGGTTGTTGTTTTGCCCAAACTGCTATCACAACTATAAAAATAAAGAGCTCTTATTTAAGATAACAAATTGTAGCAACGTCGAACTACTTGACGTAGATTACGAGGGGCGATATACTTGCAAAGACGGGCACATCGTAAAAAGTAAATCTGAACGCGATATTGACAATTATTTATTTGAGCACGGCATTTCTCACGCATATGAAAGAGAATTGCCTTATGGCGCAACTGATAAGGAAGTTTTACATCCAGACTTTTATTTGCCTCACTATCTTGGAGAAAATAAGCACGTTTATATTGAGCATTGGGGGTATAATGAAAATAATATTCAATATACAAAAACCAAAAAATTTAAAATGCCAATTTATGAAAAATTAAAGGTTACTCTAATTTGCACATATGAAAAAACTGATATGGGAAAAATCGAGACCGTTTTAGATAGAAAACTCAATAAGCAGTTTATTAAAGAAAATAAAATCAATTTTGAAGATACTACGAACTAATTTTTTTATAATCACGTCGCGATTTTGAAAAATCGACATCGCAAAATAAAATTTTTATGCAATTCAAGAAACTCTTACAATATTTTTCCCCTTTTGAGTGGGGGCTTTGGGGCGGCTCTATCGCGGCGATCGCCCTTTCCTTTTGCCTCAGTGGCGATTTTCACCCGCTTACCTTACTCTCCTCCCTTTTGGGCGTTACTTCCCTTATCTTCATCGCAAAAGGGAACGTAATCGGGCAATTCCTCGTATCTGTTTTTTCCATTTTTTACGCGCTCGTATCTTGGGAACAACGATACTATGGCGAAATGCTCACTTACCTTTTTATGAGTCTACCTGCCGCAATCGTCGCGTGCGTTACTTGGATTAAAAACCCCTCTCAAAGGGGCAAAAACGAGGTGAAGGTGGCTACCGTGTCCAAGGCGAATCTATTTTGGCTCGTGAGCGCCGCCCTTTCCGTTACCATCGCGTTTTATTTTATCTTGGCTTATTTTCAAACGAATAATTTGATCGTGAGTACCATTTCCGTGTTTACAAGCTTTCTCGCTTCCGCTTTGCTGATTTTTAGAAGCCGCTATTACGCGCTCGCTTACGCCGCAAACGACGTCGTTTTGATCGTGTTGTGGACGTATTCTTCCTTTGCTTCCCTTGCCTATCTACCAATGGTGATTTGCTTCGCCTCTTTCCTATTCAACGATCTTTACGCCTTTTATAATTGGAAGCGTATTCAAAAACGACAATCCGAATAAAAAAGATAACGGACTTACCGATCTCCCACTATGGGAAAAAGGTAAGTCCGTTTTTTATTTACTTGAAAAGACCTTACGCTTCCGTTTTCACTTCCGCAGCCGTTTCCGTTTTCGTTTTCTTTGAACGAATCAAAAGGAAATCTACGACAATCGCCACTGCGTAGAGCGCAAGCGTGAAATAGAGTATGCTTTGGAAATCGCCCGTGGCTTCGTGGATCAAGCTCGCAACTTGATTACCCGTTAAGCCCGCCATTGCCCACGCCGAAAGCGCGATACCGTGAATGGAAGAAATGTTGCCCATTCCGTAAACGTCGGAAAGGAGCGTGGGAAGGTTACTGAAACCGCCGCCGTAGCCCAAGTTCACTACGATTAAAAGCACGATACAGAGCACTGCAATTTGATTGGTGATCGCGCCCGTTACCACGGCGACAGCCGTGATCAAAAGCTCGCTCGCGAGAATGATTTTATAAATCGTGTTTCTATCTTTCATTCGATCCCCAAGCGAAGAATAGCCGATTCTACCCGCCGCGTTGAAAAAGCCCGTTACCGTGCCGAGCAGGGAGGCAACGCTCACAAGACCTACGATTTCATAAATTTCTTTTTCACAATGAATCAGGGCAAGACCTGCGGTAATGTTCAGATAGAACACAAGCCAAATACCGATAAATTTTACGTCGCCGAAAATTTTGAAGCGACTGAAAAACTCTTTCACCGAGATCGGTTCGTGCGGCTCGTTCCAACCTGCGGGCTTTTTCAAAAGCAGGTGTCCGCAGAACATCATAACGAACCATATCGCGCCGAGGATATACAGCGTATATTCTACGCCGACTGCGTGATTTAATGCCGTGATAATAGGAGCGAAAATCATTTTCGCCGCGCCGAAGCCCGCCACCGCAAGCCCCGTCGCAAGACCTTTATTGTCCTTAAACCACAGCATAAGCGTTTTCACGGGGGAAAGATAGCCGAGCCCAAGCCCGAAGCCCATAATTACGCCGTAACAAGCAATTGTAAGCGGAACGCTTTGTAAGCGTACGCCCACGCCCGTACCGATTACGCCAATCGCAAAGCATACTGCCGCAATCGAGCTTGCCTTGTGAATATTCCTCTCCACGAAGTTGCCGAGGAACGCCGCGCTCATTCCCAAGAAGAAAATCGCAAGCGAGAACGCCCAACCGAGCGCGTTTGCGCCCGCTACGCCCTCAAACGCCGTTTCTATGCCGAAATACGACCAGCAATACACCGTGCCAATACTACAATGAAGCAAAAGCGCGGGAATTGCCGCGCGAAACCATTTGTTGTTTAAAAAGTTCATCTTTCGTGCCTACTTCCTTATTTTATTTGTCGTAATTTAATTACCTGCCCCATTATAGACCTTTTCAACGGGTTTGTCAACCGTATACACAAAAAAACGAGAATATTTTTATAAACGTTTTCGTTTTTTCTTTATAGCAATAGTTTAATAATTTTCACAATCCAAACTACGCTCGGAAAGAGCATAAAAAACGCTACCACTGCCGCTGCGAGCAAAATCCCCGCCCAAGCAATCACAGGGGACAGGTATGCGACGAGTTTCGTTTTTTTCACGATCAACGCAACCGAAAAAAGCCCTACCACCGCCACGCAAACACCGATCAGTGTGTAATTTACGTATGGGGAATAATAGGTAAATTCCACTGTGTTTTCCCCCTCGTCTAACTTCACGAGCAGGAATTTCAAATCGTTATCAATCAGCTTTTGCGCCTTGCCGTTGACTTTCACCTGATAGCCCTTGGAGGCTACGAAATTCAAGAACAGATATTCCCCCGCCACCGCGTTCACGTTCGCCGTGATTCGCCCTGCGCCGACCTTGATTTCCGCCGCTTTATTCCAAAGAAATTCGGAAAGCTCCCGCGCGCTTTCGGGCGTTACGAATTCGGAGCTGGAACTACCCGTTTCAAGGCGCGTTTGTTCCAGCGTTTTGCCGCGAAGAAACGCGTATAGCGTTTGTTGATTATATTTTCTGTTCGTAGCATTACTATCGTTAGGTTTTTCAAAACGAAGAGTACCGCTTGATACCTTATACGCGCTCGGAAATACGATTTCGTTTTCGAATACGTAAAAGCCACCTTGACAAAGCTGCGTTTCTTTACCGTCCTCACCCGTAATCATAAACGGTTTGACGTATTTTTTTAATTTATAATCGGTTAAAATATCGTCCTTTTTTTCCTCGGGCACGAGATAATATTTATAACCCAAAAAGGAATCGCCAAATTCGTCGCTTCGATTGCTTTTACCCGTGCTATGCGCGCTCTTTAAGCTATTTTTGCCGTTGCCTTGATACCCGAACAAATTGTATATTACGAAATTATCCTTATCAATCACCGAAGAAAATACACTAAACGAATTGCTATTACCCGTAAACGGCGCGGTGGCGGTAAGTTTGTCGTCGTAATCTTTCACGCGGAAATAGGTATCGTCTATCTCGTTAAGTTGCGAACATATATCTTGATACGAGCCCAAATTGACGTGTTGAGTGGAGCGGTTACCGACCACGAGCTGATTGTTATAAAAGAGCGTTTGCACGCCTACGACGATCAGCAAGATATAGGAAAGAAACCGCGGAGAAATGCGTTTTGCGCTTACGAACGCGCAACCGACGCCCGCGACGATCGCCACGAGCACAAAAGGCACAACGATCACTTCTAACCCGCCAAGTGAATGAGCGTATCGCGCGGATACGCTTTGGAAGGCTTCCAGCATTTCCGAATCGCTCGTAAGAGAGTTCCAAATATTTTTACAGTTGTCCGAGGAGATAAACCAAACGAGGAATGCCACCACTACCGCGCCTATCGCGGCGATTGCAATTTTCCATACGTTCGTCTTATACCTGCCCCCCTCGTTTTCTATTTCGCAAGCGCGTAAAAAGCCACCGTCGTACGCGCGATTTTCCTTAAAACAAAGTCCCTCGATCGCAAGACACGCGCCACCTAAAAAATACAGCGCGTTCAAGAAGCCGAAGCGGAGGGCGTACGACATATACGAACCCATATTCATAAGCAACATCGCTTCGTCCACCACCGTTGGCAACAACGTGAAAACGCCTACGATAAGCATAAATTTAGCAAACGGATCTTTCAAGCCCTTACGGCAAAACCAAACGAGCGTTAGGATTACGAACGCCGAATCGGATATAATATACGACCACTTTCTATACAGCGCGAGCGACCAATCCTCTAAAAAGCGTGAGGAATTGAAGCTACCGAGCGTGCCGTCGGGTAAGACCGTGAAACCGAACCAAAAATTTTCGAAAATCCCCCCGTCGCCGCCGCGACCACTACGTAAATACGCCGCAAGCGCGGGCAAGAGTACGGGCAAGGCGATCAGCACCGCCACCGCGAAAGACAGGCATAAATCGGCAAGGAAGCGGTTACGCTTCTCTTTCTCCACGCACAAGAGCCCGTAGTAAATCAGAGCGGGAAAGGCGATCAGCATAGAAAAGCACGCGATCGAAAAGCAGGTGTAGATACAACACGCCACAAGTATCGAAAACGCAAGGAATTTATCCGTTTTCACAAATCGCACGAACGCGCCCGCGCAAAAGGGAAGGTAGATTAAAAAATCCATCCAATTTATATACGTGCAGGAAACAAACGTATAGCCGCAATAGGCGTAGGCAACGCCGATTAGAATACAGATATATTCGGGGATTCCCTTAAAGAGCTTTTGCGCAAACCACGTACCTGAAACGGAAATCGCCGCCACCTTTAACCCCATTACTACCCCGCTTGCGTGCGCGACCATTCCGTCGCCAAAAATTAAAAACAGGAAAGAAAACGGACTGACGAAGAAATATAAAAACGTGCCGAACACGTCCGCCCCGCCTGCGATTGCGTACGAATAAAAGAGCGACGATTTACCGTCTATCACGTCAAACAAATGCTCGATAAACGGACAAATTTGCGCTGACAAATCGTAGCTCGCGAGCGTGTATTCATCTCCAAACGGATATACGCCGTAGGAAACGAGCGCGACCGTGAACGCCACGAGCACGATAATCGGCGCGAAAAACAACGGGTAGTTCTTATCAAAAAAAGCCGCCGCCCGCGCTTTGAAATTTTTTCGCTGAGCAATTTCTTCCATATTCTTATTGTAACACTTTTTTGATAGATAGTCAACCGTAAAAAAAGGGAAGCGCGCAAAGGCGTTCCCTATAAGGGATTTTTTGAAACATTAAAAATTTATAGGAAATTGCACTTTCAAGCGGTCAAAAGAAAATTAGAACTTGGATATATCGTCCAAGTTCTTTTTCTTGCAAAAAATTATTGACAAGGTTTTATA
>JAGAOR010000023.1 GCA_017623605.1 Clostridia bacterium | reverse complement strand
GCAAAGTGTAGCCCACTATACTTCGATTCCGAAGTAGTGGGCTCTGCGAGGCTGTGTGTCCACTAAAAATAATAGCGGCAGACACTTTCTACTACCACTTTGCCCAACACCACTAAATCAAAATGAAAGGAGGAAACTACAATATCATATTTAGTATGTCACATGGAAAAATACCATAAGCAAGACGTCGCCCCTATCGAACGCGAGAACGAGCGGGACGAAAATTACAAGTCGGACAATCCGCAGATAGACAGTTCAAAGACAAAATACAATTATCATATGCACAACCCAGACGGGACGTACACCGAGTTCATCAATCAGAGAATAGCCGAGTTAAAACTCTCTCCACGCAAAGACGCAGTCGTTATGAACTCTTTTGTTGTGGGCGCAGATAAATCCTTCTTTGACGGACTATCGAAATTATCGCAATACAACTTCTTTTCGGACTGTACCAACTTCTTTGAAGAAAGATACGGAACGGAAAACGTAATATCGGCGGTAATCCACATGGACGAATCCACGCCGCATATGCACCTGAATCTTGTTCCTATCACGCCGGACGGAAGATTGTGCAGTAAAGACCTATTCGATAAATCTAAACTACGACAATTGCAGACTGACTTTTACAACACCGTCGGCAAAAATTACGGTTTACAGCGCGGCAAGGAAGGTAGTCAGGCAAAGCACCTGTCCACGGCTGAATTCAAGGCAAAAAAGATAATCGAACAAGCCGAAGCGATACGGCAAGTAAATCAGGTTTATGCCGATGCTCTTGCCGAAGCGAAGAACGGAGATATTCCCCGAAAGCGCGGACGGTTGCAAGAACAGGTTGTCGCTTTAACGGCAGAGAACAAAGACCTGACAAAACGGCTTGATAGGTCTATGGGAGAGACGCTCGAATACGCAAAGAAATCGGAAACTCTGCAACGGGAAAAAGACAGCGATTCGCATTATGCTCGCGTCGGAAAAACGCTTGCAAGAACCAATCCCACGGAATATAAACGCATAAGCCAAGGCAAGCCGAAAACCATCGGCACTTTCTTTGACTCCGTTCTATCTATGTTCACGCCTGACGTAACGATGCGGATCCCACGGCTACAACAGATTGAACGCGAAATCGAAGAAGAACGTAGAGAATACGAAAAACACAACAAAAACAACAATTATAAGTAAAATTTAAGGGCTATCTTCCCTCTATTACCCACCAGAGCTTGACTTTTTATCTGAAACAGGATAAAATATGTATCAATACGAGAATAATATTTCGGAGGTTAAGCGTAATGGAAAGAAAGGAAGATACGCCTGTACGTAAAACGCGCAGGAAGTATGAAGAGAAGAATAAAGAAAAGAGAAAACAGGCAAGCGGGAACTTCGGCACGATGATACCGAGAGCGCTTTTTAATGAAATAAACGAGTTTCTCGAAGAAAACGATATTACCAAAGTCCGCCTCATCAAAGAAGGATACGAGGCTTTGAAGAAAAAGAAAGAAAACGGCACGTTAAATCAATAGCCGTAACTTATTTCCTGCCGTTTTGCGTAATTGAAATCAATGATAAGGAGATTAAAATTACGGAAAACGAAGCGAAAAACAATGCCCTGCCATACGAACGGGTAGAATACCACGTTATCGGCGACAAGACGTACGTCGTCGTAGCCGAAGAAATGAAAAATGCGACGGATACGCCGCTGGATATTATGAAAAGACTTATATCCCGCCGAAGAGACGGGATAATAAGGGAACAAACAGAACGAACTCGCTGTTTGCCTTTTAACGGAGGTAAATAAGATGTTAGGACAAATAGCGATAAAAAACAGAAATTACAATTACGGAGGTGATGTTACCGCTCTCTACTGTCGCCTTTCCAAAGACGATGAACTTGTCGGCGACAGCAACAGTATCGTTCATCAAAAGGAAATGCTTGCAAAATACGCCAAAGAACACGGCTTTACGAACACCGAGTTTTATGTGGACGATGGCTATTCGGGAACGAATTTCAACCGCCCCGATTTTCAGAGAATGATGTCGGACGTGGAAGAAGGAAAAATCGGGACGGTTATCGTCAAGGATATGTCCCGATTCGGCAGAGATTACATCATGGTCGGATATTACACGGAGATTTATTTCGGGAACTGCAACGTGCGGTTTATCGCCGTGAACGACGGCGTTGACAGCAACGTACAGACGGAAAACGACTTAACGCCGTTCAAGAACGTGTTCAACGAGTGGTACGCAAAGGACACAAGCAAGAAAATTCGCGCCGTATTCAAGGCAAAGGGCAATTCGGGCAAACACCTTTCTTCCAATCCCCCGTTCGGGTATATCAAAGATCCGAACGACAAGGAAAAATGGATTGTCGATGAAGAAGCCGCCGAAACGGTAAAACGGATTTTTCAGATGTTCGTGGACGGAATGCGTATGCCGGAAATCGCAAGAAAGTTGACGGAAGAAAAAGTTGAAACGCCGCAGTTATACAATCTTCATCGCGGCAGAAAAATCCACCGATTAAGCGAATTTCCCGAAATATGGAGCGTTGCAAGCGTGAAAGGCATTCTCGATCAGATAGCCTATGCAGGTCATACGGTAAACTTTCAGACGACCAAAAAGTCTTTCAAGAACAAAAAACAGGTACGTTTACCCAAAGACCAATGGGTTATCTGCGAGAATACTCAAGAGCCGATCATAGACGGAAAGACCTTTGAAACGGTACAGCAAATGCGAAAGACCAAACGGGCATACACGAAATTCAACGAGCCGAATATGTTTTCGGGATTACTCTATTGCGCCGACTGCGGAAACAGACTTACTATTCAACGGGTGGCAAAGCATAGGAATATGGATAATTTCACCTGCGCTACCTATCGCAAGAAGAAAAAAGGGTTGTGCAGCAGTCATCGGATTTTGGTATCCGACCTCGAACGGGTTGTACAATGCGATTTGCACAAGGTTTGCGAATACGTTATTTTACACGAAAAGGAGTTTGTGGACGAATACCTGTCGGGATCGAAAAAAGAAACGGAAAAGTTTCAGGCGAGAGCGAAAGCCGAGTTGAAACGGCTTAGCGACCGACAAGACGAAATCGGCAGGATTATCCGTAAACTTTACGAAGATAACGTAAACGGCAGAATTACAGACGAGAGGTTTGATTTTCTTGTGAAATCCTACGAGGACGAAGGGCAAGAATTAAAAAGGCAAATGCAGGACTTAAAGCGGAGCCTGACCTATTCCGAGCAGGACGAAGAAAAACTGTCCAAGTTCCTTAAAATGGTAAAGACCTATTCCGAGATACGGGAACTGACGCCCGAAATTCTCAACAGTTTCGTGGAGAAAATCATTATATCCGAAACGGAATGGTATGCGGGCAGAAAAATGCAGGAAGTGAAAATCATCTACAAGTTTGTAGGGGCGATCCGTCTCCCGCAGTACGACGTGTCATAAAAAGCACAGGGGGCAAAAAACGGGTAGGCAGTTAAAACCTACCTACCCGCAAATTCCCCAAGAGCATTTAACATTTGGGGTGCATATCAATATTCGGGTGGATGATTATTTATTAAAGAATGTTTTACGTCTGTTTCAAAGGGATAGTAGAGCCGCGGGGAATCAACGTGCAGCCAACGTTTGCCCGTTGCGCAGGCAGCCCTTTAATCATACTTTCCAAAATGCGGAAAGCCTTTTCCCCGATAAGCGCAAAATCTTGGCGCATAGTGGTGAGGTCGTAGTTGGTATACCGCAAAAATTCCAAATCGTCAAATCCGATAACGGAAACGTCGTCGGGGACTTTTTTGCCCCAGTAGCGAAGTCGGTCGATGAGCCCCATAGCCATCATATCCGAAGCACAAACAATGGCGGTGAAATCCTTGGATTGAAAATAATCCGCCGCATCGATGCCTGCTTGACGGGTATAATCCCCAAAATAAGTGAGGTCGTAACGATATTCGATACCGTTTTTCGAAAGCCCGAGTATGTACCCTGCAAGGCGTTCCGCACCGACCAAGGACTGCCGTTCCCCGCCCAAAAAAGCAATTTGTTTATGCCCAAGAGAAACGAGGTAATCGACGGCTTTTTCCGTGGAAAGAATATTATCGCAACCGACGCCTGAAACCAAATCGTTATCCAACATATAGTTATCCAACAAAACTAACGGATACTTCGTTTTTTTCAGCTGTGCATACACGGGATTGAAGAAGTTTAAGCCGACAAGAAAAGCCCCGCAAAAATGATGGTGCGCGAGGTACTCGTTCAAGCTGAATTTTTCATCCTCTTCCAACAGTTTCTCTAAAACGTCTTCAACGACCACGTACCGTTCCTTTTGCGCCATGGAAAGAAAGGAAGCGGCAACCAAGGAAGGCGCGGAGTATTTATCCCGCTGTTCTTCCTTTGCCCAAAGCAGGGCGACTCTTCCGTTCCAAGCCATGGATTTGCGGGAACGGTATCCCACGGACTCCGCGTAATCGCAAACGAGCTTTCGAGTGGGTTCGGAAATATCCGTCGAGCCGTTCAGCGCTTTGGATACGGTTGCGATGGATAAATTTAGTTTTTTGGCAATCTCTTTTAACGTCATAAAAAATCCCCTGAAAGCCTTAAATTCAACTTTCTTCTTAGTTAGTATAACACGGGCATATGAAAATGTCAATAAATATCCGTATTTTTTCGAAAAAAGTGATTTATTATCATTTTGTAATAGAAATTTTCATTTTTCGAAATTTTTTCGCGAAAATCGCTTGATTTTTAGTTTCATATATGATAAAGTATATTGTGGCAAGAAAAAATATGGGAGAATAGGGTATGGATAAAAGGAGAAGAGCAGGCATATTGATGCCGATATCCTCGTTACCTGCGCCGTATGGGATAGGAACGATGGGGGAATCGGCGTACCGTTTTGTGCAATGGCTGAAAAGCGCGGGCATGAAAGTTTGGCAAACGCTTCCTTTGTTGCCGACGAATTATGGCGACAGCCCCTATCAATCGTGCGACGCGCGCGCGTTAAATCCTTATCTTATAGATTTTGAAGAATTGCGCAAAGAAGGCTTGTTGGAAGAAAGCGAGTATAAAAACGTCGACTGGGCTTACGATGAGCGTCGTGTGGAATACGGAAAACTTTTCTTGCATAAGACGAACGTTTTAAAAAAGGCATTTGCCCGTTTCGATAGAGAAGACGAAGGGTGGCGCACCTTTCTTAACCAGGGCGAATATGCTGATTTTGGCGTATTCATGGCGTTGAAATGTCGATTTGGGCATCAGCCGTGGACGGAGTGGGAAGATTATAGAGTTTACAACGAGAAAAAGATAACGGAATTTGTGCAAAAAAATCGCGATGAAGTGGAATTTTGGCAATTCACGCAATACATATTTTTAAAACAATGGAATGCCTTGAAAGCGTACGCAAATGGCAACGGTATAGAAATTATGGGGGATATGCCCATATACGTTGCATACGATAGCGTAGAGATGTGGAAG
>JAGAOR010000022.1 GCA_017623605.1 Clostridia bacterium | reverse complement strand
TTGCCGCAAATTGCAAGCCAACGTTTTCTGCTTTCACCTCGCCCAAAACGCCGTTGACGTAGGTTTTGCCGTCAATGTCGTCCACGTAGATTGCATTGTCCCAATTCCAATCTGCGATCTCGGATTTTTTGACTTCTACGTAGTCGTATAAGCCGTAGGTGTTTGCGCTATATTCCGCATCGCTCACTTCGCCGTCGCCGTTCTGATCCGCTTTCACGTGATACGAAGCCGCCGTTCCACCCGTTACGTTCGTGACTGCGGTTTCCAAATATACGTGCGGGAAGATCAAAAATCCGAAATCGTGTGCGCTTTGCACGGTGTTTACCATATCTTCTCCAAGCTCTACACGGAAACGGATACCTGCGGGCTTACCCTCTTGCGAGCCTGCACGAACCGAAGCGCCCTCTGCCATGTGGAACGTGCCAGGATCAACCGTTTCCACGGGCGTTTCGTCTACCGCGTCGTTCGCGCTTGCCGCGTTTAAAGGCAAGCCCAACGCGCCTACGCCAAGCACGAGCGCGAGCGTTGCTGAAGTCAATTTAGAAAATAATTTCTTCATTTTAGTTGCCCTCCACCGTATCGATCGTAACTCCCGTCGTCCACGCTTTATCGGTCGCGAACATAAAATCGTTCGCGCTCGTCGCTACGACATCTTGTGTGGAAAATTCAAATTTCGCAAGCGCAGGGCTTACGTAATTCTTCTTTTCCGTTGCCTTGTTGTGTAACATAAAAGTTTCCTCCTTTTTGCCTTTCGGCATATTTTTTTATTTAACCGCCCTTTCGGGGTTGGTTCGAATGATTCGGCAAGCTGTACTTGCCGTGAATTGCACCGCACCGCGTTGCATATCGCAAGGCGTAGCCTTATATCTCTTTTTGCCTTGCTTAAACGGCGCAGAACGTGATTAAGCCTAAATGATCATTCTTTTGCATATGCATTTTCGGCTCGATCGGAAGAAGCGGTTCTTCTAATTCCTCTATCTTATCCGTTTCGCCGTTTATATACGCCTGCAAGCATTTCTTGCACGTCTTTAACCGCTTTTCCAAGCCGCCCAGGCGCATATCGTGCACCTCCCAGCCGTTCGGCTTATTTTCCTTATGCCAAAGCTCGAAAAACGATTCGTGGAACGCTTTTACCTGCCTTGCCGCTTGCTCGTAATCGTTTATCAATCGCCCAAGCCATTCCTTATTCTTGCTTTCATACGCTTTCCGCGTGTTCACGCCCAGCCGCGCTTTATACGAGAGCACTTTACAAAGCCTCGATAGCGTGTTGAATACGTAGGCGTATTCTCCCACGTGCCCTCCCGCTTTTTGCAATCGCTTTGCATAGCACGCATACGGAATTTCGGGAAGCTTTTCGTAGATTTCGTCCTTCACGCCCATAAACGGATCGCTATATAACAAGATCTTACTCGGGTTTTGTTGCAGCTCCTGCCCGTCCGCGTAAATGAACGGCTTCTCCATTTGATTGGGTAAATCAAGCAACGTGAATTCGTCGTATTGGATTCCGAAAAGCTCGTAGAAGCCTTGCTTGATTTTTTCTTCGTCGAAATTGCCCTCTGCGTATTGTCGAATGGCGTACAGCGAGGGAAGCACGCCGTAGAACGAACATTCTTTCCCGTTATCGCCCCACATCGTGATGAGTACGTTTTTCACGCGTTGCTCCACGACGCTTTCCATTGCCGGCTTCATCGTTAGTAGGGTGAGGTGATTCAACGGCGCAAAGCCGTTCCACGTCCACGCTCCGCCCGCAAACCATACCTCTTTGCCAAGCTTTTTATGCGCACTTAAATTGTCGTCGTAGCCTTTCTTGACCTTGTGATAATAATCCCAGAACACGAGCTCCACCTCGGGTAGCTGCGCTTTCAAGTCTTCGGGTATTTCAAAATTTTCGTCTACGTGATATGCCCCGTTATTGATCGGGCGGAAAAACATATCGCTCCACATATGCGGTGTGAAACCGTATTTTTTCGCGATTTCAAGCACCTTGTTTAAGTGCCGCAATATGATCTCGTAGCGGTTTTGATAACCGTATTTATCCAAGAATTTCCCGCGACCGACCATATGCGCTTCGTCCATTCCGATATTTACTTTTCTTGACGTGAAATTCTTCGCAAGGCTCGCAAACATTCTATCTATCAGCTCGTACGTTTTCGGCTCGTCTATGAGCAAAATCCCCGCCGTGTCGTGAATACAAGCGTATTCGCGGTGCTTCAAAAGCACCGCTAAATGCGCTAACGTTTGTATGCAAGGAATTAGCTCGATTCCCTTGCTTTTCGCGTATTCGTCGATCTCTTGCAGCTCTGCGCCCGTGTATCTGCCGCGCATATACCCGAAATACGGCTCGCCCTCCACTTCATACGTGTCTTCCGTGTAAAGTTCAAGCGTGTTATAGCCCATTTTCTTCAAATGATCGATCATTCGCTTCACTTCGCTCACTTTCATCACCGCGTTTCGCGAGCAATCTAACATTACGCCAAAGTGATCGTATTTCAACGTTCTATCTCCTTTTTAGGGCAGGTTTTCCCATTCTTTATCCGAGCCGATCAGATTATCCTTCTTATCGTCGTCATTTTCTTCGACTATGATTTTCTCCGGCTCTTTCACGAACGACGAACAGCCTTTTATGAGCTTGGGACATCCTGTTTTCCTTGCCCCGAAGCTGCTCATATTCCAAACGCTCCTATCGAACGTTTCCGCAACTTCTGCCACCGTGCGCACGTTCGTTGCACCCTCTTCCGCTTCTAACGTGAACAGATCTTTCCACTCGGGCAGGGTTTTCGTATCTCCCAGCCACCAGTTTCCGTTCGTACCCAACACGTTCATTGACGCGTTATAATGGAAATTGCTCATACCTAAAATTAGGTTGTTGGTAAACAAGGATTTCGTGTCTGCACGCGAATCGCCCATTGCCAATCTGCCCGAATGTGCTTTGTCTTCCACGTATAAAACGCAATTTCTTACCGTCGTTTGCGTTCCCCACGAAAGCAGAGTGCCCGTTTGACCTGCCGAGCTTTTACCCAAGCCTTTTTTGAAATTGAAATATACGTTCTCAATCAACGCGCCCGCTTCGCTTTTACATACGAGCGAATAGCTGTTCGCCTTATAAAATTCACCGCTCTTACCTAATTTCCCCTCGTCGAACGTTCCGTCGTCTGTATAAACACGATTTAAGCCGTATTCCGAGAGCTCGCAGGTTGCCCATTTTTCGTCCGCAGGGTTTTGCATCGTGATATTTTCAAAACCGATATTTTTAAGCGTGCCTGAAAGTACGCCGAAAATGCCTGAATTGCTCGCCGACTGATTTTGCGGTTTCGTGGGAACGTAGGATACCCATTGCCCATAGAATATCGCCGCGTTGAGAATCGAATATCCGTTGCCGTCGAACGTGCCGCTAAACGGCTTATGAAACCGCGAGATATGAAGCTTGTCAAACGCTTTGAATTCTTCGTCGGTTAGCCCCGTGCCTGCTTTTCCATAGTCCTTGCGATCTACCCAAGCGTAGCCGTCTTCCGTTTTCGTTAAACGGTATTTCCATTGTACGCCTGCGTGGTAACCCGCCGTTGCCGTGCTTGCTATGCTCGTCGTGATCGGCATAATCACGTCGTCTTCGTAGTCAATATCGTTTACGAGCATATAATTTCCCGAAAGCAACGCCGCGTCGTTATACACCGAAATTGCAAGCGCGTCCATATCTGCAATCGTGCTCATCGGCGTCGCTACTTCCAAAGGCACGATAAACGTTTTTCCGTTTTCTTTCACCGTGACGTTCACGTTCGTCGCACCCGTTGCCTTCGCTTGTATCTCGATCGTATTGCTTTCTGAAATACTCGCAATCGCTACCGATTCGTCTACCACCACGAGGTCGATTTCCGCTTCGCCTAAAACGTTGATTTCACCGCTTAACGCGTGAATTGCCTTGATTTCAAACTCGCCCTCTGTATACGCTTCGTTCTTTTCGCCAGAAAGCGTCGTGTCGCCCGCAAGCTTTACGTTCGTTTCCGTTAACACGTAATAGATCGGCTCGACGACTGCGATCTGTATTTCCGACGTATACGTTTCACCGTCGTATTCGCAGCTCGCTTTCACCGTTGCACTATCCGTCAACTCCTTCGGCGTTACCACGCCCGTTTCCGTAATTTCGAGCGCGCCGTCTTCCTCCACCCTCCACGTAACGTTTTCTGCCGTAGCTACCGTTACGCCCTCGTCTAAAATAACCGCACGCGCTTGGCTGGGTACGCCTACATACAGGCTTTGCGAGGAGAAGCGGATTGCAAGCCCACTGATCGCGCTCGCGCCCTGCACCGTTACGAATACTGCCGCTTCTACGCCGTCCGCAACGACGTTTACGTACGTTTCACCTTCGTGCAACGCCGTGATCGTCCCGTCCGCCGATACGCTTACAATCGCGGAGTTTTCAGAGGAAAAACGCAATGATCCGATCGTTTGTTCTTCGTCCTCGTCGTTATATCTTTTCACGCCCAAAGAAAGCGTTTCGCCTATTTTCAGCTTTACGTTATGATCGCTTAAAGCAAGATACCCGCCCGTCGGCGTTGCCGCGCTCGACGAATTGCTCGAAATACTCGTGTTGCTTCCGACACAGCCTGCAACTGGCAGAACGATAGAACAGCACATCAACGCAGAAAGCAAAACCGAAATTATTTTTTTCATATCTTACCTCCTTATTCCGCTACCGTTACCAACACGATCAAGCGATACGTTTTTCCCTCGTACTGACAGGAAATTTCCACTTCCGCTTCCTCTACGAGCTCGCTTGCCGTGAGCGTTAAACCGCTGACCGTTACCGCCTCGCTTTCACTCGTGATCGCAAACGTTACGTTTTCTACCTTTTCACCGTCGATAAGCGCGGGAGAAAGCGTATATTCGCTTCCTTTTAAAAGCTGCAACGCAAATCCTTCCGCCGTTTCCTTTTCGTTTTCAAGCGTTACGTAAACCGCGTTCTCGTAAGCAAACGAAACCGTAACCACGCAGCTAAGCGTTTGCTCGCCAACCTCCGCTTTTACGTTCACGTTCCCAGGCGCAACACCCGTAACCGTACCGTTCGCCACCGTTGCAATATTCGCGTTTGAGGTGAACCACACTACGTCCAAATTCAGATCGTTTCCAAGCACCTGCAACGTGAAGCTTTCGTCTACGTTTACGCTTATTGCCAATTCGTTTAACACGCAAGTTTGCGTGTCCTCGCCTTTTCCTGACGAGGAGGGAGGGTTATTTACACCGCACGCCGCGCCAAACGCACAACAAGTCGTCGTAAACGCCGCTAAAATCACTTTGCTCCATTTCTCACGCATAAGTCGCCCTCCACCTTGTATAATAGCTCGTCAATAATCCCTCGCCTGAGTTCGTGCTTTCCACCGTTGTCGTATATCCGTGATGTCTCGAAATCGACGACATTAAATCAATTACGTAGTAGGTGTATTCCTTGCCGTAATTTAACTGATACAATTCCATTTGTAACAGTAGATTTTCCATATAAGCCGCACCAACGCGCCAATAATATTTGTCATATTCCGTTTTGTCTGTTTTCTCTAACGGTTTAAGAGACTCGTAAGCGTTTTCCATAATATTTTTGATGTTGTCTACGTAGGAAAAAGACCAATACTTTTTATCTATCAAGTCTACACGCAAACCACCGCTTAATATCTCTCCCTCCGACGGGCTACGCGATCTTAAATATTCGTAGTAGCTCGTTTGCTTTTGATACATTTCGGAAATATGTTCTGCCACAGGACCGTAGTAATGCTCGATAAACTCGTTTGCAAGCTCGTTATAATTCAAATTCGGATCCCACATCAGCTTGGAATGTACGTAGTTGCGAAGCTCGATCATACCAGCTTGGTACACGTTTCCGTGTCCTTGCATATACATACGCGTTACGCCTGCATCTGAATACGCGCGAAGCGTGGTAGCTTCCGTATCGAAATTTTTATGCATACATAAGATGTTATCGAAATTCGTATTATATTGCCAAACATTGAGATTACCGTTATCGCAAAGCACCGACCAGCCGTCTAAATAATCCTTGAACGTTTGGTTTCGCGGGCTCGTGATCGCTTCGCTCCAATTTGCTAAAATGGGCGCGTACCATACGTACACGTTATCGTCGGGAATCACCAAGGGACTATCGGGAACCCATTTTCCGTCCTCTGGTTTCACGGGAGGATCGGTACATTCATTGTAGGCGAAAAGCTGCAGCTGCACCGAACGCGTTGGATTGGTACGCTGAAGAAGCTCGTTCGTTTTTCTACATACTCGGTTGGTAAAATCGACCGATTGACCTGCGAGATTCGTGTTATTCTCAGTTCGCCACAACTCGCAAGCCTCGCATTTGCAATATTCGCCCGTATCCATTATGCCAAGGTGCGCAAAATTGATGTCGGGATAGGCTTCAAAGCGTTTTACAAGCTCCGCTACGAACGCATCCGTCATCGCCTCGTTCGCAAAACAAAGTGCTTTGCCAATCTTCTTTCCGTTCTCATCCGTCACGGCAACAAACCATTCGGGATGCGCCGCGCCGTATTTTTCATAGGGCAGAACCTTCAAATGGGAATGGGAAGCACCAAGCGGCAGTTGTACTTCGTCTGACGCTTCTAAACGCAACAATCTGCCGTATTCCGCGCTTAATTCCAATTTCTTTGTGCGGATCGTCCTTACATCAAATTCTGGAATTTCCACCACGTCGTAGTTGGCGAGCTTCAAATCGTTCAAAACGTTATACTGCACCTCGTCGTAGGAATACGCTTCCCAATCTATCGCGTAGCGTAAAAATTCTTGCGCGCCGTAGTACGTCCCGTGGCGAAGCCCCTTGCGCGAACCGGAAATATACAGGTCGTCCCCTTTGGTTACAAGCCGAAAGCCCGCCGTGCCGAATTTTTCTTGATCGACGGAAATCGCGCTTGAACGCATTAAGGGCGTATCGCCGATCGAAATATATTTTCCACTATCCGCCGTTTCCTTACCCGTCGCATAAACAACGGGGAAGGTTACGCCGAGCGAAAGCTCCATATATTCGTTGATAAGCTCCGCCGCATATACTTCGTATTCTTTAGGATCTTTCGGCAAAAGCAAGCTATATTCCGTGCGACCGTTTTTCACGATATAATCGTTCGTTTCTTCGACCGACGCCGTATGTACGCCACGCCCTGTCCAAACTTCCGCTTTGCTTCCCGTTTCCGTGTTCGTGTTGTTGGAAATATTACAGGAAGCGAACGCTGAGCCGATAAACAAGCCCGTCAAAGCAACGCTAAATGCTTTTTTCAATCTTTTCATAGCCTTCCTCCTTTACGCGTAACAGGTTACGACGTATTCTACGATCGTATACGAACCGTAAGCGTCGATCGCGCAATAGCGAATCAGGTAATCACCCAGCTGTGTTGCCTTAAACGCGGGATCATCCTTGTTGACCAACGTATACGTATTCGTCGAGGGCGAAATCACCACGATCCACGTCACATTTTTATCGTTTTCCTGCAAGAAGGAAGCCGAAGCGGGAGGCACTTGTACGACCGTGCCAGCTTTCACGCTTTCGGGCAATTCGCCCTGCAACTCGATCACGGGATCTTGGTGCTTTATGACCTCAAACGCGAATCTCTTTTCGCCCACATTTCCACGACAGTCTTCCGCCGTGTAAATGAGCGTATACGCTCCCGTTTCGCTCAAAATAAGCCGATACGACGTTTTTGCGGACACGCCGTTCATTTCCACGCCGTTTACGTCCTTTGCAAATTTCGATTGCCCGTTTTGCAGGTATACTAAGCTAACTTTAAGGGAATCAGACAAAACGCTGGAAAAAACGTCGTAGGCGTTTAGTGCGGATATTTCCACTTCGATTCCCTGCTCGTATATCCCGCCAAATTCGTTTTCAACAAACAAATTCGGTTTCGTGGAATCCCATTCCAAATCACTCGTCAGAAGTTGATCGTTTATAGATTGCAACCGAATCGCCGTTTCTTTCGTTTCATCAAGCGCCTCGATCGCAAAATCCACGTATACCGAACCGGTAAATCCCTCGAAGGCTTCGCCGTTCTCGTAATGCGAGGGTTTCAAGAGCTTTACCCCTTTCGTTGCGTCCACGAAATAATTGTCCTCGAAGCGAAGCTTAATCCAATCAACGACCGTACCTACGAGCGAACCCGTGAAAGGCGCAGAATAATCTTCTCCGTTTACGCACAGGCGCACTTTGTTCGTTGACGTATCCGACTGAATTTCCACGAGCAACGATTTTTCTAAATCGGTTGCGTCCGTCAAATGCATTTTTATAGATTTAATATTCGTTTCTACCGGCGACAGATCCTCGTTTTTCGTTTGATCAATATCAAGCGCGAAAGACAAATTGTTCGATTGCAGAGGCTGTACGAACGAAACGCGCGCGCCACTCTTGGTGGATACTAACTTCGTATACGTTTGTTGCGACAATACGCTAACGTTTTCGTCCGTAAGGAAATACCGCTCTGCCAAGAACTTGGTTGACTCAAACACCAGCATTCCCACGGATACGTCCACTTTCTTGGCGACCATTTTCACGGGAATATCGTAGCCTTTAATCACCTTCTCGCCGTATCTGTATTCAAGGCGCAAGCTTTCAACTGCTTCCTCCGCGTCCTTTTCTTCGATCTTATCTTCGAGCGCGTATTGCGTACCCGCAAGCTTCTCGCCGTTGATATAAACGTCCGCCTTTTGCTCCGTTATATCCGCTTTCGTATAATCAATAAAGTATACGTCCGCAATCTCGTAGGTGTTGCCACGCACGAAACCCACGTACATAGGAAGCGCGCTCGTTACGACGAGTTCTTCGGGCACTTCGATCTCTACGTTATAAGAAACGTTCGTCGTTCTGCCTACCGCGTCGGTGAACGTATATTCCACTTTATACGCACCCGCCTTTTGCGGCACGAAGCTCTCGCCTTCAACCGCAATTTCTTCCTCGCCTAAATACACCTTACATACGCTTTCCACCTTTCCGATCGCGCCGACAACCTCCGCGTTCTCCGCGCTGACAAGCGTAATTTTATCCGCGATCTTGCCAGACGTATATTCTGCCGTCGGATCGTCGAGCGTCGCCGCAAGCGCCTCGTACGTTTCTTCGACCTTTACCGCAATTTCCTTTTCAGAACTTCTTCCGAACGCGTCGGTTGCGGTGTAAACGATATAATAATCGCCGCTTTGCGCCGTGTTAAATCTGCCTTTTTGCACGGAAACGTCGAAACGACGTCCGTCCTTTTCATAATAAACTTTCGAAGCAACCTTTACCGCGTTGGAATAGCAATCCTTCGCCGTAGCTTCGGGCACGGCAAGGGAATAATCTTTCAACCCCTCGAGCGTTTCCTCGGAATCCACGTGAATCGTAGGCGCGTTTTCTTCGATCGTGCCAAAGGAACGCCCGTCAACGGAATACACGCAAGCAGTCGCCCGCTCGCCGGCAAGATTGTTTATTGAAAAGCTGAGATATACGTAATCGGATTTAAAGCCGTCCCAAGGCAGATCGGAATTTAAATACCGAATATCGTCGAAATCCAAAATGACTTGGTATTTAGCGGTGTTGTTCGTATCGCTATAAACTCGACCGAGCAACTGCTTTGCTTCGTTGTCGTAGTATAACGCGATCAAGGAATCTTGCGGTTTGTAGATGTAGTTCAGATCAAGTCTCGTGTTGCCGGCAAACGGATGCCAAAGCCTGTAGCCGCCGCTACCGTAAGCGTTTAAATCCCCCCTGTACCCGTCAATCGTCAACGTACCTTTCGTGTTAGGATTAAACCCTTTCAGCGATTGTCCCGTTGCCGCTGCCGTAATCGCGGCGTATTGATTACGCGTACGCGCGCTAATGGTGATCTTATTGTTCGGATCGGCGGCGTCAGTGAGGTATATATATACGTCCTCTGCCGCACGCACGCCGTATTTTTCGGGATCTACCGTCAATTCAATGAGCGGCGTTGCCGTTTCGGCTATTCTAATACCCGTAATCTCACCGTTTTCATCATACGCAACCTCGCGTTGATTTACGTATTTGGAGATATTGATAGGCAAGGCGTATTCTACGAGCGAGCCCGAATTGGTGGACGTAACCACAACGCCTTCCTTTCTCGTAAACGAGCCGATTCCGTTTTCCACCGACGTGCCGTGCATAGGCGTGAAATAATCGGTGAAGTTTTCCGAAACGGTGAAGAATTTTTCAAACGAATACGTCTTTTCGCCGACGGTTGCAATCGCGTTCAACGCGTACCTGCCCACCTCGGTTACTTGGAATTTTCGATTCGTATACCGTTTTCCACTGGGGAATTTTACGGTGAAATCGAATTCCGGTTTTTCGCCGCCAATAAGCACATAGCTCTCTCGACAATCTATGATCTCGTTTTTAGCATATTTCCCTTGTAAGCCTGCCGCAACGAACCTGTTTTCCGCGCCGTTTACCAAAACGTTATAACGGACTTCTTCGCCGCTTACTTGATAAACGAACGCATATTCGCCCGCTTCCGTGAACGTGAAATCGAATCCGCTCGTTTTGTTTTCAAAGCCCTCGAACACTTCTCCGTCCTTTTCGATCGTGAGCGTTCCAAGCTCTTTTCCGTAGCGACGGATTCCCCCTGAAAGCAAAAGCTCGGGCACGTATACCTGTTCGTTCAACACGTATTCGTCGTTAAGCGTCCAATCCAGCTCCGCTACGTTTGCAGGGGCAGCCTCATACGCCGTTAAAGCGTATTCTTTCACCACTTCTTTGCCCGAAGAATTGGTTGCGGTATACACAACGGTATATTCGCCCGCCGTGCTCGGCGTAAACTTGCCGCTTATAACCGTTACAGCGTTTCCGTTTGGATCGTAGACAGCTGATTTCGTATCGAGCGCGCCGTCTACTATATCGTAGCCGATACCCTCTGGCAACGTATATTCTTCCCCAACAAGCGCATTCTTCTCAAAATCCGCAAAGATAGAAGGAATACCCGATTCATTTACCAACAGGCTGTCAAGCGGACACCCGTTCACTTCATAGAGAACGAGAGAACCGCTATTTACGAAAAACGACGACATTCTGAACGAAACGCGATAGGAAGCAAACGGATCGAGCGTTTTGCCCACGTTTCTTCCGTCGTTAAGCTCCTTGGATAAATCCCAAACGAGACTCAGCGCCTCCTCGGTGTTTCCCACGTATACGCACATCGTAGACGGATCGAAACGCACGCCAACTTTCTTGGCAGAAAAGCGTGTGTACAAGTCGTCCTCATTGCAAAAGCTCGTATAATCAAGCAAGTTTTTTTCTACGTAGAATAAACCTGCGTTTATATCTTCAAAGCGCACGTAGGCATTCATCGTTGCCGCGTGTTCCACAACGATTGCAAAGCTATCGCCGTCCGTTACGTCTGTAAACATAATCTCTAACGTTCCAGCCTCGTAATTCGATCCTGCTTTGTTGGGCAAATACACGAATGAAAAATCACCCGCGTACTCGTTTTTCAATTCCAACGTATGTTCCGCGTTCGAAGAAGTCAAGGCTACTCCCAGATCAAACGATACGAGATTTTTATCCTGACTCATCGTTTCCACGGCGATTTTGCTCGGCTCGAAGATCTCGGCTACGAGCAAAGGTGAAGAGTCTTCACCTTTTGCCGCGAGCGTGTTCAAAGAAAACGCTGTGCTTCCCGTAGCCGCGAGCAGAAAACCGAGCATCGCGATTGCCAATTGTTTTTTGCTTCTCATTCTTTCAATCCTCCGGTTGACGTTGCGCCAAGCATTTTTTCCTTGAACAACAAGTAGAATAACGTCGTAGGCAACAACAATAACATAAATCCTGCTAATTTATAAGGCATATACGCAAATTCCGCGTTATCTCCGCCTGATTTCGCATTATTGAATATAAACAAACCATAAGATACGGTCGGGTGCGAGGGCAGGTATAAAAGAGGTGCGGAATAATTGTTCCAGCTGGAAATCAAGCCTGTCATAGCCCCCATCATGAAAATTGATTTAACAAGGGGGAAGCAAATTTGTATCATAACCTGCCAGTTCCCTGCGCCGTCGATTTTCGCTGCGTCGGCATAGGAATCGGCAAGCTTTTTAAACATATCCCGATAAATCAGGAAATACAATCCACCAAAGAAATTGAACCTTTGTATGACAAAGCCAAGCCAGGTGTCGAATAAATGAAGATTTTTGAGAATTTTAAGCGAGGACGACATCGTACCGATAATGGGCACGAGCATTTGGAAATAGAAGAAGCCGACAAGGACTTTATTAAACCAAAAATCGTGTCTCGCCGTAACGTAAGCAACGCACATCGTAACGATCAAATTTACAAACGTATTGATCAACGAAAATATAATCGCGTTAAGCGTCATTTCAAACATATACGCGGTATGTACGGATCCGTCGTATCCGCGAATGTCGAATTTAATAACGGTGAGCACTTTTGCATAAGCAGCAAACGAAAACTTATTCGGCCACGCGGTTGCGGAAGAACCGCTGAGCAAGAAATCGCTCATATCCTGTATAGATTTTACAAAAGCCCAACCAAGCCGAAAATATAAGAAGGCAACCCAAAGACACAGATACGTGAACCCTGCAATGCCCATCCAATGCCATTGCCCTTTCGCTCCGACTTTTTTAAATTTTTTCTTTTTTTCTGTCTGTTTTACGTTTTCCATTTTCATTTCTCTCCTAATCAATACTGTACCTTAGGATCCATTTTATCCGTAATCCAACGCACGAAGAAGGTGAGCGGTATGGCAATGAACGTGAAGAACATACCGCACGCCGAAGCCATAGGATAACCGGCAAATCCGTCACTGTCTAGCGTTAAACAATAAATATAATAGCCAACGCTGGTGGGATTCGTCGAACCCGTGCCGTAGTACATAAACCAAGTCCCACCGCCAACTGCAAATATATCTGCAACACCGCCAACCAAGTTGATAGCGACCGTTCCCCAAATGAGCGGCAACGTAAGCGTTACAAATTCACGCAAGGGACCAACCCCCTCCAAACGCGCGTATTCCGTGAGCGTTTCGGGAATTCTGTTCATCATCGTGCAGTATAACAAAAGTCCGCCTCCGATGCCGACGATACCGTTCCACCAGAACATAAACCACCAGGTGCGCCAGCCGCCGCTATAGATGAGAGGATCGACGATGACGTTAAACCAACTTAACGCTATTTCTGGAATTAGCATATCAAACAGATACTTGTTGATTAAACCAAGCACCATTCCCGATAAAACGGTCGGTAAATATAACATTCCCTTGAAAAAGCTCCAACCGGGCATCTTTTTATACACGTAATACGCGAAGATAATATCTAAGGGCCACCACACGTAGCTAAGAACATAGCCTAAAAGCGTTTGTATAAGCGACGTGTTCAACCAAGAACCTTTCACAAACAAGTCGGCAATCGCTGTGCCGTAGTTGGAAAACCCAACCCAAGAGAAGGTATTCGTTGCCGCGTTATACTTTTGGAAAGACATAAAGAATGCGTCGAAGTTGACGTATATATAGAAAATGCTAAGCTGAATCATAGGCGGAACGACGATACACATATAGAAAATCGTTTCTTTGATTCTCGCCCTTCTCGCGTCGCCGCTTCTTTTTCTTTTCGGATATATCGGAGGGCGCGTCGCTTGCGTTGCGACGCCCTCCGCCTTACTTGCTTGATAATTGCTCATATCTTACCTCTCCTTTTATCTATTCAACGTAGACCATCTGTTTTCCTTGAAGTATTTATAAACGCCTTCAAAATACAATTTCGAGTTCAACCCGTCCGGTTTTTTCGCTTTCAACGAGCGGATCGGATACGTTTGCTGCCCTATTGCCGCGTTCGGGAACGTGGTAAAGTTGTTATAAATCGATTGATTGTTCTTTGCGAATTCCTCTTTCGTGTAGGGATATACGACGTTGGAATTCTGTTGGAACTCGATAAGCAGCTTGGAATAGCTGGAAAGATTGTCGTATCTGTCTTGATCTACTTTGCTATAATCAGGCATCAAAGGACGAAGCATATTGGTGTTTTCCATAAACGACAAAATGCAATCGTCGTTGCTGATATAGGAAAGGAAGGTTTTGGTAACCGTCATTTCCACGCCGTCTTTTTCAAATCTCGTGTTCAAGTATACGTAGGAATCGTTTTCGGGAACGAACGTCAATTTTTCATCGTTTTCGATTCTTTCAATATGTCTTTCGATCGTGGAATCGGGCAAAGGCAACACACCGAAATTACGGTTTTGCTTGGAATATTTGCTATCGAGCTGTTCCATTGTGGAAAATACGAGCGTTGCTTCCTGTTGCCACCACGTACCGTCGAGAAGCATTGCAACGCGGTTGCCGCTCGCCGTGTTTCCTTTCGTTAAGTATTGCGATTGCACGTCAACCATCGTGGTCGAGTTGTAGCAAGCCGTGTCCGTCCAAGAAGGATTATCGACTACCTTACCGACGAATTGCAACGCGTTGTATAAGCTATTCATTCTGAATGCGTTATAGCCGTCGTCGCTGCCGCCGTTAAAGGTGTAGCTTTCGAGCACGGGTTTTCCTTGCGCGTCGGTTACAATCGAACCGTTTTCGATTTTCACCAAATCGTCCATCGTTCCCTTTAACGAATAGAACGTGTTCAGCGTGTCCACGCCCGCGTCGTTTTGGAAAAGCGATCTCGTTAAATTCTCCGCGTAGTTGGGGCTTGCACCCGACCAAATAAACGGTGTAACGCTTGAAGAAACCATTTTGTTGCAGAGCAAATAAAATTCGTCGTAGGTTGCGGGAAGTCCGTCGTCGAACGTGTCGTATTTTCCGTCAGGTCCTGCCGAAAGCCCTACCTTATGCGTTTGATTTCCTAATTTTAATTCCCCTGCTTTATTTACAAACGTCCAATAATTGCTTCCCGTGCCGTCTTGAAGCTTTTTAATCTCCGCGTTATACGAAGCGATCGCCGACGTCACGTCCTGTTGTGCTTCTTCTTTCAAAAGCTCCTGCACGACGAGCTCACTCGGACAGCCGCCCTTTGCAAAATAAAATTGCTTATCGTTCCAAAGATCCGTGTCGTAGTTTACGATACGCATACCCAAATAATAAGGCATAGCGCGATATTCGGGAGCTGCCTCCGTTCCTACGTTCAAGTGCGAAAGGAAGTTACCGTCAATTTTTTCCGCAACCGTTTTGCTCTCTCTTACAAACTCACCGTTTTCGTCCACGCCCGTGATCGCGCCTTTCGTCATAACGTCGCTAAGATCTGCCATATAATCAGAATACCTTGCGTAATCGACCGATTCCGTGAAGAACACGTAGTTTGCGTCCGTCGGCGTATCTTCTGCGTATTCGCCCGCAAACCGCGTGTGGTGTTCGATGTCTACCTGCACGCCTACTTTACCCTCTTCAAAGGAATAGTTCGCAAACGCTTCTTCAAACTTCCTACCAAGCTCGATAATCCACGCACGACCAATACCCATATCGAGGTTCGCGATTTTTAAGAGCGTTTTCGTTTCGTCTCTTTTAAATCCCGAAGAATCGTCCCCGCCACAGCCTGCCGCTGCAAACGTGCTTCCGACCATTAAGGTCGCCATTAAAAGTGCCACTTTTTTCTTCATACTCATTTTTCTCCTTTTGAAAAATATATTTTATATTTTTTATTTCACGCCTTGCCTTTCAAGGCGTTTTTTCCTTTAAGTATTGTTTTGTTGAATACGTCTTGTATTCAACAAACAGGGACATCCCTCTTTGCGGCTTTTGCTCAAACTTTTTTCTCGCCCAAGTGAAAGCTTATTTTGCTATATAATTTATAATGTCTTCTAATTGCTACGATATTATTATAGCACACCTTGTGCAATATCACAATAGCAAAAACAACTTTTTTTAGTCGTTTTATCGGCTTAAATAACTTTTTTTTGGATATTATAGACTAAAAAACCAGCCCCCTCCCCCAGAAAAATGTATATTTACCTCTTCTTGGAAAAAGGCGAGCCGCCGAGAATACACTTTCCGTTTTAATACTGTTACCTATTCCGACGTTGTAGCAAAAAAGCAGTTTTCACGGAATAGAACGAAAAAAACGTTGAGGTGTTTTATCATACCTCAACGTTTTTTATAGAACTCGTTGTTATAGAACCGTTCTTTTAATCAGCAGGTCAATGACGGTTCAAGCACATAAAAACAAAGCAGTTAGAAACATCTAACCGCCTTGTTTTGGAGCTACTGGCCGGACTTGTTCCTTTAGCGGAGACGCCCCGCTCGGCAATTATTAATTGCCGCCTTTGCCGCGTTTCTTTCGTTTCATTTACATTTTTGACGGCAAAGCGTTTTGTTCCCACAAAACGGCTCCCACCCTCAAGTCCGTACAGTTATTCGATACACATATAAAAAAGGAAGACACAAGCGTATCTTCCTTTTTTATGGAGCTACTGGCCGGACTTGAACCGGCGACCTGCTGATTACGAATCAGCTGCTCTACCGACTGAGCCACAGTAGCGTTTTTATTTTGCGATCTTAACGACAGCTTGTTTATTATACCCTATCAAAAAGAAAAAAGCAAGCGTTTTTTCACACTTTTTAAAAAAAATTCTGCTTTGTGGAAAAAATTTATTTTTAAAGGGAAAAATTCTTACTCAAATCCGTGTAGTCAACGCTCAATTTACACAACAAATACCGTAAGTCTTTGGAGTATACCACGTCAGAAATCATTTCCAATAAAAGCTCTTCTGCGTTTTTACACACGCTTTCATAACCCGTTACCCTTTCTGCATATTCTTTACCCAAAAAGGAAAATTGCCTTGAAAGCGTTTGCAATATCCGTTTACTCGATTCCTGCGTTGCGCCACGCTCCAACCGTTTGGTTTCGTTGTTTAACACCTGCATACAGCCGTATAAGCTTTCGAACGCGCCCGTGATCAGCGCGGCGTTTTGCTTTTGCTTGGTGCTTTTTAAATAGATCGGATTGCTATGCAACGCTACGGTTTTCGCCCTCTCTCCCGTTTGCGCAACCGATACGCGCGCCGCTTCGCTTTCGCTTTCTGAAAAATAGACGGCGTAAGCGGCGTACTCGTCGCCCGCACAGGTAAGCGCATATCCCGCGCCACCCTGAAGCTGCGCAACCTGTGCCCCCACCTCAACGTGCTCGAAATCGGAAACGAGAAAATAGAAATTTTTGCCCGTATCCACTATTTGCGCGCGATTTAATATTCCCGCATATAAAAATGCAAAAGCGGTAATAACAACCGATAAAATCCCCGCCGCAAATCTTGCTATTCTTTTTCCTTTCAACAAAAACGCCGACATACTATATCGTATGCGGCGCTTCTCTTTATTTATTCCATATACGGCACGTAGTCACCCGTTTGCAGGGTTTTTTGTACGTCTATTAACCGTTGATTTGCCGAGCCTCTAAATCTCAAACGAATATCTTTGAGCTCTTCCACGAATGGACCGTCTACGAGTACGTCGAAAAATGAAATCAACTCTTTCGTGTATGCGGTATTTTTTTTCGTTTCTTTCAATTCACCCGTTTTTTCATCAAGGATAAAACCCGTATAGCACCAGATCGTTTTATCGGGATAACGGCGCTTTACTTCCTTAATAAACGGATATAACGCTTCTTGATTTTGCGGTTCAAGCGGCTCACCCCCAAGAAGCGACAAGCCCGCGATATATCCTGCTCCAAGCTCCGCAAGGATTTTTTCGGCTATCGTTTCGTCGAACGGTTCGCCGTATGAAAAATCCCAAGCGATTTCGTTGAAGCAATTTTTACAGCGATGTGTACAACCCGACACGAACAGGGAAATACGTACCCCTTCGCCGTTGGCAATATCCGTCCATTTAATCGTTGCGTAATTCATAACAAAGCTCCGTTTTTAGAGGTGAAGCACGCGATCCTTAATCTCTTGCGTTCTGCCTTGATTCCAATACTGCGTGCCGATATATCCGCACGTGCGACGGGCAACGTTCATTTTTGCTTGATCCTGATTCTTACAACAAGGACATTCCCAGATCAACTTACCCGATTCGTCCGTTTGAATTTGAATTTCGCCGTCGAAGCCACAAACTTGACAATAATCACTCTTGGTGTTGAGCTCGGCGTACATAATATTCTCGTAAATAAATTTCATAACCGCAAGCACGGCGGGAATATTGTTTTGCATATTCGGCACTTCTACGTAACTAATCGCGCCGCCCGGCGAGAGCTGCTGGAACTCGCTTTCGAATTTGAGCTTGGTAAACGCGTCGATTTTTTCCGAAACGTGTACGTGATAACTGTTCGTGATATAATTTTTATCCGTAACCCCGGGAATTACGCCAAAGCGTTTTTGTAAGCATTTGGAGAATTTATACGTCGTGCTTTCAAGCGGCGTGCCGTAAAGCGAGAAGTCGATATTCTCTTTCGCTTTCCATTCTTTACATTTATCATTCATACGTTGCATCACGGCAAGCGCGAACGGCTTCGCCTCTTCGTCGGTATGCGATTTACCCGTCATATGCTTCACGCACTCGTAAAGTCCTGCGTAGCCGAGAGAGATCGTCGAATACCCGCCAAACAAAAGCTTATCAATGGTTTCGCCCTTTTTCAAACGCGCCAACGCACCGTATTGCCACAAGATCGGCGCGGCGTCGGAAAGCGTGCCCATTAAACGGTTATGACGATACATAAGCGCACGATAGCAAAGCTCCAAGCGCTCGTCGAAAATTTCCCAGAATTTCGTTTCGTCGCGACCAGATGAAAGCGCAACGTCTACGAGGTTGATCGTTACGACGCCTTGATTAAATCTGCCGTAATATTTCGGCTTCCCGTTTTCGTCCACGTACGGCGTTAAGAAGCTTCTGCAACCCATACAGGTATAGCAATGCCCCTCGCCGTTCTTGTCCACTTTATATTCGAGCATTTTTTTCTCGGAAATATAATCGGGAACCATACGCTTTGCCGTACATTTTGCAGCAAGCTCGGTGAGATACCAATATTTTTGATCCTCCGAAATATTATCAGGCTCTAACACGTAAATAAGCTTGGGGAACGCGGGCGTAATCCAAACGCCCGATTCGTTTTTCACGCCCTTGATACGCTGATTGAGCGTTTCTTCGATAATCATAGCAAGATCCGCTTTTTCCTGCTCGTTACGCGCTTCGTTAAGATACATAAACACGGTAACGAACGGGGCTTGTCCGTTGGTCGTGAGTAACGTTACCACTTGATATTGAATGGTTTGAATCCCTCTTCTAATCTCGTCGCGAAGTCGTTTTTCGGCTATCTCTACGATCTGCGCTTCGGTTACGCCTACCCCAGAAAGCTCCTCCGCCACTTCTTTTCTGATCTTTTTACGGCTTATATCCACGAACGGTGCAAGGTGCGTTAAGGAAATACTCTGACCGCCGTATTGATTGGAAGCGACCTGCGCGATAATTTGCGTAGCGATATTGCACGCCGTGGAAAAGCTGTGCGGCTTTTCAATGAGCGTTCCCGAAATGACCGTGCCGTTTTGCAGCATATCTTCCAAATTCACAAGATCGCAGTTGTGCATATGTTGCGCAAAATAATCCGCGTCGTGGAAATGAATCAAGCCCTGATCGTGCGCGGCAACAATGTCGTCGGGCAAAAGAATACGACGCGTAAGATCTTTCGACACTTCGCCTGCCATATAATCGCGTTGAACGCTGTTCACCGTAGGATTTTTATTGGAATTTTCCTGCTTTACTTCCTCGTTATTACATTCAATAAGCGTTAAAATTTGCGCGTCCGTCGTGTTTGATTTACGCACGAGCGCACGGCTATAACGATAGGTGATATATTTACGCGCCAAAACGAACGCTTTCATATCCATCAAGCGGTTCTCTACCATATCCTGCACTTCTTCTACGTGCGCGGAACGCCCTAATTTTAAACATTCCTCTTCTACCGAGCCCGCAATTCCGACGATCTCCATTTCGGAAATACGCGCAGACTCCACGATTTCCTTATTCGCCTTACGCACCGCGGCAACAATTTTCTCCTTATCAAATATAACTTCCTGTCCACTTCTCTTAATAATTTTCATTCCGTTCCTCCTCCTTGCGAACGCTTCCTTTTCCCCGAAGCCATCGTCCTTTTCCTTTGTTTTTTACACAATATCTTGCGTTCGTCGTTCTCTTGTCTATACAATATATTGTATCCATTACTTTACTATGCCTTAATATTATACCACATCTTGTGGTAAAGTCAAGCAACTGAACACAAAATGTGGTATAGAAAAAACTTATAGAAGAATTTTCAGAAAAAAACGAAAAGGCTTTATTTTTCTGAAAAAAATCATTTTTGAGGGTAAACAAGGTATTTGAAAATAAAATAGTTCTATATTTTTACCCCCATTTTTCTTAAAAACGCCTCGTAATTTTCAGCCGAAGCGAGCAATTCAAGCAAACGTTCTTCGCCGTATTCGGACAAAAATGCCCGATAAAGTTCTTGCCTCTTGAATTCCTCTTCTCCGTCTGCAAAGCCCGTTTGCGTACCCGATTGCAAAAGATCAATCGCGGGATAGATACGCTTTGCCGCCAGCTCTTGACTTAAACGTATTTGATAATTCGCCAAGCCTAATAATTCCATAGCGATCAAATCGTCGGCGGGATTACCCGTTTCGTTTGACACCGTAGCAAGCATTGTCAGCGAGCCACCCTTTGTGAAGCATCTTGCACTTCCAAAAAAACGGCGCAAATATTGCAAGGTTTTACTCTCCAAGCCACCTGCCAAAACCTTACCGCCCATTGATTCTTCCGTTTCGTTGTACGCCTTGCCAAGCGCGTTGAGGGAATCAATAAGCAAAAGCACGTTTTTTCCGCTTTCGGCAAAGCGTTTGGCTCGTTTTAATAAAAATTCAGCAGCAAAAACCTGTCGTTCAGGTGAATCGTCGTAGGTCGTATATACCAACCGATCTTGAGGCACGGCGTTGCGGAAGCGCCAAACCGTTTCCACGGATTGCGCGTTTAAAAGCACCAACACCCTTAATCCACGTGCTGATTTGATCGCCGACGTGGCAATTTCGTAAAGCAAAGAAGTTTTCCCTGCTTTTGGAGAAGACACGATACACCCGCGTTGCCCTTGATATAAAGGCAACAGCCACTGCAAATATTTCACCGAAGGAGAAAAATCGGAATGATCAGACGAAAACTGCACGGGCTTATCAGGATAACAAGCTTCCTCGTCCTCAAATTTACCACGACGATTGACAGGAAGCTGCATTTCGTTAATCGTCAAGACCTCTCGCGCAACAAACGCACTTTTACCCTTCTCCGTATGACAGGCAACGACGTCCCCCTCGCGCAACTCGTGCTCGCGAATCAATTCCATCGGTACGACGACCGTTTCCGCTTCTTCTCGAAAATCAATCGGTAACAACCGCGGCACTTCGTTTAATTTTTGTAATTGTCCAACGAAAACCCGTTTGGCAACCTGCTCCGACCATTCTTCCGTTTCCGATTTATTGTTTGATTCAAACGTTAAAACCGAACGACCGTTCCGCATTTGCGTTTCCTCGAATCGCTGCGAAAAATCCTCATACTTTTCCGTTTCCTCCGTTGAATAACGCTTATTTACTTCCTCGACCGCTTGAATAATCTCGGGGTTGACGTGTTTGTTTTTTACGGGCGCGCCGCGATTATTCCGACCTACGGGCGTTATTTCTCCCGCAAGTACCCCAACGATCAACGGTAACAAATCCCCTTTTTTCAGCTTGGTTGGCTCCGACAGGTTCAACCACCTGCCATAAGAACGCAAATCGTATAACGAAAACTTTTCCAACACGCTAAAATAAGCTATTTTCTTTTCCTTTAAAGCGTTTTCGTTCATATTTCTCCGTTGTCCCCCTCGTGTTTTCTCTCGTCCTCTTTTGCGTACAATCTCAATTTCATTTCTTGACGTTCGTCGTCGAAAATAAGCGCGTAATGCAAAAATGCAAGCAAACTGTCTTTCCCGATTGAATAGCTTATTTTATGCGCGTGGGCGCGTATACCACCAACCGAACCGCCTAAACCCAGCGTTCCCTCCGTCGTTTTATCTTGCTCTAACGACAACGAAAGATCGTAATCCCCTCGCCGTTCGATTTTTACGCCCGCTCTTTTGAACGTAAGCGTAATTTCGGCGTTTTCTTCTCGGTAAACGACGATCGTTTCGGCAAGAGAAAGCAACGCCTTTCCGTTTCGAATGATCTGCGTTTCCTTTCCGTCTGCCGACGTCGTGAGCGTAATTTTATATGCTTTCATTTTATTTTCTTCGATCATTTTCGACATTATTATAACAAATATTTTAAAAAATGTAAACAAGTTTTGTACAATATTGAAAAATATTTTCAATCGTTTCCACGCTTAATCGTTTCCCTAATCAACCGTCCCTCGCGAAGAATTTCGGAAAGCTTCTGATCGTCTTCTTGCACGAGCGCGTCGCGATACGTCGAAAGATTTTCGATTAAGGCGTTTAATTCCCGCACGATATTCTTTCGATTATGCGCGTACAACGGCGTCCAAACCTGCTCGTCTACCCCTGCAATGCGCGTCATATCCTGAAAACTGCCACCCGTAAAACCGTCGCAACCGCGCACCTCGGAGCTTTTTACGTAAGCATTGGAAACGATATGCGCGAGCTGGGAGGTAAGCGCGATTTTTTTATCGTGCTCTGCTGCGGTACATTCTACTATTTTTCCAAAACCCATTGCCACGGCGTATTCTTTCAGCTCCGCTATATCCTCCGCTTGCGTTTGCGGCGCGATCGTAATAATCAAATTGGCGTTATGGAAAAGGGACGGCGAAGCGGAAGCAATTCCCGACGTTTCTTTTCCTGCCATAGGATGCAATCCCACGTAGCGATAATTCCGTTTTTGCGCGTATACGGCACGTTCAGGCGCTTCTTTTACCCCGCAAATATCGGTTACAAGTGCGCCGTCTTTAAATTGTGCGTTTTGTAAATATTCAATCGTCGCGCTAGGCGGCACGGCGATAAAAACCACGTCGTAATCGGCGAGCCGTTCCCCTTCGGCTTGAATATACCCTGCGTTTAAAGCGTAATCGACGGAAGCCTTACTTCTCCCAAAGCCGTGCACCTCGTAGCCCGCCCTCGTAAGCGCACCACAAATCGAACCGCCTATAATTCCCAAGCCAACAACCGCTATCTTTTTCATAACCTGCTCCATTTTCCATATTTGCATTTATATTACCATATTCCGCAAAAAAATACAAGCGTTACGCGCAATTTTTTTGAAATAAAAACGGGCAACGGCTTTTTTGATATGCACTTGAACCCTTGTTTATTTACTTGCTTCGTTAAAAAAGAGCAAAAACGAATACAAAGCAAAATTATTAACGAACGTAAAAACCGTGCCCCGACTGCACGTGCAGTCGGGGCACGGTTTTTACAACACTCTTAACCAAATGATTTATTTAAGCCGTACGCTCGTTATCTTCCGTAGCGTTTGTTTCCTTGATCTGCGCTTTGTTCTTGGCAAGAAGTCTTTTAAAAGAATCCGAGAAGAAATACCCTACCGCCATAATGACGATAAATACAATCAAATAGAACAACACGGGGAACGAGAAGCCCTTTCCGCTTGCCATTGCATTTAAAAGCGGCGTAATACCGTGCGCATATACGGTTGCAAAAATCATAAACCCACAAGCGATAACAGCGAGTGTGGGTAACACGAATCTTTGGAAAACAGGCAACTGTTTTTCCTTTTTCATCCAAGCAATAAACATAGGAATATAGAAGCCGTAAACGGTAACGATCGGAAGCTCGGACGAATCGAAATTAAATACTCCAAACCAACCGCCGTTAGAGGAAAGATTAGCACCGTAGAAATACAACAACCAAGCTGCGCAAACGAACAAGCCCCAAACAGAAGAATTGGTTGTCATATTATTCGTTTGGTCAATTTGTCCGAACAGCTTGGGATTAGGTCCTTCACCACGCGCCGCAAGAGAATACATTCCGCGCGTTGCCGCCACCATCAACCCGTTGAGCGTACCCAAACACGACACTACAATGCACACGTTTAAAATCGTTCCACCAACCGCTCCGAAGATATTGGAAAACGCCGTCGTCGCGCCCTCGTTCATCAGTGTTTCCACAGACGCACCGCCTGCTACGCCGATATAGTATAAAATGTAGGCAAAAACAACGATTCCCGCACCAATAATAAGCGCAAGCGGTAAATTTTTCTTGGGATTTTTCAATTCCGCGTTAATGGAAGTTGCCACTATCCAGCCCTCGTACGCAAATACGGTGGCTACCACCGCGGCAAACAAGCCCCCACCTGCATTGACGTTTCCAACCACGACGTAAGTAAAATTATCCGTCAACGTTCCGCTCGCAAAGCCAACCACCGTGCCTACGATTGCCATCAATACAATCGGAATAAGTTTTATAACCGTTGTACTAACTTGAAATTTTCCTGCAAGCTTGGGTGAGAGTACGTTAATCGTGTACGAGCCAATCAAGAAAAATCCGGAAAGCGTCAAAACCTCTGCACTTACCAAGCTCCAACCGAATAAAACGCCAAAGTATCTTGCCGAAACCCAAGCCAAAACGGACGTCATACCAGGATAATAAATATTCACCATAAACCAAGCCAAATAATACGCGTAACCTTTTCCACACGTAGCTTCGGCGTAATCGACGACACCGTTTACTTTTTCGTATTTGGTTGCCATCATAGCAAACTGCACGGAGCATATAATCATAATTAGCCCCGTTATCAACCAAGCTGCAATACCGATTGGCAAATCTCCACCCGTTGCAATTAATACGTTTTGCGCCTTAAAAAAGACGCCTGAACCGATTACCGTCCCTACTACCATACAAATCGCGGTGAGTAAACCGTATTTCCGATTTAATTTTTGCATAGAACTCTCCTTTACGCACAACTTCGTACGTTGCGTATATTTCTTCTATGATAACATATAACGAACGTATTTGTCAATAATTTAATAGCGAAAATGCAACTTTACAATTTGAATTTACAATTTAAACACCTTTTTTAATTAAGAAAAGCGCTTGAACAAAAAAAACAAGGACTCCCAAATCTTAATTTAGAAGTCCTTATCGTTTTTTAAGTTCTATTTACGCCTTCATTGCTTCTTCAATCGCAACTGCGCAAGCAACGGTCATACCAACCATAGGGTTGTTACCAGCACCGATCAAGCCCATCATTTCTACGTGCGCGGGAACGGAGGAAGAACCTGCGAACTGCGCGTCGCTATGCATTCTACCCATCGTATCCGTCATACCGTAGGAAGCAG
>JAGAOR010000021.1 GCA_017623605.1 Clostridia bacterium | reverse complement strand
TGGAGCAATAGATTTACCCGATTTTGGTGATTTATTAGATGAAGAAAATTAAATAGCACGAGAAAAGGCGTGTCATCACGCCACGCCTGACTCTTAAAAAGACAGCCTTCCCGAAAAAATCCCTTGTAGGGACTCGGTAAACACTTCCCTTTTTGTGATAAAAATTTTATTTGCTTTTTATATATTCGTCGATCGCTTTCGCCGCAACCTTACCTGCGCCCATCGCTTTGATAACCGTTGCCGCGCCCGTTGCCGCGTCGCCGCCGCAATATACGCCCTCGATCGACGTTTTACCTACCTCGTCCACCGCGATCTCGCCACGACGGAGCGTCTCCAAACCGGGAGTGGTCGCTTTGAGCAACGGGTTAGGTGAAGTACCGAGCGACATAATCACGCAATCTACGGGTATGATAAATTCGCTACCCGCAATCTCCTTGGGAGAACGGCGGCCACTTTCGTCGGGCTCGCCCAACTCCATTCGGATACATTCGATCCCGTTTACCCAGCCGTAGCTCGGATCACGGGGATTGTCCGTAGGCGTTGCTAAAATACGCGTGGGATTGGTGAGTAGATCGAATATAATTCCCTCTTCTTTCGCGTGCTCGATTTCCTCTCTTCTCGCGGGAAGTTCTTCCTCACCGCGGCGGTATACGATATGTACCTCCGCGCCTAATCGCTTCGCCGTTCGCGCTGCGTCCATCGCAACGTTGCCGCCGCCTACGACCGCTACGCATTTGCCACGTTGAATGGGTGTGTGGCTATCCTCTCTATACGCTTTCATAAGATTGGAACGGGTTAAAAACTCGTTCGCGGAATACACGCCTTTCAGGCTTTCCCCCGGGATATTCATAAATTTAGGAAGTCCTGCCCCCGAACCAATAAACACCGCGTCAAAGCCGTATTCCTCTTTCAGTTCCTCAATCGTGATTACGCGACCGATTACCATATTCGTTTCCACTTTCACGCCGAGGGCTTTTAAGTTGTCTACCTCTTTTTGTACGATCGCCTTGGGTAAACGGAATTCGGGGATTCCGTAAACGAGTACGCCGCCCGCCACGTGCAAGGCCTCAAACACCGTTACTTCATAACCAATTTTCGCAAGATCGCCTGCACAAGTCAAGCCCGCAGGTCCACTACCCACGACCGCCACTTTATGCCCGTTGGAGGGAGCAGGTACGGGTTTATCCTTTATATTTTCGTTATGCCAATCGGCAACGAAGCGTTCTAATCTTCCGATTGCCACCGCCTCGCAGCCCGCTTTGATACCGCGCGTGCATTTGCCCTCGCATTGCGTTTCCTGCGGGCATACTCTGCCGCAAACGGCGGGCAAGGAGGAATCTTTCGTGATAATTTGATACGCCGCTTCAAAATCGCCCTCCGCGACCTTGGCAATAAAATCGGGGATTGCAATATTGACGGGACAAGCCGCTACGCAAGGACGGTTTTTACAATTTACGCAACGCTTGGCTTCGTCGATTGCCATTTCTGCCGTGTATCCAAGCGCAACCTCCTTAAAATTTCCGTTCCGAATTTCGGGATCTTGCGCGGGCATAGGATTTTTCAAGGGGTTCATATTAAATTTCGCCATATCAACGCACCTCCTTTTTGAAAAGATTGCAAGTTGCTTCCCGCTCGCGTGATTCAAATTCTGCATACGTTCTCGAACGGCTCATCGCCTCGTCGAAATCAATTTCGTGTCCGTCGAATTCCGGTCCGTCTACGCACGCAAATTTCATTTTTCCCCCTACCGTTAAGCGGCAACCGCCACACATACCCGTGCCGTCGATCATAATCGGGTTCATACTCGCGATCGTTTTTATTCCGTATTCTTTCGTCGTGGCGCAAACGAATTTCATCATAATCAAAGGTCCGATCGTGATCACTTCGTCGAACGTTTCGCCCTTTTCCAAAAGCTCTTTCAGCGGCACGCAAACGTTTCCCTCTCTACCGTACGAGCCGTCGTCCGTCATCATATAAAAATCCTTGGACGCCGCCTTAAATTCGTCCTCTAAAATCACGAGATCTTTATTTCGGAAGCCAATAATCGAAGTTACCTCCGTGCCCTGCGCTTTGAGCGCCTGCGCTACGGGAAGCGCGATCGCGCAACCTACGCCTCCGCCTACGACGCATACCTTTTTTAAACCCTCTACGTGCGTAGGTCTGCCGAGTGGCCCTACGAAATCGGGAATGAAATCCCCCTCGTTTTTCTGGTTGAGCTGCTCCGTCGTCGCTCCGACGATCTGAAATATGATTTTTACCGTGCCCTTTTCTCTATCGTAGCCCGCGATGGTGAGCGGTATACGCTCCCCCGCCTCGTCTACTCGCAAAATAATAAACTGCCCCGCCCGCGCTTTTTTCGCTACGAACGGCGCAAGAATTTCCATTTGCGTAACCGTCGAATTCAACGACTTTTTACTCACGATTTGATACATTGACTTTTTCTCGCCTCCACTTTCAATCATTTCACGGTATATTATACAACGAAAGCACGGCTTTTGTCAATCCTTACGCTTCCTTTTTCAAACCTTTTTAATCGTTCAATCGATAAAATTTTAACAAAACAAACTTTTTCTTGAAAGTTTTTTATTTTTTATCCCTTTTTTATTTGCTTTTCCCAAATGAAAAGAGTATAATGTTTACGACATTAAACAAACGAACACGATTTCGATTTATATTCCCTATCGCGTCCGCTTATCGGAGGCAATTTTTTTATGCACGTTTTACTTACTTTATCTATCTCTCTTTTGGCGGGGCTTATGCTTTCCCGCCTTGCCAAACTTTTCAAGCTTCCCGCCGTTACCGCGTATTTGGTGGCGGGGATCTTGGTCGGTCCTTACTGCCTTGGCGCGCTCCGCGTTTCGGGGCTCGGTTTTACTTCCAAGGCGGACCTTGAAGAGGTGTCCATTCTCGCGGACGTCGCGCTTGGCTTTATCGCCTTTTCGATTGGCAACGAGTTCCGCTTGCCTCAACTTAAAAAAATCGGTCGGCAAGCGACGATCGTTGGTATTTTTCAGGCGGTGGCGACTACGCTCGTCGTCGATTTCGCTTTGATACTTTTACATTTCGCTATGCCCGACAAGCTTTCTTTATCCGCCGCGCTCGTGCTCGGTGCGATCGCCTCCGCTACCGCACCCGCCGCAACGCTTATGGTCGTGAAGCAATACAAAGCGAAAGGTCCGGTTACCGATATTTTATTACCCGTAGTCGCCCTTGACGACGCCGTGGGCTTGGTTCTTTTCGCCGTTTCGTTCGGCGTTGCGAAAGCCATTAAGGTGGGCGCAACCTCGATCGTTGCAATCCTCGTTGAACCACTTTTGGAAATCGTGCTCTCGATTGGGTTGGGCGCGGCTATGGGGTTCTTATTCAGCTTTTGCGAACAATTTTTTCATTCCCGTTCCAAGCGGCTTGCAGTGTCCGTCGGTTTCGTAATCCTAACGATCGGGCTTTCTATGCTTAAATTTAACGTGGGTGGCGTACATATCGGGTTTTCGTCCTTGCTCGTATGTATGATGCTTGGTACGATCTTTTGCAATATTTGCGATTTCTCCGAAGAGCTTATGGAGAGAGTCGATCGTTGGACTGCGCCTCTATTCGTGATCTTCTTCGTCATCAGCGGCGCGGAATTGGAGCTTTCCGTTTTCACCGATCTTATGATCGTCGTGATCGGGCTCGTGTATATTTTAAGCCGCTCGGCAGGAAAATATAGCGGTGCTTATTTAAGCGCAAAGGCGGCTGGGTGTGAAAAAAATATCGTAAAATATTTGGGCATTACCCTATTCCCGCAGGCGGGCGTTGCGCTCGGTATGGCGAATATGGCAATGAACTCCGTCGAGCTTGGCGCAGAGGGCTTACTCATTGCAAACATCACCCTTTTCGCCGTGCTTATCTACGAGCTCGTTGGACCTGCCTTAACCAAAACGGCACTTTTGAAAGCGGGCGATATTGATCCCGAGGGGTGGAGTAGTGCGCGCCACGAGCACGCGAAAAAGAAAGCGCTTGAAAGCCAAAATCAAGCGTAGAAAAACGCAAGGAAAACGGATAAACTTTTACCAAATTGCGTTTTTAGGTGAAAATGCGTTTACTTTTGCATTAAATACGTGTATAATAATATAGAAATATTTCATATGGGGGTGCACCGAATTCGATTGCAGGTGAGCGAAAGGATAAGCATACCGCAGACGGAATGACTGCGATAAAACGTTCCAACTAAATTTAAATGCAGATAGAAATGCAAACTACGCTTTAGCGGCGTAACTCGTTTTTTAAAACGATCGTCGTGCCCGATCTATCCGTCGGTCGGGATCGCGGCGTCAATCAGACGGAAAAATCTTTTTAAAATCGGAAAGCGTTTTTCAAAGATTATTTAGCTTTCTGCGCCGTATAAAGCGTGTTTACCCGCGTTATACGGTTAAGAAAAAAAGATAAACTAAGTATGTAGAAAGTTTTTTGGCAGCCTTGTAAGACGTGAGTTTAACTCTCACCACCACCACCACGTCGAAGCACCGCCTTACGTCAGCAGTTTGCTACTGCATACTGCACGACAGAAAGCGGGCTTCTCCTTTTTCCCAAAAATCTTTTGTTGTACAAAATATTTTCGGGAACCCTAATAATTCTTGGTGTCCTCGGTGCGTATTTCACACGCCCAAGTCCACCAAAAGCGGCGCTTGAAGCGGCTAAAAGAATAGATAATATGTAATAGATAAAACGCCAAGTTTTTATCGCCGCTTTTATGCGATTTTCTATTATCTTTTCTCTTTTATTGAAAACGTCTATCGGTTTATAGGCGTTTTTTCTTTACACGACGCCCTTTTTATGATATAATAAAGGCAAATTTTTATACGGAGCATTTTATGTTAGAGCTTCAAAACGTTACCAAAATTTATAAAACGAAAGCGGGCGTTGTTAAGGCCTTGGACGGTCTTTCTCTCACCTTCCCTAACACGGGGCTCGTGTTCATTACGGGCAAAAGCGGTTGCGGCAAAACGACGCTTCTCAACGTCATCGGCGGGCTCGACGGTATTGACGGCGGAGAACTCCTTATTCAGGATAAGAAATTCTCCACTTTCTCCCCCACCGAATACGACAGCTACCGCAATACCTTTATCGGCTTTATCTTCCAAGAATACAACCTACTCCCTGAATTTACCGTGGAGCAGAACGTTAAAATCGCTATGGAATTGCAAGGAAAAAAGGTAAACGAGACGGACTTTGAAAAACTACTTCAAGACGTGGAAATTGCCGAGCTTAAAGATCGCAATCCCTCCGAGCTTTCGGGCGGACAACGCCAACGCGTGGCGATCGCGCGTGCACTCGTGAAAGAACCTCGCATTATTATGGCCGACGAGCCTACGGGCGCGCTCGATTCCGGTACGGGCATTCAGGTCCTCGATACCTTGAAAAAGCTTTCCAAGGATAAATTGGTGATCGTCGTTTCCCACGATCGGGAATTTGCAGAAAAATATGCCGACCGTATCATTCACCTCGTAGACGGAAAAATCGCGCAGGATATTACGTTCACCGAAAAAGAGCTCGCTTCCAACGTGAGTGAGCGGGCGGACTCGCTCGTCGTGCGCGAGGGCTCTATTCTTTCCGATGCGGAAAAGGATATTTTAGCCTCCGCCGTGAAAAACCGCAAAAAAATTGACGTAATTGAAAATCTTTCGTACAGGGACAAAGCCCCGACGGGCAACGTCGCACGCGACGTTGACAACCCCGTTTCCTTGAAAAAGAGCAAGATGAAACTGAAAAGCGCGGCGTATTTGGGCGTGAAATCGCTTGCCGTGAAGCCGTTCCGGCTTATCCTTACCATTCTCATTTCCGCGCTCGCGTTCGCCGTGTTCGCTCTCTTTGATACCATTGCGAATTTTAACACAAAAAGCGTTTTAAAAAATACCCTCAACACGTCAAATTCCCCTTCGGTAACCACCACGGCGAGCTATATCGTGGACTTTGAAGCGGGAGACGAATACGCTTTAAAGCTTTCCGAAAAAATCGTTACCGATTTAGAAAAAGAAACGAAAGGTTCGGTGAAAGGTGTTTTTAATTTCCGCGACAATACCACGGGAAACGTCGTGCAATCGCTTTCTATCTCCGAGTTGATCTCTTCGAATATGGTCATTGGTAAAAAATATTACGCGCAAGCCGTGAGCGGGTTTATTGAATTTGACGAGGCGACGGAGCTGCAAGCAAACGGTACGTTTAAAAATTTTCCCTATCGCTTGATCGCGGGCAGATACCCCAAACTCGTTTACGAGAACGGTTTGGCTACGCAGGCAAGCCTGAGCGAGGTGGCGATTTCCACCTATCTCGCCGATTCCATTTTTTATTATCTCAACGGCGCAACCTTGAACGGAACGGAATTGACCGAACGCGACGATTTACTCGAAGCCACCTTTACGGTGGACAGCGTGCTCTACAAAATCGTAGGTTTGATTGATTGCGGTAAGATCCCCGAAAAATACGATATCCTCAAAGAATCTACCCCCTTTAACGTGAGCACGAATACCCTGCTTCGGGATTATAACACGTATATCAATGCAGGCGCGCATACCTGTTTATTCGTTGCAAACGGTTTTAAAGACGAATGGAAACATCTTGAAAAATCGGCGAACGTGTTTTATATCGGCAACGCCGATTGGTCCTTTTCCGTACTCGGCGCTTCCTCTAAAAAGCAGCCCACGGATTACGTATACAATTCGGGCGATTACGACGGGGAAAACATAATTCTTTTCAAAGACCGCACTTCGGGCGTATCCCTTGCTAGCGACGAAATGCTTATTGATTACCGCAACCTCGAAAATTTATTCACCGCGGAGATCGCAAGTCTGCCAACAACTGCCGACGAAGCGTTGGCGCGTGATTTGATTAGAAATATGGCAACGGGCAACGCAACCGAAAACAAAGCGGCGTTGCGCGAGCTTCTCTCCTTGCTCCAAACAGATTTATCCTTGGGCTATATCCCCGCCACGATCCACCAACGCTATACGGAAACGGACGTCAAAAAATCCACGGACGTAAAAATCGTAGGTATATATTTCGGCGTTGATCCGAGCAGCTACACCTCGGCATCGCGGTATAAATTGATGATAAGCGACGAGCTTATGGAGCTGCTAAATATCTACCCGCATCAAGGCGATTACAGCAAGCTTTTATTTTCTCCCGCCGCCCTGCGTTCGGGTTTGAATCCGATCGTGGAATATTTGACGAGCGAAGCCGGGCTTACCCTACATTTATACAACAATTCCGCTTTGGGGATCATTCGCGACAACGAGCTTATGATCAAGCAGGTTGCTAACCTCTTCCTCTACGCCGCCATCGCGCTTGCGCTTCTTTCCGTGTTTATGCTGTATAATTATATCAGCACGAGCATTGCAAGCAAAAAGCAAAGCGTGGGCGTATTGAGAGGTCTCGGTGCGGGCGGAAAGGATATACTCCTCACCTTTTTGAGTGAAAGCCTGATTATTGCGATCGTAAACGGCGTTCTTGCAAACGTGTTCGCTTGGCTCGGTTGCTCGCTCGTCAATTCGTATATCGTCAATATTATGAACGTTTCTATTCATTTCGCCTTGTTCGGTGCGCGGCAGATTTTGATCATTGCGGCGATTAGTTTGATTACCGCAATCGCCTCCTCCGCTCTTCCGATCGTGAAGATTTCCAAAAAGAAACCCGTTGAGCTGATCAGACGGTAAACCCTAAAAAAACGCCCAAACGGCGTTTTTTTCTTTACAAGTTCTCTTTTATGTGCTATAATACTTCTATGTTAAAGCATTTCCGTTTATCGCCCACGCATATCATTATATTGAGTTTTTTGGGCGTAATTTTGATAGGAAGCGTCTTTCTTGCGTTGCCGTTTAGCTCCGCAAGCGGAAACGCCGTGCCTTATTTAGACGCGCTTTTTACCGCTACGACTGCCACCTGCGTTACGGGGCTCGTAACTTTACCCACGGCAACCACTTGGAGCGTATTCGGGCAGATCGTCATTCTTTTATTGATTCAGATCGGCGGACTGGGCTTGATTACGATCACGACGGGCATTACGCTCGTTTTTCACCGTAAATTAAAAATCAAAGACAGCCACTTAATTCAAGAAGCGTTTAATCTCAACACCTTTTCTAATCTTATAAGCTTCGTTAAAAAGGTTCTTCTCGGAACGTTGATCGTTGAATGTGCGGGCGCGCTTTTCTATCTGCCCGTGTTCCTGCCGAAATTTGGCGCAAAAGGGATTTGGATCGCCTTTTTCAACGCCGTTTCTGCGTTTTGCAACGCAGGGATTGATATTATCGGTTTAAACAGTCTTTGCGATTACGCAACGAATCCTCTTTGCAACGCCGTTACCTGCGCCTTGATCGTGCTCGGCGGATTGGGTTATATCGTTTGGTGGGATATTCTCCGCGTTTTTAAAACGGGAAAACGCAAATATTTTCAACGGCTCACCCTGCACAGCAAGATCGTTTTATCGGCGACGGCTATTTTGATTTTCGGAGGCGCACTATTGCTCTTTTTATTCGAATATCAAAATCCTTTGACCTTACAAAACTATTCCCTGTTTGACAAAATTCAAATTGCGCTTTTTCAATCAATCACCACGAGAACCGCAGGCTTTGCTTCCCTGCCACAAGAAAATTTAACGAACGCCTCCGCGCTCGTATGTATGTTGCTTATGTTTATCGGCGGTTCACCCGCCGGCACGGCAGGCGGCGTGAAAACGGTTACGTTCGTCGCGCTCGTCGCTACTGCGTTCTCGACTTTACGCAACCAAAGCGAAGTTTCCCTTTTCGGAAGATCGCTTTCCCCTCAAACGGTGAAAAAAGCCGTTGCCGTTTTGCTTACTTCTTTCTCTATCCTTTTTATCTCTACGCTTTGCCTTTGTATCGCGATCGACGTTCCCTTAATCGACGCGCTTTACGAAACGGTGAGCGCAACGGCGACCGTGGGACTTTCAAGAAACGTAACGCCGTTCTTGAACGAATGGGGAAAATGCATTATTATTATCACGATGTACGCGGGACGCGTCGGTCCGATTTCCCTCGCCGCCTCGTTTTACGTGAAAGCTGAAAATACCAACGCCGTGCAAAATCCCGTGGAGGAAATTAGCGTAGGTTAACCTGACGAAAATTAAGGAGTTTTTTTATGAGTATTTCAAAATCGTATGCAGTATTCGGCTTGGGACGTTACGGGCTTGCCGTTGCAAAAGCACTTGCGGCGAGCGGAGCGGACGTTTTGGCGGTGGATTTGGACGCTAATATCGTAAATTCCGCCATTGTAGACGTGCCCTTTTGTAAATGCGCCGATATTACCGATCCCGAGGTTATTAAACAGCTGGGCGTTGCGCATATCGACGTCGTGATTATTGCAATGGCAAATAATTTAGAGGCAAGCGTCCTTTCCATTATGCTTTGTAAGGAGGCGGGCGTTCCCACCGTGATTGCAAAATGCTCCAACGAAATGCACGGCAAAATTTTAAGCAAGGTGGGCGCGGATAAAGTCGTGTTGCCCGAAGTGGAATCGGGTGTGCGCCTTGCGAAGAATTTATTATCGTCGGGTTTTGTCGATATGATCGAATTGACCAGCGACGCTTCTTTGATTGAATTGGAAGTACGCCCCGAATGGCAGGGAAAAACGCTATTAGAGCTCAATTTGAGAAAAAAATACGCAATCAATATCGTTGCCATTCGCAGGCGCGAGGAATTGATCGTCAATATTGATCCCACGCAGGCTTTGCAATCGGATATGAAGCTCGTGGTAATCGTACAAAACGCGAAGCTAAACAAATTAAAAAATAAAAACGGGTAGTCAATAAGATTTTTAGTATTTTAAGCCCGAATCCCTATAAAGGAGGAAAAAAATGGACGATTATCCCCCAAGTAGCTCGTTAAAAAGCTTTTTAAAGGGGTTTTGCCCTATCCGTATATTCTTTTTTCGTTTGCGTTGTTAGCCTGCGCGCTTAACAATATAAAATAACGCAAACTATATAAGGAGAATTTTACAATTATGATAGGTCAACTAATTTTACAACTTATACTTATTTTACTCAACGCTTTTTTTGCCGCAACGGAGATCGCGATCATTTCCTTAAACGAAAAAAAGGTGAAAGCGCGCGCCGACGACGGTGATAAAAAAGCAAACAAAATGCTCAATATCATTAAAGATCCCACAAAATTTCTATCTACTATTCAAATCGGGATCACGCTTGCGGGCTTTCTCGGCTCGGCGTTCGCCGCCGACAACTTCGCGGAGCGGCTTTCCGCTTGGCTCGTGGACGTTTTTCACGTGTCCCCGACGGGCGTAAGCGTAATCAATACCATTTCCGTCGTTTTAATCACGTTAATCTTATCCTTCTTTACGCTTGTCTTTGGCGAGCTCGTGCCAAAACGCGTAGCTATGAAGCACAAGGAAAAGCTCGCGAACGCCGTTTGCGGCGTCATCTCTGCCCTTACCGTCGTGTTAAAGCCCGTGATTTGGCTTTTGACGGCTTCCACTAACGGCGTGCTTCGTTTGTTTGGAATTAACCCCAACGAAACGGAGGAAACCGTTTCTGAAGAGGACATCGTTTTAATGCTCGACGCCGGCGCGGACGAGGGTACGCTCGATAAGGAAAATATTGAATACATTAAAAACGTGTTCCGTTTAGACGGTATGATCGCCCAAGACGTTATGACGCCGAGAATGAACGTCGTGCGAATTTCTGAAACCGCTACGGATGAAGAAATTTTAAACGTAATTGAAGCGGAAGGATATTCACGCATACCCGTCTATTCAAAGGACGTAGACAACATCGTGGGAATCTTACACGCACGGGATTATTTATTAAAACGCAGTAGCCCGAATTTTGAACTCAAACAAGTAATCAAAGAACCCGTATACGCGCCCGAAACGAAGCGCCTTGACGACTTATTTAAGGAAATGCAGAAAACGCACACGCAGTTCGTGGTGATCGTCAACGAATACGGACTCCCCTCTGGTATCGTTACTATGGAAGATATTTTGGAGGAAATCGTGGGCGAAATTTGGGACGAACAGGACGAGGAAATTGATTCGATCGTGCAAGAAAGCGAACGCGTTTATCTCGTTGATACCAGCCTCTCTATCGACACCTTTTTTGAACGCTTTAAGCTCGTTAAGGACGATTCGATTCAATCCTCCACCGTCAACGGTTGGATTTTGGAAAAGAATGAGGATATTCCCGAACAGGGCTTTTCGTTCATACACGAAAACCTGACGATTACGGTGATCGACGTCGATACTATGCAAACGCGGAAAATACGCGTGGAAGTCGCGTCGGAAGAAGAATAACGGCGTAAAAAAC
>JAGAOR010000020.1 GCA_017623605.1 Clostridia bacterium | reverse complement strand
TCACCAAAGAAAGACACCTGTCAAATGACAGGTGTCTTTCTTTGTGCCCGTTACGGGTAAACGCGAACCCATTGGTTCGCGCGAGCAGGCTTTGCCTGCGAAGCTCTCCGAGGGCCCCTTTTAAAGGTATCGGAGATTCCCGCAAAAAGGTTCGATTAGATTGGTCGAGCCTATCAAGAAAAAGCAAATCAAACGAGCCGACTCGTATATTACAAGCGCACGCCGTAGTGCCATTGACTAAAAATTTATATTATATGGCGTAAAACTATTGTAAAAATTTTATGATTGTGATATACTTATAGGGCAACACAGTTTAATATCAAAATAGCGTAGGCATACTATTGGTAAAGATGTATGCCTTTTATTCCTACGCTATGATTGGAACTGTGTTGCAACTGTGGGTAATGCGTTTTTCGACGCGTTATCTGCGGATAGCGCGTTTTTTTATATTAGGGAGGCTTAATATGAAATTTGGAATAAGAAAACCAAGTGTTAAACGGTCTATAAAAGCTCGAAGTACGGGTAAACTCAAAAGGTCGGTAAAAAAAGCTGTAAATCCTTTTTATGGTAAAAAAGGTATGGGTTCCGTTAATAATCCTAAAAAGGCTTTTTATAATAAGATTTATAATAAAACTACGGTAGGAATACGTGATGTAGTTAATTCATCAAGCGCAAATGCTTATGATATGAATTTTGAAATTTACGAGGATGAAACAAATATTTCTTACTCCACCCCAATTATAGATATTCAGAAATATCCGTATTCAGCTAAAATGTATAATGCAACAAGGATATTTTTAATAATAATTTCTTGGTTTTTAATATTTGCATCTTGCTTTATTATGCCGATAGGCTTGCTTTTTATAGCTTTATCTTTAATATTTCTTGCAGTAGCTAAAACATATAAAAAAGTTGTAAAATTAAAGAAATGTAACGAAACCAATTTACCGTTATTGTCAGAACAATATATCGACGAACAAAATGAAATATGGGAAACCGACTATAAGTATGAATATATAGATATTGAACTTATTAGCAAAGATTTTAGCGATTTTAAAGCAAATCAAACAGTTGATTTTATTATTTCAAACGAAAAATGCAATCTTGATGATAAAGCTTCCATTCAAGTTTTATTGAATGATAAACTAATTGGATATATAAACGCTAAAGGTCAAAGACAAATGATTTTTGATTATTTGCAAAAAGATGAATATATGGTACAAGCACAATTTAGTTTTATATCCGATGAACATACATACTTGAGAATTTTTTATTATCAATTAAAGCGGCATAGGGAGCAAAAAGCCCTTGAAGCAAAAATGAAATATGAAGAAGAAAAAGCCTCCTATAAAAGATTGCCCCCAGTAGAGTTTGAAACAACTCTTGTTTATAACGGGAATGATTCAATGCAATATTCTATAAGCCTTGCAAAGATAGGAGATGAACTCGACTTTGAACAGGATGTTGAAGATAGATACTTAGTATCAAATGGCGCTCTTGATTTCGGTTACTTGCCAAAACGTATTTCTGATAAGATTCAAGTGTTGGCTGATGATGGCTATGAAATAACAAAGGGAAAAATAATAGAAATTCTTGATAATTCAGATAGATTAAATATTAAAATTCACTTAACCGTAGAAGATACAAATTATCTATAATTCTTAAATTTAAAATACAATACAGGCGATAAAAATATTATGAGAAAAAAATTATATCAAATTATAGAACCCGCAAATGATAATGAGTTAAGTAAAATTTATGACTTTTTTATGATGACGGTAATTGTTATCAGCATTATGCCATTAGCATTCAAAGAAACTAATATTATCTTTGATATTATTGAATATATTACAGTTTCTATATTTATTATCGATTATTTTTTAAGATTGATAACTGCTGATTTGAAGTTAAATAAATCAGTTCTTTCGTTTTTTATTTATCCCATAACGCCACTGGCTATTATAGATTTGTTATCTATTTTGCCTTCTTTAACAATTTTGAACAGTAGCTTTAAATTGCTGAAATTGTTTAGATTATTACGCGCGTTAAAAGTTCTGCGTACATTCAAATTTTTACGATACTCTAAAAGTTTTGAAATAATTGTTAGCGTATTCAAGAAACAAAAACGCGTATTAAGCGCGGTTGCAACTATGGCGATTGCTTATGTATTAGTGTCGGCTTTAGTTATTTACAATGTTGAGCCAGAATCTTTCGGGAGTTTTTTTGATGCAATTTATTGGGCAACTGTATCTTTAACAACGGTAGGATATGGCGATATTTACCCAGTAACAACTATAGGGCGTATTGTTACAATGATTTCATCTGTTTTTGGTATTGCCATTATTGCCTTGCCCTCAGGCGTAATTACAGCAGGTTATTTATCTGAAGTAAATAAAGAAAATGAAACCGAAGAAAAAGGTTCGATTTAGGTTGGTTAAGGCTCACCAAAGAAAGACACCTGTCAAATGACAGGTGTCTTTCTTTGTGCCCGTTACGGGTAAACGCGAACCCATTGGTTCGTGCGAGGAGCGATAGCGACGACACTTGTGTTGAACTAAAATTCCCTTATGGGAACTCCACAAGCCGAGGCTTTTTTATCTTTTCAGTCATTGCGACGTTACCGCCCCGAAAAATCCAAGTTCACGAAATAGAAAAGTCGCCCGAAAGTTTTACACTTTCGAACGACTTTTTTCATTCTATAAAATTTTAGCCTGTTTTATTTTCGCTTTTAATTAGCTTTCGTAATCGAGCACTTCCCAATCTGCGGGAGGATCGCCGAGATCGGGCACGTCCATAAGCTGACCGCCTGCCATTGCCGACATATGCGCCACAAGCCCGGGGATATTGTATCTTGCCACCGCCCAAATGTTCGTAGGCGAGAGCTTACCCGTTGCATACGCGCGACAGAAATCGTCGATCAAGAAATGATGCGTACCGTTATGACCGTTTCTCAAGCCCTCAAATTCTTTGGGTAAACGCCACGTCGGTTGTACGGGGGACGTTTCCATGAAGCCTGCCGTATCCGCGATTTTTTGCACCGCTACGTCGTAATCTTCCTTGATCATATCCGCAATGGATTTCGGTTGTAATTCGTCCGTTACGCATTTCATAATTACTTTGCCAGGGCGTTCAGGATCCCAATGCGTTTGGTGGTGATTTGCCACGGAGAATTCGTAGCCACCGTCCGTGCCGTAGAATTGCGTGATATACGTTTCAGGCGACATCCAACCTACGCAACGGTTTTCGCTAATTCTCGCGACACCGCCGTTGGAAAGGTGCAAAAGCATCGTTTCGTTACTGAAAGGATTGTCGTAGTAGTTCTGTCCCGTTCTGCCGTAAATATCCGTTCTGGGGCTACCCGCAAAACCCATTGCAGACACTTTCGTCGCGTACACGCCCGGCATCGAGCTCAAAATCATAGACGTGGAATGCGTCGGATAGAAGAAGGGAGGAATTCCTGCAAATTCTTTCCAATGTTCCTCGCCACCCGAGCTCTTGAAGCTGCCCTCCATATTGCGAATGTCGTGGTTATATTGCGCTTCACCGTAAACGAATTTACCGAACGTACCCTTTTTGAATTCTCTACGGCAATACATCGCAGGTGCGCGGTATACCCCCGTTTCGCCCATAGAATACGTCAAACGCGTTTCTTTGACGAGTTTTGCAATTTCGCGCATTTCGTCGATCGAAACCGCGCAAGGTACTGCACTATACACGTTCTTGCCCGCTTTGAGCGCGTCGATTACCATTTGTCCGTGTCTGAAACGTTCCGTGAAAATCGCAACCGCGTTGATCGAAGGATCTGCAAGTGCTTTTTCAAAGCTCTCGTAGCCCTCTACGTCGAATTTTTCCATATAGTCACGTTCGCGTTCTTTGCGAATATCGCACACGTACACCTTTTCTACCACGGGGTGCGCTTTGAAAAGGGGGACGAAGAATTTACAAAATCTACCGCAACCAACAATAACGATTCTTAATTTTTCCTTATTCATAATTTTTCTCCTTTTTATTTTTGTCTATCAAAATCGAGGAATTTCCCCAACGGGGATACCCAGACTTTATTTCTTTTAATCCTCTCTTTTGCCCGTTTCAAACTGTTTAATAGATAATTTCCAATCTTCCTTTTCACGGAAAGGCTTATTGAAGGATTTGGTCAAAACTCCTTTCTTTTCAAGGTGGATATAGCAAGCTCTATCGCAAGCTCTACCACAAATAGACGTACGATAGAAATGCTTAGCGGGAGGATAGAAATAGATGTTATCCAAAATTTCTTTCGCTTGCTCGTTATCAAATTCCGCGCTACCTTTAATAATCTCCATTTTCGTCTTTAAATCGAAATCGGAGAACGCGTCGGGGGGCATAAACGGATTCTTGCTTCCGTTTGCGCCGTTATAGTATACCGCGCAACGCCAGCTGTTCGTTTCACCCTGTTCGTCGATCGCGCGACCGGGACAAGCCTTAATACATTCGTCGCAACCGTCGCAAAGGTTGAGTTGTTTAAGCTCCGTTTCTTCGATCTTTGCGTCCGTAAGCACGAAGCAAACGCGCACGAAAGGTCCAAATTCAGGCGTTAAAAGACTATGAATTTTGCTCTCCTCACCCAAGCCGCATTTTACCGCGCAATCGAGGAAATTGAGCTGATTCTCCGCCTTAACGCCACGATATACGTCCGTGTAGTCCACTTCGGGATTCGTTTCGTTTTCTTCGTTCATAATCAGAGGATTTTTTCTTTGAGGCAACGCCGTGTAGCCCTCCGCTTCGATCAAATTCGCCACGCGAAGAAGCGCCATAGGCATCACCGTTTCTTCGAGATTCTCCACGCCCATCGTGGTATATTGATAATACGTAGTGCCCTCTTCCACACCACGGTAAATGCCGCGAAGTACGCGGAAACCGAGCCCGATTACCGTTTGTACGTTGGGGAAGATTTTGAAAAGAGGATCGTTTGCTTCAAAACGGTCGCGAGAAGCAAAACCCACGAGGTCAGCGTCGCATTTTTTCGCTAAATCTATTATCTGTTGTTTCATATTTTTCCGATCTCCTTTAAGTGATGATAGCACGCCGTTTCACAAGCCTTGCCGCAAAGACAAGCCACGTATCCAAAGTGCGTTTGGGGTAAGAATTTGAGCTTGGCGTGCATTTCTTTCGCACTTTCCGCGTCAAATTTCTTTTCCCCGTTTATAACCGCTTCGCGTTCAGGATCGCCTTTCAAAAAGTCTTCCGTCATAAACGGATTGGATTTATGCGCACCGCGATAATATACGCTACATTGCCACGTATCCACCCCGTTTTCCGCCGAAATTGCCTTGCCGGGACAAGCCGCCAAGCATTTACCGCATTTATCGCAAAGATCTTCTTTGAACGGTTCGTCGCATTCAAGCGGCATATCCGTAATAATAAACACCCAACGCATAAACGTTCCGTATTTGGGCGCGATCACCTTACCGTGTAAGCCTACGCTACCCAAACCGCAAACCACCGCCGCTTTGTTATAATCAATTATGACGTCGGGCGTGGGTTTCCCCTCCGCTACGGGGGAAGCAAATTGCAATTCGTAAATGCGGCTTACCTCGGGATTACAGCTCTTATCTCCCTTTACCTTAAAGCCGGGAACGCTTCTTTGCAAACACGCGTCGTAACCCGCGTTTTCAATCATTGCGCCCATTTTTATAAGGAAAATTTCCGCAAAGCTCTCGTCGGTATATTTAACGCCGAGGTTTGTATAGTTATAAAATTGTCTTTGATTTTCCATTGCCTCGTACAAGCCTTTGGGTACGGGCAAGCCGAAACCGATTATGCATTTCGCGTTCGGCAAAATTTCAAGCGGGTTGTGTTGGGGATCGTCGCCGATAAAATATTTTATATCGCCGATTCCACACGTCGCCGCGCCAAGTTCTTTGGCTTTTTCTTTGATCATCGTAGCCGTTATCATTTTTTTATCTCCTTTATTTCGTCTACCGTCAATATTTTCGTTTCCGTGTTCTCCTTGCTCGTATCGTCGTTTTCCACGACGACGAGGAGCGCGTCCTCGCTTACTTGCAGATGATGCCACGTATTCTTTTGGACGTTATACAATTTTTCCTTTTCCAAAAACGTAGCCGTCAGATTCTCGTTCCCGTCCGCTGAAAATAACGTCGCTTCGCCTTTGACGAGTACGAACACTTCGTCCGTTTGCGTGTGCCGTTTTACGATTTTTAATTCGCTTAAATCTCCGTATTGTTTCCCAAAAGTGATAAACGCGACTTTCCAGCTTCCGAACGTATGTAACGAATCAAAGCCGCTTCCGTTTTTCGGATTGTCTTTGATTTCTATCATCTGTCCATTTTCCAAGCTTTCATTTCGTGGCGCAGAGGATTTTCAAATCTACCCTCCATACATCCGCCTTTCTTTTCAAGCATACTTACGCAAGCGCGGATACAGCCACCGCATTTTGCCATATTATAACCTACCCAGCTCGGGAAGTATTTTTCAAGCGCGGTGTAGACTTTCATAACCTCTTTTTCGTTGGCTACGTCCGTCTTGCCCTCCAAAAGATCGAGCATACCGCCCTCATTTTTATCAAATACTTCTTTGGGTACGAACGGATTATAATGTCTGCCGCCGTGCGTATAGAACGCATAGCAACGCCACATATCAATATCGCCCCATTCGCAGATCTTGCCCGCAAGATTTACCGTAACCGTCTTGCCCGATTTGAGCGAAGGAATACAGCCGCCCGGACATTCGCGCACGCACGCGCCGCACTTTCTGCAAAGCGGTTTACCCGAATACATTTCGTCGTATTCAAGCTCCGCGTCCGTGAAAATGAACGCCACGCGTTGCAAAGGTCCAAATTCAGGCGTTAAAAGCATTTTACTCCAACCGATTTCGCCCAAACCGCAAGCGACCGCCGCCAAACGGAATTGGAATTGAAGATCGGGCGGTTGCTTGCCCTCTTCTGCGGGACGGGTAAACTGTACACTTCTGTGGTGCGCCGTTTTCCCTTTCGCGTGCTTGCTCACTTCGATTTGCTCTTCGGGGGAAAGGGTGTTTCCGGGCGTTCCGTCCATATCCGAAACCGCGCCTCTTGCGCCCGTATTACGGTATACGACTGCCTCGTATCCCTCGTCCTCGATCACCTTTCCAACGTGATACAAAACGGCGGGTGCGAAAATTTCGTTAATACCGCCGTACGCCATCGACGGGTACTGATAAAATTGCGTACCCTCTTCAATTCCTCTCTGTACGCCCCGCGGAATTCTGAACGCAAGCGCGATACAGCTCTTTGCGTTCGGGAACAGGAATTGTGGATTCATTACGTCGGGTGCGCCGTCAAAACGGCTCATAGGTCCAATACCGCAAAGATCCGCGCCCGCTTCGAACGCCGCCTCTTTAATCATTTTGCTGGTAAGCATAGTTCTCCTCCAATTTTACGAACGCGTTTCCCGCGTCCGCATATTTCATTTTTTCGTTTTCATAAGTTACCGCCACGTTTCCGTTTTCTAAAACGTAGGGATAGATCGTACCCGAATGATCGGGTTCAAGCAAGCCCGCCAAATTCCCGACGAAGCGTCCACGGTCGATATACGCCCGCAAAATACGCGTCGGATTGTTATGTACGCGTGTGGCAAGCTTCATCGCTTTTACGAGTCCGTCGTATTTTTCTACGTCCTCGGGGCGGATAAAGCTCGTGCCCGAAAGTAACCACTCCCGCTTATCCTCTTGCTTTAAATATTTACGGCAAACGCTTTCAAATGCATAGCCGTTGTCCATTTTCGCAATCTCTTTTTCGTGCGCCACCAAATTATCGTGGAAGGTATGCGCCGAACAATCGTTTAAACAACCGCTATTGGCAAGCAAATACATTTCCTTGCCGTTTTGATCGCACCAAGCGCGAAGTGCCTTTAAAGCCGTAAAATCGCGATTTTTCTCACGTTGTACGTAATAGCTGTCGAAATATTCCGCTACGTATTCCATACCGTGCACCGTGCCGATTTTCATATTCACCGAAGCGCGCACGTCCAGCCCCTCGAAGTTTTGCTTGATAAACTTTGCAATCAAGGGCGACGTGGTCGTTACGGACGAGAGATTGAATTTCGACGCAAAATCGAGCGTTTCACCTACCTCGTTAAATAACGCGCGCGATTGCGCCAAATGCCCGTAGCAATTTGCGTTGAACAAAAGATTAAGCTTGATCCCCGCGCTTGCAATCTTTTCCAAATCGGCAAGCTGTTTTTCCTGCGCTTCCCAAGGCGTCAAGCCCTCGCTGCGCGTTTGATCGTTTCTGCCGCTCGGAAACGCGCCCCACGAGCAATACACTTCGTGGATTTTATCCTTTCTGGAAACGATTTCTTCCACAAAGCTCTCGTCTGCCCGTACGCGATAGCCAACCGAAAATAGCATATTCTCTCCCTCCTCTATTCTTTGACAAAATTATTATACTATATTTTTCTCCCTGATAATAGCAATCAACAAACATAAAAACGTAACAAAACAAACATCTGCCCTTGAACGCTTGACAAAAAGCGACAAGCCGTTATATAATAACGTTATACATTGATTATGGGCACGAACGGAGGAAACACGAATGAATTTAACGCAAATCAATCCTTTTATCCGCTATGCAAACGTACACGCGTTTTTCAAGTTTTCAAAAAAGACGAGCGTTTGCTACGATTGCCGTTTATTTTATATCGCGCAAGGCGAGGGCGTTTTGACAGCAGACGGACAAAACTATTCTATTTCAGGCAACGAGGCGGTGTTCTTGCCCGCTCTTTGCAAATACCGGTTCACCTTTAAAAACAACGACGCGACCAAAATTTATATCCTCAACCTCGATTTAACCGACCGATTTAGTGAAAAAAAGCGTTCGCTCGGCACGGCCACGGAGGATACTTTCGATCCTGCGAAAGTACTTTCCTACGAACTCCCCACCGAATTTTCCCAACCGATTTTCGTAAAGAACGGTTTTGCGATTCACCGACATATATCCAAATGCGTGGAGCTGTTTTTACAACGCCCGCCCTATTACGCCGAAGAGGCTTCCGCAAGAGCAAAAATTGCACTTTTGGAAATTTTACGCGAACAAATTAACGGAGAATATCCGCTCGTGCAAAGCGTGATTGAATATATCCGCGAAAACTATGCGACCGCCGAACTTTCCAATCAGACGATCGCCGATCATTTCCATTATCATCCGTATCATTTGAACCGTATTATGAAAGCCTCAACGAAAAAGACGTTGCACGGGTATCTGCTCGATTACCGTATTCAAACGGCGAAAAACCTACTCGTTGCCACGGCGTTAAGCGTTACGATGATCGCGGAAAAGGCGGGGTTTTCCTCTTATACGTATTTTATTCGACTTTTTCGCGAGCGCACGGGACAATCCCCGCTTCAATATCGACGTACCCACGAACGCGTCGGACTTTAAAAGAAAAATTGCGCGCGAAAAACGGGCGTTCCGATTATACATCGGAACGCCCGTTTCCTGTTCTTGAAATTAGTCTTCTAAACCTTCGTTAAGCTTTGCAAGCAGCGCGTCGAGATCTTCGCCGTGCACGGCAACCGCCTCTGCCACCGTTTCTCCGTGCGCCATCGCGCAACCGAAACAATGCATACCCGCCGACATTAAAATTTCGGGGGCGTTGGGGTTGATTTGCAAGCAATCGGCAATCAAAGTATCCGCAGTAATTTTCGCCATAACTTTTATCTCCTTTTTTATTATTTTTTCTTTTTTATTTCGGGCTACGGAACAACGAGCAGTTGATTAGCATTTTGCAGGCAGAAATCAACCGAGCGTTGTAGATATAGCCTTAATTCTTTATTCTTTTAGACGAAGTCGTTTGACGAAGTCGCCTATTTATTTATACCACCAAAGCACTTTTTTAATCGGCGTGCAAGTATTTTCTACTCTTTGGTTTTTTAAAATTTGCCGCATACGCGTTTGTACGCGCGTCCATTCCTTAAAATAGCCTTTCGACTTTACGAGCTCTTTTGCTTGTTTATAATCGGGGGGACGCTCCGTTTCGTCGTGCGCGTCCGTTCCTAAACAATGCACTAACCCGTGCTTTAACAGCGTGAACGCTAATTTTTGCGTGCTTCTTCCCAAAAACGCGCCCGTGTTGAGCTGAATTAAGCAACCCATTTTCACGAGGGAATTGACGAGCGTAGGATTTTTTACGATCTCTCGATACCGTTCGATATGCGCAATAATCGGTTGATAGCCTGTGTCCGCAATAAAGCTGAACAGCTTTAAAAGCAAACCCTTATTCCAACGCTCCTCAAACGGCAATTCTACGAGTACGCATTTCGTACCCTCGATCGCAAGCGCACAAAGCGTTTCGTTTGAGGGATCGTTCACTCCCGTAAGCCAAACCTCTGCACCTAAACGCGTTTTCATACCCGCAGGCACGAGCCTGCGGATTTTTTCTAACGCCTCCTCGCGTTGCCGAAGAAAACTCTCTAAAGAGCGCTTCTTGCCGTAATAATGGGGAGTAAATACGAGCTCGCGCACACCCTGCGCAAAATCCGATTGTAAAAGCCTTTCCGCTTCCCGTTCGCCTTTTGCCCCGTCGTCCAAATCGGGCAATACGTGCGTATGTATATCTATCATAGCCTATTGTCCTCTTTTTAGCCTTTACTTTTTTGTTATTTGAAATATTGGTTATTTGAAATATTTCACGCCGCTCTCGAATATCTTCATATCGAAATCGCCCTCGACGTTCTTATATAAGTTCTCGCCAATACGCTCGCTATGTCCCATTTTACCGAGTACTCTGCCGTCGGGCGAGGTAATACCTTCAATCGCCCACGTCGAACCGTTGGGATTGAACGGCGATTGCATCGTCGGCTTGCCCGAAAGATCGGCGTATTGCGTGGCAATTTGACCGTTCTTCTTCATTTCTTCCAGCGCGGCGATCGGCGCGACGATTTTTCCCTCGCCGTGCGATACGGGCACTTTATACACCTCTCCCACCTTACAAGCCGAAAGCCAAGGCGAAAGATTGGATGCTACGCGCACGTCTACAATCGTCGATACGTGGCGGGAAATGTTGTTGAACGTCAGCGTGGGAGATTCCGCCGTGAGCTCTCTCACGTGTCCGTAGGGTACTAAACCGAGCTTGATCAAAGCTTGGAAACCGTTACAAATACCAAGCGCCAAACCGTCGCGGTTGTTTAAAAGCTCTTCAAGCTGTTCCGCGATATACGGATTGCGGAAAGTCGTTGCGATAAATTTACCGCTACCGTCCGGCTCGTCGCCACCCGAGAACCCGCCGGGGAACGCTACGATATTCGCCTTTTTAATCGCCTTTACAATGCGTTCTACGCTTTCTTCAATATCCGTCGCCGTTCGGTTACGCACGACGACCGTTTCCACTTCCGCGCCCGCAAGGATAAATTTGCGCGCGGTGTCAAGCTCGCAGTTCGTACCGGGAAATACGGGAATAAACACACGGGGTTTGGCTGTTTTTGTGGAGATATTCGTATATTTCGCGCCTTTGGTATAATCGCAGTTTTCCGCTTTGCCCTCTGCGGGAGCGGTGGTCGCAAATACGCCGTTCAACGCGCCCATGTACGCATTCGCCGCGTTTTCGATCGCAACGCTTTCGTTTCCGCAAACGAACGCTTCGCCGCATACCTGCCCTATCCGTTTCGCCGAAATCGCGCTTGCGTCTTTCATAGAAACGATTAAATCGCCGTAGGCTTCCGTGTACAGCTCGTCCGCCGTCATATCGAATTTTACACCGAGGTTATTGCCAAGCGCGGATTTAATCGTCGCCGCACCAATACCGCCGTTTTCTACAACCGTAGCGAACGTAATATTGCCGTTTTCGATATTTTTATAAACGTCCGCGTAAAGCGTTTTCAACTTTTCAAAATCAGGCGCGCAATTTTCATCTTTGGGAATGGGCAAATGGTAAAGCGTTTCCCCGCCCTTTAAAACGTTTGTGATCAATTTGCTTGCCTTTGCTGGCGCGAGTGCGAACGAAATGAGCGTAGGCGGAACGTGAATGCTTTCAAACGTACCACTCATACTGTCCTTACCGCCGATTGCGCCGAGCCCAAGCCCCATTTGCGCGTACACTGCGCCAAGAAGCGCGGAAGCGGGAACACCCCACACCTTAGCTTCGCCCGTCATTCTCTGGAAAAATTCTTGAAGCGTTAAGCGAATATCTTGATAATTTGCGCCCGTTGCCACCACTTTTGAAACGGAGCAAACGATCGAATAGATCGCACCAATAAACGGGCTCGTTTCCATAAGATAAGGAGAATAGCCGTATGCCGATACCGTACATACGTCCGTTTCGCCGCCGCAAATTTTCGCCGCCATAGCGATCGCGGGTGTGCGTTGCGTTTTACCGCCCCAAGGCATAAACACCGTTCTTGCACCGATCGTGGAATCGAACGTTTCCGATAAACCCTTTTTCGCGCAAACGTTGAGATCGGAAATAATTTTTTCCGTCGTTTCCGCAAATTTCAGTCCCGATTTTTTCTCAAACCAATTCGTCTTTTTATCGCAAATTTCAACGTTTGCTTCCTGCTTTACGCCGTTGGTATTCAAAAATTCGCGGGAAATATCGACGATCGCCTTGCCTTTTAAGAACATTTTCATTCTGCCCGTGTCCGTTACCACCGCAACGGGCGTAGCCGAAAGGTTTTCTTCCGCGGCGAGCGCGATGAACGCTTCCACGTCCTTTTCCGCAACGACCACCGCCATACGTTCTTGCGATTCGGAGATTGCAAGCTCCGTGCCGTTTAATCCTTCGTATTTTTTAGGAACTTTATCCAAATCAATATTCAACCCGTCGGCAAGCTCACCGATTGCCACCGACACGCCGCCTGCGCCGAAATCGTTACATTTTTTAATTTTTCTCGTCGCTTCCTTATTTAAAAACAAGCGTTGGAGCTTTCTTTCCGTAAGCGCGTTACCTTTCTGCACTTCCGCACCACACGTTTCCACCGAACGGGAATCGTGCGCTTTGGACGAACCCGTTGCGCCGCCGCAACCGTCGCGCCCCGTTTCGCCACCGAGCAGGATAATAATATCCCCCGCTTTAGGCGCTTCGCGATATACCATTTCCTTTCTTGCACCGCCCACGACGAAGCCCGTTTCCAAACGCTTCGCTTTATAGCCCTCGTGATATACCTCGTCTACGATACCCGTAGCCAAACCGATTTGGTTGCCGTAAGAAGAGAAACCCGCCGCCGCGCGTTGCGTGATCGCGCGTTGAGGAAGTTTGCCTGCAAGCGTATCTTCCAGCTTTTCTCTGGGATCTGCCGCGCCCGTTACGCGCATAGCCTGATACACGTACGTTCTACCTGAAAGCGGATCGCGAATCGCGCCGCCAAGGCAGGTTGCAGCTCCCCCGAACGGCTCGATCTCCGTCGGGTGATTATGCGTTTCGTTTTTGAACATCACGAGATATTGCTCTTTTTTACCGTCAATCTCCGCTTCGATTTGAATAGAGCAAGCGTTGATTTCGTCGGAAATATCGAGGTTGTCTAATTTTCCGTCCTTTTTTAATTTCTTTGCCGCAATCGTCGCCAAATCCATAAGGCAAGGGTATTTATCGGGGCGATTGCCATTGAGTTCTTGATATAAATCTTCGTAGAGGTGATACGCTTTTTCAATCGTCGTGTTTTCCGAATTGATTTTCACGTTTTTGAGCTCGGTCGCAAACGTCGTGTGGCGACAATGATCCGACCAATAGGTATCAATTACTTTCAGCTCCGTTTCCGTGGGATCGCGCTTTTCGCTCGTGAAATAATCGCGCACGAAAATCAAATCGGCAACGCTCATAGCAAAGCCCGTGTTTTTATGATATTCAGCGATCTCTTTATCCGACATTTGAATAAAGCCGTTCACGTTTTGCACAGGCGCGCCCTCCACCGCCGCTCTTGCAAGCGTTTCGGGTTTTTCAAAACCGACTTCCTCGCTTTCCACGGGGTTGATGATATGCTTTTTAATCGCCGCAAGCTCGCTTTCCGTTACACCCTTGACGAGATATACTCGTGCGCATTTAACTTCCGGACGCGCCTTTCTCGTGAGAAGTTGCACGCATTGCGCCGCACTATCCGCGCGTTGGTCGTATTGCCCCGTCAAATAGCTCACGGCAAACGCTTGATAGCCCGCGGGGATTTCAAGATTTTCTAAATACACGTGATCGACGGGCGGTTCGGAAAATACCGACGGGATCGCCGCGTTCAATTCTTCCTCCGTGATTCCCTCCACGTCGTAACGCAGAATCAAACGGAAGTCTTCCGCGTTAATTTTGAGCAGCGTTTTAATATCCGCTTGCTCCTTTCTTGCCTGTACGTTGTCTTTTTTTTCTACGAAAATTCTGTAAATCATATCTTATTCCTTTTCAATATCTCTATATTTAACACCGATGTCCGTGCGATAATGCATACCTTCGAATTTGATTTTTTCTACGTTTTTATAGGCTTTTTGCCGCGCCGCTTCGATCGTGTCGCCCTTGGCGCAAACCCCTAAAACTCTGCCACCGCTTGTTACGAGCTTATTCTCTTTGATCTTTGTTCCCGCGTGGCATAAGATAATCCCCTCGTCCAAATCACCGATCGAAATTTCTTTATCTTTTTCGTATTGCACGGGATAACCGCCGCTTGCAAGCACTACGCAAACACACGCGCCACTTTCCCATTCGATATTTATATCCGCAAGCCGCTCGTCCGTGATCGCCTCGAAAATTTCCATAAGATCGGTTTTGAGCATAGGCAAGATAACTTGCGTTTCAGGATCGCCAAAACGCGCGTTATATTCAATCACTTTCATACCGTCTTTCGTCTTCATAAGCCCGAAATACAAAACGCCTTTAAACGTGCGCCCCTCCGCGTTCATCGCGGACACGGTAGGCAGCATTATCTTTTCCAATACTTCTTTTTCCGTCTTTTCTCCGTAGAACGGCGCGGGCGTAAACGTGCCCATACCCCCCGTGTTTAACCCCTCGTCGTGATCGAACGCGCGCTTATGATCACAGCTCGTGATCATAGGCTTAATGGTTTTGCCGTCGGTGAACGCAAGTGCGGAAACTTCCGGTCCTTCCAAGAATTCTTCCACGACGACTTTATTCCCCGCCGCGCCGAATTTTTTATCCAGCATCATTTCCTGCAAGCCCGAAAGCGCTTCCTCACGGGTTTTACAAATTAAAACGCCTTTCCCAAGCGCAAGCCCGTCCGCTTTGAGCACCACGGGAATATCGCATTTCTCCACGTACGCGCGCGCGCTTTCGTAATCGGAAAATGTTTCGTATTTCGCCGTGGGAATATTGTATTTTTTCATAAGCTCTTTGGAAAACGCCTTGCTCGCTTCAATAATCGCCGCGTTTTTTCTCGGTCCGAACACGCGATGTCCGCGGCTTTCCAGCTCGTCCGCAAGTCCAAGCGCGAGCGGATCGTCCGGCGCGATTATCGTATAGTCGATTTCCGTGTGCGCGTCTACCCAATCGCCCACCGCTTTTACGTCGCAATAATCGACGTTTACGAGCTCGGCAAGCTCGCCGATCCCCGCATTGCCTTTCATTGCATAAATTTTATTCACTTTCGGCGATTTCGCAATCGCTTGTACGATCGCGTGTTCTCTGCCGCCGTTTCCAATAATGAGTACGTTCATTCTATTTATTCCTTTTTTATATTATCACTTGAGAATCAAGGGCAACAACGATAAGAGAAGCCCTACAAGATATAGCGACCAACCCGAAATTTTCATTCGCAGAATACCCCATTCGCTCGGCTCACCGCCTCCGACGTCCCGTTCGTGAAGATACGCGTGGCGTTTATTGTGCCATTTTGCCGCCGAATAAGAAAACCAAATCATAGGAATTGCGCCAGCCATTGCGACTATATACGCGGTAATCATCGCCACTGCCCCGTCAACGCCGCAAAGCAGGATATGCGCGCCACCAATCAACGCGGTGATGATCAACACAACGAGAAACCTAATGTTTGCTTTTTTATTGCCGTCCATACTACATACCTCCCGATACAGAAAGCACTCGCACGCCGATTTCCACGTAACCGATTTCACCTAACGCGACCGCCCCTTTCAAAACATCATCTTTGGTAAACGCAACGTTAGAAATATTCACCTCTTTCACAAGTACTTCATTGTATCCTATTTTCTTAAAAATGATCTCGATCGTCGCGGAAAAATCGTGTATCGTATACATATTCTCTTTCGGTATAAGCAACACTTCAAAAGAATCCCAGTTGGCGATTTCCGTTGCCTGCACGTCAATCGTGAAATATTCCTTATAGTTTTGCTCCGTCAGTTCTCGCTCCCGAGTCCAAAAGCTGATTACTCCGAATAGGGACGAAAAAAGTAAAATCGCTAAAAACAACGTGCAAACAATATACCCAAATTTACGTTCCTTGGCATAAAAGCCGTTTGAACCGCTTGAATATAATTTATAGTCGCTATAATCAATCGAACCCGTTTTTTCACGAAGTTTCTCGTAGTAGCTCTTTTCTTGTTCTTGCGGCTCGTTCATTTTCTTGCTCCTATTTTACGCTTCAACGCATACCTGCCTGCCGCATTTTTTGATTTTTTCTTCGCAGAAAAGCTTCACGCAAAGTGGCAACATTTCGTGCTCCACCTTTAAGATACGCGCTTGCAGGCTTTCGGGGGTGTCGCCGTTTTCCACCGCTACTGCGCGTTGCATAATGATCGCGCCGCCGTCTACGTCCGCCTCCACGAAATGCACCGTCGCTCCGCTTAATTTTACGCCGTAATCTATTGCCGCTTTATGTACCTTTAAGCCGTAGTAGCCCATACCGCAAAAAGCGGGAATGAGCGAGGGGTGGATATTGATGATTTTATTTTCAAATTCTACGATAAAGTCCCCCGGTACGACCAAAAGCCAACCTGCGAGCACGATAAGCTCTACGCCCGCGCTTTTTAAAGTTTCCGCAACGCGAGCATAAAACGCCTCTTTCGTTTCTGCCGTTTTATCGTAAACGAGAGTTTTTATCCCCGCTTTTTCCGCGCGAGTGATCGCGCCGATTTCAGGCTTGGAAGCTACCAAGTATTCAATTTTACAAAACCGTTCGCGCTCGTTCGCGTCGATCACCGATTGAAAATCCGTGCCGCCGCCGGAAGCGAATACCGCTATTTTTTTCATTTTATCGCTACGCCTTTTCCTGCAACCGTTTTCCCGATCACAACGACCTCTTCGCCCGTGGCTGTAAGCTGCGCCATTGCCGCTTCTACGTTTTCAGGGCTTACGCAAACAACCATACCGATCCCCATATTAAAGGTGTTGTAAATCTGTTCGTCAGTGATCCCAGCGCGCTCCTGCATAACCTTGAACACGGCGGGTACTTCATAGGAATTTTTCTCAATTTCACAACCGATCCCCTCGGGTAAAATTCTGGGAATATTTTCGATAAAGCCGCCGCCCGTGATGTGCGCGATTCCTTTCACTTCCACTTTTTCAATTAAAGAAAGTATGCTCTTGACGTAAATTTTAGTGGGCTTCAAAAGTACTTCTGCCGCCGATGCGCCCAGCTTTTCATCGTATTTTTCGAGCGCAGCTTTGTCGCTATCGCCGAACAGCTTTCTCACGAGCGAATATCCGTTCGAATGTACCCCCGAAGATTTAAGCCCGATCAGAACGTCGCCCGCTTTGATCGTTTTCCCGTTGATCACTTTCTTTTTATCAACGATACCAACTGCAAAGCCCGCCAAATCGTATTCGCCGTCGGGATAGAAACCGGGCATTTCTGCCGTTTCTCCGCCGATCAGGGCGCAGCCCGCTTGCTTACACCCCTCCGCAATGCCTTTCACTACGTCCGCTTCCGCTTCAGGATACAATCTCCCGCAAGCGTAGTAATCAAGGAAAATGAGCGGCTTTGCGCCTTGACATACGATGTCGTTTACGCACATTGCCACCGCATCGATACCGATCGTATCGTGCTTTTCAAGCAAAAACGCATATTTAAGCTTCGTGCCTACGCCGTCCGTGCCCGCCACGAGCACGGGCTCTTCCATTTTCTCGCCCGCGATCGAATAGAACCCGCCAAACGAGCCCAAATCCCCGATCACGTTGGAATCGTAAGTGGATTTTACGTGTTTTTTCATAAGTTCTACGGCTTTGTAACCTCTCGTTACGTCTACGCCGCTATCTTTATAAGAAATCGCCATTTTATTTTTCTCCGTCGTTTATTTTTTATTTTTCGAAATTTTGCTTTCGTATTTGCTAACGCCCGTGTCGGTGGGAATATCCGTTGGATATTCTCCGTTGAAACACGCCGCGCAGTAGCCCTTGCAAGTCCCCGAAGCACCGAGCTTGAACACGTCTTCAAGAGGCAAGAATCCGACCGAATCCGCGCCGAATATTTTCGCCATTTCCGCCGCCGTACATTTGCTCGCGATCAGTTCCGCTTTCGAGCCGATGTCCGTGCCGTAGTAGCAGGGGTTTAAAAATTCAGGCGCAGACGAACGCACGTGTATTTCTTTTGCACCTGCGTCGCGAAGCAATTTCACCACTCGCACCATCGTCGTGCCGCGCACGATCGAATCGTCCACCATCACCACGCGCTTCCCTTTCACCGTTTCCGCAACGGGATTGAGCTTGATTTTTACTTTATCCTCCCGCACGTTTTGCCCGGGATCAATAAACGTTCTGCCGATATATTTGTTTTTTATAAGCCCCAAGCCGTAGGGAATCCCCGATTCCTCCGCGTAGCCGATCGCCGCGTCTAACCCTGAATCGGGCGCGCCGATCACGACGTCCGCTTCCACGGGGTGCGCTTTGGCAAGGAATGCGCCCGCGCGCTTTCTCGCAAGGTGCACCGAACAATCGCTGATTACGGAATCTGGTCTTGCCGTGTATAAATATTCGAACACGCAAAGGCGTTCGGGCTTTTTCTCGCAATTATCGCGGATACTTCTCACGCCCTCTTTGGAGAACACGACCACTTCCCCAGGCTCTACTTCGCGAATGAGGCTCGCACCCACCGTCGCAAGGGCGCACGTTTCGCTTGCCACCACGTATTCCCCGTCGTCGCGAATACCGTAGCAGAGGGGGTGTACGCCGTTCTCGTCGCGCGCGGCTATCAATTTCTGCGGCGACATAACGAGCATAGAATAGCCACCTTTCAGCTTTGCGATCGCTTTAACGACCGCCTCTTCAATGGACGAAGCGGAAAGGCGTTCTTTCGTGATCATATACGCAATTACTTCCACGTCGTTAGCGGTATGGAAAATCGCCCCCGAAAGCTCCAACTCTCTACGAAGCTCTCCATAGTTGACGAGCGCGCCGTCGTGCGAGATCGCAAGCTTACCTTTCACGTGATTGACGAGCATAGGCTCTGCGTTAATTCTGTCTTTTGTCGCCGACGTGCCGTAGCGCACGTTCCCAAGCGCCATTTGTCCAAGTCCCAAGGATTCTAACACGCGAGGCGTGAACACCTCGTTGACAATCCCAGAATCTTTATAGGAATGAAAAACGCCGTCGTCGTTTACTACGATTCCGCTACTTGCTTGTCCGCGATGTTGAAGCGCGTACAACCCGTAATAGGTGCTGGAAGCAACGTTCGCCGTTTTCGTTCCGAAAATACCGAACACCGCCATATATTAAGCCCCCATTAAGCGGCGCATCATTTCTTGATACGCGCCCTCTACCCCGCCGAGATCTCTACGGAAACGATCCTTGTCGAGCTTTTCGCCCGTCGTCGAATCCCAGAAACGGCAGGTATCGGGGGAAATTTCGTCCGCAAGTACGATCGTACCCTCCGCCGTTTTACCAAATTCGATTTTAAAATCTACGAGGGTAACATTGAGCTTTTTAAAGTATTCTTTGAGCACCTCGTTCACCTTGAACGCCATTTGCTTTACAAGCGCGATCTCGTCTTTCGTGGCAAGTTTTAACGCCAAAGCGTGATATTCGTTCAAAAGCGGATCGCCGAGATCGTCGTTTTTATAAGAGAACTCGATCGTCGGTTCGTCGAACACGACGCCCTCTTGCACGCCGTAGTGCTTTGCAAACGAGCCCGCGGAAATGTTACGGATAATCACTTCAAGGGGTAAAATTTTGACTTTTTTAACAAGCGTTTCTCTCTCGGAAAGTTCTTCCACGAAATGCGTTTTCACGCCCTCTTTTTCCAAGATCTGCATAAGGAAGTTGCTCATCTTGTTATTGATAACGCCCTTGCCCTCAATCGTTCCTTTCTTTAAACCGTTAAACGCCGTCGCGTCATCTTTATACGATACGATCACGAGATTTTGATCGTCGGTTGCGTATACCTTTTTTGCTTTGCCCTCATAGAGTTGTTCTTTCTTTTCCATAATGTTTTATCTCCGTTTTTATTTATTTTTTGTCCGCTTAAACAATCTTTGTTAAAGTAATTGTTGCAACGCTTTATCGTCCGCGTTGATCTTGTCCTGCATTGCCGTTTTATAAGCGGCAAGCTGTTTTTCGATTTCGGGATATTTTACGCCCAAAATTTGAAGCGCTAAAAGTCCCGCGTTTTCACCGCCGTTCACACCCACCGTTGCCACGGGGATTCCCGAGGGCATTTGCACGATGGATAAAAGACTGTCCAATCCACCCATCATATCCGTTTTTACGGGCAAGCCGATCACGGGTAAGGTCGTAAGCGCCGCGATCACCCCGCCAAGGTGTGCGGCTTTTCCCGCCGCGCAAATCAACACTTCAATCCCGCGAGCCCTTGCCGTGGACGCGTATTCGTGCGCCTCGTCCGGCGTTCTGTGCGCAGAAATAACGCGCACTTCCGTTTCCACACCGAATTTTTTGAGCACCGAAACGGCGGGCTTTACCACGTCGAAATCGGATTTACTTCCCATTAAAATACCTACTTTGCTCATAATCTCTCTCCTGTTTTTGCGATTTCGAAAAAGAAGAAGCGCAACCCAAACGGATTGCACTGCTTATTTTGCTTGCTTTATTCCCGAAAAAGGGCGCAACATACCCGTTTTAAATCACACGCGTACAACCGACGCGTCGCGTGAACGGATTTTTTCTTTTGCAACAAGAATTTCATATAACTCCCTTTCTCGCTTTTCTCCCTGTATTATTATAACAAATAAAAACGGAAAAAGCAACCTCTTGACGAAGATTTTTTCACCTTTTCCGCAATTTTTTATTACAATATCAACAAAACTTTTTATTCCCGCCCGCCGAGAATATGCAAACAGCGTATTTTTTCATAAGCATAAGAGTAGAGCGGACGGTTAAACGCGTCGTAGGTGTGCGCGGCAACGAGCGGCAAACCCCGAAAAAAACCTACCACGACGGGCGTGTGGTAAAAATCTCCCGTTTCCCTGCCAAGCTGCACAAAATCCCCTATTTCCAGCTCTTCTATCGACACCTCCCTCGCAAACGGCCCTGCGCCGTTTCCCACCCCGTCGCCTATGGCGTTTTCGATCAGGAAATTATAAAAATATTCCACGCCCGTCCACGCCGCCGCACGATCGGAAAGCGAGCGATAAAACCAGCCTAGATCGGGCGTAGTATTCATCACCCCAATCCCCGCAAAAAGACATTGCGAGGCAAAATTCGTACAATCGCCACCCAATCGGTCGAAGTTATAATAGGCGGGATTACGAGCAAACGCCCATTTGCGCGCGTACGCCACCGCCGCTTCTCTGTTATATTCGATCGTTCTCATAATTTCATCATATGCTTTTTTCTTGGGCTGTGTGCGTATAAATACTTGCACATTTGCGCATAGTACCATTATGGGAAAATTTGAAGAGGTTTACGCAATCAACGTAAACGATAAAACGGAAAAGAAGGGTAGTCTTACCTATTTAAGCTGGGCATACGCTTGGGCGGCTTTTAAAAAGGTGTACCCCGACGCAACCTATCGAGTGAATGAATTCGGCGGTAATTTTTGCGCGGGGAACGATAAAATGGGATATATGGTGCAAACGGAGGTTACGGCAGGCGAGCAAACGTATGAGATGTGGTTGCCCGTTATGGATATGCGAAACAATACTATATTGCAACCGAAAATGACGGAAGTGAATAAGGCGATTATGCGTTGTCTGACGAAAAATCTCGCTATGTTCGGGCTCGGGCTTTATATCTACGCAGGCGAGGATCTGCCCGAAACGCCCAAAGATTTCGAACCCGTTACCGAAAAGGAATTGCGAGAGGTTTGGGGGATTTCCGACGTAGATAAAACGATACGTTGGTATGAAAAGCAATTAAAGCTACCTTTCGGGGAATGGGGCGCAGACGAATGTGAAGCGGTGCGCGGCGTTCTCCAAGAGCAAAAAAATAAGCGGGATAAAAAACCCGCGCAATCGTAAAAAAAATTAACGGAGCGCGCTCAAACCGAGCGCGCTCCTTACTCTTTCGTTCCGTCTGTTAAGCCATCATAATTTCAGAGATTACGTCGAGCACCTTATCGTGGCAACCGCCGCAACCCGTGGAACAATGCGTGATCCGTTGCACGTCCTTGAAAAGCTCCAAAACGTCTTCCATTTTGCTATGATTTTCAAGCGCGTGCTCAATATCCTTATAGCTTACCTGCTTACAATTACAAATGATATAATTTTCCATAACCGTTCTCCTTCGTATTTTTTTATTCAACGAATAAAGCTTTTATGCCTCTTGTGTAAATTGATCTTTACCAACACCGCAAAGCTCACATTCGAAATCGTCGGGGAGCTCGGAAAACTTCGTGCCCGCTACGATTCCTTTATCGGGCAAACCAAGCTCTTCGTCGTACACCCAACCGCATACTTCACATACGTATTTGCTCATATCGCCTTGCCTCCTCTTTTTTTATTTTTGACAAAGCTCTTTCGCCAGCTCGCGAATTTGCTCTCTGCTTTCTTCCGAAAGTGCGGAAAGCAATTTCACCGTCGCTTGCGTATATTGCAAATTTTTACATTTTTCCAACGCGCCTCGCATAACTTTCGTAGCCATAGGCGCCCAGCTTCCGTTTTCGATAAATCCCACCGTTCGGTTTTGGAAATTACGTTCAGTCAGATCGTGGATAAAATCCCGCATAAACGGGAAAATTTCGCCGTTATACGTCGTCGTTGCGAGCACGAGCTTACCGTATCGAAAAGCGTCCTCGACTGCCTCCGAACGATCCGTACGCGCCAAATCGGTTACGACGACTCTTTCACAGCCTTGCGCTTTAAGCTCTTTCTCTAAAAGCTCCACCGCCTTTTTTGTGTTGCCGTAAACGGAAGTATACGCGATCATAACGCCGTCCGTTTCTACGCCGTAGCTCGACCAAACGTTATACAAACCAAGGTAATACGCAAGATTTTCTTTGAGCACAGGACCGTGCAACGGGCAAATCGTTTTCACCTCTAACGCAGAAAGCTTTTTGAGCAGATTTTGCACCTGCACGCCGTATTTTCCCACGATCCCGAAATAATACCGACGCGCTTCGCACGCCCAATCCTCCTCTCTATCCAACGCGCCGAATTTCCCAAACGCGTCCGCAGAAAAGAGTATGTTTTCCGTCTGCTCGTACGTTACGATCACTTCTGGCCAATGCACCATAGGAGCAGCAACGAACGTCAGCTTATGCTTACCGAGATCGAGCGTATCACCCTCGCCAACGATTATTTGTTTTTCCGCAAAATCGTCGCCAAAATAATTTTTCATCATCGCAAAAGACTTCGACGAGGAAACGATCTTAACGTGCGGATACGCTTCCACGAGCGAAAGTATATTCGCCGAATGATCGGGCTCCATATGCTGTACGATTAAATAATCGGGCTGTCTACCACCGAGCGTCTTTTCAAGATTGTTCAACCATTCCGTTTTAAAAGCCGCATCCACCGTATCGAAAATCGCCACCTTTTCGTCTAAAATGACGTAGGAATTATACGACATACCGTTTTCCACGGCGTATAACCCCTCAAACAAATCAATTTGATGATCGTTTACCCCAACGTAGCGCACGCTTTCCGAAATTTTTATCATTGTCAGCTCCTCGTTATTATTATAGTCCAAAAAACGCGTTTACAAACGCTTTTATAGCTATCAACCTACGCCTTCTTGTGCTTCCGCTTCGCGGATACGGCTCAACCGTTCTAATTCGGCAAATTTACCGTTAAGCGACATAAGTTCCTCGTACGTCCCCACTTCCACCATAACGCCCTCTTCCATTACCACGATTCGATCGGCGTTGCGAATGGTGGAAAGTCTGTGTGCTACGATAAAAGTCGTACGTTCTTTGACAAGTCTGTCGATCGCCTTTTGTACGTGGTATTCCGCCACGTTATCGAGTGCGGACGTCGCTTCGTCCATAATCAAAATTCGGGGATTGCGAATGAGCGCGCGGGCAATACTCACACGCTGCCTCTGCCCGCCCGAAAGTTTATCGCCGTGCTCGCCCACGGGCGAATCTAACCCCTTTGGCAGCGAGGGCAAAAATTCGTTAATATCCGCATCCTCTACCGCGCGCATAAGCGCGTCCTCGCTGTAACGTTTGAGCCCGTATGTAATATTTTCCCGAATACTGCCCGAAAAGAGAATACTGTTTTGCGGTACGACGGAGATAAACCGCCTATATTTTTGCATAGGCATATCCGCAAGCGGCACGCCGTCGATTAAAATACGCCCCTCCGTCGGCGAAAGCAAGCCGATCAACAAATTCATAAGCGTACTCTTTCCCGATCCCGACGAACCGACGACGGCAATTCGTTCACCCTCTTTGACGGATAAATTAAAATCCTTAACGACGCATTTTTCCTCGTTCGGATAGCGGTAGCTCACGTTTTCAAACTCGATTGCGCCCTTGATCTTGGGCACGGGTAATTTTCCGTCGTCGTGTTCAATATCCTCGGCGCAAACGATCTCCGAAAGAGAACGTACTGCCTCCTTACCCGTGGTGATATGGGGATAGGAATTTACGAGGCTTTGCACAGACGAACTGATAGAGGAAAACATAGATTGAAACAACACCACTTCCCCCGGTGTGATCGTGCCGTTTAAGGCAAGCCATACGCAGAAGAACAGACACACACCCGAAAGGAGTTGACCGATCACCCAGCTTGCCGCACCGAATTTCGCGTGCGTTTTATCTAATCTTAACCCCGATTCAGTAACCGACCAAATGTGCCGATCGACTTCCGCCTCCTCCACGGGAACCAAGCCGTGTGCCTTGGTGAGCGTAAGCATTTGCAGCGTCGTCGTAAGCTTGGTGGAAAGCTGCTCGTTTTCCTTTCTGTATTCTCTCGTGCCCTCTCGAATAGGATTTCGGAACAGGCGCATTAGCAAAAGTTTAATGGGAATGACGACGGCAAAAAACAACGTTACGATCGGACTTTTCCAAAGCGCGATCGCGATAGACACAACCGCTCCGACGAACGCGGGAATGAACCCCGTAAGAAAATACCTGTAATAGCCCTCCACCGCGTCTATATCTCGCAAAAACTTCGATTGAATACGCCCCTCTTCGATTTCTTTATGATAGGTAATCGAAAGGCGTTGCAGCTTCCGCACTACGCCGCTTTTTACAGTTGCAGAGGTGGAGCGAATCCATTTATTGATAATCGACGAACGCCACATCGTAGTGGGTACGTTTTGCACCACCAAAACGAACAAAATCACCGCGTCGATCATCAAACGCACCGCATACCCCTCGGGGCGTACGGTAACCAAATCGATAACGTCGCTGGTGATTAAAGGTAATATCCAAACGGGCGAAGCCTGCAAAATATACACGAAAGTAGACCAGATGAGTTTCAGCCAATCCTTTCGCAAAAGCTTCTGTAAAAAAGCGTCTTTTTTGTTGGGTTTCGTTTCGCCGTAACCAAACAACCATTCGAGATCGGGGATCTTACCCCTGCGTATACGTTCCTGCTTGCGCCGTACTTGCTCGACGCTATCCGTGCCTTGTTTCGACATACGCCCCTCCTTCCGCGTGCTTTCTCGCCTCAGAGTTATTTTTATTTTGTAACATTGTAACATACAAACACGGAAAAGTCAAGAGATGGAACGGAAAAAAAATTATTTTTTTACCGCCCCGAAAAACGTTCGCCTTTTTTTACGTAAAATGCTATAATATCAATTATGACAAGAGAAATAGGAACACACTTAAAAACGTTTACGCAAAATTTGGGCGCGGATATCATCGGATTTTGCGAGCTACCCGACGAGCTTGTAAACGCAAATTTACACTACGCCGTATCGCTTGGGGTAAAACTTTCGGACGCGATCTTACAAACCATTGAAAGCGCGCCGTCGTTTGCGTATTTTCAGCACTATCGCGCGGCGAACGCCCTGCTTGATCAAATCGCTTTCCGCGTGGCGCGAGAAATCGAAAAGGCGGGCTACGCGGCGTTTCCCGTGGCGGCAAGCCAAAGCCTCGGCAAAAACGATCCCTACCGAGGCGTGATCCCGCACAAAACGGCAGCAGTGCTTGCCGGTTTAGGCTTCGTTGGTAAAAGCGGTCTGTTTTTATCCACGGAGCACGGAAGCAAAGTACGCCTTGCCACCGTGTTGACGAATCTGCCCTTACAAAGCGAACTGCCCGTGATTGAAAACGGGTGCGGGGATTGCACGCTTTGCAAAAACGCCTGCCCTGCCGGCGCGATCTTTGGCGAAAAACCGCTCACAAACGGCGAGCGCAACTTCGATCCCGAAAAATGCTCGAAATATATGAAAGAAAAATTTCAGCATATCGGCAGAGGTAGCGTTTGCGGCGTATGCATTAAAGTCTGTCCTAAAAACAAATTGCGATAATTTTTCACGCTAAATCTGCGGGGATTGCAAAGAAACGTTTTTTGCAATCACCCGCTTTTCCTTTGCTGATTTTTGCGCGAAATGACAGGATACGAAATGTCCCTGTTCCACCTCGACGACGGGGGCAGGTATGCGTTTACATATCTCGCAAGCCATAAAACAGCGGGTGTGAAATTTGCACCCTTTGGGCGGAGAAACGGGACTTGGAATTGAGCCGTTCAATAGAATCGGCTCGTTTTTTTCGCTCTTTTTTACAGACGGCGCGGCAGATATAAGCGCAAGCGTGTAAGGGTGGCGTGGATTTTCAAAAACCTGCTTCGCCGTGCCTGTTTCTACGATATTCCCAAGATACATCACGGCAATACGGTCGGAGATATTCCGCACGACCGAAAGATCGTGGGAGATGAACAGATACGTCAAATCCTCCTTTTCTTTGAGCTCGGATAAGAGGTTAAGGATTTGCGACTGTATGGACGCGTCGAGTGCGGAAACACATTCGTCGCAGACGATAAATTTGGGCTTTACGGCAAGTGCGCGCGCAATGCACACCCTTTGCCGTTGCCCGCCCGAAAACTGATGCGGATAGCGGTGCAAGGATTCCGGCTGTAAACCGCATTTGTCCATAACGCTTAAAACGTATTCCCGCATTTGCGGCGTACCGCGACGGTAATATTTATGCGTTGCCACCCCCTCTTCAATGATCTGCCCGATCGTCATTTTTGGATTGAGCGACGAATAGGGATCTTGGAAAATAATCTGTAAATCGCTCCGCAAGGGGCGCATTTGTTTATTATTCAAGCGGGTAAGCTCGATCTCTTCGCCGCCGCCCCGATAGATCACCTTTCCCGCCGTCGGTTTATACAGCCCCAAAATCGTTCTACCGAGCGTGGATTTTCCCGAACCGCTCTCCCCCACAAGCGAAAACGTTTCCCCTTTTTGAATTTCGAGATTGATATTTTCGTTTGCACGAAGATATTTTCGTTTACTAAAAAGCGAACCCGAAACGGGAAAATATTTTTTAAGCCCGATCACCGACAACAAGCTCTCTGTGCTCTTCACTTCTCCGCTCCTCCTTTTTGGGATAAAAACAACGTATTTCCTGCCCGCTTTTCGTTTTGAAAAGGTCGGGTTCTTTTTCTATACATTTTGCCGTGCAATATTTACACCTCGGCGCAAATTTACAGCCTTTTGGCAAATCGTGCAAGGAGGGCACACTCCCCTTAATCGTTTCCAAACGCCCGCCCGCAGATAAGCCCGTGGGCGTGGAACGAAGCAACCCCTCGGTGTAGGGGTGCGAATACGCACTATTTCCAAAAACCGATCTTTTTTTCGAACGCTCCACCACTTGCCCGCAATAAAGTACCGCCACCTCGTCCGCTATTTCGTTGACGACGCCAAGATCGTGCGTGATAAACAAAATCGCCGCGCCGTTTTCTTTTTGCAAATCCTTCATCAAACGCAAAATTTGCGCTTGTATCGTTACGTCGAGCGCGGTCGTCGGCTCGTCCGCAATCAAAAGCTTGGGGCGACAGGCAAGCGCCATAGCGATCATCACCCGCTGGCGCATACCGCCCGAAAGCCGATGCGCGTAATCCCTTATCACCCGTTCGGGATTAGGTATCTGCACGGCGGCAAGCATTTTCACCGCCTCTTCAAGCGCTTCTTTTTTCTTCAAGCCTCTATGAATTGTAAACGGCTCGGCAAGCTGTTTCCCAATCGTCAGCACGGGATTGAGCGCGGTCATAGGCTCTTGAAACACCACGGAAATTCGGTTGCCGCGCATTTCACGCATACGCTCGTCGCTAATTTTCGTTAAGTCTACGATCTTTCCTCTTTCTTCTTCAAAGCGTATTTCACCGCTTACAATTCTGCCGTTTTCATCTAACAGTCGTAAAATACTCATTGCCGAAACGCTTTTCCCCGAACCGCTTTCCCCTACGAGCGCGAGCGTTTTCCCCTCGTCTAATTGAAAAGATGCGCCGTCTACCGCGCGAACGTTTCCTTTCCGCGTTTGAAATTCCACTTGTAAATCGTTCACTTCTAAAAGCGGCATATCCACCTCCTCATTTATGCGCGTTGGATTTGGGATCGAGCGCGTCGCGCAAGGCGTCGCCCACGACGTTGATACAAATGGTAGCGAGAGATAAAAACAACGCGGGGAACAACCATTGCCACCAATAATTTTGAATTACCGTACTATTATTACAACCGTTTAACATATTCCCCCAAGTAGGTTGAGGCTGTTGCACACCGAACCCCAGATAAGAAAGGGAGGATTCCGTCAAAAGACAGCCTGCAAAATCAAGCGTCATACTCACGAGTATCACTGAAACGATATTCGGAAGCACGTGCCGAAAGGCGATCGCGCTTTCCCTCACCCCGATCGCGCGAGCAGCGTGCGTATATTCCTTTTCCCGCTCCGCAAGCACTTGTGCGCGAATCATACGCGCCAAGCCCGTCCACGACAACGCGCCTAAAATGAGCATAATAATAAAAATCCGCGTCGTTTCCGTGATATTGTAATATTTTATAATTTGCGATAAAAGCATAGCAAACGGCAAAAAAGGAATGGAAGAAAAAATTTCGGTAATCCGCATTAAAAGTACGTCGATCCACCCGCCGAAATACCCCGAAACGCACCCCACTAAAATCGCAATCAGAGAAGACAGGAGCACCGCCACCGCGCCGATCGTCATCGTCATTTTTCCGCCGTGCACGATACGCGCAAACACGTCTCGTCCGCGCCCGTCCGTGCCCATAATATATCCTTTTAGCCCCACGCCTTGCGTGAGGTTTCCCTGCTCGTCCACCGCGTAACTTTGGAGCGCGCCCGCAAACACCCGCGCCGTTTTCCCGTCCGCTTTAAGTTCGCATTGTCCGTAAGCGTTATGCCCCCACCCATAAGCGTTACCAAAATTCGTTACGCCAACGAAGTGGCGCGTGCCACTATCGAGCGCAACAAAACGTTCTCCGTCCTTTAATTGAGGCAATTCGTTTTCTCCGTTCTCGAACACCCCCGAAACGATCAGCTCCCCCGCCTCCGTTAAAACCGCCACGCATTTGTTCGTTGCGGCGATAAAAACGGCTTTCCGCTCTACCAGATATGCGTTGAGTGGAATATTCAACGTGCCGTCCACCGTAGCGACGGAGGTGAAAACCGAATCCGAACCCGTCGTGATCTCGCCGCTACCCAGCAGCGCGATCGCGGTGGAATTGGTGAACGCGATTTGCTCAACCCCCGTAAGGTGAGAAAGCTCGCGAAGATTTTTCACGGCGTTCTCGTTCCCCCACAAATACGCCTCGCCGTCCGTTTTCACGAGCGCAGAGGCTTGATACCCACAAACGATCGAGCGCACGCTTTCGGGGGCAATACCCTCCTGTAAAATTTCAGGCATCGTAACGGCGTTTAGTACGGGCGTAAAGCCGTATTGCCCGCAACTTTTATCTCCCCAACCAACCAGCTTACCCGATTTAGTGAGCGCGAGAATATGGTCTTTCCCCGCCGCGATTTGCGCCGCGCCCTCTTGCTTGACTTCCTCGGGAATTACTTTCATATCCTGCTTATTCAAACGATCCTCCGAATCTCCCCAAACAAACGCTTCGCCCGCTTTGGAAAGCCCAACCGAAAAACCTGAAAAGCCGTCGATCGTTGCCACGGAGCGTTTCAGTCCGCGAGGAACGGAACGCATAGAATAATTGGGCGCAACGTTCTGTTGCAAAGGATCAGTATAATTCACGTCCATAGGGATAAAGGCAGGCGCAATAAACACGAATGCAAGCACCCCCAAAAGGAGCACCAACGCAAAAAGCGCGGTCTTTTTGGAAAAAAACGCTTGCCGTAAAAGCCGCGACGGACTTTCAATCTCCTCCCCTGCTTCAAGCTCTGGCAAATTTTTTTTGCCCGTAAATGCACGCTTAAACCACCTAATCATTGCCGTCCTCCTACCCTAACGCGCGGATCTACGAGCCCGTAGGTGAAATCTGCAAGCAGATTACCCGCAAGCGCGAGAAAGATATAAAACATTTGCATAGCAAGCGCGATCTCGTTATCATTCGTCGTCAATGCTTCGAAATATACTTTGCCAATCCCGTTGATCCCGAACACGTTTTCAATCATAATCGAGCCTGAAAATATACTCGTTAGCCACCCGACGATTAGCGTAACGATTGGAAGCAACGCGTTTCTCCACGCGTGTGTACGCACGATAAGCCGTTCGTGCAGTCCCTTTGCGCGCGCGGTACGAATACAATCGAGGTGCAACGCCTCAATCATTGCCGCGCGCACGTAACGCGTCATACCGCCAAGGGAAACGAATGTCGTTACGAGAAGCGGCAGACCAAAATGCCAAAGCTTATCCAAAAAGGCACGAAAGCCTACGTAATCCTTTCCCACCGACGACGTACCCGACACGGGAAACAGATTGAGTTGAATCGCAAAAAGCCAAATAAACAAAATCGCGATAATAAACGCTGGCATACTGTATCCCACGATCGTTGCGACTTGTACGGCGGTATCCCTTTTGCTCCCCCGTTTGATCGCGCAAAACGCGCCGAGCGGCAACGTAATTGAGAGCGACAACGCCGTGGATAATAAATTTAAAAATAGCGTATTTTTCAGCGGCTCGACGATCACCTCCGCAACGGGCTTGCCGTAGGCGATCGAACTTCCCAAATTTCCCTGCAAAAGCCCTTGGAACGAGCCGTCGTAAAAGGGCGCGAGCCCCAACCAACGTAGATACCTTACAAGCAAGCCGCCGTCCAAGCCGTAGCGACGTTGCCAATACAAGTATCGTTCGGCGTAAATTAAATTTTTATTTGCGGCGATTTCTTGCATTGCCATATCCGCCGCCTTGTCGATTGGGAGTAAATTATACACCAAATAAACGAGAAGCGACAACAACAAAAGCACTGCGAGCATATACGCTATGCGTTGAAAAAAATATTTAAGCATCGTTCATTTCACCCAAAAATCCGCTTCGTCGCGTAGATAATTAGAACTGTAATTGTCGTACATTTCAGGATCAATCGTCCAATAAAACGATTGATCGTAGACTGCGCTCGTAAAGCCCGTAGCGAAATTGACTGCGCCAAAACGCGCTTTCGTGAAACCGTAAGCGGGCATTTGACAATATTCCCCGTAAAGCGCGGAAGTCATATCTCCCGAAGAATAGGTGATATAAGCGCCGATTCTTTCACCTGCGTTCGGATTATTCTGCCACGCGGTGATCAGTTGATCGGTTACGGGATTGGGCTGCGTGCCCATCCAGTTGATCACGAGCGGCATATAATACGCGCCGTCCACCTTTACCGTTTTATATTTATTATCCGTGGCGGAAAACGCGAGGTTGTTATAGGAAAGCTCGTAGCCCGACAGTTTTTTATACCGCACGCCGCCCTTATTTTCGTCGTACGCGCTACCGTCCGCGTTATACGTCCAACCGCCCGCTTTAAGCTCCTCTTTTGCCTTATCTACGCTGTATTCGTATTTGTTCAGTTTGATCGTATCTTTCACGGCAAGATAGGCTTCCGAGCCCGTGTAGTAAGGTCCGTGCACCACGCTTCCGTACCCACCTGTGAACGTCTGCGCGAACTCGCTACGATCAATCGTATGCATCACCGCGCGCCGCACCTCTAAAAACTGCGTAGGACCAAAATCGGAGCGAAACGCAAGTTTGCCGTAGCCCGCGCGGTCGTAATGCGTTTCCTTGAAACGCGCGTTGTCCACGAGCGCGAGCGCGGCTTTCGTTTCTTCACCGCCCGTAATCCCCGCAAGTACGTCCACGCGCCCCTTTTTGAGCTGATCCAACTGCGTTTCACTTACGATCTTCACGTAGGAAATACGGTCGATCGTCGCCTCCCCGCGCACGTCCCCCTTATACCGTTCGTTGCGCTTTAACACCACCGTTTTCGCGCTTTTATCGTAATTTTCCACAAAATACGGTCCTGAATATGGGAATTTGTCCGCCGAAACTTCGTTTAAATTTTCCGTAATCTTCGCGGCGTGCGTAAAGCCGATCACGCCGTTTTTCTCCGTTTTTTCATAAAAACATTTTTCGATATATGCACCCTGACCGTCGTCTTTTATCTTACAACCGTCTAAATAGAGCGAAAGCGGCGCAGGCGTAAATGCGCCGTAACGAAGCGCGTAATAATAATTTGCGTATTCTTCTTTCACGGTTACGGAAAAGGTGTGAGGATCTAAAAGCCGAACCCCCGAAAAGGGTACGGGCTCGCCCTCACCCTCGTATGCGTGGAAGTCCTCGTAGCCCACGAGCGCAAGTCCCGCCGCGTCGCTACCGCCCGCCTCCTTGATTACCTTTCCGCTACCTGCGAGCAAGGATACGAGATAATTTTCTGCCGTAATGGGCGAGCCGTCGGAAAAGACAAGATCGTCCGCCAAACGGAACGTGAACGTTTTCGTGCCGTCCGCGTTCGTATTTTCCGTATGCCAAAGCAGAATATCGCTCCCCGCCCACACGAACGTGCCAGACTCGTCCGTCGTAACCGTCGAATATCCGCTCGTGAGCGTTTGAATGTCTAAATCCGCTGCCCCGGGCGACGATTTCCCAAACGATGAATCGCGAAACGCGCCCGAAAGCTCGGTATTGCTTCCAAGCACCACCGAGTTGTCCGCCGTCGTAACTCTTGCTCCTACGATCGCGTCCGTTACGCTCCAATAGGGATTGGTTTTTAAATTTTCGATTTTTGCGTTATACACGTCGTAATATTGATTGGAATAGAGCGGTACTTCGGGCACGAGCAAATTCCAACGCTGAATGAACAACCGCCACCACTCGTTATACGCCGCTTCCGCCGTTTGTAACGTTTCCGTAGGCGTAGCGTTATACACCATTGCCATAGATAAAAAGTCCATACCAAGCTCGTATTCCACTCCGTCTACGCTCGCGTACGCTCTACCCGCCTCGTCCTCGCGTACGTGATCAAGCGTTACGTTTTTACCGATTTCCGCGTATACGGAGGCGTAATTCTCACGCGTTACTACGTCGCCAAAGAAGTCTTGGCGATTGTCCCGACAACCGTTCGTGCAACCCGCCGCACCCATACACAGCAGAAGCGCAGATATAATCATTCTCTTTTTTTCTTTCATATCCTTATTTTGCTCCTTCCTTTCGGTTTTATACCAAAAAATACTTGACGAAAAACGGTGAATTATGTTATACTTATTTAATAAATCTATGTATATAGGAGAGCATTATGAGTAGAATCGAAACGAAATGCGTACAGGGCGGTTACACGCCGCAAAACGGCGAGCCTCGCCAAATCCCCATTATCCAAAGCACTACGTTTAAATACGCCACGAGCGAGGATATGGGCAAGTTGTTTGATTTGGAGGCAAGCGGTTATTTTTATTCTCGACTTCAAAACCCTACTTGCGACAGCGTTGCGGCAAAAATTTGTGCGCTTGAAGGCGGCACGGCGGCAATGCTTCTCTCTTCGGGACAAGCAGCTTCCTTTTTCTCCGTTTTTAATATTGCAGGCGTAGGCGATCACGTCGTATCCTCCTCTGCACTTTACGGCGGCACGTATAACCTGTTCGCCGTTACGATGAAACGTATGGGTATCGAATTTACGTTTGTCGATCCCGACTGCACGGAAGAAGAATTAAACGCGGCGTTCAAGCCCAACACAAAAGCTGTGTTCGGAGAAACGATTGCAAACCCCGCGCTCACCGTTTTAGATATAGAAAAATTCGCAAATGCGGCGCACGCGCACGGCGTACCACTCATTATAGATAACACGTTTGCAACCCCTATCAACTGCCGTCCGTTTGAGCACGGCGCGGACATCGTTACCCATTCCACGACCAAATATATGGACGGACACGGCGTTGCCGTGGGCGGGTGTATCGTCGATTCGGGCAAATTCGACTGGACGGCGCACGCAGACAAGTTCCCCGGACTTTGCACGCCCGACGAGAGCTATCACGGCATCACCTACGTGGAAAAATTCGGGCTCGGCGGCGCGTTTATCACCAAAGCCACCGCGCAGCTTATGCGTGATTTCGGCTCGACGCAATCTCCGCAAAGCGCGTTCTATCTCAACCTTGGCTTGGAAAGTCTGCACGTACGTATGGAGCGGCATTGTTTAAACGGACAAAAGGTTGCGGAATTTTTAAGCAAACACGAAAAGGTGGCTTGGGTTACCTATCCCGGCTTAAAAACGGATAAATATTACGCGCTGGCGCAAAAATATTTACCGAACGGTACTTGCGGCGTCGTAAGCTTCGGCGTGAAAGGCGGAAGAGCGGCAGCGGAAAAAGTAATGAAAGCCTTGAAGCTGATCGCGATTGAAACGCACGTTGCGGACGCGCGCTCGTGTTGCTTGCACCCCGCCAACGCCACGCACAGACAAATGAACGAGCAAGAGCTGCTTGCAGCAGGTATTTCAGGCGATTTGATTCGCTTGTCCTGCGGCTTGGAAAATTATCAAGATCTGATCGACGATTTAAATCAAGCGCTTGACACCCTTTAACAAACGGAGGTGGCGAAATGCCCATTAAAATTCCCAACGATCTGCCCGCCGCAAAAACGCTTGCAAACGAAAACATTTTCGTTATGACGGAAACGCGCGCAATGACGCAGGACATACGCCCTTTGCGTATACTTATTCTCAATCTTATGCCAAGAAAAATTGAAACGGAAACGCAATTTGCGCGGCTTCTTGGCAACACGCCCTTACAGGTAGAGCCCGCGCTCATTCGCACCGCTTCCCATCAATCGAAAAACGTAACGGAGGAGCATTTGCTCGCCTTTTACAAAACTTTTGAGGACGTGAAACACGAAAATTTCGACGGTATGATCATCACGGGCGCGCCGGTGGAGCTTATGGCGTTTGAAGAAGTCGAATATTGGCAGGAGCTTTGCACCATTATGGAATGGAGCAAAACGCACGTGCATAGCACTATGCATATCTGTTGGGCTTCGCAAGCCGGACTTTATTATCATTTCGGAATTCAAAAAAAGCTTTTGCCTGAAAAGATTTTCGGAGTATACCCGCATAGAGTGGAACACAAAGCCTCCATTCTTTTCCGTGGCTTTGACGACGCGTTTATGGTGCCGCAATCCCGCCATACTGCGTTTTTGAGAGAGGACGTGGAAAAAATACCTGAGCTGAAAATCCTCGCCTCTTCGGAAAAGACGGGCATTTACGCCGTTTCCACTAAAAACGGGCGACAGATTTTTATCACGGGACATTCGGAATACGACGCAGATACGCTTAAATACGAATACGACCGCGATCTTTCACAAGGCAAGCCCATTCAAATCCCCGAAAATTATTTTTTAAACGACGATCCCAACAATCCTCCGATCGTTTCGTGGCGGGCACACGCAAATCTACTCTTTTCTAATTGGCTTAATTATTTCGTTTATCAAAGCACCCCTTACGACATTAAAGAAGTAAAATAAAGCGATAATTCGTCAGTTTTTACTTGACAAATTTTATCATATCATATATAATATCTGTACACGGGGACGAAAGGAGAAAATTATGGGTTCGTTTATTTTCGGTTATTTGTCCGCCCTTGCGACAGTATTGATTGTCGTGTTTGTGATTAAAAAACAATAAAAAATTGCCGCCGTTTGCGAAATCTTTCGCAAACGGCGGTTTTTATTATGTTTTTATGACATCTGTAACGACTTATACGGTTAATCACAGCCTCCGATTAAATCCTTAATTACTTCGCCCGCGATAATCAAGCCCGCAACAGGCGGCACGAACGCAATACTTGCAGGCTCGCCACCGCTGTTTTCTTTGGGTTCTTCTTTGGAATATACTACTTTCACGTTTCCAATGCTTCTTTTTTTCAACTCTCTACGCATCACTCTTGCGAGCGGACATACGCTTGTTTTAGATATATCCGCGACCTCAAAAGCCGTAGGATTAAGCTTATTTCCCGTACCCATGGACGAGATGACGGGCACGTTTGCCTCTTTTGCTTTTTCGATTAAGGCAATTTTTCCCGACACCGTGTCGATCGCGTCCACTACGTAATCGTAAAGTGAAAAATCGAACGAAGCCGCCGTTTCAGGCAAGAAAAACACGTTATGCACGCGCACCTCTATCGCAGGATTTATATCCCGAACGCGCGCCGCCGCCACTTCCGTTTTGCGTTTTCCGATCGTGGAATGGAGCGCAATGATCTGCCTGTTGATATTGCTTTCACTCACCGTATCGTTATCAATCAAATCGAGCGCGCCCACGCCGCTTCGGGCAAGCGCCTCCACGACGTAGCCTCCCACGCCGCCAATGCCGAACACCGCCACGCGAGCTTTCGCGAGCCTTTCCAAGCCCGCCTTGCCGATCAATCGTTCCGTTCTCGAAAAAATTTCCATTCTATTCTCTCCATTGCGCTGGCGTCGTGCGATTTTCCTTGAACCATTCGGTATCCTTGAAAAGCGTGTTATTATTGGAACACTGCACCTTTACTTCTCCACCGTTTGACGAAACGACGATATTCCCGTTCAAGGATTCAAATCCGTCTGCATTATCTGAAACGATCGTTGTTACGTACACTTTATCCGTATACGGTGCAACGCGATCGACGAACGCTTGTGAGGGAAAATCGTTGAGCGGATCTTTGGCATATTCCATATTCCCGCAACAACAACACACGCACACGATTTCAGGCTTGATTACTTCTAAAAGCATAGCCGTGGACGACGTTGTACTGCCGTGATGCCCACCCTTAAACAGTTTACATTCGGGCAAGTTATTGTTTTGCACGAGTGATTCCTCTCCCTCGTGTTCTAAATCGCCCGTGAATAAATAATGATTACTTCCCTGTGATACGAGTACGCAAACGGAATAATCGTTCTCGTCGCTCGTTTTTTCCTCGTAAAATTTTTGATAGAGAATATTAAGCGTAATATCTTCTGCGAGTTCGTAGGTTCTTAACGCGCCGTTTTGCTGATTCCAACATTCAAGCGCGGTATAATGCTTTGCGCCCGCCGCCACTTCTTCGGCGCGAAGCGCTTCATATTCCGCGCGTATATCCGAATCGGTATTGGTAAGCGGGTAATCAATAATCGTTTCACAAACGAAGCTTTCAAACACACCGTCAATCGCGGTCGTTCCTACAAAACCTGCAATATGGTCTTGGTGGGCGTGCGTCGCTATCACGTATTCTAAAATTCCGTCCGTACAATATGTTTGAATATACGGCACGATTGTTCCCGCCGAGCCCTTACGCGAGCCTGCGTCAATGAGCACCTCCGTATCGCCCGTTTTAATCAGCGTACAATCGCCCGTATACTTGTTTCCAAGTTCTAAAAAATGAATTTGAAGATCGTCCGTGATAATATCCTCTTGGGGTTTATCTTGGGGAATAATTCCGTCTAAAAAAGGAACGTGCACGAAACCCTTTTTATGTAAGAGGCAAACGCCGACGATCACAACGATAAGCAGGAGCACGACGAATACCAAAAATGGGTGTTTTTTCGCCGCTTTTTCCACCTTTCTTTGTACTCTTTTATTCTTTCTTTTTGCCATTTTTCCTCTTTTTGCAAAAACCGCCGTCGTTATTCGCGACGGCGGCTTCGCCTATACTGTTTTGTTTTTACCTTTTTCGAAACCTATTACAATATCCGTTACATAGGCTATGGAGAACGTGCGGTTGATTAGCGTTTGCGTTCTGTCATAGCTATTACAATATCCGTTACATAGATTCGTGAATGGTTCTGGAAATAACGTCGTCTTGCTGTTCCTTCGTAAGTTTAATGAAGTTTACAGCATAACCGGAAACGCGAATGGTAAGCTGGGGATATTTTTCAGGATGAGCCTGCGCGTCCAAAAGCGTATCGCGGTTGAAAACGTTTACGTTAAGGTGGTAGCCGCCGTCGCCGACGTAACCGTCTAACATATTTACCAAATTATCTACTCTGTTCGACATAATGTTCATCTCCTTTTTTTATTATTATATGCGTTTGCCCTTAATCCTCTTTACCAAGGGAGCCGGGCGTAATCGAGAACGTGTTCGAAATGCCGTCTCTCGAATACTCATAGGGAAGTTTTGCAACCGATTCCAAGGACGCAAGCGCGCCGTTGCAATCTCTGCCGTGCATAGGGTTCGCACCGGGCGCAAGCGGCGTACCCGCTTTTCTGCCGTCGGGCGTGTTACCCGTCTTTTTACCGTATACGACGTTCGACGTGATCGTAAGGATAGAAGTTGTAGGAATACTATCACGGTAGGTGTAGTGGCTCTTAACCTTGTTCATAAACGTCTTCAAAAGCCATACTGCAAGTTCGTCTGCGCGATCGTCGTTGTTGCCGTATTTAGGGAAATCGCCTTCAATACGGAAGTCTACTACGATACCGTCTTCGTTACGAACGGGGTAAACCTTTGCGTACTTAATCGCCGACAAGGAGTCTGCCGCGCAGGAAAGACCTGCGATACCCGTTGCGAAGAAACGACGTACGTTCGTGTCGTGCAAGGACATTTCAAGCGCTTCGTAGCTATACTTATCGTGCATATAGTGGATAAGGTTGAGCGTGTTCACGTAGAGATCCGCAAGCCACGTCATCATATTTTCAAACTTCGCCTTTACTTCGTTAAAGTCAAGCGCGTCGTTGCTCGTGATCGGCGAGAATTCGGGGGATACTTGCATAGGCTTACCCGTCTTCTTGTCTTTCATAAGCTCGTCCTTACCGCCGTTGATTGCGTAAAGCAAGCATTTTGCAAGGTTTGCTCTCGCGCCGAAGAATTGCATATCTTTACCGACCTTCATACAGCTTACGCAGCAAGCGATCGCGTAATCGTCGCCCATTTCGGGACGCATCAAATCGTCGCTTTCATATTGAATGGAGGAGGTACGGATAGAGATTTCCGCGCAGTATCTCTTGAACGCCACGGGCAATCTCTTCGACCAAAGCACCGTGAGGTTAGGCTCGGGTGCAGGACCGAGGTTGTCGAGCGTGTGCAAAATACGGAACGACGTTTTCGTTACGAGCGATCTACCGTCTACGCCCATACCGCCGATTGATTCGGTAACCCACGTGGGATCGCCCGAGAACAGCTCGTTATATTCTTTCGTTCTCATAAATTTCACGATACGAAGCTTCATAACGAAGTGATCGATAAATTCTTGCGCTTGTTCTTCCGTGATCAAGCCTTTCTTCAAATCACGTTCGATATAAATATCAAGGAACGTCGTATTTCTACCAATCGACATTGCCGCGCCGTTCTGATCTTTAACCGCCGCCAAATAACCGAAGTACAACGCTTGAATGGCTTGTTGCGCCGTTTCAGCGGGCTTGGAAATATCGCAGCCGTAGATCGCCGCCATTTCTTTGAGTGCGCCGAGCGCTTTGATTTGATCTGCAAGCTCTTCGCGGTTTCTCACCTTATCGGGCGTCATATCGCCGTTGATCGCGAGCTTGTCTTCTTCCTTTTTCTTGATAAGGTAATCTACGCCGTACAGCGCAACACGACGATAATCGCCGATGATACGACCACGACCGTACGCGTCGGGCAAGCCCGTCAAAATATGCGCAGATCTCGCCGCTCTCATTTCGGGGGTATATGCGTCGAACACGCCCTCGTTATGCGTTTTGCGGTATTTCGTGAAGATTTCTTTCACTTGCGGATCAATCTTGTAACCGTACATTTCCAGCGCGCCCTCCGACATACGGATACCGCCGAACGGTTGCAACGAACGCTTAAACGGCTCGTCCGTTTGCAAGCCTACGATCTTTTCGAGATCTTTATCCAAATAACCTGCGCCGTGCGAGGTAAGCGTGGAAACGATCTTCGTATCCGCGTTCAAAACGCCGCCCGCTTCACGTTCTTTCTTGGACAAATCGCAAACGATCTCCCAAAGCTTCTTCGTCGCTTCCGTTGCGGGAGCGAGGAATTTCGAATCGCCTTCATACGGCGTGTAGTTGTGCTGAATGAAATCGCGCACGTCGATTTCGTCGTTGCACCATTTTCCGGGAACAAACCCTTCCCAACCTTTGTATTGCATCATAGCATAACTCCTAAAAAAATAATTTTTTGCCTATATTTTTAATCCTTGCGGATATTTCGACCTCATTTGCTTTTTCTTTCTTCGATTTTTGCGTCCAACCAAATTTCTAAAATTTCTTCGGGCTGGAAGCCGGCGCACCGCGCGAAAATCTCACCGTTCTCCATAAGCAGAATCGTCGGCACGCGCGTTACGTCCCATTCTTCCATAAGCTCTGCCGTGGAATAGTCCGCTTCAATATGCACGAGGCGAATATCTCCCCGCTTTTGACAAAGCTCTTGTAAAATGGGCATAAGCGTTAAACAATTCGCGCACGATTCGCCGCTGATTTCCACGCAACAAAGCCCTTTGAGTTGTTCTGTATATTTCTCTTTCAATGCTTTAACCCCTTAAAATCCTTCTTGCTTTTTCAACGCTCTCTTTCGTCGGCGCCGCCACGCCTTGGAGCGGATACGCAAGCCCAAGCTTTTCGTATTTCACGACGCCCATCGTATGATAGGGCAACACCTCGACCTTTTCCACCGTTTTAAGCGTATCGAGAAATTCGCGCGTTCTTTCAAGCGATTTTTCGCTATCGGTAATATTCGGCACAAGGACTTGTCTTATCCACGTCTTTTTACCGTTTTCGCTTAAAAACCTCGCAAACGCAAGCGTGTTTTGATTACTATGCCCCGTCAGCTTTTTACAAGCCTCATCGTCAATATGCTTAATATCGAGCAAAAACAGATCGGCAACCTCTAAAAGTTCTTTATGTTTTGCCACACTCTGTGCGTCTTCGGGGTGAAACGTGATACCAGAAGTATCCACACAGGTATGAACCCCCTTTTCCTTTAAAAGCTTGAAAAGCGCAATCACGAAATCTATTTGCAGAAGCGGTTCGCCGCCCGTTACCGTTACGCCGCCGTTCTCCCCGAAATAGTTTTTATATCTCAAAACCCGCGCCGCAACGTCCTCAACGTTGTACTCCTCGCCTCCCGCTTTCCACGTGTCGGGATTATGACAATATTGACAGCGCAAGGGACAGCCTTGCAAAAACACAACGAAGCGGATTCCCGGTCCGTCTACCGTTCCAAAGGATTCGAAAGAATGAATACGTCCTATCATTGTTTTCTCCTCCTATGTATACACCTAAATTTATCGCTTGAAACGTATTTTTCCGTAAAAACGGGCGGTTCGCGCCTATCCGCGCGCCGCCCCTGTGCTTCTCACGATTATTATTATAACAGATCGGGCGGATTTTGTCAAGCTTTTGCACTAAATTTTTTACATATTTATTATACACCTATTTTTTTTAAATTTCAACGTTTCAAACGCATAAATTCCAAAAAAAATAAAATTTTTTTCAGCTACGGAAAATAAATATTTTCCGACCGAGATAATTCCAAACGAGTACGAGGCACGTCATAATCGCCTTGGCGAACCACTTTTCCCAAGCCGTGCCAAAGAGCTCGGTTTTTCCAAACAGAGCAAAGCTCGGAAACGCCCACACGAGTAACACCACGCCAAACTCGGTGAGAAAAAGCCCGACGAGTCCGATCAGAGCAAACGTTAAAAAGGGCTTTTTCGAACGCACGGAAACTTCCTCTTTCGTTTCGCGGAACACGAACCGCACGGATAGTACCCAATTTACGAGCAAGCCCACGCTAAACCCGAGCGCCGTCGAAAGTACGAGCGCAACCGTGCCCCAGCTTGCAGGAAAAATCAGCGCGTCGAACACCCAAAACACGAAATAATCGGCGAGCGTCGCTATGCCCCCTACGAGTAGGAAACGGAAAATCTCCCAAAATAATTGTCTAATCGTTTGTTTTTTCATATCAGATACACACACAATAAAATAAAACGGACGAAGCCAAAAAGATACAAGTTAAAATAGTTAGCCATAAATCCAGTCGTCGCGCCGTTTGCGTTTGCACCGCCGCGAGTGCTTTCTGCACGTAGCCGAGCGTGAGCGCAAGCGCAAGGATCATAGGCATAATATACCGAAAGTCCATCGTGCAACCGTAGGGCATTTCGATATAGAAATAAATTTCCGATAAAACCTGCGATTGCATAAGCAAGAACACAAACAGGAAATCTTTAAGCGAAACGACGTTCAACGCAACCCTGCCCTCTTGTAACCCGTCGCCAAGTAAGCGCGAACGGGAACGGTTTTTGCACCCCGTTACGGCAAGATAGGCGAGCGCAATAAAAAGCAGCGTACAAAATGCGTAGGCGGAAACTACCGCCGACACGGCAAAGCCCTCCCCCTGCCAATAGGAGAATTCGCCGAAGATCGCTGATCGCAAAGCGTAATTGAAAAGGTAATAATTCCCGTTAAACGGTCTGCACCAGAGCGAACCGAAATATTCGGACGGATCAAAACAGAGAATGAAGCGCGAAAAGAAAGAATGATCGCCCGTGTATAAAAGATGATTGAGATTTGAAAATACGTAACCGAGCGGCTGATCGAAACGCACCTTCGCATAGACCTGAAACCAAAGCCCAAGCGGTGCACACACCAGCAAGAACGCGCCGTATTCAAATGCCATATTCAAAAACGGCATAGCGTTTTCCCGTTTCTTTATCGTATCGACAAATTCAAAGATAAAAATACCCGCAATCGGCAAACACACCGTCGCCGACGAAAGCTTGGTCATCATACCAAGCCCCACGCACAGCGAGGAAAGCAGAATATCCGCAAACGTCCTGCCCTGCTTTTGCCATTTGAGCGCGAAATATAACGCGAAAATAGCGAGCGCGAACGCCAACCCGTCGTTGTTGAGCATACCCGAAAATTGCATATTTCTCGGAAACAAAACGACGAACGCGGCGATCAAAAGGCGCGTTTTGCCTTGAAATGCAAATAGCCGCAGAATTTTGAGCATACCTACACTCGCAGCGAGTGAATATAAAACCGACAGTACTTGACAGGACGAATATAAAAACCAACGCATATCGTCCGTGATATAATCGGGCTTACCGTATAAAAAAGCCGACGGAACGTACTCACCGAACGGCAAAAGTTCGCAAAGCCACGAAACGAAGTGCATAAAGCCCGCTTGAAGCATAGCGTTGAACGGCGGGTGATAAAATTGATAATCGTTCGTTTGCGGAAGCTTGCCCGTGGAAAAGATCGTCCACGCGTAGGCTTCGTGTCCGTCGAAATTTTTCGTGTAGGTGTCTTGCTGACGCGTCGCCGCGCCCGTGTACAGCATATACCCAACTCGAAGCGCGTAACCTACGATAAGAAGCAAAATAAGCACGCGTTTTGCCGTCAACCGCTTGGTAAAAAACCAATAGGCGCAAAGCGCGCCACAAACACAAAGCGAAAACACCGTCAACGATTGCGCCACTACGCCTGCGCGCACGGAATATTCTTTCACCTCGACGAGAGGTTTGAGCGCGAAAAAAAGCGTGAGCGTGAACAAAAACACACCCAGCCAAAAAGCAAGCTCTTTGAGCGCGGAGAACGCGCTTTCTTTTACCGTTTGCTCCTCGTTCATCTCAACCCTGCCCCCGTCCTTTCGTTTCGTGATAGCTCTTTTCCGTGTTTACATTCCACACCGCTTCCTTGTCCGTTTCGCCGCGTATAATCCGTTCGCAAGCAAGCATAGCCGTTGCCATAGAATGATCCATATTGTTATAGCGGTGTTGTCCGTTTCTGCCGATACACCATAAATTATCAACGTCGTTTAACCACGCTTTGACAAGCTCAAAATCTTTATAGCTACCAAAATACACAGGGTATGCCTTTTTCACTCGGAGTAGCGTAGAATTGAGCACGGCGTTTTCCGATTCGATCACGCCAATCTCGACGAGCTCTTTCACAGCGTTTTGAATAAACGCGAAATCGTCGCTCGTCCACATTCCGTCGCCCTCGTCGCAAAAATATTCAAGACCGAGCCACACCTTTTTATCGGGCTCGTCCACCATATACGGCGACCAGTTATTAAAAATCTGTATGCGCCCAAGCGTTACGGAGCGATCTTGTACGTAGATCCAACAATCGGGCACGATATTTCCAAGCGTTTTTTTCTTCGTTTTATTCTTCACTTTGAGCTTATCCACAAGCAAGCCCACCGTCATAAAATCGCGATACGGAAGCGCGGTTGCCACGTCGTAAACGTTTTTCGGCGCGTTTTCCCGCCCGATCGCCACGAACAAATCCTTGATCGGCATAGAAGACAAGAAATGCTCGGCGGTATATTCCCGCGTTTCACCGCTTTGTAAACGCGTGGAAACGGAACGCACCTTTTCGCCCTCTAACGAGATTTTGCAAACAGTTTCCCCAAAACGGATTTCCCCGCCCATTCTCACGATTTCGTCCGCCATTTTTTGATAAAGCTGCCCTGGTCCTTTTTTCGGATAAATAAACCGTTCGATCAAGCTCGTTTCCTGCTCTGCCCCCTTTTTGCGGAACGGTTTTGTGAGCGCGTTTTTAATCGCTTTCCCGATCGAAAGCCCTTTCACCCGCTGCGCGCCCCAATCAGCAGAAATGTTTCGCGGGTGCACCCCCCAAAGCTTTTCCGTGTAGCTTTCAAAAAACGTAGCGTATAAAGGCTTGCCGAAGCGGTTGATATAGAAATTTTCCAAATTGGTTTCTTCACGCTTTTTCAATTTTGCGCCCAAATATCCAAAACCTGCTTTAAGTGTTTGGAAAAAACCCATATTCCAAAGCGTTCGCGCCGAAAGCGTGATCGGGTAATCAAAAAATTTACGCTTATAAATTATCCTTGAAACGCGGTCGCGAATAAGCATAACGTCGTCGGTTTGTTCGGGATCGGGATTGCCTAAAACAAGCGGCTTTTCCCGCCCTAAAATTTTATCGTCGTGCGCGGGCGCACCTTGTGTGGGCAGAATTTCCGCCCAAAGCGCGTTTACGCGTTCGTCCTTGGAGAAAAACCTGTGCCCGCCTATATCCATACGGTTTCCCTTATATTCAGCGGTGCGCGAAATTCCCCCGACGAAGCGTTCCGTTTCAAGCACGATCGGCTTTATATCGCTCGACTTTTTCAAAAGCTCGTAAGCGGCGGTTAAACCCGCAGGACCTGCGCCGATAATCACGACAACACGCTTTTTATCCACTCTTTTTCTCCTTTCATACTATTAGCCTGACGAGAGTCGAACCCGACAGGGTTTCACGGCAAAAAATGCCTATACTTCGTCAATTTCGCTCAACATACTTCAAGCACAAGCGTGGCGAAAAGAGCAAAAAAGACGCTTTTCAGGCTTGTGGCGGTTCAATTCTCGTCAGGCTAAATTTATTATACCATTTATTGCCTGTTTTGTCAATTTCTTATACGAATAAAATATAAGCCGCGCGATTTCTCGCGCGGCTTATATCGTTTATTTTGTTTATTTTGCTTCTTCCGTCTTATCCGAAGACATATAATTGCCGATATATTGCGGCGTTACGCTCTTATAAGACTTTGTACCCGTACCCGCGGGGATCAGCTTACCGATAATAACGTTTTCTTTCAAGCCGACGAGATAATCGCGCTTGGTGCGAATTGCCGCTTCGGTGAGCACTCTTGACGTTTCTTGGAAAGAAGCCGCCGAAAGGAAGCTATCCGTTGCGAGCGCGGCTTTGGTGATACCGAGAAGCACGCGTTTTGCAAGCGCAGGTCTACCGCCCTTGGCAAGCGCTTTCGAGCTTTCGTCTTGGAACGTTACCATATCCACGAGCTCTCCGGGAAGCAGGTTCGTATCGCCCGCGTTCTCTACGCGGACTTTTTTAAGCATTTGACGAACGATAATTTCAACGTGCTTATCGTTGATCTCAACGCCTTGCGAACGGTAAACGGATTGTACTTGTTCAAGGATATAATCCTGAACACCCTTAACACCTTGTACGCGCAAAATGTCTTGGGGATATACGCTACCTGCGTTCAAAAGCACACCAGGCGTAACCTTTTCGCCCTCTTTTACCTTAATTTCGGCATTGAACGGCAGACTGTATTCCTTTTTGAGTTCGCCCGTCGTTTCGTCCATAATCTTGATATGCTTCGAACCGTCGGAATCGTCCAAATTCACGATACCTTCCACCTCACAGATCGTCGCACAGCCCTTGGGTTTACGAACTTCGAAAAGTTCTTCGACACGAGGCAAACCTTGCGTGATGTCGCCCGTCGCTGCGATACCGCCCGTGTGGAACGTACGCATCGTAAGCTGCGTACCGGGTTCACCGATAGATTGCGCTGCGATCGTACCAACCGCTTCGCCGACCTGTACGGGAAGCGTCGTTGCCATATTCTTACCGTAGCACTTCGCACACACGCCGAATCTCGACGAGCAACCGAAGATGCTACGAATGGAAACCTCTTGAATACCTGCGTTCACGATTGCGTCCGCTTCCTTTTCGTCGATAAACGTGTTCGTCGCCGCAAGCACGTTGCCGTCCGCGTCTTTTACGTCTTCCGCCGCAAATCTACCGAGTATACGCGATTTCAAGCCCTCGATTTCTTTACCAACCGTATCGTAGATCGCGCGAACTTTCATTCCCTGCGGCTTTCTACCCGCACAGCAATCTTCTTCGCGAACGATAATCTCGTGCGATACGTCTACCAAACGACGAGTCAAATAACCAGAGTCTGCCGTTTTCAAAGCGGTGTCGGTTAAGCCCTTACGTCCACCGTGCGAAGAAATGAAGTATTCAAGAACGGAAAGACCGTTTCTGAAACACGATTTAACGGGGACTTCGATCTTCTTACCTTGGGGATTAACCATTAGACCACGCATACCTGCAAGCTGCTTGATCTGGTCGATCGAACCACGCGCACCGGAATCTGCCATCATCCAGATCGGGTTGAACTTGTCTTCTTCGCCTTGTTTTTTCAAAAGCGAAGCAACCTTGTCCGTCGCCGCGTCCCATTGCGCGATTACCGCGCTATATCTTTCTTCTTCGTTCAAAAGTCCTCGCGCGTATTTTTTCGCAATCTTGCCCACTTCGTTTTCTGCGTTTTCGATAATTTCCTGCTTTTCTGCGGGGATTTTCATATCGAATACCGACGTCGTGAGAGCCGCGAGCGTGGAATATTTATAACCCCGCTCTTTCATAGCGTCGAGCACGTACGAAGCCTTGGGTGCTTTACCCGTTCTGAACGAAGCCTCAACGATACGCGAGAGATGTTTTTTACCGATCGCTCTTGCATTTCCGATAAATTCGGTGTCAAGCTCCAAGCGCAGATACGCCTCGGGCGTTTCACGCTTTACAAAGCCCAAATCTTGCGGCAAGCCCTCGTTATAGATCAAGCGACCGATCGTCGTTTTGATAATACCCGTAACTTCCAGCTTACCCGTCTTTTCGTTGCGGCGCACGGTTGCGCTCTTGATCGGTGCTTCGCCCTCTTTGTTTTCGATAGGACATTCGTAAGGCAAAGGCAGATCGTCGAACTTACCCTCGGGCAATTCCACGACGCGCTTTAAATACATTTCGTCTTGCTCGTGCGCGACTTTGTTTTGATATGCCAAAATCGCTTCGTTTTCCGACGAATAGATAGGCGGAATATATTCCTCGCCGTCCTCGCAAGGTCTGCCCTGTTCGTCGTATTTTTTGCCCTCTTCACGGCGTTTAATCGTGAGATAATACGCGCCGATAATCATATCTTGCGTGGGCGACATAACCGATTTACCGTCGGCGAGCTTCAAAATGTTATTCGCCGAAAGCATTAAAAATCTTGCTTCCGCTTGCGCTTCTACACTCAAAGGAAGGTGCACAGCCATTTGGTCGCCGTCGAAGTCGGCGTTGAACGGTCCGCAAACGAGGGGCGAAATTTTAATCGCGCGACCTTCGATAAGCACGGGCTCGAACGCTTGAATAGACAAGCGGTGAAGCGTGGGCGCACGGTTCAAAAGCACGGGGTGATCTTTGATAACGTCCTCTAAAACGTTCCAAACCATATCCTTTGCCTTTTCTACTGCGCGCTTTGCCGTTTTGATGTTATGGCATTGTCCACTTTCCACGAGTCGTTTCATAATGAACGGTTTGAAAAGCTCGATCGCCATTTCCTTGGGAAGACCGCATTGATAAATTTTTAACTCCGGTCCTACGACGATAACCGAACGTCCGGAATAGTCTACACGCTTACCGAGCAAGTTCTGACGGAAACGACCTTGCTTACCACGAAGCATTGCGGAAAGGGATTTGAGATCACGATTGGAAGGTCCGCTCAAAGCCTTGCCTCTTCTACCGTTATCCACGAGCGCGTCTACTGCTTCTTGAAGCATACGCTTTTCGTTCTTCACGATCATTTCAGGCGCGCCGATCTCCATCATTTTCTTCAAACGGTTGTTTCGATTGATTACTCTACGATACAGATCGTTCAAATCGGACGTAGCAAATCTGCCGCCGTCGAGCTGCACCATAGGGCGAATGTCGGGCGGAATTACGGGAAGCACCGTCAAAATCATCCATTCGGGGCGGTTGCCGCTCTTTCTGAACGATTCGATTACTTCCAAACGCTTGATCGCTTTGATCGCTTTTTGCCCCGGTCCTTTGGGGTTGTTCGTCCCCTCCTCCAAGGCTTTTTTGCAAATTTCCGCTTCTTTGTCGAGATCGACAGCCATCAAAAGCTCGCGAATGGACTCTGCACCCATACCTACTTTCAAGCCCGTCGCCTCCAAATCGCCGTAGCGTTCTTCGATCTCACGGAGCTGTTTATCGGTGATAACCTGCTTATATTCCAACTCTTCCACGCTACCAGGGTTAATAACCACGTAGGAAGCGAAGTAGATTACCTGTTCGAGTTGCTTCGGTCCCATATTCAGCAAAAGTCCGATTTTCGAGGGCACGCCCTTGAAATACCAGATATGCGAAACGGGAGCGGCAAGCTCGATATGCCCCATTCTTTCACGTCTTACTTTCGAGCGCGTGATCTCTACACTGCACTTTTCGCAAACGTGTCCTTTATATTTTACTCTCTTATATTTACCGCAATGGCACTCCCAGTCTTTCATCGGTCCGAAGATCTTTTCGCAGAAAAGACCGTCCTTTTCGGGCTTTTGGGTGCGGTAGTTGATCGTTTCGGGCTTGGTTACTTCCCCATACGACCATTCTCTAATTTTCTCGGGAGATGCAATGCTGATTTGAATAGAATTGAAATCGTTTAATTCGTACATAATAATATCTCCTTACTCGTCGTCCCCGAACGAATCGTCTTCGTCCTCGTCGTCAAACAGTTTGCCAAAGCCGAACGTTTCGTCGTCGAGATCGTCTTCAAACTCCTCGTCGCCGTCGTTACTTTCGTCGCTGAAACCGTCTTCGTCGTCGCTTTCGTCTTCGAAGATTGCCTGAACGTCGAAATCTTCGTCCTCGTCTTCTTCCATATCGTCCACACCGAAGTCAAGCTCTTCAAGCGATTCCGCTTTGAGGCTTTCCTTGCGGTTTGCTTCCACGTCGAAGCTATCGTCCTCTTCCTCAAATTCGCGAATCACGAGCTCGTCGCCCGATTCGGTGAGCACTTTCACGTCGAGCGCCAAGGACTGCAATTCTTTGAGCAATACCTTGAACGCTTCGGGGATACCCGGCTCGGAAATGTTCTCGCCGCGAACGATTGATTCGTAGGTTTTTACACGACCTACCACGTCGTCCGATTTTACCGTGAGGATTTCTTGCAAGATGTGCGCTGCGCCGTAAGCTTCGAGCGCCCAAACTTCCATTTCACCGAAACGCTGACCGCCGAACTGCGCTTTACCGCCGAGAGGCTGTTGCGT
>JAGAOR010000019.1 GCA_017623605.1 Clostridia bacterium | reverse complement strand
GCTTTAATTGAATTGAGCTATGCAGAAGTACCCAAGAGGCTCAAGGGGCTCCCCTGCTAAGGGAGTAGTATGGGATAACCGTAGCGAGGGTTCGAATCCCTCCTTCTGCGCCAGGGAAGGGCTATGATTTCGATACGAAATCATAGCCCTTTTGGTTGATGGTGATTTATCCCTGACTACATAAGTGAAATAATCAGATTATAAAATATGCTTGCGCATATGCGCAATTTTTAATCTTTTGCAAGAGATTTTATAGAGAAAAAGGAAAAGCCTTAAAAATTATTTTAGAAAATAAAAGAATTCAAACCATTTTTGCAATAAAGGTGACCGTATCTCCGATACCCTTAAAAGGGAACCCTCGGAGAGTGTCGCAAGCAAAGCTTGCTCGCGCGGGGGCTTGCCGTTTTCCACAAGTGGGAATCCCTCGGCAAAGCTTCGCTTGCGCTCGCGCGAACCGACGGGTTCTTCGTCTTTCCCGATAAGGTCGCTACGAAAAAAAGCCACCCCGCTGGGTGGCTTTCGTTGGTGACCTTATCGGGACTCGAACCCGAGTTTACGCCGTGAGAGGGCGTCGTCTTAACCGCTTGACCATAAGGCCTTTATTTATTTCGCTTATGTAGTATATCACATTTTTTGAGGAATATCAACTGTTTTTGCGCGGGTTGTAGAAAAAAATTTCTTCTTTTTTATTTTTAAGCGTTATCCCCCGAAAGTCATTTGACTTTCGGGGGATAGGAAGCTTGTGTTAACGGAAATTATTCTTCTTGATTCTCTTCCGTATTCGCTACGACGTCTGCCGCGTTTGCCGCGTCTTCCACGACCGTTTCGGGGGCGGTCGCTTCGACGGTATCGCTCACGACGGTTTCACCTGCGAGCGCTTTACGCTCTGCGAGCTCCGCGCTCATTTTATTCAACGTTTTTACGTCAAGGTTATAAATAAACGCCAAGCTTACGAACATCAATACGGCGCTAAACAGATATAATCCCGCAACGAGCCAACACATATTGTATGCCGTTTGCGCGGTTTGCGCGCCCGTACCGAGCTTGGAATTGTAACCGAGAACGCCCATAAGGATTAAAACGATCGACGGTCCAACGCCTTGCGCCAACTTACGGAAGAATGAGTGAAGCGAATAAACCGTTCCCTCTTCACGCTTGCCCGTTTTCCATTCGTTATAATCAATTGCGTCTGCCATAAGGGCCCAAGAAACGCAGGTGTAAATACCCATACCCAAGCCGAAGATTACGAGCGCAACCAAGTAAATGACGATGGAAAGCATCTTATTGGAAATTAACGGGAAGATGAACATAAGCACGCCGCCGAATACCGAAACGAGCGCACCGATTGCAGATGCTTCTTTTTTGCCCCATTTTGCGACGATTTTTTTAATGAACGGCAGGAATAAGAGCATAGGCAGAAATCCGACTGCCGCAACGACGCCTGAAAGCTCCGCCATACCGAAGTAAATTGCAAACATAATAGAAATAGCCGTGGTGGCGGAGTTCATACCGAGGAACATAGCCATAGCCGCTACCGTTGCGCCGACTGCGGGGCGGTTCTTTAAAAAGTTTCCAAAGGCTTGCAAAACGTTAAATTTTTGCCCTTCGTTTACTTTCACGCTTTGTTCGTCTACGCGGAGCGTAATCTTCTTAATCATAAACATAAACGCGATAAAGCCGAGTACGCCCATTATGATTGCCACCCAAAATACTCTGTTGCCAAGCAAAACCTGCACCTGTTCACCCGTTTCGGGGTTCAAAAGGGGCGAACCGTCTGCGTTGAATTGCTTTTCCCAAATCAGGAACGGAAGCAAAATACCAGGTACGAGATTGCCGAAAATCGAGCCGAGCGAACGCCACGTGGAAAGCTGGGATCTTTCGCCGGCATCTTCCGTAACGAGAGAAAGCATAGATCCGTAGGGTACGTTTGCAATGGTATAGCACGCGTCCCAAACGATATAACCGAGCACGAATAAAACGGCTTTGAGCCAAACGGGCGCGTTGGGCACGGGAATAAAGCAAAGCGCGCCGGCAACGAGCAAGCCTACTGCGCCTATGAATATATACGTTTTAAATTTGCCCATTTTGTACTTTCTTCTATCCGCGTCGATAAAGCCACCGATCAGCGGATCGTTAATTGCATCCCAGATTTGTACGACGAGCAAAAGCGCAGATAATAAGCCCGTTTCCAGCATCATAAACGCAAGCCAGAAAGTTTGAATCGTGCCTTTGAGCGAAAAGCTCATATTGCAGCCGAAGTCGCCTGCTGCATAGGCGAGTTTGTCCCTCATTCCGAAAGGACGTTTTTGTTGTACGGTTTCCATAATTTTCCTCCTCATATATGTTTACTTTTATTGAAAGGAACAAAACCGTATTAACGTTCCTCTCAAAAATGGTCATATTTATTATATAGGAAAAGTAGCCGCTTGTCAATATATTTTTTCAAAGCGGACACATTTTATCCTCATAATTGAAAAATTCAATAAAATTTATTTACAAAATCACAAAAAGGCATAGTATTCTTTATAAAAATCGTCAGAATCCTTGACAGTTTTTTTGAAATCGGTTATAATTATAATGCGCAAAAAATAGAAATATCTTTTTTAGGAGGGAAAAATGAGAAATATTATTAATTTTAATCAGGCTTGGAGCTTTTATAAAGGGGTGGGCGAGCTTGCTGCAAAAGAAGGCGAGGGGGTGCTCGTTGATCTGCCTCATACTTGGAATGCAACGGACGGACAAGACGGTGGAAACGATTATTTCCGCGGGGCTTGTCTTTACGTTAAAAAGGTGGCGAAAACCGATTTGCCCGTAGGGGATAAGGTATATCTTGAAATCAACGGCGCAAATTCTTCGGCGGACGTATTTATCAACGGCAAGAAGCTTGCGCACCACGACGGCGGTTATTCCACGTGGCGAGTAGACTTCACGAACGAGATTAAAGAGGAAAACGAGATTGCGATCGTTGTGGATAATTCCCCTAACGAAAGCGTATATCCGCAGGTGGCGGACTTCACCTTTTACGGTGGTTTATACCGTAGCGTTAATTTGATCGGCGTGCCTGCAACCCATTTCGATCTCGATTATTACGGGGCAAAGGGACTTAAAATTACGCCCGTTATCGACGGCAAGAACGCAAACGTGGAAGTGGAGGTGTTCGTTACCGATCTCAAAGAGGGCGACGAGCTCGTATATACGATCTACGATCACGAAGAAAAAGAGCTTATGCAGGTAAAATTGGCGGAGAAGATCGCAAACTTTACGATTGAAAACGTGCGACTTTGGAATGGTCGGAAAGATCCGTATCTGTATTGCTGTGAAGTGGAGATCGTGCGCGCGGGCGAGGCGATCGATGCGGTTTGTTCGCGTTTTGGTTGCCGTAGCTTCCAGATTGATCCCGAGCGTGGGTTTATCCTCAACGGCGAAGAATATCCCCTTCGCGGCGTTTCCCGTCATCAGGACAGACTTGGAATCGGTAACGCGCTTTTGCCCGAACATCACGCGGAGGATATTGATTTGATTATGGAAGTGGGGGCGACGACCATTCGCCTTGCGCACTACCAACACGATCAATATTTCTACGACCTTTGCGACGAAAAAGGCTTGGTGATTTGGGCGGAAATCCCCTATATTTCTAAACATATGGAGGGAGGCAGAGAGAACACGATTACGCAAATGAAAGAGCTCGTGTCGCAAAATTATAACCACGCTTCGATCGTCGTTTGGGGACTTTCGAACGAAATTACGATCAGCGGTTCTTCGCCCGATCTTTTAGAAAATCATAACGTTTTGAACGACCTCGTGCACGAAATGGATAAAACGCGTTTGACGACGATCGCTTGCGTTTCTATGTGTAGTATGGACGATCCGTATATTCAAATTCCCGACGTAGTTTCCTATAACCATTATTTCGGTTGGTACGGCGGCGATACGTCTATGAACGGACCTTGGTTTGATAAATTCCACGCAAAATATCCGAATATCCCGATCGGCATTTCCGAATACGGGTGCGAGGCGCTTAATTGGCATACTTCCGATCCTCGGCAAGGCGATTATACGGAAGAATATCAAGCGTATTATCATGAAGAGCTGATCAAGCAGCTTTTTACGCGCAAATATATTTGGGCAACGCACGTTTGGAATATGTTCGATTTCGGCGCGGACGCGCGCTCGGAGGGCGGCGAGAACGGGCAAAACCACAAAGGGCTCGTAACGATGGATAGAAAGTATAAAAAGGACGCGTTCTACGCCTATAAAGCGTGGTTGTCGGACGAACCGTTCGTGCACCTTTGCGGTAAACGTTATATCGACCGCGTAGAGGACGTTACGAAAGTTACCGTATATTCCAATCAACCCGAAGTGGAGCTGTTTGTGAACGGGGAAAGCGTGGGCAAGAAAACGAGTGCGGAACATTTCTTCTATTTCGACGTGAAAAACGTTGGCGAAAGCGAAATCGTGGCAAAAGCGGGAAAGCTTTCCGATAGCGGTAAGATCAGAAAGGTCGATACGATGAACGAGGATTATATCCTCAAAGAAAAGGGCGCGGTTTTGAATTGGTTTGACGTAAACGCACCCGAGGGCAGATTCTCGCTTAACGATAAATTAAGCGATATTATGAGCTGTTTGCGCGGTAAGCTTTGGTTTGTTAAGCTCGGTTTGAAATTGAAAAAGCAAATGGGCGGCGGCAAAAAAGGCGAGAAAAAAGAAGCAATGGGCTTTGAACTTAACGAAAATATCATGCAAATGATGGGCGGCTTTACCGTGCTTCGTTTGACGAGCTTGATTAGTATGATGAATATCAACTTTACCAAGGAAGAATTGCTGAAGATGAACAAACAGCTTAATCGTATTCGTAAGCCTAAAAAATTAAGATAATAATAAAATAAATATAAAACAGGAGATAAACAACAATGCAAATGACGTTTCGTTGGTATGGCGAGGGCAACGATAGAATCAAGCTTTCGGACATCAAACAAATTCCCGGTGTAGAAGGCATCGTTTGGGCGTTACACGACAAAATGCCAGGTGAGATCTGGCAGGAAGAGGAGATTGCGGCAGTAAAAGCGCAATGCGAAAAGTACGGCTTTAATATCGACGTGGTAGAATCGGTGAACGTACACGACGATATTAAGATCGGCTTGCCTACGCGCGATCAATATATTGAAAATTATAAACAGACGATTCGCAATTTGTCGAAGTTTGGCGTGAAAGTAATCTGTTATAATTTTATGCCTATTTTCGACTGGACCAGATCGAATCTGTTCCACGAGGTGGGCGACGGCTCGACGGCTCTTTTCTATGAAAAGGGTATGATTCAAGACGATTATAACGCAATGGCGAAATATATCTTGGATTTCACGGAAAAATATAATATGTCTTTCCCCGGTTGGGAACCCGAACGTATGGCGAAGCTCGACGAGCTGTTCAAAGCCTACGAGGGCGTAACTAAAGAAAAGCTTTGGGCGAATTTGAAATATTTCTTGGAAGCGATTATGCCGACTTGCAGGGAATGCGATATTAAAATGGCGATTCATATGGACGATCCCCCTTGGGATATTTTCGGACTTCCTCGTCTTTTGGTGGACGAACCGAGTATTGACCGTTTCTTAAAAATGGTGGACGATCCTTACAACTGCTTAACGCTTTGTTCGGGTAGTTTAAACGCAAACCCTGATAATAACGTGGCGGAGATCGTGAGAAAGCATTGCGATCGAATTGCGTTCGCGCATATCAGAAACGTAAAGCACTTCGAGAACGGCGATTTCTCGGAAGCAAGCCATAGAGACTGCGACGGCGATACGGGTATTATCGAAATTTTGAAAGCGTATCACGAGTGCGGCTTCAACGGCTATATCCGTCCCGATCACGGCAGACACCTTTGGGACGAAAAACCTGGAACGGTTCGCCCTGGCTACGGCTTATACGATCGCGCGCTTGGTATTATGTATATGCTTGGCGTTTGGGATACGTTGGAAAAGAATAAATAATAAAAATGCGCATATGCGGCGCAATGCGGCGTTAAGCTTGTGTTTTCTCTCGCTCGTTTGCGTTTGAGCAAATCTCCCGTCGAGAAATCCGCGCTTGCCTTGTCTTGCTTGCATCTTCGTATTTTCGGCGACATACAGATCAATATAAAAATAGTAAATAATAAATAATAAATAATAAAACAGGAGAAATAAATTATGAATAAGAACGTACTGAATACGGATTTAACGGGAAAAGTAGCGGTTGTTACGGGCGCGGGCGGCGTGCTTTGTAGCAATTTTGCAAAGGTTTTGGCGCGCGCGGGTGCAAAGGTTGCGCTTCTCGATTTGAACGAGGAGGCGGCAAAGCAATTCGCGAGCGAGATCGTAGCAGAGGGCGGCGTGGCGAAAGCGTACGCTTGCAACGTGCTCGACAAGGAGATTTGCTACGCGGTGGCGGAGCAAGTCGAAAAGGATCTTGGCAAATGCGATATTTTAATCAACGGCGCGGGCGGGAACAATCCCAAAGCGACGACAGATAAGGAATATTTTGAAATCGGCGATATTGACGCGGACACGAAATCGTTTTTCGATCTCGACGCAGGCGGCGTAGGTTTCGTGTTTAATCTCAACTTCCTCGGTACGCTCATTCCCACCCAAGCCTTTGCAAGACAAATGGTAGGAAAAGAAGGGTGCAACATTTTGAACATTTCTTCGATGAACGCGTACACGCCCCTCACAAAAATTCCCGCATACAGCGGTGCGAAAGCGGCGATTTCCAACTTCACGCAATGGCTCGCGGTGCATTTTAGCAAAGTGGGTATTCGCGTGAACGCGATTGCGCCCGGCTTCTTCTCGACGAAGCAAAACGCAAAGCTTTTGTGGAACGACGACGGCACGCCCACGGCGAGAACGGGCAAAATTTTGGCGGCAACGCCTATGGGCAGATTCGGTGAAGATAAAGAGCTCGAAGGCGGCTTATTGTTCTTGCTTAACGATAAAGCGGCAAGCTTTATTACGGGTGTAGTGTTGCCGATAGACGGCGGCTTCTCGGCGTATAGCGGCGTATAAAAAACAAAGGATAGGTTGGGGCGGCGTTTGCGTTTGTAAGCGTCGCCCGTATTCGAAGCAGTATGAAAAAAATTTATAAGTTATACCCTGAATGCAAGGATTACGTTTGGGGCGGTGAAAAGCTAAAAGAAAAATACGGCAAGCGAACGGGAAAAACGTTGTGCGCGGAAAGCTGGGAGCTTTCCTTCCATAAAGACGGCTTGACGAGGCTTGTAAACGGCAAAACGCTCGCGGAAAGCATAACGGAGCAAGAGCTTGGGGAAAAGGCGAAGCGTTTTCCTTTCTTTCCCGTTTTAAATAAATTTATCGACGCAAAAGAAAATCTTTCCGTGCAGGTGCACCCTTCCGACGATTACGCATTAACGCACGAAAACTCGTTTGGAAAAACGGAGATGTGGTATATCGTAGAGGCGGAGGCGGGCGCAGGGATTTATCTCGGCTTTAAGCGCGACGTGAGTGAGGCTGAATATAAGCAGGCGATCGAAGACAACCGCCTGACGGAGCTTTTGAATTTCTACGAGGTGAAAGCGGGAGAAAGCTATTTTATCCCCTCGGGTACGATTCACGCGATCGGCAAAGGGTGCTTGATTTATGAAATTCAACAAAATAGCAATTTGACCTACCGCGTTTACGATTACGGACGTTTGGGAAACGACGGCAAACCGCGTGAACTGCATATTGACAAAGCGTTAAAAGTTACCGATTTGCATAAATTCGAACCGAAAACGTTTGATGACGGCGTGCTTGGAGAAAGCGAGTATTTTACGGTGAAAAAGATGAACGTGCGGGGTAGGTGCGCGTTGAACGTGAATGAGGACAGTTTTGCCTGCTATACTTGCGTGAAAGGCGCGGGAGAGCTTGCGGGGGGAGCGGTCTGCCTTGGCGATAGCTTTTTCGTGCCCGCGGGCTTCGGGACGCTCGAAGCGACGGGGAATATGGAGCTAATCGAAACGAAAATCTAAAAACGCAACCGTCGGTTGACAAAATTATAAGCAAAGTTGGTGGTCGCAACCGCTAAAAAATGATATAATAAAACCGCAAAGAAAATTGCGGAGGTACATAAAAATGAAATTAGAAGAAAAGATTGCGTTTTTGCGTAAAAAGAACGGTTGGTCGCAGGAAGAACTCGCGTTCCGTTTGGACGTATCGCGGCAAGCGGTGTCCAAATGGGAAATGGGCGCGTCGTTGCCCGATCTCGATAACGTGCTTAAAATGAGCGAGCTATTTTCTTGTTCCACGGATTATTTGCTCAAAGAGGGCGAGATAAGCAAAGAAAAAACGGTTGAAACAAATTTGGAAGAAAAAACACAAAACGAAAAACCGAAAAAGACGTTGTGGAAATACGTGGAAGATTTGTTTTGGCTTTTAATCGTGTGCGGGTATCTTTTGTGCAGTTTTTGGTCGGGAGCGTGGTATATCACTTGGATTATCTTCCCGATTGCAGGCGTATTGTTTGCCATTTTGGAATGCGTGTTAAAGATAGTGCAAACGGCAAAAGCGGAAAAGAAAGATAGGAAACAATAAACGCAAAAACGGACGGCTTTCGCCGTCCGTTAAATTTTCAAAAAATCAATCCGCCTGTGCCGCAGCTCGGCAAAAAGATGAACCCCGCATTTTCGCAAGGTGGGTGCCGTATCTTGGCGCATCGGACTTTCCGCATAAAATGTAGACCTTGCCTATCGCCACGAATAACCTGCTCCCGATTTCATATTGTGGATTCCGTTTTACACCGAACTCCGTACACCGCAGATCTTATTATCATTATAACGCATAACGCACCGTTTGTCAACTCAATGAGGTTCACTCATTTAAGTTTTTCAAAAAGGTAAATATTTCCGCTTCAAAGTTTAAGCCATAGCGTTTATCGCCCACTTCCAACGCCGATCGGCGAATGGCGGCGGTGGTGAAATTGGCGGCAAGAACGATCGCTTGCTTTTCCGATTTTCCGCGCGCAAGCGCGCCCACGAACGCCGAAGCGAACACGTCGCCCGCACCGCAGAAAAAGCCTTCTACGTTCTCCGATGAATACGTTTCCATTTTTCCGCTTTCTCCTGTGTAAGCTACGAGAATATTGTTCTTTTCGTGCACGCCCGTTACGATCGGGCGGGGGCAAAGCTTGGATAAATTTTGCATCAGCGTATCGGAAAATTCGGGGTAGGGCGTGCCTGCAAGATAACAGGCTTCGGTGAGATTGGGCAGGATATAGTCGGCTTCACGGCAAAGCGTGCGCATTTTTTCCACGTAGCGCTGCGTAAAACCTGCGTAGAGTTTTCCACTATCGCCCATCACGGGATCAACGATAAATTTTCCGCTTTCTGCTAAAAATTCTCGTTTAATTTCCGATACGAGCGTGATTTGCTCTTCGCTTCCAAGATACCCGCTATAAATGAAATCAAAGCGTATACCAAGCGATTTCCAATGCCGTAAAATATTGGGAATATCGCTTGTCAGATCGCGGAACGTATAGCCCTCAAAGCCGCCTGTGTGCGTGGAAAGAATTGCGGTGGGGAGTACGTCGCAGGTAACGCCGCACGCGGAAAGAATGGGGAGCGAAACGCTCAAAGAGCATTTTCCCACGCAGGATACGTCGTTTATCGCTAACACGCGCATAAGTTTCACCGCCTTTTGCTTGAAATTTCTAATAATTCTATTATAAAATTCTTGCTTTTTTTTGTCAAATAGATTAAAATAGTATAAACGAGATTTTTTTCAAAAGAGGTTAAATTTTTTATGGCAATCACAGGTGAAATAAAAAACGAATGCGTATCCTTTCAGGATTTTGAGAAATACGAAAACGAAATCGTTACCGTAAAAGGCACGATTCATAATATCCGTATGATGTCCGACTTTGCGTTCGTAATTTTGCGCACGGCGCGCGAAACGATTCAATGCGTATACGCGGAAAGCTTTTCTGATTATAGAATGGGCGAGGAAGTGAAAGAGGAATGTGCGGCGAAGATCACGGGTAAGGTCGTGGCGGGCGAAACGCGCGACGGTAGTAAACGCTACGAGCTTCAAATTCATAATATTCAGCTTTTATCCCACCCTGCGGAAATTCCGCCCGTCGTTATTACGAAAAAGCAAGTGAATTGCGATCTTTCGACTAACCTCGATTATCGTCCCGTAACGCTCCGTAATCCCAAGGAGCGCGCCATTTTCAAGCTCCAAGAGGGCATTGCGCGCGGATTTAGAGAATATCTCACGCAAGAGGGTTTCACGGAAATACATTCCCCGAAGATCAATTTTGCGGGCGCAGAGGGCGGCACGAACGTGTTCAAACTCGATTATTTCGGAAAGCAAGTATATTTGGCGCAATCGCCGCAGCTTTATAAACAAGCGCTCGTGGCGGTGTACGAACGGGTGTTTGAAATTGCGCCCGTGTTCCGCGCGGAGCATCACGATACGAGCAGACACTTGAACGAATATATTTCTATGGACTTTGAAATGGGCTTTATTGAAAGCTTTGAAGACATTATGCAAATGGAAACGGGTGCGCTCAAATATATAATGAATCTTTTGAAAACGGAATACAAAAACGAGATCGACCTTTTGCATATCGAAATTCCCGAAATTAAAGAAATTCCTACGCTCAAATTTATGGAAGCGAAAGAGATATTGATGAAGAAGTTTAAATATCAACCGACGGATATGAAAGACTTCGATCCCGAAGAGGAACAACTTCTCGGCAAATACGCGAAAAAGCAATTTAATTCCGATTTCATTTTTATCACGCATTACCCCTCGAAAAAACGTCCGTTCTACACAATGGACGATCCCGAAGATCCCGAATATACGCTCTCGTTCGATCTGTTGTTCAGGGGCTTGGAAATAACCTCGGGTGGGCAACGCGTACACGATTATAACGAGCAAGTGGAGAAAATGAAAAAGCTCGGAATGAATCCCGACGAATTTGCGACCTATTTAATGCTCCATAAATACGGCGCGCCTCCCCACGGCGGTTTAGGGATTGGGCTTGAACGCTTGACGATGCACCTTTTGGGGGCAAAGAACGTTCGCGAAGCGACGATGTTCCCCCGCGATATTAACAGAGTTAGCCCGTAAGGGTAAAATTAAAAAATGGCGTAAATTCGCTTTACAAAAACGGAAAAATCCTTTATAATATATAAAAATGAAATAAAAAAGCGTTAAAAGAGGACAACGTTTCCGTTGATTGCCACCGCACAGAGAAATTCCGCTTTGGTGAAAGGAAGAAGGTGCACACGGAAAATATCACCTCGTCAGCTGACCTTGCGAAATGGAAAGAGTAGCAGGGTACGGGTTCGCGATCCGTTATCCGTCGCGGCAAATGTTGGTTTGTTTTGGTGGTTAAAGAAAGCCGTTGTGTTTTTTCCAAAGCACGACGGCTATTATTGTATAAAAATTGGAGAAATACGATGACGAAAACGGAAAAGAGAGAAATTTTTTTCAATTATGCAATCGGCGTTCTCGCGTTCGTACTTGCCGCATTGTTCTTTTTCTACGAGTACCATTTGATAGGAGAATACGCGGCAACGCTGCCAAGTAAAGAGCGCGCGGCGTTTGCAATCGTTGCGATTATCATTTTTATATTTTTTTACGTCATATGCGGCTTTGCTTTATTGATCGCAGGCGGTTGGATCGTTGGATTGACTTGCAAATTACATAAAAGCGCAAACCGCGAAGAGAAAGCAGATTTTATTTCGAATACGCAAAAGCTTTTTCAAGCAAAGAAACGGACGCTCGGCGCGTTGATCGCGTTTAAGCTTCTTGCGACGGTGGCGGCAGGGTTTGTTGCCGTGTTAGAATGTGGAATGGCGCACGCGTCTTGGTTTTCTAAAATTACTTATTGCGCGATAGCGGCTTTGTTTTTGGCTTCGTCGATTGTAAGCATCGTCGTTAGAAAGAAAAAATAACCTTTAAGAAAGGAGAAAATAAATATGTCTATGTATAAGAAAGTGGACACTTCGCTCAATTTCGTCGAAAGAGAAAAGAAAATCGTCGAATATTGGAACGAAAACAAGATTTTTGAAAAGAGTATGAAAGCTACGGAGGGGAAAGAAGAATTTTCTTTCTACGACGGTCCGCCCACGGCAAACGGCAAGCCGCATATCGGGCATATCTTAACGCGCGTTATGAAAGACATCGTGCCCCGTTATCAAACGATGAAAGGCAAGCACGTGCTCCGCAAAGCCGGTTGGGACACGCACGGTCTGCCCGTCGAGCTGGAAGTGGAGAAAAAGCTCGGTTTGGAAAGCAAAACGGGTATCGAAAAATACGGTATAGAGCCGTTCATCAAGGAATGTAAAAATTCGGTATTTAAATACACGAGCGAATGGAAAGAAATGTCCGATCGCGTTGGATATTGGTGCGATATGGACAACCCTTACGTTACCTATCACGACGACTATATCGAATCGGAATGGTGGGCGCTCAAAGAAATCCACAAAAAGGGCTTGCTCTATAAAGGACACAAGATCGTGCCCTATTGCCCGCGCTGTGGCACGGCGCTCTCTTCTCACGAAGTGGCGCAAGGCTATAAGGACGTAAAGCAAACGACGGCGTTCGTGAAGTTTAAGGTCAAGGGCGCAGAAAATCAGTATATTCTCGCTTGGACGACGACGCCTTGGACGCTTCCCTCCAACGTCGCGCTGTGTATGCACCCCGAATACGACTACGTGGAAGTGCAAATGGAAGAAACCGGCGAAAAATATATCCTCGCCGAGGGACTTTTGAAATCGGTACTCGGCGAAGAGGGTTACACGGTTATTTCTACCAAAAAAGGCAAAGAGTACGAATATACCGAATACGAGCCGTTATATCCGTTCGGAAAAGAAATATTCAAGTATCGTGAAAAGTCGCATTTCGTAACCTGCGACACCTACGTAACGCTTTCCGACGGTACGGGCGTCGTGCATATTGCGCCCGCGTTCGGGGAAGACGACTATAAAGTGGGCAAACGCTATAATCTGCCCGTTGTGCAGCTTATCAACGAAGAAGGGAAATTCCCCCAGGGTTGTGGCGAGTTTACAGGCGTAGGGGCGCAAGCCGCCGATCCTGCGGTGATTAAGGATTTGAAAGCGCGCGGACTTTTATTGAAGCCGCTTGAAATCACGCATAGCTACCCGTTCTGTTGGCGTTGCGACACGCCGCTCATCTATTACGCGCGTTCGAGCTGGTTTATCAAGGTTACGGCGATTAAAGATCGTTTGATCGCTGCGAACCGTTCGGTGAATTGGATGCCCGACACGATCAAGGAGGGGCGTATGGGCAACTTCCTTGAAAACGTGATCGACTGGGGACTTTCTCGCGACCGTTATTGGGGAACGCCGTTGCCCGTTTGGGTATGTCCCGATTGCGGCGAAATCGAAGTGATCGGCTCTCGTGAAGAACTTATCCAAAAATGCGGTGCGCCGAAAGATATTGAACTGCATCGCCCGTATTTAGATGAGCTTACGTGCAAATGCGGAAAATGCGGCGGCACGATGAAACGCACGCCTGAAGTAATCGACTGCTGGTTCGATTCGGGATCTATGCCGTTTGCGCAGTATCATTATCCGTTTGAGAACAAGGAATTGTTCGATCAAACGTTCCCTGCCGATTTCATTTCCGAGGCAGTCGATCAAACGCGCGGTTGGTTCTACACCCTGCTCGTGATCTCGACTCTACTTTTTGACAAAGCTCCGTTTAGAAATTGTATCGTGCTTGGGCACGTAAACGATAAAAACGGTATAAAAATGTCCAAGCATAAGGGCAACGTCGTCGATCCTTGGTCCGTTCTCGATAAACAGGGCGCGGACGCGGTGCGTTGGTATTTCTACACCTCTTCCGCTCCTTGGCTTCCCTCCCGTTTCTATCCCGAAGCGGTAAGCGAAGCGCAGAGAAAGTATATGGGCACACTGTGGAATACCTACGCGTTCTTCTGCTTATACGCGGATATTGATAAATATAATCCCGCGAATTACGATCTGAAAAAATGCAAGCTTTCGCTTATGGATAAGTGGATACTCTCCAAGCTCAACACGCTGATCGATCAAGTGGATAAAAATCTTGCCGTTTATAATATTATAGATAGCGCGCGCGCGTTGCAAGAATTTTCCGACATTTTGTCGAATTGGTACGTGCGCCGCGGTAGAGATCGGTATTGGGGTAGTGAAATGACGGAAGATAAGGCGGCGGCGTATACGGTGCTTTGGCACGTACTCGTTACCGTTGCCAAGCTTACTGCGCCTTACACGCCGTTTATCGCAGAAGAAATGTATCTCAATCTCGTTCCGTCGTTTTTTGAGGACGCGCCAAAGTCTGTGCACCTTTGCGATTTCCCCGTTTACGAAAAAGAGTTCGTAGACGCAGATTTGGAAAAGGGTATGGACGTAGTTTTGGACGTAGTAAACCTCGGTAGAGCGGCACGGAATACAGGGAACGTGAAAAACCGCCAACCGCTTTCGGAAATGTACGTAGTAACGGCAAGCACGGGCGAACTCTCCAAGGGCTTAAAAGAGATCGTTTTGGACGAATTGAATATCAAAGCGTATAAATCGGCGGAGGACGCGAACGAATTTATTTCTTATAAATTAAAGCCGCAGCTCAAAACGCTTGGTCCGAAATACGGCAAAAAACTCGGCGCGATCTCTGCGTTTTTGGCAAGTTGCGACGCGGGTAAGGTGGTGGAAACCGTTCGCGGCGGTGCAGCGTTCGTTTTGCCTACCGATTCGGAAGTAACGCTTTTGGAAGAGGATTTGCAAATCTTTACCGAAAGCAGAGCGGGCTTCATTTCGGCGAGCGATAAGGGCGTTACGGTTGCGCTTAATACTACGCTCACGGAGGAATTGATTATCGAGGGCGTGGAGCGCGAGCTGGTTTCCAAAATTCAAACGTTGCGCAAAGAAGCGGGCTTTGAAATCACCGACCGTATATATATATACTATAATGTAGCGGACGGAAAGGCGAAAGAGGTATTGAAGAGTGGTTCTTTTAAAGAAGACGTACTTGCGCTGTCCGTTTGCGAGGGGAATGCAGACGGCTTCACCAAGGAAGTGGACGTCAACGGTGAAAAGGTAGAGATTACGCTCGTAAAAGCCGCAAAATAAAATTTTTCCAAAAAAAGTCAAAAAAAGTTATAAAAAACAGTTGACAAGGGAAAAATAAAGTGGTAATATAGACAAGCTGTCATCGCGGAGGGCTTGAAAAAGCCTCGAAAAACGTCGATTGTTAAACTTTTTAAAATTTTTTCAAAAAAATTAAAAAAATGTTAAAAAAACAGTTGACAAAAGGAAATAGTTTGTGGTATGATATACAAGCTGTCGCCGCGAGGGGGGTAGCTGCGAGCCGGAAAGCTCGTATAAAGCAGATTAAAAACAGAATAAGAAAGAAATGAGAAATAATTTGTAACAACAATGCAAATGAAATGTAATTTCCGTTAATTTTTTCAAAGCCTTCGTTTTGTAAAAGGAACGAAGAACCTTGAAAGCAAAGTCAGCAAAGAGATAACAAATTTAGTTAGAGCCGTTATTATTCTTTGAGAGAGGAATAATGACTTTAAACAATTAAACTTAAGAGTTTGATTCTGGCTCAGGATGAACGCTGGC
>JAGAOR010000004.1 GCA_017623605.1 Clostridia bacterium | reverse complement strand
GTTGCAGACGGCGCAAGAGAAGCCGGACTTAAATTCTAAGGAGTGGCAGACATGGCAGACGAAAAGAGAGAAAGAAGACCTCAAAGAAGACAAGCAGAAGACGACGGTCTTATCAAAAAGCTCATTGAAGTAAATCGCGTAACGAAGGTAGTTAAAGGCGGTAAGAATATGCGCTTTGCAGCACTGGTAATCGTGGGCGACGGCAACGGCAAGATCGGCGTAGCGACGGGTAAAGCGAAAGAAGTTCCCGAAGCAATCGAGAAAGCTACTTTGAGAGCGAAAAAGAATATGGTTCCCGTTTCGATCGTAAATGGTACTATTCCCCACCAAGTAATCGGTAAATTCGGACGCGGCGCGGTGCTTATGATGCCCGCTGCGGAAGGTACCGGCGTTATCGCAGGTGGTCCCGTTCGTGCGGTTATGGAAGCCGTAGGCGTGAAAAACATCAGAACGAAATCGCACGGTAGCCAGAACTCCGGCAACTGCGTAAAAGCGGCGATCGAGGGCTTGAAAGAGCTTAAATCGGTTGAAGAAGTTGCGGCGCTTCGCGGCAAAACCGTAGAAGAAATTTTGAGCTGAGAACGGAGGAAGGAAATATGGCAAAAATCAAAGTAACGCTCGTAAAGAGCACGATCGGACAGGTAGAGTCCGTAAAGGCGACGGTTGCCGCTTTGGGTTTGAAAAAGATTCGTTCTTGCAAAGAACTTGAAGACACTCCCGCAACGCAAGGTATGGTTGCGAAAGTGAAGCACCTCGTCAAAGTAGAAAACGTTTAAGGAGAGTTATTATGAGAATAGATACTCTTTCTCCCGCAGAGGGAGCAACCAAAGCGACGAAAAGACTCGGTCGCGGTATCGGTTCGGGTACGGGTAAAACCTCCGGTAAAGGGCACAAAGGTCAATGGGCTCGTTCGGGCGGTGGCGTACGTCCCGGTTTCGAAGGCGGTCAAATGCCGCTTTTCCGTCGCGTGCCTAAGAGAGGCTTTAATCATAACGGCAAAAAGGAATACGTGATCGTAAACCTTGCTGATCTTGCAGATATTCCCGCAGGAACGGTGGTAGATTACGGGTTCGTTATGGAAAACGGTCTTGCGAAAGCCGTTAAAAACAACTGTGGATTGAAAGTTCTCGGTAAGGGTGAACTCAACGTTGCCCTCACCGTGAAAGCGGCGAAATTCTCCGCATCCGCAAAGGAAGCCATCGAGGCTGCCAAGGGCACGGCGGAGACCCTTTAACCCTATGATACCGTAACGCGGAAAATCGCAAATATAGCGGTTTTCCGTAGTTCGCGTTATTTCTCCCCCACGTTGCGCCTCGTTTTAACGACGCGCAATCGGAAAATCAATCACGGAGAAACAAAATGTTACAAACACTTATCAATGCTTTTAAAGTAAAGGACATTCGGCGCAAGGTGTATATGATGCTCCTGTTGCTCCTCGTGTTCCGTATCGGCTGTTTCATTCCCGTTCCGGGGCTGATCAGATCGACCTTTGCAAGCGCAGTTGAGGGAAACGATTTCCTCACGCTGATGAGCAGTATCACCGGTGGCGCGCTTTCGCAGGGCACGATCTTTGCGCTCGGTATCGGACCGTATATTAACGCGTCGATTATTATGCAGCTTTTGAGCGTCGGTATTCCTGCGCTGGAAAGACTTTCCAAGCAAGGCGAAGAAGGACGCAAAAAGATTGCGCAATATACCCGCTACGTAACCATTTTGCTCGCTGTCGTGCAATCGGTAGGTATTATCGTGAGCTTCGGCGGTAGCCAAGGCGCAATTCAATCGTCGTTGTTCTTCAATCAGACGTGGCTTGCAGGCGTATTTATGACGATCGTTTACACGGCGGGCGCGCTCGTCGTGATGTGGATTGGTGAAAGAATCACCGATTACGGCGTAGGTAACGGTCAGTCGATGATCATTTTCGTGGGTATTTTGGCAACGGCTGGTAACTTAATCGTTGGCAAATTCGGTCAAATTTTCGGCGGTCAAATGGGCGCGATTTGGGAGATCGTTGCGTTTGCACTCGTGAGCGCGATCATCTTCTTTGCAATCGTTTACGTAGATTTGTCCGAAAGAAAAGTACCCGTGCAGTATGCAAAGCAGATCAAAGGTAGAAAGATGTACGGCGGTCAGTCGTCGGCGATTCCTATCCGAATCAGCGGCGGTGGCGTTATGCCTCTCATCTTCTCGTTCTCGATTTTGAGCTTCCCGCAAATGATCGCGAGTATGATCAACGGCGGTAACAACGGCTTCAATAGATGGTGGACGGCTTGGATGTCGGCTTCGGCAGAGGGCTGGGGTGCAGTAGTATACGCGCTCGTGCTTTGCGTGCTTATCTTTGCATTCTCGTTCTTCTATGCGCAAATGCAGTTTAATCCAGAGGACGTTTCCAAGAGTATTCAACAAAACGGCGGCTTCATTCAAGGGATTCGCCCGGGTAAAGCGACGGAGAATTATTTGAAAAAGATTTCCAACCGCATTACACTTTTCGGCGCGATTTATCTCTCGCTCGTTGCGTTCGTTCCCTCGGTAGCATTCGCGTGGGCTTCGCTCGATCTCGTAAACGTGTTCTCGACGACGGGTATTTTGATCGTCGTATCGTGCGCTATGGAATTTGAGAAACAACTGCAAGCGCAAATGATGATGAAAAATTACAAAGGATTTTTGAAGTAATCAATTTCGGATAGGAGTGGCTTTATGAATATTATTTTACTCGGCGCTCCCGGCGCAGGGAAAGGCACGCAAGCGACGAAGATCTCGGATCAATACGGCTTACCCCATATTTCAACGGGAGATATTTTCAGAGAGAACATCAAAAATCAAACGGAAATCGGGTTGCTCGCCAAATCGTATATCGATAAAGGTCAGCTCGTATCCGACGAGGTTACTTGTAAAATCGTTGAAAACCGCATTGCAAGATCCGACTGTGAAAAAGGATATATGCTCGATGGCTTTCCTCGCACGATCGTACAGGCGGAAGCACTCGATAAAATTACGAGTATTGATCTCGTGATCAATATCGACGTTGATTTCTCGCTGGTTATGGATCGAATCTGTGGCAGACGAGTCTGTAAGGACTGTGGCGAAAGCTATCACGTTTCCACGTTGAACGGAGTGGCGACCTGCTCCCGTTGTGGCGGCGAGCTTACGCAGAGAAAAGACGACAATCCCGAAACGGTGCAAAGCCGCTTGGACGTATACGCCAAGCAAACTGCGCCCTTGATTGATTACTACACGAAAAAGGGCTTGCTGTTTAACGTCAAGAGCGACGAAAATTCGACGCCCGATTCGACGTTTGCAAAGGTTTCGGCAAAGCTTGATTCCCTGTTGAAATAAGAAATATGATTCACGTAAAGAGCGAAAAAGAGATCGACTTGATGCGCGAGCCGTGCAAGATCGTAAAGGAAACACTCGAATTCGTTGGCTCGAAGATCCAAGCGGGTATGAGTACCAAGGAAATAGACGAGCTCGTAGAACGGTATATCCGTGCGGCGGGCGCATATCCCTCTTGTCTGGGCTACGGAGGCTTTCCCGCCTCGGCGTGTGTTTCCGTTAATTCGGTGGTAGTGCACGGTATCCCCACGAGAGAGGAGATTCTCAAAGAGGGCGATATTGTCAGCGTAGATTTGTGCGCGTATAAGAACGGCTATCACGGCGACGCTTGTCGAACGTTCAAAATCGGCAGTGTTGCGCCAGAAATTGAAAAGCTCGTTAAGGTTACCGAGGAATGTTTCTTTAAAGGAATCGAGGGCTTGAAAGCGGGTACGCCGCTTTACGATATAGGCTATCGCGTACAAAAACACGCAGAATCCTTTGGATACGGGGTGATCCGCTCCTACACGGGGCACGGCATTGGAAAAGAAATGCACGAAGATCCGTCCGTTCCTAATTTTGGAAAGCTCGGCACGGGCGTTCGCCTCAAAGCGGGCACGGTGCTGTGCGTAGAGCCTATGATTGCAATGGGTAGCTGGCGGGTGAATCTGCTCCCCGACGAATGGGGCGCGGTAACCGTAGACGGTAAACCTGCAGCGCACTACGAAAACACGCTCGTCGTTCGCGAAGACGGCGTAGAGATTTTAACTTTATAAAAACCAAATGCGTTTGCAAAAACGCGGCTATAAAAAAATCGGAGGAAGTTTCTGTGTCCAAAGACGACGTAATCGAAACGGAAGGAAAGGTAATCGAAGCGTTGCCCAACGCAACGTTTAAAGTACAACTTTCCAACGGTCATATTATCACGGCGTATATTTCCGGTAAGCTTCGTATGAATTATATCAGAATCATCGAAGGCGACACGGTGAAATTGGAAATGAGCCCGTACGATCTGACGAAAGGCAGAATCACGTGGCGTAGCAAGTCGTAAAAAGCGACGAAAAAGAGTTTAATCAAAAGGAGAAATAGAAATGAAAGTCAGACCTTCTGTAAAACCTATGTGCGACAAGTGCAAAGTAATCAAAAGAAACGGCAGAGTAATGGTGATCTGTTCCAAGAACAAGAGCCATAAACAAAGACAGGGCTAAAAATTGTTGAAAAAATTACCAAAAATTGCTTGACAGAAACCAAGGCGGTGTGATATAATACTATGGTGCCGCAATTTGGGAAAGTCGTTGTAATTTGGGTGATTTCCCGAAAAAACGCGTAAAATCAAACTGAACTTCCGTGAGAATTTGCGGAAATCAGTTTTGTTGCGTTTATCGCGTACGCGCGTGAGGTAAGGACAAGCGGGCAACGGTTTGAAAATAATACAATGCTTGAGTGCAAGGCATTTTCCACTGCCGAGCCTTGGGGATTCGTTAGGAATAAATACAAAAAAAAGAACAATTATCAAAAAAACGGAGGACAGAAATCAATGGCACGTATTGCCGGTGTAGATTTACCCAGAGAAAAGAGAGTGGAAATCGGTCTTACCTATATTTACGGTATAGGTCTTACGACTTCCAAGAAAATTCTCGCGGAAACGGGTATCAATCCCGATACGAGAGTGAAAGATCTCGACGAGAACGACGTTTCCAAATTAAGAGAATATATTGATCACAATTTAAGAGTAGAAGGTGAGCTTCGTAGCGAAGTATCCCTCAATATCAAGCGCCTTATGGAAATCGGATGCTATCGTGGTATCCGCCACAGAAAGGGCTTGCCCGTACGCGGACAGAGCACGAAGAGAAACGCTCGTACGCGTAAAGGACCTGCACGCGCGATTGCAGGCAAGAAGAAGTAAGAGGAGGCGATAAAAAATGGCAGAAATGAAGAAAAAAGTCGCTTCTCGTAAGCGCAAAGAAATCAAAAAAGTAGACAAAGGTCAAGTGCACATTCAGTCTACGTTCAACAACACGATCGTAACGGTTACGGATATGAACGGCAACGCGATTGCACAGTCCAGCGCAGGCGCGCTTGGCTACAAGGGTAGCCGTAAGGGTACGCCGTTCGCAGCGCAAATGGCAGCGGAAACGGCAGCGAAAGTTGGCAAGGATCACGGGCTCAGAAGCGTAGAAGTATACGTAAAAGGTCCGGGTGCAGGTAGAGAATCGGCAATCCGCGCGTTAGCGGCTTGCGAATTGGAGATCACGTTGATTTCCGACGTTTCGCCCATTCCCCACAACGGATGCAGACCCCCGAAGCGTCGTAGAGTTTAATCAGGAGGCATAAACAGACATGGCAAGATACAGAGAAGCAAAATGTAAGCTTTGTAGAAGAGAAGGCGCAAAGTTGTTCTTAAAGGGCGACAAGTGCTATATGGAAAAATGCCCGTTCAATAAGCGTCCGGTAGCTCCCGGTCAGCACGGTGCAGATAGAAAGAAGGTATCCGAATACGGATTGCAGCTTCGTGAAAAGCAAAAGACCAAGAGAATTTACGGCGTACAGGAAGGTCAATTCCGTAAATATTACGAAATGGCAGACCGTATGAAAGGCGTTACGGGCGAAAATATGCTTTCGCTTTTGGAAAGACGTTTGGATAACGTAGTGTTTAGAATGGGGATTGCACCTTCGAGAACGCTCGCACGTCAAATCGTAAGCCACGCGCACTTGTCGGTAAACGGCAAAACGGTAACGATTCCCTCGTATATCGTAAAAGCGGGCGACGTGATCGTCGTGAAAGAAAACAGAAAGGGCAATAAATATTTCACCGAACTGAAAGAAACGAAAGCAAGCAACACCCTTGTAAAATGGGTAGAGTTTGACAGAGAAAAACTTGAAGGAAAGGTATTGGCTCTTCCTACGAGAGAAGATATCGACAGCCAGATTGCGGAGCATATGATTGTCGAATTGTACTCCAAATAATTGAAAAATATAAGGAGGTAACATAATGATCGAAATGGATATGCCCAAGCTCGAGGTGCTTGAAAACGACGATTTCTACGCAAAGATTGTTTGCGAGCCCTTAGAGAAAGGTTTCGGTCTTACTATTGGAAACTGCCTCAGACGTATTCTTCTTTCCGCTTTGCCCGGTGCGGCGGTAGAGGGAATTAAGTTCCTTGACGGCAGTGTAAAACACGAGTTTTCCGCGGTGGAGGGAGTGAAAGAGGACGTAACGGAGATCATTCTCAACCTCAAATCCCTTGCTATTAAAACGAAGCTGCTTGAAAAAAGTTACGAAAAGGTTCTGCACATCACGAAAGAAGGACCTGCCGTGTTTACAGGCAAGGATCTGAACGTAGATGCAGAAATTGAAGTAATCAACGGCGATCAATACGTTTGCACGATCGACGAAGGTGCGAAATTAGACGTTGAAATCACGATTGGCAGAGGCAGAGGTTATCGCCCTGCGAAAGAGAACAAGAAACCCGTCGTGGATTATATCGCGGTGGATTCTATCTACACGCCCGTGCAAAGAGTCAACTATTCGGTTGAACCTACGCGTGTAGGTCAGGCTGTCGATTACGACAAGCTGACGCTTGAAGTGTGGACGGACGGCACGTTCTCGGGCAAGGAAATTATTTCCTTGGCGGCGAAGATTATGCAGGATCATATCAATCTGTTCGTGAATTTGAGCGAAACGATTAAAGGTATGGATATTCTCGTCAAAACGGAAGACGATAAGCAACAACAGATTCTCAAAATGGCAATCGAAGAGATGGATTTGTCCGTCCGTTCGTATAATTGCTTGAAGAGAGCGAACATTCACACGGTTGAAGACCTGACGAAGAAAACGGAAGACGATATGTTAAAGGTGAGAAACCTTGGCAGAAAGTCGCTTGACGAAGTGATTAACAAGTTGGCTTCCTACGGTCTTGCATTAACAAAACAGGAGGATTAACATTATGCCCGGTAAATTGGGAAGACCTTCCAAAGAAAGAAACGCACTTTTGAGAAACTTGGCGTCGCAGCTCCTTTGGTATGGTAAAATTGAAACGACTGCTGCAAAAGCAAAACAACTTCGCCCTTACGTGGAAAAATTGATCACCAAAGCGGTGAACACGTATGCTGATAATATAGAATTTGAAGTAACGAAAAAGGACAGCAAGGGCAAAGAGATCACCGTAACGAACGTGAAAGACGGCGCAAAGAAGCTTGCTGCTCGTCGCGCGATTATGGCGAAAACGTACGATTTGCAAGAAATTAAAGGCTTCCACGAAAAGAAGAGCGATTTCAAAGCAAGAACGGCGGATATTCAACACCCTTTGATGGACAAACTTTTCAACGAGATCGCGCCTAAATACGCGGCTCGTAAAGAAGAGCTCGGTCAAGGTGGCGGCTATACGAGAATTTACCTTCTCGGCGAACGTCGTGGCGACGCTGCGGAAAAGGCGATTATCGAATTGGTATAATCGGTTCAAGGTAAAAACCAAAACTGCTTGTGCAAAATGCACAGGCAGTTTTTTCGCGCTTTTGCTACATAAATGCTTGATAAAAACTTTTGCATATGCTATAATAAAAATGCCAAATCAATTAAATAATGAAGCATTATAGGGGTATTCTCTTTTTTTAAGAGAATAGCACGCCTTATTTTTGCGCATAACATTTTTGTGGGATTTGATAAAATGCAGACTCCGCTTAAAGGTGTTATGTGGTTTATCCCTGCTTCATTTAAGATTGGTTTGGCGACGATTGGAGTTTGCGTTTTTGTGCGTTGACTTCGGTTGGCGCACTTTTTATTTGTAGGAGGTTTTTATGAAAAAGAAACTGTGGACACTTTTAGCATCGATTCTTGCTTGTTGCACGTTCACGCTTGGAATTGCCGCGTGCGGCAACGAGAACGCAAGCTCTTCAAGCGGAAGCAGTTCAAGCACGGAACAAGGTTCGGGGGCAAGCAGTTCTTCGGACGGAGAAACGCAAACGTTCTCACAAGGCTTGTCCTATTCGTTGCTTTCAGACGATACGTATGCCGTTGCGGGAAAAGGCTCTTGCACGGATACGGATATTATCATTCCTAATAGCTATAAAGGAAAAACGGTAACCGCTATCGACGAAAGGGCTTTCATTAACGGATCTAACTTAACGAGCGTAGCTATTCCCGATGGCGTTACTTCTATTGGTTATAGTGCGTTCTATAATTGCAGTAGTTTAACGAGCGTAACCATTCCCGACGGTGTAATAAGCATCGGCAAGTCTGCGTTCTATTGTTGCAGTAGCTTAACGGATGTAACGCTGCCCAGCAGTCTAACGTCTATCGGTAGCGACGCGTTTGCAGGTTGCTCAAGCTTGACGAGCTTATCTATTCCCGAGAGTGTGATTTCTATTGGTGGTTCTGCGTTTGCAGCTTGCAGCGGCTTGACAAGCATAAACATTCCCAACAATATCACCGTTATCGGTGGAAATATCTTTTCTAACTGCACAGGCTTAACGAGTATTATGATTCCTAACGGTGTCACTAAAATTGAGGCGAATGCTTTCTCTTACTGCACAGGCTTAACGAGCATTAACATTCCCGATAGTGTAACTTCTATCGGCGCGCGCGCGTTTTATAATTGCCCGAGCTTAACAAGCATCAGTTTTCCCGACGGTATCACTGTTATCGGCGACGAAGCGTTTTATAATTGCGATGGGTTGACGAGCGTAACCATTCCCGATAGCGTTACGTTTATCGGCGGTCACGTTTTCGATGAATGTGATAAATTAACGGCTTTCACGGGTACTACCTTAACCTCTCGTCAAGCGCCCCAAACGGTGCAAACGTTAGTTATCACTTCGGGGGATACTATTGCGCATGAGCAATTTGACGAAAGAGATGCTTTGACGAGCGTCACGATTGGCAATATCACGTCTATTGACACGCGTGCGTTTCGATCCTGTGGAAACTTGACGAGTGTTACGATTGACAGCGTTGTGTCTATTGGGGACACGGCGTTTCAATCCTGCGGGAACTTGACGAGTGTTACGATTGGTAGCGTCGAAACCATCGTACATGGAGCGTTCTGTTATTGCGGAAATTTAACGAGCGTCGAGATTGGCGACAGTTTAAATTCTATCGGCGAGTATGCGTTCAACGAGTGTTCTAAATTGACGAATCTTACGATTCCCGACAAAGTGATTTCTATTTCCGAGAATGCGTTTGACAATTGCGATAGCTTGGTGTATAACGAAAAAGGCGGCGTGAACTATTTAGGAAATGAGCAAAATCCTTACGTATATTTTGTGGACGTCGCGGATACCACGCTTACGAGCATCGTGATTGACGATAACTGTAAAAGTATTAGCGCGTATGCGTTTGAAGATTGCGATAGCTTGATGAGCGTAAGCATATCGGAGAGTAACGCGTTGTATGCAAGTCAGGACGGCATATTATATAACAAAGAAAAAACAGAGTTCCTTCATATTCCTGCGAACATAAGCGGGGCAGTCACGATCCCTAATAGCATAACCGCTATTATGGAAGATGCGTTCTATTGTCGTGGCGGGTTAACGAGCCTTACGATTCCCGACACGGTTACGTACATTGGCAATTTTGCGTTCTCTGGTTGCGATAATTTAACAAGCATTACGGCACCGACGATTGCGCTTGCGCGTATTAAAGGGGACGGAGTAAAAGCGAAATTGGAAAGGGCAGTGATCACCTCTGGGGATTCTATTGTAGACGACGTTTTCAATGGTTATACGGCTTTGGAGAGCGTAACTATAGCCAATACGGTAACGTCTATCGGCAAGTCTGCGTTCCAAGGTTGCACTAAATTGCCGAACATAGAAATTCCAGGCAGCGTAACATCTATCGGTAAGTCTGCATTCCAGGGTTGCAGTAAATTAACAAGCGTTGTCATTCTCGGCGGGGTAACGTCGATTGGCGAGCGCACGTTCTATAGGTGTACGAGCTTGACAAGTGTTTCTCTTCCCGATAGCGTAACGTCTATTGGCGAGTGTGCGTTTTACGAATGCACGCGTTTAACGAACGTTGCCATTCCCGAAAAAGTAACCGCAATCGGCGAGTATGCTTTTGCTTATATCGCGAGCTTAAAAAGTGTTACGATTCCCGATGGTGTAACGAGCATTAGCGAGGGAACGTTCAAAGAATGTACGGGATTGACGGACGTTGTGATCGGTAACGGCGTAACGTCGATTGGTAAAGATGTATTTTTGAAGTGTACGAGCTTGGCAAACGTTACGATGGGCGCAAAAGTAGAGACGATCGAGGCGCAAGCGTTCCATACGTGTACGAGCTTAACGAGCATAGAACTGTCCGACAGTTTAATTTCTATCGGCAATTCTGCGTTCCGTTATTGCAATCAGTTAAAGCTTGTAACGCTTGGTGGCAACTTAAAGTCTATCGGAGATGCTGCATTCCAAAAATGCACAAGCTTGGAGCGTGTAAATCTGAAAGGGGGGCAGGAGTGGATCGGCATTAGAATTGGCGAAAATAACAATGAGATCCAGAACGTACCTCATTATGTCATATAAAAAATGAAAAATGGCAGCAGCCGAACGGTAAGAGCAATGGAATTTTTCCGTTGCTCTTTTCACGCGCCCACCGTTTTCATTTTACAAACGTTTTTAATTATGTTATAATGATATGCAAGGTGATGCATATGAAGTCTTTAAAAGAATTATATCGAATTGGAAAAGGTCCGTCGTCGTCGCATACGATCGGACCAGAGCGCGCTTGCCGCTTATTTTTAAAGGAAAACCCCGAAGCGGATCATTTTGTCGTAACGTTATACGGCTCGCTCGCTAAAACGGGCGAGGGGCACGGTACGGGACGGGTGATCAAAAGTGTTTTGCCGTCGGTTAGGGTGTTTTGCGACACGCAAACGCAAACGCCGCATCCGAACACAATGGATTTGATTGCATATCAAAACAATCGCGCACTTGCGCAAATGCGCATATATAGCGTGGGTGGAGGAGCGATTAAGATTGAGAATAGAGAAGAAACGGAAGAGGCAGAAATATATCCGCACAACCTTTTGGCGGAAATCCGGACCTATTGCAAAGAGCGTAATATGCGACTCTACGACTACGTTTTTGCGTGCGAAGGCGAATCGATAAAGGCGTATTTGGCGGAAGTTTGGTCGGCTATGAAACAGGCGGTGAAACGAGGTGTGGCGCAGTCAGGCGTGCTTCCGGGCGGCTTGGAGGTCGAGCGGCGCGCAAAGATTTTATACGACGGAATTGCACCGGAGGAGAGCGCGGAAACACGTGAAAATCGCCTCGTATGCGCATATGCGTTTGCGGTCAGTGAAGAGAATGCGGCGGGTGGAACGATTGTTACCGCGCCCACCTGCGGGGCTTGTGGGGTTGTGCCCGCGGTGCTCCAATATGCGCAAGAACGATGGGGGTATACGGACGAGGAGATTGTGAACGCGCTTGCGACGGCGGGCTTGATCGGGAATTTGATCAAAACAAATGCCTCCATTTCGGGTGCGGAATGTGGTTGCCAAGCGGAGATCGGTAGCGCGTGTTGTATGGCGACGGCGGCTTTGAGCGAGCTTCGAGGACTTTCTTTGGGGCAGATCGAATACGCGGCAGAAGTGGCAATGGAGCACCATTTGGGCTTAACCTGCGATCCTATTTGTGGATTGGTTCAAATTCCGTGTATCGAACGGAACGCGGTAGCGGCAATGCGCGCGATCAATGCTTCGTCGCTTGCGTATTTTCTGTCGGATAGCCGTAAAATTTCCTTTGACTTGGTGGTGCAGACTATGTACGAAACGGGAAAGGATTTGAAAAGGTCGTATCGTGAAACGGCAGAGGGGGGGCTTGCAAAGCTGTATAAGAAGTAAAAACGGAGGGGCAGGGTTGCGATGAACGAAAAAAACGTGGTCGAAAACTGCCCTTTTCTTAGGGATTTTAGTTTGATACAAAAGTATAGCCCACTATACTTCGCAAAACGCGAAATGTAGTGAGCTTTTTCCACAAAAGAATTTAGTATTTAATGAAATTTTTAGCCACAGCCTAAAAGTGAAATACCTTTGGTGTGAAATTTTTGCTTTGTAAAAATGAAATAAAATAAATCCTTCATTTTGCGTAGGCAAAATTTCATTGTGGAAACAATTTCATTCGCTAAAAAGCGAATTTCACAAATCCGCAAGGATTTATTTCATTGTCGCCTTTCCCTCTGGGAAGAGCGACAAAACTGCCCTTTTTTATT
>JAGAOR010000018.1 GCA_017623605.1 Clostridia bacterium | reverse complement strand
TTCGCAAGGTGGATAGCCAAAGCGATAACGTATATTCTATCGTGATTATTACGGATATTACAAGTCAAAAGGCCATAGTAAAGCAAAAGAGCGACTTCTTTGCGAACGCTTCGCACGAATTAAAAACCCCTGTTGCCGTTATGCAAGGTTTATCGGAATTACTTCTTTCAAAAGATACGCTTGACGACGGTTCTAAAAAGCAAGTGGATAGAATACATAAAGAAAGTTTGCGCCTTGCTTCGCTTATTTCGGATATGCTCAAATTGAGTAAACTCGAAAACGGCGAAGATATTGATATTGTTCACTCTCCCGTTGACGTGAAAGCGGTTGCCGATGAAGTGGCATTGGAGCTTGCTTCTGAACTCAAAAATAAAAATATAACTTTGGAAGTGAAAGGTGCAGGAACGGTTTTAGCAGATAATAAAAAGATTTTTGAAGTGGTTGAAAATCTTTGTTCGAACGCAATCCACTACAACGTGGAAAACGGCAAAATTACCGTTACGATTAGCGAAAATGAAGATGAAACGAAATTATCCGTAGCCGATACGGGAATTGGTATTGAAAAAGAGAATATCCCACGCCTTTGCGAAAGATTTTATCGTGTAGACAAATCCCGTTCTAAAAAAACGGGCGGTACGGGATTAGGTCTTGCAATCGTAAAACATATATGCGCTTTGTATAATGCCGAACTTTCTATTCAAAGCGAAGTTGGGAGCGGCACGACGGTTACAATAACTTTCGACAAAAACAATTAAAAACTTTTCGAAAAAGTAGGCATTTATAACGAAATTTTACACGCAAAAAACACCTCTTGCGAGGTGTTTTTGTTTTATGATCTTCTTATAAAACAGACAAGTATCGACTGCCGCCGTCGGGGAAGATTACCACAATATTTTTGTTTTCGTTCTCCTCGCGAGAGGCAAGCTCGATTGCCGCGGCAAGCGCCGCGCCCGAAGAAAGCCCCACGAACAAGCCCTCCACCGCGCTCACTTCCTTTGCCCAAGCGTAGGCGTCCTCGTCGGAAACGGCGATCACCTCGTCGTATATTTTTTGATCGAGCACAGCGGGCACGAAATTTGCGCCGATCCCTTGAATGGCGTGTTTGCCTGCGTAGCCTTTGGAAAGCAAGGGCGAGGCGCTCGGCTCAACTGCCACCACTCGCGTTTTCGGATTTTGTTCTTTAAGATATTTCCCAACACCCGTGATCGTGCCGCCCGTGCCTACACCCGAAACGAATATATCCGTTCTTCCCACCGTTTGCGCGTGGATTTCCCTGCCCGTCGTTTGATAATGCACCTCCGCGTTCGCGGGATTTTCAAATTGCCCCGCAATAATGGAATTTGGCGTTTGACTTTGTATCTCTTCCGCTTTCGCGACCGCGCCCTGCATGCCCTGCGCGCCGTCGGTTAAAACGATTTCCGCGCCGTAGGTTTTGATTAGCTTTTGCCGTTCCACACTCATAGAATCGGGCATAACGATCACCGCTTTATAGCCACGCGAAGCCGCCACGAGCGCGAGCCCTATCCCCGTGTTTCCGCTCGTCGCCTCGATCACCGTGCCGCCCTTTTGCAATCTGCCCGTTTTTTCCGCGTCGTCCACGATCGCTTTCGCCACGCGATCTTTGATCGAGCCCGCAGGGTTATACCATTCGAGCTTGGCAAAAATTTTGCCTTTTAACGCGTATTTTTCTTCTATTTTTTTCAATTCTAAAAGCGGCGTGTTGCCAATCAATTTTTCTACGTTATTCATATTTTCACCTCGCACAATCGCAAAATTTTAAAATTTCCCGCGGCGCTTTCACAAGCGTTTTCGCGCCGTTTTCTTTTAAAAATGTTTCGTCCTTGAATCCCCAAACTACAGAAATACAATCCACGCCCGCGTTGTTTGCCGTTTGTATATCCACTTCCGAATCCCCGATATACACCGTAGTTTCCTTTTCGGCGTTCAAATTTTTCATTACGGTAAGCAGGGAATCGGGTGCGGGCTTTTTCGCGATCCCCGCCGCCTCGTTTTCCCCCACCGCTTCTTTCAATAAATCGGGAAAATACTCCCCCGCCAATTTTTTCACGGCAAAATCCGCCTTATTGGACACGACCGCCGTTTGCACGCCCCGCGCTTTCAACTCCGTTAAAAGCGCCGTAACGCCGTCGTATTCTTTCGTTTTTTCCTTGCAATGCACGCCGTAATACTCGCGAAACGTTTGCAAAACCTCTGAAAAGTGCGGGTGTTCGTAGCCGATTGCGCGCGTGATCAAATTCGCGATCCCATTGCCGACAAACGAGCGTATTTCTTCTCTCGTGCGCGTAAGCAGGGAAAAGGAAGCCAGCGCAAAATTTACGGAAGTCGTCAGATCGTCGAGCGTATCCAAAAGCGTGCCGTCTAAATCAAAAATAACCGTTCGATACATACCTGCCTGCCTCTTTTTATAAAATCTCTTTAATTTTTTGCGCTAATTCCAAGCGATTTTCCGTGTGTGTTTTTTCGTAAATCGACGACACGTAATTTCTCGTCGTACCCTCGGAAAGTTTGAGAGCGGCAGAAATTTGTCGGTTGGTAAATCCCTCGTACGTCATCAGCGCGATCTCCACTTCCCGATCGGAAAGGGAAAAGGCGCGGGCAAGCTTAATCTCCCGATCCTCCGCCACGCGGCTTGCCGCGTCGGTGATCCGTCTTGCGATTTTCGAAGGTAGAATGGTATCGCCCGCGTATGCGTTTTTAATCGCGCTCAAAAGCGCGGCGCTTCCAATGTCTTTGAGTAAATACCCGCTCGCGCCGTTATTGATTGCGTTTAAAATGTAATCGCTATCGTCGAACGTCGTTAAAATGACGACTTTCACGTTAGGATATTCCTCTTTCATTCGCCGCGTTGCTACTACGCCGTTCATATTCGGCATACGAATATCCATAAGCACGACGTCGGGCGCGCAAACGGGCATTTTTTCAAGCGCGTCGAACCCGTCGCGTGCTAAGCCTGCCACCTCGATTTCCGCATCCGTTTCTAAAACGCTTTTCAGCTCTTTTGCAAGATCCTCTTGATCGTCGCAAATGAGCACGCGAATTTTCTTTTCCATACCCTTCTCCCTATTTTTTTTCTATTTATCCTCGGGCAACGTGATCGTAAGCTCAAAGCCCTCTTCTTCCGTTCCGAACGCCACCTCGCCGCCAAGACTACGGGCGCGGCTTTGCATACTCGAAAGTCCGAAGCCCGTTTTCCATTCCCCTTTCTTTACGCCCGTGCCGTTATCGGAAAGTAAAAATTTGAGCGCGCCGTTTTCCGTTTTCAACTCAAACCAAAACGCCGTGGCGTTGCCGTGGCGCAAGCCGTTGGACACGCCCTCTTTTAAACTATTGCAAAGAAAACGGTGCTTGGCAGGAGAAACGACAATATCCTCCACGTTGGAGCGCACGGTGATCCCCGTACCGTCCGTCGATTCGTGTATAATCGCCTCCAAAGCGGCTTTGAGCGTTTGACGTTCGTTTTGTCCTGATAGTAAATGTACGCTATCACGAAGCTCTTCGAGCGCGTGCTTGGCTTGTAAATTCGCCGCCACGATCTTGCTTTTCGCTTCCTTGGGATTACTTTCGACGATCAGCTTTGCCGCTTCCGTTTGCATAATCACCGTCGTGATCGAATGTCCCGCTGTGTCGTGGATTTCTTTAGCAATCCGCTGCCGCTCTTCCAGCGCAGTTACTTCCGCCACCACCGCGTACGCCTTTTCGAGTTCCTTTTTGCTTTCGTCTAATTGCGTAAGCGCTTTATCCAAACGCAAAAATTGACGGTAGAACGCGAGCCCCACCTGCACCACAACGAAATGTAAAATAAGGGTAAACACCGAAGAAATAAGATCGGTTAAAAAGGGTAAAAGCTCCTTGAACGTTTCAAACAGAAAAAACCCGCGAATCAAAAAACTCGCCACGTATAAAGGTACGGCAACGGAAAACAAAATCATAGAAGGTCGAGTGCGTTCCGCGCTGAAATACAGCTCCGTAAGCACCAGCGTGTAAACGAACGTTGCCGCGCCGCCCTTGGTTACGAACATAAACGAACACGCAAACACCGCCTCCAAGGCGTAGAGCAACACGCGCGCCTTTCCCTTTGGCGCGAGAAGCAGCTTTAAACCGTCCGTGAGCACGAGCGCGCCACCAAAGCACAGGAGCAGAACGAACATACCGTCTAAGCCGAACGTGTGAATATGCCCAAGCGCAAGCGTTGTAACCACGATTACGAGCGTAATGAAAATCAAGCATTTCCAAAAATAATTAAATTGCCGCTCGTTTCGTAGATCGTATTTATCGAACAACCGTAAAAAATAGGCGCGAAAGGCGTTTTCATTCGTTTTCGGATTCTTTTTCATTTGTTTTTCTCACCATACCCTTTCATCAATTTACCACCACCGTAATAATCGTATATCCCGCGACGGGCATAGATAAAATGATTACATAAAACTACGTTTTGAAATCTGCAAATCTCTTCACATTTTCTCGTCGTTTCGTCGTCTTGCACCGAGGGTTCGGGCTCGCCGGACGGGTGATTATGCACGAGCACTACCCCCGAAGGGCGTGTTCCGATCAGCAGAGAAGAAAACGCTTCCGTATCCACCCAAACCGTGTCCTTTCGTTGAGAACTAAACCGTTCGCGGCGAAAAATTTTACCTGCTGCGTCCGCTAAATACACGTCGAGTACTTCTCCATCGAGATCGGCGTACGTTCGATTGATAAACGCAAGCAATTTATCCCGATCACAATTTTCAGGCAAAGCGTTCGAGCCTTGGATTAAATTTGAATAATCCTCGCAAAATTTACCCATACATTTGAGCAACGCCGCCGCGCTTTTCCCCACGCCCGCCACCCTTTGCAGCTCCTCCGTGGGCGCGGAAAGTACCTTGGGCAAGCAACCGAACGCAGAAAGAAGCCTATGCGCCATATCGTTCGTATTTTTGCGGGGAATGGCGTAGCAAAGGAACATTTCCAAATATTCGTGCTCACAGCACGCACCAAGAAGTACTTTCGCGCGCAACCGCTCTCTGTGTCCTTTATGTTCGCTGATCATCATTCGTTCTCCTCGCAAGCTTTCCTCATTATTATTGTATCATACTTCGTGAAAAATGTCAAAAGCACGCCTACGAAAAAAATATTTTTTTGCTCTTCGCCCCTCATTTTCTTTACCTTAACGGTAAAATCGTGTATAATAATAGTATTAAAAGTATTGTGGACGGTGATTTTATGGCGCACGTTATGGATAAATATTTCAACGAAATCGTCGCTTCGACGGTGGACGTTCTCAAATTCGATTCCTCGTTAAAGCCCGCAAAGGGCGAAAACGGCGAATACCCGTTCGGCAAAGAAACGGCGGATTGCTTACACTTCTTTCTTTCTCTTGCTGAAAGCTTCGGTTTTGAAACGCATAACTACGATAATTACATCGGCGAGGTGATTTTTGGCAAAGGCAAAGAATTTGCCGTACTTGCCCATCTTGACGTCGTGCCCGCGGGTAGCGGGTGGAAATACCCCCCGTTCGGCGGCGTCATCAACGACGACGTATCGGACGGCGGCGTGGCAGGTAAAAAAATTTGGGGACGCGGCGCACTCGACGACAAAACGCCTGCCATCATCTGCCTCTACGCTTTAAAAGCGTTAAAAGATTCCGGCTTTTCTCCCCGACGCAAAATCAAACTGATCGTCGGTTGTAACGAGGAATGTGGCTGGAAATGTATCGAGCATTACAATCAGGTGGCGAAAATGCCCAAAGAGGGTTTCACGCCCGACGCCGATTTCCCCGTAATCTACGCGGAAAAGGGCATTTTGCATTTTACCCTTTCCCTCCCCGTCGAAAACCCGCCCTTTACCGCGCTTCAAGCGGGCGAACGGGTGAATATGGTGTGCGATCTCGCGAGGGCGGTTCTCACCAAAAAGGCGGGCGCAAAGCTCGTATACTATGAAAATCCCGTTGCGGGAACGAGCTTTTCCTACGATAACACGACGAATATTTTACGAGTCTACGGGAAATCCGCGCACGGCTCAACCCCCGATAAGGGTGCGAACGCGCTCGGCGCGCTTTTATGCTTCCTCGGCTCGTTCAACGAAAGCTGTCAAAAGGCGTACGACGTTTTATTTGGCGATTCCCTCGGCTTAAAGCAACTGTGCGACGAAACGGGCAACCTCACCCTTTCGCCGAATACGGCAAGCTTTTCGGGCGACGTTTTAAAGATCACGTCCGACGTGCGCTTCCCCGCCACTTTGCCGCTCGAAACGATTACGGAAAAGATCGATTCTCTCGGTTTAGAATATACAATCGAAAGCTATAAAGAGCCCCTTTATAACGATCCGAACGGAGCGTTGATCTCAACCCTGTCTGGGGTGTACGCGAAAATAACGGGCAAAAATGCAACCCCGCTCGCGATCGGCGGCGGCACGTATGCCCGCGCACTACAATGCGGCGCAGGCTTCGGTCCGTATCTCCCCGAAACGGAGGACGTTATTCACCAAGCCAACGAATATATCTCCTTTGATCATATCAAACAACTCGGCGAGATCTATTTTGAAGCAATCAAGGAAATCGCCAAACCGAAATATACCCGTATCGGTTGGGTAAAAGTGAAAAAAATAAGCACATAAAAATTAACGGACTGTTTTCAAAACAGTCCGTATTTTTTATCTATCGTAGCCGTGGAGCTCGTCTTTTTTCGGTCCACGTACGTATTTTTTCATTCCCGTGTCGCACGCGCCAAATTGTTGATAATGCGTTCGCGCCTCGCACAAGGAAACGTGATTCGCACCGCCTTTGAGCGTAGGATTTTTATATTGCTCGGGATCGTCCTCCCAAAAACAAACGGGACAAATATCGTAAGCGCGTTCTTTCTTTTCAAAGGTGAAATAGCCACAGCAAGGGCATTTGTATTTTTTCGGCTCGTCCTTTTTCTTGATCAGCGGAAGTACGGAAACGAGTACGCCGCCGATTAAATTTCCGATCAAGGATATAAGGCAATAGCTCACGCTTTGTAGCGTAATCTCGCCGCAAACGAGGATATAAAATACGTTCGCAAGCGAATTATCAAACCCGCAAAACACAAACACGAACACGGGAAAAATAACCCCCACTGTTGCCGACAAATTTTTCTTGGACGTATAATGGGATAAAAACACCGAAAGCCCGATCAGCATACCGCAAAGTACGCCCGAACACAGGGAATGTATCGCCCAACCGCTTTCGCAAAGTTTATTCTCAACGAGCGTGATCGCCGCTTCCGTTGCGGGCGCGTGCGCGTGAGAAAAATCGACCAAAAGTGCAGTCAAGGCAATGCCGATCAGGTTGAAAAATAAACTCACGGGAAGCGACCACAAATTTTTAACGCCCATCGTTAAAATACGCGTTGAAAGCCCCGTGATCAGATATAAACCGAACGTGGTTACCACGAACATTGCCAAGGAGAAAATGAGCGCGCCGACGAGCTTACCCATTCCACCCTCCATAGCAGCAAACGCAAGCAAAAGCCCTACGCCGCCGATACCCACCATAATACCACCGAATACGGACGCCACACAAAATACGGTGAAATCCTTCTTCGTCATTTTTTCAAATCTCATCATAACGTTATTATTATACCATATATTTTTCTTAATTGCAACCGTTTAAAAGGCTTTGGTAAATGGCTTCGGCGGCGCGGATACCGTCTGCCGCTGACGACGTGATACCGCCCGCATACCCTGCACCCTCGCCACAGGGATAAACGCCTTTTACGAAAACCGATTGCATATCCTCACCCCGCTCGATCCGAACGGGCGAGCTCGTGCGCGTTTCCGCCGCCGTGAGTACCGCTTCGGGATTAGCAAAGCCTTTGAGTCGTTTATCCATATCCACAATCGCGCCTTTTAGCGTTTCGCTCACAAAATCGGGAAGTACGGCTCGCAAATCGGAAAACGCCGTGCCCGCCGCGTACGTGGGCGCAACCGCGCCGAATTGATCGCTCGCTCTACCTCTTAAAAAATCACCGACAAGCTGTACGGGCGCGCGATAATCCCCGCCCCCCGCCTCGAACGCCTTGCGTTCGATCGTCCGCTGAAATTCCACCCCCGCAAGCGGGTTTTTCTCGAAGTCTGCCCCAAAATCCGTTTTATAAACCTGCACAATCAAGGCGGCGTTGGCGTTGCGTTCGTTTCGCGCATAGTTGCTCATACCGTTGGTTACCACCCCGCCCGCTTCGCTTGCGGCGGGCATTACGAACCCGCCGGGGCACATACAAAAGGTGAACGCCGCGCGCCGTTCCACGTGCGACGTGAGCTTATAATCGGCAGCAGGCAATTTTTCATACGCAGAGCCGTATTGCGAAAACCCGATTTCCTTTTGCAAATGCTCGATCCGAACGCCCACGGCGAAATCTTTCGCCGTCATTTTAAAGCCTTTGCTTCGAAGCAACTCGAACGTATCTCTTGCGCTATGCCCGATCGCAAGCACGAGCGCGGAAACTTCCAGCGTTTGCGCTCCCTCGCCGTTTTCGATCGTGATACTTTTCACCTCGCCGCCTTTGATTTTTATATCCGTCATACGGCTATGAAAGCATACCTTTCCGCCGTTTGCCAAAATATATTCGCGCATATTTTTCACGACTTTTTTCAAATTGTCGCTACCGATATGCGGCTTATTCAGCCATAAAATTTCTTCGGGCGCGCCGAAGCGCACGAACGTTTGAAGTACCTCGCGGTTTATGGGGCTATGCGTTTGAGTGTTGAGCTTGCCGTCTGAAAACGTACCCGCGCCGCCCTCGCCAAACTGCACGTTTGATTGCAGATTGAGCGTTCTCGCTCCGATAAATTTTTCAATATCCCGTTCCCGTTCCTCTACGCTCGCACCTCGTTCGATTACGATCGGCGTAATTCCCCGTTCGATCAAACGAAGCGCGCAGAATAAACCCGCAGGTCCGCTTCCTACCACCGCCACCCGTTTTTGGGGAAGCTTGTTTTTCGGCAAACGCTCTAATTGCGGTTTTTTCGGCGGTGTTTGGGTGGAAAATTCAATCGTGTACACGTATTTAAGATCCGACTTATTGCGCGCGTCAAGCGATTTTTTCGTGATTGCAAAATGCTTGGGCTTTTGCCCAAGCCGTTTCGTCGCAAGCTTGAAAAGCTCCTCTTCCTTTGCTTCAATGGAAAGTTTTATATCGGAAAGGGTGCGTAAACTCATACCTGCCCCCGTCCTTTGCCGTATTTCTGATCAATCGCCGCCGCCACCGTCCGCGCCGAGGAATACGCCCATTGTAGGTTATATCCGCCGCATTGTCCGTCAATATCGAGTATTTCCCCCGCAAAATACAAGCCTTTTTGTTTTTTGCTTTGCAAATTTTCGTCCACTTCGTCCATACGAATTCCGCCCTTGGTAACCTGTGCCGAATCGAGCCCCAAATGCCCCGTGATCACGAGCGTGAACGCTTTCACCGTCCGCGCCGCGATTTGCAGATCTCCCTTGGCACGCTTCATCACCGCCCTACCCACTTGATTGTTCACAAACCCGCATAAGAGTTCGCTTGTGGGAAGATTGGGAAATTGCGCCTGTTTTTTTACGAGCGATTGGTAGATATGATTTTCTTTAAACGTAGGCAGAAAATCAATTGAAAGCACTACGCCGTCTTGCAAGCGGTGCGTCAAGAAAGGCGAAAGTCTAAAAATCGAATCCCCCGAAACGCCGTAATCGGCGAACATAATATCCCCTTTGAGCCGCACCGAGCGTTGGCGAGGCGAACCTGACGAAAAATCGGTGTAGATCGCCGTTACCATTGCGTCGGGCACGCGAATCCCTTTGAGCGATTTAAGCTCTTTCGCGTCCGATTTCAGCTGTACGAGCGAGGGAAAAAGAGGCGTGAGCGTATGCCCGAATTTCTGCGCAAGCGCGTACGCCGAACCGTCCGTGCCAAACGATCTCGCCACCGTACCGCCCGCGCAAAGCACAACCGTTTCCGCAAACACTTTTTCTGTTTCCGTGCCGTCCTTTTGCACGGTGATAACGAACCCGCCCTGCGCGTTCTCTATTTCAATCACCCGTGATTTCGTGCACACCTCCACCTTGCGCGTGGAAAGCAAATTTCGAAGCGCGTCCGTGAGGGCAGATGCTTGTCTACCCGCGGGATACACTCTGCCCCGCTCATCGGTGATGAGAAGCAAGCCCGCGTTTTCAAAATATTCGCAAAGGGAAGCGTCGTCGTAGCGAGTAACGATCTCTTTTGCACGCGCTTCGCCGCCCGAAAAAGAGAAATATTGCTCTTTCGTTACACCAAGATTGGTTACGTTCCCCTGTCCGTTGCCCGTCGCAGAAAGCTTTTTCCCTACCCGCTCGCCGCGCTCAAAGAGCACCGTTTTTTCGTCGTTTTTTAGCGCGCTTGCAAGCACGAGTCCTGCCGCGCCACCGCCGATAATTGCCGTTTTAATTTTATCCATATCTACATTGTAACGCATTTGGCGATAAATGTCAATTTTTTTGAAAATTTACCGAAAATTTTTTTGGCGTAGCATTGACTTTTTTGTGATTTTATATTAAAATAGATGTATACAATATATATAGTCATAAAAATTTAAGGAGTCGGATATGGAATTTATCAAGCAATGTATCAATTATTTGAAAGCAAATCCTACGCTCGCATACGTGTTAATCGCAGCGCTTGCGGCGATCGTGATCTTACTCGTCTGTATCGTCGTCCGTTCAATCAAACGCTCGAAAGCGAAAAAACGCACGGCAGAACAGGCAAAAACGCAAAAAACGCAAAAAACGCAAGCCCCGATCACACAAACGGAGACAAAAATAAGCTCCGCTCCGCAGTCTACACAGCTTAACGCAGAGGAAGAAAAGGCGGCAAAGGAAGCGGCGCGCAGAGCAACCTTGGAACGTTTAGAAAGAGAAGAAAAGGAAGAAGAGGCACGCCTTGCCGCGGAAAAGGCGGCGAAAGAAGCCGAAGAAAAAGCCGTCCAAGCGGCTATGGAAAAGGCGGAACAACAAGCGCAAGCGAAAAAGACCGCTCAAAAGAAAACGGAAAGAAAGCCCGCAAAAACAGCAGAAGTAAAAGCCGAAGTAAAAACCGAAACGGAACAGGACGAGATCGCAAAAGCGGTTGCGGAGCGTTCGGAAAAGGAGCACGCGCAAAAATTAAAGCGGGATAAAGTAGCGGCGGAAAAGGCGAAAGCAAAGAAGCAAGCCGCCGTGCAAAAAGCACTCGGCGACGACGAGGACGAAACGGAAAAAGTAGCGAAATATAGCGGAAAATGGACGATTTGTCGCGTCATTACCGATACCGCCGATCACAGCGAGGAAGAAATGTATTTCTTCGAGCTTCACGCCTCCAACGGCGAGAAACTTTTATCCAGCGAGGAATACACCTCGTATAACGGCGCGCTTCGCGGCATTGAAACGCATAAAGCCAATATCGAAAAAGGCAACTTCAAAATTACTCTTTCCAAAAAGGGCGATTATATTTTTAAGCTTTTGAGCGGAAAGAATATGCTTCTTTGTATGGGTGAAAACTATCCCACCCGCGCGCGCTGTGAAAACGCGATCGAATCGACCAAGCGTTTTGCAAAAACCGCCGTTTTAGACGAGAACGTGCAAGATCATCTCGTGAAAGTGCCCGCCGAGGACGATACGGAAGCTTTGCCGATCGCAGATAACGCGAACGGAAAATGGCTCATCACGAGCCATAAGGGCGCAGACGGCGACGACGTGTTCTATTTCGAGCTGTTCGCCAACAACGGCGAGAAGTTACTTTCCAGCGAGGAATACACCACCTATATCGGCGCAGTAAATGGTATTCAAACGCATAAAACGAACATTGAAAAGGGTAATTTCCGTATTTCCTTGACCAAGCGCGGGGATTATATTTACAAGCTTTTAAACGGCAACGGACAGCTTTTATGCCTTGGCGAGCATTACAAAACCAAGAGCCGTTGTCAAAGCGCGGTAGAATCGGTGCAACGCTTCGCTATAAATTCCCCCGTACTCACCGATCCCGCTTTAACAAAATGATTTTTACTTGCATTTTTCATTTGTGATCTCCTTCGTATAGGAAAGCCGCGAACGCAAACGCGTTCGCGGCTCTCTTTATTCAGCGTTATTATAAATTTTATAATTTTATCTCGCTCCGCCGCCACCGCCGCCGAAGCCGCCGCCACCAAAGCCGCCGAAGCCACCGCCTCCGCCGCTTCTACCGATAAACGAACCACCGCCAGAGCTTTCAGGGCGAGCAAGCGCGGTGATCATTGCCCTTGTCATACAACGGTTGATAATCATATAGTCAAAGAACGTCATTTGCGAGCCCATACACCAATCGGGCGGGGCAAGCGTGATGTTTGCAAATTTCTCTTCCCACTCGTCCGTAACGCCCAATACCTGCGCATACGGCAACACCTTATAATACAGCTCGGGATTTTCTTCGAGCATAAATTTGATCTTCTCTTCTTCCGTTACCACGATAAAATCCTTAAAGCCCAAGATCTGCCCAAGCATTTTGCGATATTTTTCCGTACGGACGAGCTTACCCAGCGTGAAAAAGCTTGGAAGCAATGCGCAAACGCTAATCACGAGCCTTTCATAACCCGTTAAAACGTAGGAAGCGAAAAAGGCAATAAAGATCAAAGCGAACGCCGCCGCTACGCCTATTTGCCCCGCCGTCATACCAAACAAAACGGACTTCTTCCATTTATAGCGGTAATTTTCTTTGAGTAGCCCTAAAATTAAAATCACCGCTATCGGCACGAAAAATACGACACCGCCGAAATACGCGTATCCTCCTCCGATTGCAAAGCTTGAAACGAGGGGCGCAAGAAAGCCGTAAAGCAAGCCGATCACGCTACCGAGCACGTACCAAAGCACCGACGTCGGCTCGTACATTTTCAGCTTCGGCGTTTGTTTAATCGCCTTATCCGCGCTTTCGTAAAATTTGTGTTTTAAACGGGAAACGCGCGAGAACACTACCTCCGTGTCCGGATCGAACGGCGTTTTACCCTCGATTACTTCTCGATCGGCGTGTGCAAACAAGCCGTTAAACAGCGTGCGCGCGTGCACCGCTTCCGTTGTGGGAAGCGCCTCCACCTTTCGTATCAAGCGTGGATCGTCTTCGTCGGCAAGATCTATGATCAAATACCCTTTATGCGCAAAATAATAGATCATCGAGGTGATGTCTTCGTTATCCACCGTGCCGTCGATCAGCTTCCCCATTTTCATAGGATCCATTTCGTCGGGAGCTTTGATATTCACGGTCGTGATAATCTCTTTTTTCGAGGGCGTAAACAAAAACGCAAGCACCGCAAGGGAAAGCGCGATCACCGCTCCGATCACGATTTTCCCCATACCTTCCGTAAAGATCCGCGTGCTCGTATAATCCTGCAACGTGCCCGCGGCGAGTGTGAATTGCACGGAAATCCCCTCTGCCATTCTTTCCCCGTAATAATCGTTATACACGACGTCTAACCGATCTGCGGTAAGAGAAAGCGTTTTTCTATCCGCGGAAAGCTGCACTGCAACGTTCGCCTCGTTACCCTCTGCGCCGTAGCCACCCGAATACAGTTTGAAATCGTTCTCACCGATCGCAGCAGGGAAATGCATTTGCACCGAAACGTCGTTCAAGGGCACGGACCAGCCGTAGCCGATCACGTCGATATGCATACCGTTTTCCACCTCGTCCCCGCCGTGCTCCACCGTATACGAAAGCGAGTACGTCCAAACGTTCCCCCGCTTTGCGCCGCCAACACAATTTATATCTATGAAATCGCTCGTGTCAGGATTGTCTTCAACGGTATAGAAAAACTCGTCGTTACCCGCACACGAAGCCGTGATATTCGTGTAGCGCGCCTTTTCCAAAGGCAACGAACGATAAAACATCGTCAAGTCGCCTGCAAGAAATTTCACGCGGATATTTTCTTTGATCTCCACCTTTCTATCCGCTCTTACGGTAAGATCGACGTCGTAGTTTTGCACCTCGATCACGTCGCCAAAAGCGGACGCTTTCACCGCTTTCACCGCGTTCATCTCAGCTCTGCCCCCCACAAACGGGAAAATCAATGTGAAAAACAGGATAAAGAGAAGCAGAGCGGCTTTACATTTAAGCCGCTTTTTCATTGCATACGTATTTTTCATAATTAGAATTGTACTTTCACGTTTTGACGTTCTGCTTCGCTATCCAACTCAAAATAAGGACGTTTTTTATAATCCTCGCCCATACGACTTCCCACGATACTCGCAGGGAAAATTTCAAGCTTGGTATTAAACGATTTCACCACGCCGTTATAATAGCGACGGGAGCTTTCCAACTCACCCTCAATGGATTTGAGCTGACCTTGCAGATCGAGGAAATTGGTATTCGCTTTCAAATCGGGATAGCTTTCGGAAACCGCCGAAAAGAAAGTGCGCAGGGAATTGGTTAAGCCGTTTTCCGCGTTCACCTTTTCCGCAGGCGTTCTCGCGCTCATAGCGATATTTCTCGCCGCCACTACTTCTTTGAGCGTTTCGCTTTCGTGCTTGGCAAAGCCTTTCACCGTTTCCACGAGGTTCGGGATTAAATCGTAACGTTTTTTAAGGAAAACGTCGATCGTCGCCCAAGCTTCTTCCACCTTGTTTTTCAGCCGCACGAAATCGTTACGCGTGCCGATCCACCAAGCAATTACCGCAATCACCAAAATTACGACTACGATTGCGACTACAATCCCAACGATTGCGCCCGTACTGATAAGTAAAGAATTTAACATTTTGGTTATCTCCTTTTTCTTCGTTACTTTTATTATACTACACCAAACGGAAAATGTCAATATCTGTAACGAAAAAAGCAGACTTTCTTTTACAAGAAAATCCGCTTTCCGTTGGTCTACTTACTCTGCGCGTCTGTTTTTCAGCCAAAGCACGCCGTCCGTGATAAACGGCGAAAGGATTAACCAAAGCGCTGCAAGCGCAATAATCGAATAGGTGATGATCGAGCCCACCGATCTCGCGCCCGCAAATACTTGGGATACGAGATTGAGATTAAACAATCCGAAAAGCCCCCAGTTGATCGCGCCGACAATTACCAAAATATAAGAGATAACGTTAATCACTCGCATAATCTTCCCTCCTGAAAGCAGTATGCTCCGCTTTTTAGGAATTATGCAAAGGGATTTTCCGTTTCTTCCGTCCACGTTAAAATGCGTTAAAACTTTCCTTATTCCGTTCTAAGAGCAATCACGGGATCTTTCTTCGCCGCCGCCGACGCAGGTATCAAACCGCTTATCAGCGTTAAGACAATGCTCACCGCCACCATAATCATTGCCGAAGTGAAAGGAAGCGCGGCGAGGGTAGAAATACCCGTAAGCGCGCCCAAGAGTGCGTTTACGCCGAATTGCAGAAGATAGGTTACGACTACGCCAAACACACCCGACGAAAGCCCGATAATAAACGTTTCTGCGTTGAACAGGTTTTTGATGTCCTTTTTTCTCGCGCCGAGCGAACGCAAAACGCCGATTTCTTTCGTACGCTCCACCACTGAAACGTAGGTAATAATCCCGATCATCACCGACGATACCACGAGGGAAATTGCCGTGAACGCCACCAAAACGTAAGTGATCGCATTGAGAATGGTTTCCACCATCGTCATCATCATTCCAACCGTGTCGGTATATTTCACTTGATCGCCCGTTTCGTGCTCGTCGTTCCATTGATCCAGCCAAGACAGGATTTGTTCTTTCGCCTCAAAATTATCCGTGTAAATTTCAATGGAATTGACGGTATCCTTACCCCCAACTGCGCGAATCGCCGAATCGCCGTAGAGGAAATAATAACCTGCAAGCGCCGCGCCGTCCTCTGCGTTTTCGCCGCTCATTGCGTCGCCCGTGATATAATATTCTACGAGGTTTTCCGCCGCGGGCTTACACGTTAGCAAAAACGCCATTATCTCGCCCACCTTTTGCATATATTCGTCCGTTCCCTGCGTGAGCGCGGACAGTTCCTGCACCAACACGCCAAGCTTATTCGCGCTCCCCGATTGCTCCGCAATCGTTTTTGCGAGGTTGGAATTCATATTCTCGGCAAGATATTCGTTGCACGCTTGTTCCGTTAAATATAACCCTTTCGTCAAGCAGCCGTAGTTATATCCCTCTTTGAGCCGCAAAACACCCGAAATAGAGATCAGTTTCCCTTGCGTTTCGTCGTCGCCAAGCGTTTCTCGCGTGCCTGCGTAGTTATATAAATACGAATCGGTGGGAGCGGCGGGGGTGTATATCGCGTCGTTATAATTAAGCATAAATTTCTTGCCGATAATCTCGTTGAACTCGATCATCGTTTCGTAATCCTCGCTATTTCCAACGTCCTCGCCCTCTTGCGGGAACAGCGACAAAAACTTCTCTTCATCGATAAATCCAAGCTGCGCAAGCGTTAAATCGGTCATATCGTTATTGCCACCAACGACGAGTACCGCTTCGTTCGAATTTTGCGGGAAATGCCCCTCGATCACGTCGTATTGCGAGAGCACGTAATCGCCGTATCCCTCGCTCGAAACGTCTGCCGTTCCGGGCATTTTGCCGTATACGCTACCTAAATAATCAACGAGGTAGGCAAGGCTTGCGTATTTTTCTTCCTGTTGAGTAAGCTGGAACGTATAGTATGCTTTCAGCTCGGAAAGAGACATCACTTTCTCCACCGTTTCGCCGTTTTCTTGAACCTCGACTTCGGTGAAAAGGTTGTTCGTCAAGGACATGCCCGTGCCGTAGACGATCGCCGTGTACCATTCCTCTTCCATACTTTCTATATATTCGAGATATTCGTCGGAAAGGTTATTCGTAACCGTCATACCCTGCGCGATATTCGTGAGGAATGAATTTACGTATACGCGATCGCCGATTTTATCAAGATCGGGCATATCCGTCGCCGAGCTCATACCCGACATAATCGCCTCTACGTTCAAAGTCGTTTCCGTAATTTCAAGCGGATAGGAGGAAAGCATATCCTCCTGCGTTTTTAAAATGTAGCCGTTGAAGCCGTTGGAGAGCGCGAGCACCAAACATACGCTGATGATACCGATACTTCCCGCAACCGACGTAATCGCCGTTCTACCCTTTTTCGTGGCAAGGTTGCGCGCGGAAAGTCCCAAGGACGTGGCGTACGACATAGAAGCGTTTTCTTTCTTTTTGCGCTTTTCCGCCTTTTTGCGTTCCTTTTTCGCCTCTTTGGGATCGAGCGTAGGCATAGGCTTTGCTTTGGGTTTGAGCTTGAAATTTTCATTACAAATCGGACAGGTAACGTTCGCCCCTTTCGTGGGGTGCACCCCACAAAGTCGAAGCAATGTGCCGCATTTGGGGCAATGCGCGTCTACGTCCTGATATTCGACGTTCGGATCGAAAATATTTGCCCCCTCGTCCACTTCTTCTCTGCCGTCGTAGGGGTTGGAGTCAGACACAACTAATCCGTCTTGAAGGCGCACGATCCGCGAAGAATATTCTTCCGCAAGCTCGGGATTGTGCGTAACCATAATCACGAGCCGCTCGCCCGCGATTTCGCGAATGAGCTCCATAATCTGTACGCTCGTCGTCGTATCGAGCGCGCCCGTCGGCTCGTCGGCAAGCAGAATTTCGGGATTGTTCACGAGCGCGCGCGCAATCGCCACGCGTTGCATTTGCCCGCCCGAAAGTTGATTGGGGCGTTTATGCAATTCCTTTTTCAAGCCTACCTTTACAAGTGCTTCGGTTGCCCTGCGCTTTCTTTCGCTTTTGGAAACGCCTGCAATCGTGAGCGCAAGCTCCACGTTGGCAAGAACCGTTTGGTGCGGGATTAGATTATACGATTGAAATACGAACCCGATGCGGTGATTTCTGTATACGTCCCAATCGTGATCCTTATAATCTTTGGTAGAAACGCCGCAGATGACGAGATCGCCCGACGTGTAGTGGTCCAAACCGCCGATAATGTTTAAAAGCGTGGTTTTCCCACAGCCCGACGCGCCGAGCACGGACACGAACTCGTTCTTGCGGAAACGGAGTGATACGCCGCGAAGCGCGTGTACCGTATTCCCTGCCGTTACGTAGTCTTTTTTGACGTTTTTGAGTTGCAACATATTTCCTGTTTCTCCGAAAAAAATTTTTACTTCTTCATTTTAATACGTTCTTTTGCCAACGCAACGAAGCATTCGGTGAGCGCGCATAACGTTTCAAACTTTTCCTCGCCGAATGCCTCCACGAGCTCACCGACAAAGCGTTTACTATTTTCAATATCCTCGCCGTATTGATCGAGAATGGTATCGGACAATTCAATATACGCGATCTTTTTATCCTGATCCGCGCCCACACGAACGACCACGCCCCGCTCTTCAAGTCGGTTTACGATTTGCGAGATCGCCGAACGGGTAATGCCCAATCTTTTGGCGAGCTGTGTGGAAATTAAGCGTTTACCCTCTGCTTTTGCGGCAAGAATTTCGTTCAGCAAACGAATTTCCGTCTTGTTGAAATGCGTTTTCTTATCCACAAACACGATCTCGTCCCGACTGCGGATTAGTCTAAAAATTTTCGCGAGATTTTCCCCGCTTTTTCTTTCGTCTTTCATTTATCCCTCCTTGCGTATATCTTGCGTATATTCTTAACAATCTTCTTAACAATATTATTATACAAGGTTTTCGCGTTTTGTCAAGCGGAAAACAAATAAAAACGGCTCTTTTCACTATATTTTCATTTTTGTTCCTTTTTGTTCGCCTCGTTTTGTCGAAAAGACTTGTCAAAGCCCTTAAAAAGTGATACAATAAAAGCGTGAGGTGTAAATTATGGTGGAAAAAATAAGAGAATTAACGGAATTTTTAGAAAATTCGCTCACGGCGTACCACGCCAAGGAGCAAGCGCGGCAAACACTTTTGAAAAACGGGTTTACCGCGCTTTCAGAAACGGAGGATTTTGAGCTTGTAGAGGGCGGGAAATATTTTGTGGAGCGTGGCGCAAGCCTGATCGCGTTCACCGTCGGCGGGCTCGATCGCTTTTCCTATAAGATCGTCGCATCGCACGTAGATTCCCCTGCACTCAAACTCAAAGAAAATCCCGTAAAACGAACGGAAAATTGCGCGGTTTTGAACGTCGAACCGTACGGCGGAGGCGTTTGGTATTCCTTTTTCGATCGCCCTTTGAAAATTGCAGGACGCGTGGTGAAAAACGACGACGGACGCATTTATGCGGAAACGGTGGAATCGCCCTTCTTGGTAACCGTTCCCTCGCTTGCGGTCCACCAAAACCGCGGTGTGAACGAGGGTTTTGCCGTCAACGCGCAAACTGATCTTCTGCCCCTTTTATCGCTTGCGGGCGGGGAGAGCGAATGGCTGGAAAAGCTTGCGGGTGAAACGCGCGTACTCTCGCACGATCTGTTTATCGTCAACGCTGAAAAGCCTTATACGTTCGGCGTCAATAACGAATTTCTCGCTTCTCCGCGTATCGACAATTTAACGAGCGTTTGCGGGAGCTTGGAAGCCTTGCTTGGCAAAGCGGAAAGCGACGGCGTTTGCGTAGCCGCACTTATGCACCACGAAGAGGTAGGTAGCCATTCTACGCAGGGCGCAGGCGGCGATTTCCTTGAAAACGTACTTCGTCGCATTGCCTACGCGCTTCGCTTCGACGACAACGAATTTTATAAAGCACTTGCTTCCTCGTTCTTCCTCTCGGTGGATAACGCGCACGCGTTGCACCCCAATCACCCCGAAAAGAGCGATCCCACGAATAAGACGCTTTTGGGCGGCGGCGTCGTGATCAAGTCGCACGCAGGCGGGGCGTACGTAACGGACGCCGTAAGCTCTGCAATCGTGAAAACGGTGTTGGAGAAAGCGGGCGTATCCTATCAAAGCTTTTTTAACCGTTCGGACGCGCGCAGCGGCTCAACGCTCGGCGTTGCAGCCCTGACGAGGCTTGGGATTGCGGGCGCGGATATAGGGCTTGCACAGCTTGCTATGCATTCCGCTTGCGAATGTTTCGCCGCTTCCGATTATATCGAGCTTGTGAACGGCTTAACGGCGTTCTATTCCTCCGATTTTATCGCCGATTCCAACGGCTTCACCGTGCGTTAAAATTTAACAAACGAAAAACGCGGACTGTTTTTCTAAACAGTCCGCGTTTTTAATTGCCATTATTTCAAGAAAGCGCGGCACGCAAGGTACGCTTCGTAAAGATCGGCTTTGGAAATCACCTCAAAAGGCGAATGCATAGAGATCACCGGTACGCCTATATCAATCGTGTCGATATTCGCTTTCGCGACGTATTTTGCCACCGTGCCGCCGCCGCCGACGTCCACTCTGCCCATTTCACCCGTTTGCCAGATCACGCCGTTTTCCGCGAAAGCCTTACGCAGGAAGCTGATAAATTCCGCGTCCGCGTCGTTCGAGCCGCTCTTGCCACGCGCGCCCGTGAATTTGGTAATGCCCGCGCCACAGGAAAGGTACGCCGAATTTAACGGCTCGGAAACCTCTTTATAGTTGGGATCGTAGCCCGCGTTTACGTCCGCAGACAAGCATTTCGAATTCGCACGTACCGCTGCCGAGGGTACGCCGTAGGAGAACGCGAGCGCGTCGATTAAATCGGTGAACAGCGCGCTTTGCATACCCGTCGTGCCCTCGCTACCGATTTCTTCCTTATCCGCAAGCACCACCATAACGGTATGCTTACTTTGTTCCTCATCGAAAAGAGCGGTAAACGCGGGATAGGCGCAAACGCGGTCGTCGTGCCCGTACGCGCCGATCAAAGCGCGATCAAAACCAATATCTTTCGCCTTATACGCCGGCACGACGCAAAGCTCCGCAGAAAGGAAATCCTCTTCTTTCATTCCGTATTTTTCATTGAGAATTTTTAAAAGATTTTCCTTGACCGTTTTATCCTTATCGTCCTTTGCCGCCGTATAGGGAATATTACCCAGCCAAATATTCAGATCTTCGCCCCCGATCCCCTCGCCAAGCGTTTTCGCATTCTGTTTTGCCGCAAGATGAGGCAACAGATCGCTGATGTAAAACACGGGATCGTTCTCGTCCTCACCGATCTTCACGTTCAACACGCTACCGTCTGCGAGTGCCACCGCGCCGTGCAAAGCAAGCGGGATCGCCGCCCATTGATACTTACGAATACCGCCGTAGTAATGCGTTTTCGCAAAAGCGATATTGTCCGATTCGTACAAAGGCACTTGTTTGAGATCAATACGCGGGCTGTCGATATGCGCCGCGATAATGCGAATCCCCTCTTCCGCGATATTCGCGCTTCCAACCTTGATCAGATACAAATTCTTACCGCGGTTATCGTAATATACCTTATCGCCCGCTTTGAGCTTTTGCCCAAATTTATAAGGCTTATATCCCTTTTCAATCGCGGCGTTCTTCGCCCACGCACAAGCCTCGCGCTCCGTCTTTCCCTCGTCGAGGAATACTTTATACCCCTCGGCGTAAGAAAAAATATCGCCGAGCAGTTTTTCGTCCGCTTTTTCATAGACGTTCGTTCTTTTGTATGCACGTTCACTCATTATTTATATACCTTCCTTATTTATTTTTCGTTGTTTAAAAGAGGTTGTTTTTCTTACAATTTAGTGGAGAAACCCTTTAATAATCTGCTCTTCCGCTTCCTGCTCCGTAAGTCCAAGCGTCATAAGCTTGATCAGCTGTTCGCCCGCGATCTTGCCGATCGCCGCTTCGTGGATAAGCTCGGCGTTCACGTCGTTTGCAGAAAGACAAGGTGCGGCGGTAACCGAAGCGTCGTCCATTATAATCGCATCACATTCCGTATGCCCGTAGCAGGGCGCGTTGCCGTTCATAGTCGAAACGAAGCGTTGCACGGAATTTCCCGCCGCCACCGAGCGCGACGTTACGTCCGCACGGCAATTTTCGCCGTTCATATCAATCACGAAATCGGTATCCGCCGATTGCTTTCCGTGCGTATACAATTTTTCTTTCACGATAAAATTCGCGCCCGCTTTCATATCCGCTTTCGTCAAGCGTTTGGTGGAATCAACGCCTTTAATTTGCGTCGTTTCCATCTCCATATACGCTCCCTCGTCTAAATGCACCACCGTCGTAGGATTCATCACGTTTTTCCCGTTCCCGTCGCCCGAGCCGTAGTGTTTTTCTACGTATTTCACGCGCGCGTTTTTGCCTACGTAAAAGGTGTGTGCGCCGTCGTGTCTACTCGTTGTGTCTACGCCGCCGCAGTTGTGAATACCACACCCCGCCACGATCACAACGTCGCAGTCCGCGCCGATATAGAAATCGTTATACACGACCTCTTGATACCCCGCTTTGCTGATAATCACGGGAATATGCACGCTCTCGTTTTTCGTGCCTGGCTTGATAATAATATCAATCCCCGATTTTCCGTCCGTTTTCGTTACTACGTCGATATTTGCCGTCGTATTTCTGCCCTGCAATTCCCCGTTGCTACGGATATTATACGCCCCCTCGGGCACGCCGTGCAGATCGGCTATTTGTAAAAGTAGATCTTTTTGTATTTCGTCCATAATTCGCCCACCTCACAGCTTGTCCGTTAAAATTTTGCAAGCGTCTTTGCCCAACAGCCGAGGAAGCACGTCCTCTTTTCTGCCCTGCTCGCGAATCTGCCCGTCGGCAATCACCACGATCTTGTCCGCGATATTCAAAATACGCTCTTGGTGGGAAATAATCAAAATATTTCCCTGCGTTTTTTCGTGCATTTTTTCAAACACCTTGATCAAATTCCCAAAGCTCCAAAGATCTATTCCCGCTTCAGGCTCGTCGAACACGGAAAGTGAAGTTCCGCGGGCGAGAATGGTCGCAATCTCAATGCGCTTCAATTCCCCGCCCGAAAGCGAGGCGTTCACCTCACGGTCAATATAATCCCTTGCGCACATTCCCACTTCCGATAAATACGCGCACGCGTCCGAAACTTTGAGCGTTTTGCCTGCCGCAATATTGATCAAATCGCGCACGGTTAAGCCCTTAAATCGCACGGGCTGTTGAAAGGCGTAAGAAATGCCCTTATGCGCGCGCTCGGTAACCGAAAGCTCGGTGATGTCCTCACCGTTGAAATAGATCCTACCCGCTGTTGGGCGAATAATGCCCGCAATCACTTTCGCAAGCGTCGATTTCCCGCCTCCGTTAGGACCGGTAAACGCCACAAACCGCTCGTCGAGCGTTAAATTGATATTTTTTAAAATCTCTTTTTCGCCAAGTTCGTCTTGAACCTTATAGCCTACGTTTTTAAGCTCTAACATAACTTCCTCTTTCGGAAAATTTTCTCCTCGTTCATTTATACCGCATTTTTCGCCCAATTAAACGCTTTTTTGCCCTTATTCTTCCAAAACTCGCGTTTTTGAAATTCGAAAGCCGCCCCCTACAATTTCCGTTACCGATAACGTTAAATCGGTGAACGCGAGCTCGCTTTGCAAGGATAGCGTTTGGGCGCACAATTTCGTTTGCGCCGCACTTTTACCCGTGATCCGAATGGACCGCGCTTTCGGTAAAAGCGTTTCTTCGAGCTCCGTCGGCGGAAAGACAAGCGTTGCATCTTCCGTTGCCGCCGTTTCAAAATCGAGCGTGAACTCGTACCTGCCCTGCTCGTCCGTTACCTTTCCAAGTGCCTCGTCAAGGCAAATTCCTACCCCGATCAACGCGCCGTTTTCCGTTATTTTGACAGGGGAAACACGCGTTTTCGAAAGCGCGGGAAGCCCGTAAAGATACTCCACGCCCCAAGCCTTCGTTGGAAGCGACGGCAGGTGGCTTTGGGAAAATTCTGCTTCTGGAACGCCGAACCATTCGCGGTGAATCGTGTTGTCGCCACGATCTCCCCACGTAACGTCTACGGCGTGCCATTCGTTTTCCAATTTCACGATATTCCAAGCGTGCCCGCCCGAATTTTCGCCTTGCACCGCATCGCCGGAAACGGTGATGCATTCAATCCCGAACAATTCGCATAAATAATCAAACGTTTTCGCGTACGTTTCGCAAACGCCCGCACCGAGCGGCGCGCCCGCAATACTATGCGCAAACCGATCGTCCTGCGGCGTTACGCCGTCTTCCTCATAGGCGTATTCAATGCGGTTGATCAAATAATCGTAAATCGTAATCGCTTGCTCCGTTTGCGTTTGCGCTTGTTCTACGTATGCGGCGCAATCGAGCGCGAACGCTTCGATCAAGGCTTGCGTTTCCAAACGCGTGGAAGCGAGCGCGTAATCTTCCGCAACGAGCGGATATAAATTTTGATCGTCGTATTTCACGCGGTTACTAATCCAAAAAAATTCGGGGTATTCCAAAAATACGAGCTTCCAAACCGCCGTCGCTTCGTCCCGTATCAATCCGTACTGCGTGTAATCAAACGCGCCGAAGCGGTAATCGCCGTCCGTTTTTTTCGCGTCCTCGTTTAAAGCGGCAAACGCCGAAAACGCTTCTACAAGCGCGCCGTATAAGCCGCAAAGCCCCTCCCTCTTTTCTTCGTTTGCTAACAAATATTGATAACCGTATTTTTCCGTTACGGGCGCACTCGAAAAATCCAGCGGAGCGCGCTCCACCTCCACCGAGGAAGAAACGTCGGAAGAGGAATCAGAGAAACAAACACTCTCCGTTGAAGAATGAGTTTGGGAAAGGGAGGAAGAAGTCGATTCGTCGGAGGTAGAAGATGCATTTTTAGGAAAATAGGCGGCAAGTGAGCAGGAGGAAAGGGCAACCGCCAAAAGCGCGCCTAAAAAGGAACAAAATATCCGACGTCTTCCCATACCTCTTCTCCTTAAAAAATATGCATTAAGATTGCGTGATCTTTGAGCCACTTGCGCTTGCGTTTATAATCGGGTACGAATTTTTCCACCTCTCGCCAAAATGCGGGAGAGTGGTTTTTCTGTTTCGTATGCGCTAACTCGTGCACGATCACGTAATCAATTACCTCTTTGGGCGCGTATAACAGCCGAAAGGAATATCGAATCCTGTTATCAAACGTGCAGCACCCCCATTTGCTCCTTGCGGAGGATACCGACACCGATTGAAACGACGTTTGCATTTCTTTCGCACGGCGACAGGTTTGTTCCAAAAAAATACGCTTGGCGTTTTCTTTGAGCCATTTCACAAGCCGCTGCCTCGCGTTTTTCTCAGGCAAAAAGATCTGTTTCGTTTCGGGATCGAAACGGATATAATCACCGCCTATCAAGAGCACTCGGTGCTTCTCACCAAGCAGCGAAAGAGAATAACCGTTCAAATTTTCAGGCGGTAGATCAATACCTGCCCCCGCCGTTTTCGCTTTTTGGCGCAAGATCCAAGCTTCCTTTTCCCGCAAAAACGCAAAAATCCGCTCGTCGTCGCAACGCCTCGGCGCACGCACCGTCAGTTTTCCGAAGCAATCAATGCAAACGGACAGCGTTTTGCGGTTAGAACGAATAATTTCGTCGGGTTGAAGCATCTGAATTTACGCCTCGTAGCCTCTTGGATTGCCGCTCTGCCATTTCCATTGCGAAGCGCACATTTCCTCAATGCCGAATTTCGCTTCCCATTTCAAATCCCTTTTCGCTTTATCAGGGCACGCGTAGCAAGCCGCAATATCCCCGTCGCGACGGGCGCAAATTTGATAAGGAAGCCTTTTTCCGCACGCCTTTTCAAACGCGTGGATCATATCCAGTACGCTATATCCGTGCCCCGTGCCGAGGTTGTAGATATGCACGCCCGATTCGTTGCAATTTTCAATCGCCGCGATATGCCCAAGCGCGAGATCCACCACGTGTATATAATCGCGCACACCCGTTCCGTCGGGGGTGTCGTAATCGTTACCGAACACGTTGATACGCTCCAATTTCCCGCTTGCCACCTGCGCCACGTAGGGCATTAAATTGTTGGGTATCCCTTTCGGATCTTCACCGATAAGTCCGCTTTCGTGCGCACCGACGGGGTTGAAATAACGAAGTAAAATGATGTTCCACGCGGGATCGGCTTTCTGCACGTCCTGCATAATATTTTCCATCATAAGCTTGGTGCTACCGTAAGGATTCGTAGTGGAAAGGCGACAATTTTCATCCAAGGGTAAGCGTTCGGGATCGCCGTAAACGGTCGCAGATGAGGAGAAAATAATCTTTTTTACGTTATATTTTTCCATAACCTGCAAAAGCGTTACTGTTCCGCTAATATTATTCTCGTAATATTTGAGCGGTAATTTGCAGCTTTCGCCCACCGCCTTAAACGCCGCGAAATGAATCACCGCGTCGAATTTATGCGCGGAAAAAATCTTTTCCAAAGCGGCGCGATCGCGAATGTCCGCCTCGTAAAAAACCGCTTCCTTGCCCGTGATTTTTTGCACGCGGCGCAAGCTTTCAGGGTTTGAATTACTAAAATTATCTACTACGACTACCTGATAACCCTTATTTAACAGTTCGAGCACGGTATGCGAGCCGATATAGCCGCAACCACCCGTTACTAAAATCGTTGCCATAGTAAGCACCTCTCTTCGCTTTTTTGTTTTTTAGTCGTTTTCGTTTTCTTCCTCGAAATATTCCTCCGTCTTCTTCGAACGGACTTTAAGCACCTTTTGCTTGGTTGCTTTCACAATCTTAATTTCAAGGTATTGATAGCGGAGCGTCTCGCCGATCGGAGGAATCCCGCCGTATTTTTCCGTCGCCCAACCGCCAACGGTATTCGATTCGAAGTTTTCCTCCGCGCCCTCCATTTCGTAGAGCGTGAAAAAATCGGAAAGGGTGCATTTGCCGTCTACCCAATATTCGTTCTCGTCGATTTTTCCAAAGAGCACTTCCTCTTCGTCGTGCTCATCCCAAATTTCGCCTACGAGCTCTTCCAAAATATCTTCAAGCGTTACGATTCCTACGAGTCCGCCGTATTCGTCGGACACCGCCGCCATATGAATTTTACTTTTTTGGAGCTGCTTCAATAGCGCGGAAATACGGGTATATTCCGTTGTAAACACGATCTCCTGCAACAAATTTTCGATATTTTTCTCGCCTTTTAAGTAGCCTTCGAAAAATTCGCGCTGGTGAATAAGTCCGATCACGTTATCGATCGTTTCTCTATACACGGGCAACCTTGAATAGCCCGTTTTGTGGAAAACCTCGCGAATCTCGTCCATCGTGAACGCTACGTTCACCGCAGCTACGTCCACACGAGGAACTAAAATGTCCTCCACTTTTAAATCGTCGAATTCGAGCGCAGAACGCACGAGCTCCGATTCGTCTTCTTTGAGCGTTCCGTCCTCTTCCGCCTCGTCCACGAGCGATAACAGCTCCTCGTCGGTTACCGTCGCGTCCTTTTCCAGCTTGAAAATCTTTTTAAGGAGCGCCTTATATCCGTCGAATACCTTACAAACGGGCATAAGTATCCAATAAAAAAGTTGCATTAAGGGGTAAAAGAAGAAACAGAATTTTTCGGGATACACGCTCGCTAAATATTTGGGCGTGATTTCACCGAATAAAAGTACGACTACTGTAAGAACCGCAGTCGATACCGTCGTTGCGATATTTGCGTCGGCAATTAGTATACCGAATAAAATCGTGCCGAGTGCGGAAGCGGTAAGGTTTACGATATTGTTTCCGACGAGGATCGCCGTAACGAGCTTATCGTATTTTTCGTCGGCAAACGAAGCCACCGCGTTCGCGTTCTTCTTGCCGAGCGCCGCCATACTTTTGAGCTTGATCTTATTCGCGCACGAAAACGCCGTTTCCGTTCCCGAAAAGAATCCGGATAAGAGAATGAGTATCGCAATTACGATAGATAGGGGTAGTTCCATAAGATATTTTTGAATATCCTCCTGATAAAATAAATTCGAGATTATCCCTCGTATACACTATTATAATACATTTTTTTTATGTTTGTCAACACGAATGAAAAGATATTTGCACTTTTTCGCATAAATTCTTGATATATACGACAATTTTATGAGTTTTAGCGAATAAAAAAGACGAGATCGAACAAATCTCGTCTTTTTTGCTACTGACGGCTATTTTGCCGAACTTGGAGTTCTTCCTATTATATTATAGAATGTATCAACATTGATTTTCGCTTCACTTTTTCCGCTTGACGAATCATCAATCCTACGTTACCAACCGAATTTTGCCATTTGCTTGTTGATTACGTCCCAAACGACGTCTTCGCACCACCAATGCCCTTTGTCCGTTACCGTCAAACTACAATTTTCTTTCGCGCCTGCTTTTTCGTATATCTTTTCTACTGTTTTATAGCCGCGCTTAACGCCGTCTACCAAAAACGCCGTATCATACTTCCCTGCGATAATCGCAAGCTTTCTCGGTGCAATCAAACACGATAAATCCTGCATATCAAAATAGCGGAAAGCTTGCGGAATATAATTGCAAGAGCAATGATAAAAGCGTAAAACCGATTCGGGATAAGGACAGAACGAACAGCTTGGCGCGCATACGCTGATACGCTCGTCTACGCAAGCCGCGTAAAAGCTCGCCGTGCCGCCACCCGAATTGCCCGTGATAACGATATTGTCCAAATCACATTCTTTGAAATTACCAAGCAAATCGATTGCGCGCGAAATATCCCAACACCGCTCGCCAATGAGCGTTCTGCCAAGCATTAACGCCGTCGTTGCTTCATAATAGCAATCGCCGCGCGGATTTAAGCTTACGCGCCGTTCTATCGTGTTCAACGCCGAACGGCTACCCATACCGCGTTGGTCGATTGCCAAAGCGATATATCCGTTTTTTACAGCTTGTACGGCGAACGTACCTCTGCCCGTGTCGTAATCGAGCGTTTCGTGACAAAGCGCCTTTCCGATCGAACTGTAAAAGCCTTGTTGATTATGCCCCTGCAACGTAATGGCTACGGGGTATTTTTCTTTCCCTGTATCGGGAATGAGCAAATAGCAAGGCACTACCGCACCTTTTTCGCTTTCAAACTCAAAACGGATTTGTTTGTATCCGTCTTGTTGTTCTTCTTCTACAATTTCCATTTGTAAAGGGCAAGCGTTTTCCGCAATCACGTCCAAACCCAAAAGCTCGACAAGCTTTTCTTTTACTTCCCCTTTCCAAGCGGAAAAATCCCTCGTTTCGTCGTAGGAAAGCTTGGGTTTCGTCCTTTGCGTTACGCCGTCGTGACAAAATCCGTTAATATCCATATTTTCTTATCTCCATTTTTCTCGTTGGTTCGGTTAAACCGCCTCACCAACAGGCTGAAACGTCCTTGCAAAGTGATTGCAAGGGAATTTTAAGACCATTCCTGATCTTCAGGCTCAAAACGCGCAACGAGCGTAAGCCCGTCCGTCCACGTATATGTTCCCGAATGAATGAAATCCCCCTCGTCCTCGTTCCACCAGCCGAGGAACACGAGCCCCTCGCAGGAAGCGGAAGCAAGCTCGAACGTGGCGTTATAACGCACCTCTTGCGATTGCTTTTCCAACACCACTTCATAGCCGTTGTTTTCAAAATACGGATGAACCGTGTATTCGATCACGTAGGTTTTCGGGGTTAAGACAGCCGTAACGGTAAGGTTAGAAGAAACGGAAGCAAACGAAGTTTTGTCCCAAGTTACGTCGTAACCCGCCACTTCCTGTGGCAGAGGAATATCCCTCAACGCTTCGCCGCTTTTTACTTGCTTTACGATATTCGTTTGCCCGTCTTGCACAAACGTAACCGTGTAGGTCGTGTTCGAATTGCCTGCACCGTTGCAAGCGGAAAGTAAGGTCAGCGAAAATACCGCCGCCAAAATGGATAATACTATTTTTTTCATTTTTATTTACCTTTGCTACGTCGCCGCCGTTGCGTTTTCCTATCGGTAGGCTACGCAACGACGAACGGCAGAGCTATTTTATAAAATCACTTTCAAAGTAAATCGTTTTCTACGCGGCGAGGCAAACGCCCCGCCGCGCGTCAAACAAACGCTTAATCAAAATTCGTTCTTGCGTCCCAACCGTCTGCAATAAGGACGGTCGCTTCCGCTTGTTCGGCGAACGTAGACGTTCTAACGACGTCGTTTGCGGAGAAATCTATCATTTCGAAAACTAACTTTTGATATGCTTTCATCATAACACCTCCTTAAATTTTCACAGAAATCGTCAACGCGGTGCCGTCATAAGACGTTGCGGTTGCTTCCACAGCCTTGTAGGTTTCAAGCGCACCCGCGTTTCTCACGATGACGGGCACAGCCGCGCCTACTTGTACGAGCGAAGCAAGCGCCGAATCCTCATCTACCACGATCGAAACCGTCACGGTCGTTTTGCCCTCGGTTGCTTTTGCTTGCGTAGCGTTCGTTACCACGTAGCCCAAATCCCCAAGCAACACGCCGTCGCCAACCGTAGAGCCTGCTACCGTCAAATTCGCGCCGTCGTCGGTTACCGTCAGATCAATCACGCCTGCAATATATTTTTCGAGCATTGCCACGCCATTCGCGCTGTATTTGCCCATAGCGCCGTCGCTTTCTTCAAGCTTAGCATAGTGAGCTGCCAACGCGTCGCAAGCGAGCTCGTAAACGGAGAAGCTCTTCGCTTCCGCATACACGTAGTCCGCGCCGCTCGTATACTCAACTTTCATAAACGCCGCGCCCGAGAAAGGACGGTTGTAGTTGAAATGTTGAATGTTCGTAATCGCGAAGTCTACCGTGCCGTTTGCAAGATCAGCAGCTTCAAGCTCCGTTACTTGCGCACCCGCTTCATCATAATTCAAATCACCTTCGATCAAATCGGTGGGAATAATCATCGTCGAAACGGAAGAAACCTTATCATTGATGATCTCGTAATCTGTCGCGTCGATATTCATCGTCCAACGGATACCGCCATAGTTGGTACCGTCGTCGATCAGTCTCACGGAACCTTCGTTTGCGATCGAGAAATCCGCTTCCCAAAGGGTTGCTACGCTGTCCTCTACAGGCGTAACCGTTTCGCCCTCTTTATAGAGATATTCTCCTACCTTGTACGCAACGAACGTCTTTGTTCCACCGACAGCCGCATAAGGTTCAAAGGTGTAGCTTTCGCCGTGGCGCACCGAACGCGTCCCGATCGTGTCGCCGTTCATATCTTTCAACGTAAGCGTGTAGCTGGGCACTTCCGCCGTTACGGTGATTTCACAAGCTTTTCCCTCCAAACCATAGTATTTACCGTCAGTGTCAGCGTATATCGTATCATACTTGTATATGGCTTCGTATGCTTTCGTACCTTCTTCCAATTCCTGATTGGGGTTCGCCCATTTGTAGCCCGTGGGCAAGGTAACCGTAGACAACGCGGCTCCCTCCGCGTAGGTGTCGTCCAAGGTCATATCGTAGTCGCTATTCGCAAGCAAGGGTTCGGTTACACCGGCAATGGTAACGGGCGTACGATCCCAATTCGCGTTATCCCAAGTCGATCTATGACTGAACTCAATCTTCATCATACAGTCTGTTCCGCTCGCATACGTTTTCTCATTAACGTCTGTCGTAGTTTCATCATCTACGTATACGTTATTGTCCTTAACGCCCAAATCCACCGCTTTATCGAAGAGATACAACTCTTTGGTAACGTTGTACAAGCAGAAATACGTCCAAGCATTTCCGTTCTCGCCGTCGTACGTGCCGTAGGTTACGTTGATAATATCATGCTTTTCCAACACTTGGTTGAACAAAGTGAATTCGTCATTATTAGGATCCGCGTCATCATTGCTTCTTTCATTCAATCTGTTCGCTTCAGCCAACACGTCGTCCTTTACATAGTATTCCTTTGAAGCGCTCTGTATCTGCGCTTCGGTTGCCTTATTTCCCACAGCATTTCTAAACGCAATAAAGGTATCATCTTTGTTAAACGTGACACCGTAATACGAGCCCTCGGCAGTTTTTCCCGGATTCACATAAACGGTGTTAGTAGCGCCTTTTACCCAACGCGAATAAAAATCGACTCTACGGTCGGTATAATTCATATTAAAGCTAATTACCGCGTTTTTATCGTTGACCTTCGGCAAGAGCACACCGCCCTCTTGCAACTCGCCGTCCGATCTATTCGCGAAAAAGCTGTAGTTGCCGTCGTAGTCGTTGGCGTTGACGTTCATCTCTGTAGGGCCCTGAGTTGTGCTGTCTTTTATATACGTAACGTCTTCCTTGTCTCCAACTGCGCTCTTTCTGTCGTATATTGCAACTTGATATTCCTTACTATCTCCAAGTTCTGTCACCCCCCCGTTGACAGTCGCTTTAGGAGTCGCCACGGTACCTTGATAAACAGTCGATAACTTACTGTTCACATACGTCCAACGTATGTCTTTACCGCTATCCACCAAGTCTTCGAGGTTCGTCACCGTGTAGCTACTCGCTGCGGAAACGGTGTTCGGCGACGTAAGGTGTAAGGCTAACCCGAACGCCGATACGCCCGTAACGGCAGACAAGGCTAATGCCAAAAGTTTCTTTTTTGCTTTCATCTTTCAATCCTCCTGTTTTTAATTTTTTTTATTTTCGATCATACTTTGAAAGCCGTTGTTATTTAACGGAACAGCCCTTGATAAGAGCAGGGCGCCCGTCCTTTTCCGCTCCGAAATCTTCCATATTCCAGATTGTGGGATCATACGTCGAAACGGTTTGTTTTATGCTTTGCGCTGCTGTTGCCGCCGTGCCCGCGGTGAGCGTAAACAGCGTTTTCCAATCGGCGGCATCACCTACCATCCAATAATTGCCGTTGAAGCCGAGCCGAGTTGTATTGTCCTTGCCTTCTTTGAAATCAAAGGCATAGCTCGCCTTATTGCCGATCGCGAGAATGTTTTTATACGTACCCTTCGCGTCGCCCTTGCCCTTGATCATATACACCGCGCCGTTGCCGTCTTTTGCCATTTGTATATCCGCCACGCAGTTCGCTACGTACGAATTATACCCCCAACAGATCAACGCGCCAAAGCCTTGCCCAGGGACAAAGTAGACGTCCGATTCACGCATTTCCACGTATACGTTCTCGACTACGCAATCTTTAGCGTATTCGATTATGGAAGCGCCGTGATGGTAATAATTTCCCGCTTTCGTCTTGTACAAACGATTCGCTTCTATGTTTCCGTTTTCAAGCACGGCGTCCATTCCATAGTCCCCCTCGATTGTCACGCTTGCGGGGTTTTGCATACCGATATTTTCAAAGGAAACGTTTTTCAGCGTGCCCGTGAACTGACCGAACAGGGAGGAATATGCCGAGCAATACACCCCGTCCGCACCCTTAGGGATCGTCATTGACGTTCCGTAGAACAGCTCGCCGTTTTTGATCGAATAGCCGTTGCCGTCGAACGTGCCTGAGAAGGACGCGACATTGTTTCCATTCAAGCCACCCGCCGAACTCAGCGCTTTGAATTCTTCGTCCGTCAGACAGTCCGTGTCTTTCTTGCCGAAATCCGCTCTGTTTACGTATTCGTAAACTTCCACGCCGTTCCCATCCGTCTTCTTATTCAAGCGGTATTTCCACTGAATACCCAACGAACGGGTTTTGTTATCGTCGTATTCCGCGATAGGCATCATCACGTCGCCGTTATAGTCTATATCGTCTACCATAAGGAAGCTTTCGCTCAAGAGCGCCGCATTGTTCCAGCTTGCAAGGGAGAGCACGTCCATATCTGCTACGCTTGCGATCGCGTGTGCAACCTCGAGCGTTCCCTCAATTTTCTCGCCGGTTTCGTTAACCGTTGCCGTAAACGTGGCTTTGCCGACCTTCTTCGCCGTCAACTGCACGATCGTTCCGCTGGCGGTCGACTCTACCACTTCCGCATCGGAGAGCGTAAACGTGTATTTCTCCACGGGAAGCGCGTCGGCCTTGCCCTCGGCTACGTTCACGAGGTTTAACGTGAGCTCTTGCGTGGTATCTTTCGCGTTCGCTGCGCCAGAAACGGTGAGCGGCGAAGCCAGTTTCACGTTCGATTTGCTCAATGCGTAGTATACAGGTTCAACCACGGCGATTTGTTTCTCCGCCGTATACGTTTTGCCTTCGTATTCGCAGGTGGCAGTGATCGTCGTGCTTTCCGCTGTCTTTTTCGGCGTAACCTTGCCGTCTGCGGTAACCTCTAACGTTTCTTCGTCCGCCACGCTCCACTCTACGGTGGGCTCGGCAATCAACGTGCCGTTATCGTATAACAGCGCGTACGCTTGTTGCGAAACGCCTTGATACAGCTTTTGCGTAGTGAAGCGAATGATCAGCCCGTCGATCGCGTTGCTGCTGACAACGGTTACGTAGCACGAAGCCGCCACGCCGTCGGCGTATACGTTGACATACGTAGAGCCCGCCTTCTTGGCGGTGATCAAACCGTCTTTCACGCTCGCAATCTTCTCCACGTCTACGGTGTAGGTCGTTTCTTTCACCGTTTGTTGCGCGTCGTTTTCGTCGTACAGCTTCGCGTCCAGCTCAAACGTTTCACCTACATTTAAGGTGATCTCATACGCGTTGAGCGCAAGATAGTTCTCCTCTTTCTCGGAAGTGCCGCCGCTATTTCCGTTATTGCCGTTATTGCCGTTATTGCCGCCGACGCATCCAACCAGCGTTACCAGCGACGTGCAGAAAACAAGCGCGGAAAGAATCAAAGCAAGTAGTTTTTTCATACCTTACACCTCCTGATCCACACTCACGTATACGGTGAGCGAATACTCTTGCCCGTTATACGTACAGGCAATCTTCACTTCGGCGTTTTTCACCTCTTTTTCCGCAGTGATCGTCATATCCGAAACGGTGATTGCCTCGTTGTCGCTCGTTAACGTAAACGTGACGTTTTCCACTTTCGTTCCGTCTATTAAAGCGGGTTTAAACGTGTACGTGTCCCCCGTCAACAAACGGAAGCTCGTATTGTCTTGCACCTCGTTTTCCAGCTCGATCTCCACTACGTTTTCATAGAAGATCACCACGGTAACGCTACATTCGAGCGTCTTTTCCCCTACGGTTGCCGTAACCACGGTTGTGCCTAACGAAACGCCCGTTACCTTGCCGTTTGCCACGGTGGCAATCTTCGGGTTTTTCGCTTCCCAAACCACCGTTTGCCCCTCTTCGCCGCCAAGCACCTGCAAGGTGGCTTCTCCGTCGATAGAGAGCGTAATCGCCGTTTTATCAAGCGTTACCGGGTTGGTAGCAGGCGCGCTGCTCGAATTTGAATCGCCGCCGCTGCACGCAGCAAACAAAGCAAGCACCATCGTAACGAGTACGGATAAAATCACGGATATTGATTTCTTACACATAACGCGCCCTCCATGCTTTAATAGTGCCGTCCGTGGTCTTCGCGCCACCTTCGGTTATTTCCACGAGATTAAATCTTCTGCAAAGGGCTTCATAAAGGTCAATCGTTTCCAAGCAGTAGTCTCTACCGTATTTGTCCGAATGATATTCCATTTGCATATAGATATTTTCTAAATACGCGCTGCATACTCTCCAATAATACTTTTCATATGCATTGGGATCGCTTGCCTTGATCGCTTCCACTGCCGCAAACGCGTCCTGCATTATGCAGCGGATGCTTTCCACGTAAGGGAATTGCCAATACAGAACGTTATCCAGGTTGAAGTTCCACCCGCCCGTACACTTTAATTGCGTACGCAGATATTCATAGTGCGTCGTCATCGCGTCGAACATTTTTTGAATGTGCGGCGCCGCAGGTCCGTAGTAATGCTCCACAAACTCTTCCACAAGCTCCTGATAGCTGAGCGACACGTTCCACATAAGCTGCGCTTCTACCCATGCGCGGATCTCGTAAAGCTGCGCTATGTTTTTGTTGTTAAAGCTCTGGTTGTATACCTTACGCACACCGTGTTCGGAATACGTGCGAAGGTCTACCGTGGCTATATCCCAGTTCTTTTGGTTGATGTTCGACATCTTGAAGTTGGTGCCATACGTCCACGTACTGATATTGTCGGTGAGCGCGCACCAGCCCTCCAGATACTTATAAAAGGTTTTATTTTCCTCGTTACTTATCGCTTCGGTGATCTTACTGCCCATCGGCGTAAACTGAATCATTACGTTTTCGTCGGGAATGACTTCCTCGTGGTGCGCCACGTATTCGCCGTTTATCATACCTACGGGAGGCACAAGGGATTCTTGGTAGGCAAACATCTCGAATTGGAGCTGTCTGTCCGGCTCGCTCTCCTGTATGATACGCGTTACTTCCCTTGCGATCTTATTCGTGAACGCCACGAGCATACCCGTGTAGGTGGTGTTATACTCCGCTCTCATCGCTTCGCAATTCTCGCAATCGCACGGGGGCGCCATATCCTGTTGCCCTATATGCGCGAAGCTAGTGGTGGGATTATCTCTGAACAACTGCACCAACTGGTTGACGAATTCTTTCTGCATCTCTTCGTTGCTCAAGCACAGCTGACCGCTTTTAAACGCGTCCGCCACCCCAGGCGAATATGCAAAACCCGTTTTCCAACAATACCATTCGGGATGATCTTCCCAATACGTTTCGGGTGGCAGAATCTTGAAATGGCTATGCCCCGAGAGTGGCAATTCTACCTCTTCCTTAACAGTCAAGCGCAAAAACCGCTGATAGGTCAGATTACTCGTTACGTTATACGAACCGTATCTACGATTATCGAATTCGGGGATTTCCGTCACGTCGAAATCATATAACGGCATCTGATCGGATACCGTATACTGTACTTCGTCCACGGCGTATGCCCGCCAATCAATCGTGTGCTTTAAAAATTCCTGCGCGCCGTAATACGTGCCCTGCCGCAACGTGGTTCTTGAACCGGAAATATACACGTCGTCGTTTTTCGTCACGATGCGGAAGCCCGATTCCCCAAACTTGTTCAAGTCCACCGAAATACCGCTTTTTCGCATCATCGACGTATCGCCGATCGATATGTATTTCCCGTTCTCCGCCGTTACGTCCGACACGACCGGAAAGGTAACGCCTAATGCTTTTTCCGCGTATTCGTTGATCAGAATCGCCGCTTCCTCTTCATATTCGGTGGGTTCTTCGGGAAGCACGAGCTTATAATCGGTTCTCCCATTCTTCACCATATACGTGGAAGTCGCGGTGACGGACGCTTCGTGCGTTCCTTTGCCTACGTACGCCGCAGGCGTGCCTGCAGTGCCACCCGTCGTTCCTCCCGACACGTTGCAAGCTGAAAACGCAGAGCTCATTGTAAGAGCAGCCAATAAAAGACTTGCAATTTTATACGTTTTCTTCATCTTTTCGCTCCTCCTTTATTTCACGCACAAGATTTGGTATTCCACCAGCGCGTAGTTACCGTATGTGTCAAGCGCATAATAACGTACGCGGTAGATTCCTTCTTCATTTGCCACGAACGAATTGTCCACCACCGTTTCATAGCAGTTGGAAGGCGTGATATAAATCACGTACGTGAAATTGTTCTCGTCTTCTTCCATAAACGCCACGCTTGCCGTGGGTAATTCCACCGTAGCGTTGAGCTTCACCGCTTCGGGTACTCCACCCGAAAGTGTGATCGTAGGCTCACTACGCTGTAACGCCGTGATCGCGAACACGGATTCCGCTTTCGCTCCACAACGGTCTTTCGCGTTATAAATAATTCTGTACGTACCGATCTTATCCAAACGGAACGTATATTCCTCCGTCGGCGACAGCTTTTCAATCGGCTTGCCGTTGATATCTTTCACGATCTCCGTCTGTCCGTTTCTTTCCAACGTAACGGTAACGTAGAATTCCGCAATATCGCTCAACACGTCTCTTGCCGAAGCCGTAAACGTTTTGAACTCCGTGCCCACGTTGTATATACCGCTCGTCGAACCGTCCACAACGATGATAGGCGCGCCGTCGTCGTCTTTCATCGAGTTGGCGAAAGACTGACCGCCGATGGAATACAGGCGCAACGTGGCAGCCTTTTCGCTATCTTCGCGTTCTATAGAAAGCGCAACGTATACCTGATCGCTGAACCCTTCAAACTGTTCCTTGTTTTCATACATGGCAGGCTCGATAAGGCGCAAGCCGGTTATCACGTCGTAGAAGGCTTTGCTTTCATTGTCATACTTGAATTGTACGGGGGATTCGCTGAAGCCCGTCAACGAACCGTTGAGAGACAACGAAGTTTTTTCGCCTATCTCCATATACAGAAGTCCATCTTCCGCCTCGAAAATTTTCACGGTCAAGGTTTTCTTCTCATCCATTGCGTCCGTCAGATACAACGTAACGCTTTTGATATTCGACGGGCGCGCGTTTGCCGTCCCTTCCGCCGCGCCCCGATCGGTGTTCGTGCTCAAACGCAAATTCACCAGATTAGAAGGCACAGGTTGCACAAAACGCGCCAATGCGTCGTCCGCCGTGGTAGACAACAACAGGTGATTGCTTCTTACAGTGCCCGTGATCGCTCCGTTCTTACTTTCGCCGAACAGGAAATATCTGTCGGACAAGAAATTAGTAGATTCTTTAGGTCTGCCTGCTACCGTCTGCGTGGTTTTCTTATAAACGGTCTTTACGGGAATATTATACTCACGCAACGGTTCCGGTTTATCGCCGTATTTATATTCCAATTTAACCGTTTCCGATTTTTCGCTTGCCTCTTCCGCTTCTACCGAAGAAGGTAAGCTGAACGTGCTTTCCGTATACAATTCGCCGTTAATATACACGTCCGCTTTCTGCACTTCGGGCGATTCCGCGAAATCGATAAAATACAAATCGGAAATCGTATACGTGTTGCCACGGATAAACCCTACGTAATAAGGGATATTGCCGTAAATCACGGGTTCTTCGGGTTCCGTCGTGACTACCGTGTACGGAATCGTCGTCGTTCTGCCAACGCTATCCGTCGTACGGAATTCCACCGTATAACTGCCTACCTGATGGGCAAAGAATTTGCCGTTCTTCACTTCGACCGCCTTTCCGTCGTAGTATACCGCGCACACAGTGGTTACGTCGCCGATGGCGTTTTCCACAGATAATTGTTCCGTCGCAAGCAAGGGTACGTAAGAACCTGCCAAGCATTGCGTATAGCTTTGATCGGGCGTTCCCTCGTCGAAGTCGGTTTTTAAATCCGGCGCGCTATCGCTATCCAGCACGTTAACTTCCACGCGACTCGTGCCGCGGTTACCGAATCCGTCTATTGCCGTGTATTCAATTTCATAATCGCCGCTCCGCTTGGTGGCGAAACGACCGTTGATCACGGGTACGTCGTAACGCACGCCGTTCTTTATATAATATACTTTGCCAACGACGTTGTCAATCTCTTCACCCAAAGCGTTGTATGCAGTTGCCGCGGGCAACGCCAAAGACAAATCTTTACCTGCCAAGCCCGTCAGAGTGTTCCCACCCTCCACGTTCACGGTGGGCTTCTCGTCTTGCGAGATCGTCGCGTTGGAGAAATCCTCACCCGCAATGTTGTAGACGACCATATTTGCCTGAGGTGCAGTCAAGCCCATTACCATAAAGCTGATATACACTTTATCGGACGTAAAGCCTTGCCACGCATTCCCCAAAGTATAATTCACGTCGTCCAGATCGGTGACGATATACGAGTTATAGTATTTAATACTGGTGATTTTCGGCGTACACAACACCTGCTTGGTATCGTTGTCGTACCACAACGTCATTCTGGAATTAGCTCCCGTTGCACCAGTCGCCAACTTTCCCGCAAAGCTGTGATAGGTTATAAATCCTGCCTTATTCGTGTGCAGAGTACCGGGCGTATTATCAAATTTACCGAATTTTGCCTTTCTCTCATCCAGCCCTATGCCATTTGAGCCCACGTGATAACCTGTCAAATTCTGCCCGGTTGCGCCGGCGCGGACGTACGACCATACAGTGTTACCATCGCTCATTATGGAGATCGTGATTTTGTTATTAGGATCGGCTGCGTCCGTGATATACACGTATACACCGCCAGCCGCCGCCGTACCGTATGCCACCGGATCAATCGTGAAATCGATAACGGGATTTGCCGTTCCCTTCACCTTCGTCGTTCCCAAATCTTTGTCTTTCTCCGTTTGCCCGCTGAACGTGCTCAGATCTACGGGCTTGGAATATTCCACCAAAGCCCCCGACTGCGCAACCGAAATCACGGTGCCACTTTCTCCGGTCATACTACTTCTTCCCGTCGAAATATTCACCTGATCCGAAATCGTTTTAAACTGATCGCTCTTTGTCACGGCAACGGTGATTTCCTTTTCAAACGCATAATCCTGTCCCTCCACCGAAGCGGTTGCGCGCAAACGGTAAACACCAGACAAATTCGCGTTGAAAACTTTATTCTTGTATTTTCTCCCGTTGGGATATTCCACCGAAAATTCGTAAGGAACTCTTTCACCACCGACAAGCATATACGCCGCCGAGCAGTCTACCACGTCGCCCTTTTGATACGTCGCAGCCACACCGTCCGTTACAAAACGGTTATCCCCGTCGATTACAGTCAACGTATACGGCAGTTCTCTCTTGCCACCTTTTCCGTCGCCACCGAGCGCGTAAATCACTTCGTATTTCATCCACCTTGGACGGCAACCCTATAATATCGTACACGTATTTGAACGTATACCCTAAATCCTTGAACGTTTTGCGAATTGCGCTCGTACCTGCCTGATCGGCAGTCGTTACCAACCTATCGCCTTCCGTCCAACCGCAAAGTCCCCACAATACCATAGGCGTATTTTTGAAATACTCCGTCACTTTCACAACCGCGTGCGTGGGGATCCAACCCGCGATACATACGACAAGCGCGTCGAAATCCTTACCTTTTAACGCGTTCACCGCTTTTTGAATATCTTTTTCCTCGTAATCGTCCGTTACGGGATATACACTACATAAATCCAAGCCTGCTTCCTCTAACGATTTTGCCGCTTTCTCACACTTATTGATAATAATTTCTTTCGGCGTATTGACCTCTCCGAACCCTACGAATGCTACTTTTGACATTCTTTATTCTCCTATCAAAACTTTTTCTAAGCGTTGTAAAAATTATATTTTACCGCTCGTTTTATTGTTTAATTTTTTTCTCGTTTGGTATATTCGGTAAATAGCGTTTCAATCCGTGGCTGCACTTACCCCACTACGGTAAGAACGGATTGAAACGCATATCCCTCTACACTAGATTAACACTTTTCCAACATAACGACCGTGTTCGGCTTCATCTTAAACGTTACTTCGCCGTTTTCCACTGCAACGGTGCAAATCCGCTCGGCGTTATATTCATTGTCAAGCACAATGAACGCGTAGGAATCCGCGCTGCCACCCTCGAATTTTACGGTAACGCTCTCCGTCGTAGCCGTCTCGTCGTTGGTAAAATAGCTGAAAAGCACCGCTTCCTTGCCCTCGTTTGCCGCGGCAACCGCA
>JAGAOR010000017.1 GCA_017623605.1 Clostridia bacterium | reverse complement strand
GAGGCTATGACTATTGGTACGCGTATCGTCGTTATGAAGTACTGCTTTATGCAGCAGGTAGATACGCCGAAGAACCTTTACGATTATCCCGTAAATCTGTTCGTTGCAGGCTTCATCGGTACGCCGCAAATGAACTTCTTCAAAGAATCCACGCTTACCTCTGAAAAGGGTAAAGTATACGTGAACTTCACTGGCAACAACAAGATCTTGCTTCCCAAGAGTGTTGCGGCAAGAATTAAGAATATTAACGAATATCTTGACACGGGCAAAGCGATCACGCTTGGCGTTCGTCCCGAAGATATTCACCAAGATCAAATGTTCATTTCCAACTCGCCTGAAACCGTTATCAAAGCGAGAATCGAAGTTATTGAAAAGCTCGGTGCAGAAACGCAGATCTATTGCGAACTTGATCACGAGGGTAAGGAAAGCTCGGTAATCGACAACTCTACGCAAATGATCGCAAAGATTTCCAGCCGTGCTGTCGTTGCGCTCAAAGACGTGATCGAGCTTGCGTTCGACGCGCATCATATTCATATGTTCGACGGTGAAACGGAAGCTACGCTTTTGGAGAGAGACGAGGGCTATGAAGTAATCGAGGAAAATGCAGAAGGTTCGGCGTTCGTGCCTCCTACACCGCAAGAAATGCGCGCTCGTATTGATGCGGCTCGTATCGTAACGAAAGAAATGAAAGCGCAAGCGAGAAAGGATGCGAGAATGGCAAGACTTGCTGCAAAGCAATCGGCGAAAGAAGCTGCCAATCAAACGGAAGTTTCCGCAGAAGAAGACAAGAAAGACGAAGAATAATCGTCAAACATATAATCCCGTTCCAAGCGAACGGGATTATTTTTTAGCGATCAGCAAAACGTAGGCGCATATACTCTTTCACGCCGCTTTAAAAAGGCGCACGGCAAGCGCTGTCATATCGTCTTTGGCGACACCGCCGTAGGCTTTGAGCGCGTTTTCGAGCAAAAGATCGGCAAGTTGTTGAGGATTGTTTGCGGGAATCCCTTTTAACACGTCGTAGAGATCGGTTGTCGAGCCAAACGCGCCCGTAATGCCGTCGCTTAAAAACAAAAGCACGTCGTTTTCCTGCAATTCATAGCTTGCCGTTTCGGGGTGCAGAGAATCTAAAATACCCAAGGGCAAGGAATCGCCGTCGAGAACTTTGATCGTATTACCCGAAAGAATAAAGCCGACAGGCGAGCCGATTTTGACGACGTCTGCCTTTCCGCAATCAAGATCAATCACGGCAACGTCCACGCAAGCAAAGGTTTCTTCCTTGCTAAACGTTAAAAGTTTATTGATCGTGGCGAGTACGGAGGTTGGCGGCATTTTTGCTCGATAAAAGCTTTCGAGTAAAGAAATCGTGCTTTCGGAAATACGGCGCGCGTATTCCCCGCTCCCCATACCGTCGGAAAGTGCGACCATAAACCGTCGTTCGTCAATTCTGATGAGAGAATGTGTATCCCCGCTTGCGATCTCTCCCGTTTTTTTTGCGCTCGCTACTCCAAACGCCGCGTCGTATCGCGGCTTTTTTCGTAAAATACAACAGAATTTATCGCTTGTGAGTGAAATACGCTCGGAAATGATCATAGGCGTTTTAAATTGTTCGCTTGCCACGGCGGCGATTTTTTTAACGTCCGCTTTCCCGAACGTGATTAAGGAGAGAGTAGGCGTTTCCTCTTCGCCGTAAACGAGCACCTCTGAACAGACGATACCTGCCGATAGCAGGGCAATATTTAATGCCCGTTCCTTATCGGTATAAATCCGTAGGGGCTCGCTTTGTTCCAATGCGAGGTTTTTCAGGATCTCGCTCACGCCCTGTGCCTGTCCTGCAAGAAGCGCTCTGCCGCTTGCTGCGTTTTCCGTTTCCGTCATATATTTCCGATAATCACCGAGTTGACGGTTTAGCGCGTATAAAACGTTGCTTTGGTTTATACAGGTATCCGCAAGATTTGCGGGAACGTCGATAAGATTTACTTTCCCTTTTAAACAACCGACGTCCACGAGGCGTGCAAGATCGCCGTGCGCACCCTTTCTACGACAAGCGCGATATTGCGGGCAGGGCTTGCAAGCTTCTTCAATTACGGCGTTTCGTATGTAATCTTTTGCGCTTTCCTCCGCTTCCGTTGTGCCGAGGGCGGCGAACGTCGTTTCAATTTCACGAAATACTGCCGAAATTTCAAAAAGCTGTTCCCCGATTGCCGCGCGATTGCGGTTGATTGCGATACGAGAAAGATGTTTTTCGCGATAAAATACGAGCTTGTTTTCCAGCTCGCGAATGAGTGGCGTAGGGATTAGAATGAAGAGTAGGGCGGGTAACACCGCCGAAAGAGTGGCTTGAACGAGCCGATTTGTTTCAAACGTGTATAAGCCGTCGTAGTATCCATAGAGAAAAAATACAGCAAGCGAGGCAAGCGCGGCGGGGAGTCTGCCCGATTTCATAAATAAGGTAATGGCTACGCCGTAGATGAAAAACCGTTCAAGAGAGGCAACGCCGACGAGCGCGGGAGGCAGGGAGAGCGCGAACGCGCACACGATCGCAGAAGCGTCCTTGGTGGCGCAGGCAAACGTAAGTAAAACGAATAATGCAATACCCATGTATGCGTTCACGCCTAAAAATTGGCAAATACCAACGCCTACGAGCACGAAGAATAACACGATAAAAACGAGCTCTTCCCCTTTTAAACGGCATTTGAGGAATTTTTTGAGTAGTGCTTTGACGGCAACGGCAAAGACCGCCGCAAGTAGAAAGACGAGCGCGGCAATGATCACCTTTTGCGCGAGTGCGCTTGCAAAAAAATCTACGCCAAGCGGCAAGACGTACGCCTTGAACGGCGCAAATGCTACGAAACCGCCAAGAGAAAGCGAAAGACATAAAAGAGGTAAGAACGACGTTTTATTTGTCCCCGATTTTTGTAAACGCTTTTCCACGTAAAAACCCAAAGCAAGAAGCACGGCTTGTCCTGCGGAAAGTAGAAGCTGTGTTGAAGTCGCGCCTGTTAAGGATACGAGCCAAAAGATAAGTGCGCCGACGAGCGGTGAAAGCCCCGACGTGCCCATTGCATAGACGAGCGCAAGGGGTAAGGGCTCGTTATTGTCGCCGACGTAGCGTAAAAACAGGAGTGCTGCGCCGAAAAGGAAGTATAAAAGAATTCGGGAATAATCCGTTTGCTTTTTTAAGGTCATGAAAAATCCTCCGTGCAATGATTGTCCAGACTATTATAAAATAAAAACAGCCGCGCAATTTGTACTTTTTTCAAGAAAAAGAACAATTTACGCGGTTTTCTTAATTATTCACGGGGAAGCCGAGACTGATCAGGATTGCGCGGTTGACGCGGTTCATAGTGGCAGGCGGTAGCTCGCCAATGCGCTCTTTTAAGCGGCGTTTATCGAGAGTTCGAATTTGTTCGAGTAAAATCACGCTATCCTTGACGAGCCCGTAGGCGGAGGGGAGCTCGATATGGGTGGGGAGCTTTGCTTTATTGATCTTGCTCGTTACTGCCGCCGCAATGATCGTAGGGGAATATTTATTACCTACGTCGTTTTGCACGACGAGCACGGGACGTATGCCGCCCTGTTCGCTTCCCACCACGGGGGATAAATCCGCATAATACAATTCACCGCGTTTTACTTGCATATTCATATACCTCTTTTGAAAACCGAACGACTCCCTTATTGCATTATATGTAAAGCGGCGCGTTCGGCGTTCGCTGTTTTCGTCGTATACATTATATCCAAACCAAAAAAAGTTTATACACGGCGAAATTTGAAAATGATATAAAAGCGATAAAAAACCTGCCTGCCTCGTTTTGAGGCAGGCAGGTATGCGTTGAAGACTAATCAAATGATATAAGCGGGATCGTTTGCGGGGTGAGAGTCGAGTTCTTTTTTCTTTTCTTCGTAGCCCGCTTTTCCAAGCAAAGCAAACGTAGCCTTTTACCCTCTTCCACGCCCGGTTGATTGAAGGTGTTCACGTTCAACATTGCGCCCGCGTACGCCGTTTGTAATTCGAAGAGGAAGAGTAACTGTCCCAAGGTAAACGCGTTGAGTTCGGGAATCCACAGCGTGTAATTCATTCTGCCTGCTTTCGTGAGCGCGAACGCCGTCGCCGCGTTTTCCGCTTGAATGAGTTCTTCCATCGTATGTCCGCCCAAAAACGCCACGTCGGGAATATTTTCGCAACCGTGAGGAATGGGCATCGTTTGCGCGTATTTCTTTAAGGATAGGAAAGTTACGACCTTATCGAAAGGACCTTCGGTGTATAATTGCACCTGCGAGTGTTGATCGGTTACGCCAAGCGCTTTCACGGGCGTTTGACCTACGTTGCAAGGCTCGCCGTCGAGCGTTACGTTCTTGCCGAGCGATTCCGCCCAAAGCTGGCAATACCAATCGGAAAGATATTTTAAATTATCCGAATAGGGCATCATCACGTGGAGATTTTTGCCTTGCTCCATAGCGATTACTTGCAAAGTCGCGCACATAAGCGCGGGGTTTTTATACATAGAACGGTTGGTGCGGCAAAGGCGATCCATATATTCCGCACCTGCGAGCAAAGCCTTGACGTCGATTCCGCACACCGCCGCGGGTAAAAGTCCCACGGGGCAAAGCTCGGAAAATCTGCCGCCTACGCCGTCGGGGAGAACGTAACTCTTAATTCCGCCGTATTCGTCGGAAATCTTTTTCAAATTGCCTTTATTCGCGTCGGTGGTGAAAATGACGTTGTTTTGAACGTCAACGCCTGCTTTTTTGAGCTGATCGAGGATAATCAAATATTGCGCCATCGTTTCGCTCGTCGCGCCCGATTTGGAAATGACGTTGAAACACGTTTTCGCAGGGTTAATCACGTCGAGTAAATCGTGCATTCTCACGGGATCGACGTTATCTTCCACGAAGAATTTCGGACCGCGCCGCTTGTTTCTCGGTAAATCGTTATAATGCAAATGGCAAAGCGCGTTAAACGCCATCGTCGGGCCGAGCGCGCTACCGCCGATTCCCAAAACGACGAAGTTTTGGAATTTCGAGCGGATATTTTTTGCCGTTTCGATAATGTCTTTTACGATCTCGTTTTGGTTATACGGAAGTTCCGTCCAACCCATATAAAGCTCGTCCTTACCGCGGTTTTTTTGCACGTATTGCCAAGCTTTAGCCGCTCTCGAACGGTAAGCGGAAAGCTGTTTGGGGGAAATGCCTTTCTCGCCGAGTACGGCGGAAGTCATATTGTTATAATCGAGGGTAACGCGCATAGATTTGCGCCAAGCTATGGTTTTATATCCCATAAAAAATCTCCTTTCTTGATTTATTCTCGTTCGGTATATATTGTACTCTGATTTTACGATAAAGTCAAGGATAGAACGGAGAAAAGACTAATTTTTTTGCACTTTTTTATTTTTTAAGGCGAATACGAGCGTTTTTAAGGAAAAAATTTTTAAAAGCGACCACGCAACCATCGTGAGAAGTAATAGCGTACAGCCCGTGGCAAGCGTTGCGAATAATTCACCCAAAACGGATTTGAAGAGTACGGAAAGTAGCTTGCCGAGAACAGAAAGAGGCAAAAGTGCAATTGTGGCGCGGGCGAGTACGGAAAGAAGTCTTTTTCCGTAGGCGGTGAACGCTCCGCGACATTTTTGAAAAAGAAGCGCAAGGTTTAGGGCGGCGGTGATGAGAAAGCTTGCGCCCATACCGATAATGTAGGCGTATACGCCGCAGAGCGCGGGCAGGAAAAAAATACAAAGAAACATTGCCGCCGCGCCGATAAAATAATAAAGGAACGTACGCTTTTCAAAGCCGAGGGAATTGAGCATACCCGTCGTGATCATAGAAAGACTCATAGGTAAAAGCAGAGGACAGCTTTTGGAAATAATCTCACCCGCGAGCTCGTTAGAAAATGCAAGCTTCCCAAGATCCTCGCCGAGCGCGTAGAAAAAGGGTAAGAGGAAAAATGCAACGAGCAAAGCTACGCGTAAACCTCGTTCGACGTTTTTATAAAGACGATTGTTGTTTTTTCGATAATAATCCTCCGAAAGTTCGGGTACGAGCACGAGCGAAAGCGAGCCGATTACCGTTGCAGGAATCATTAAAATGGGCAACGCCATACCCGTCGCTACGCCGAAAAGCGTTAAAGCCTCCGAATCGGATACTCCTGCCCGGATCAGCATAGCGGGAAATAAAACGGCTACGGCAGAATTAACGAGTGTACCACTTACACGTACGGACGTAAGGGGCAGGGTTGCGTTGAATAATGGTTTGAACTGTTTTTTTGGCGAGGAAAACCGCCCGCCTCGGACGAAGTAACAAATCAAGGACGCCGTGAACGAAAAGAGATAGGAAATTACCGCCGCCCACGCCGCGTTCGTCGCGCCTACAAGCGGATCGGTTACGCGTTGTAAAAGCAGTACGCCCGCTAACACCATAACCGATTCTTCGGCAATTTCTAAAACCGAGGGAACGAGAAATTCCTTTTCGCCCCAAAATGCGCCCCGCACGACGGCGTAAATGGAGGAAAAAATTAAACCCACGAGCAATACGCGGAACACGGGCAGACAACGCTCGTCGGCGAAAAGAAAGGAAAAATGCTTGCCGAATACGCCGAATAAAAGACACACGGGCAACGTGAGTGCAAGGGATAGCAAAGCGCCCGCGGAAAACGCGCCGCTCACGCCTTTTGGGGCGTTTTCCGCTCTGCTTTTGGTAATAAGCCGCGAAACGGTGAGCGGTATGCCGCCCGTGCCTAGCGTTAAAAACACCGAAAAAAAGGAAAGAGCTACTTGGTATAAGCCCAAACCCTCCGCGCCGATTAAGCGGGATAAAACGATACGGTATAAAAAACCGAGCGCGCGCTCGGCGATCGACAGCCCTGTAACTAAAGTGGCGGCTGTAAACACGCGGGATTGGGTTTGCCCGCTGTGCTCGTGTCTTGGATAGCGGGCGTTGTGGACAGTTCGCATGATGGTGGTTTTCATATTTTTATTGTACGAGCCTCTTCTCCCGATTTATGACTTTTTCGGCGTATACCGCTTAAAAAATTGACAACGCATAGAAAAGGTGGTAAAATGATACTGCGACCAAACTGAATAAAATCGTTCAAACGAAAGTATACTTCTTTGGTGGAAGTGTATCTTTTTCGCGTTACAATTTCGTGAGAATGGTAATTGTAGTTTCAGTTTGTGTCGCAGCAAAGCGAAAAGGCATTTTTACAGATGTCGTTCCGTTTTGCGGAGCGGCATTTTTATTTTTGCCGATTGGTTGTGTTTCTTGGTGTCATTGCGAGCGAAGCGTGGCAATCTAAAAAGAGATTGCTTCGTCAAACTTCGTTTTCCCCGCAATGATAGGGAATAATATTTTAGGAGGTTCTTTTATGAAAAGAACGAAAAAATTGTTGGTAGGGTTTTTGGCAACGTTGAGCGCGCTGTTTGGCTCGCTTGGCTTAGCAGCTTGCGATGAAAACGATAACTCGGCAAGTTCGGGCGAAGCGACGGAAATTGAAAAGGTTTACGCACAATACGTTGTGTATGCAGAGGCGCAAGGGCAAACAGCCCTTTCTTATGAAGAATGGCTTTTGACGATCAAAGGCGAAAAAGGAGATAAGGGCGACAAAGGCGATACAGGCGCACAAGGCGAAGTAGGTCCGCAAGGTCCGCAGGGTGAACAAGGCGAGCAAGGCGAACAGGGCGTAGGGATTGAAAAAGTGGAATACGACGAAAACGGAGATTTGAAAATCACGTTTACGGACGGAACTACGCAAACAATCGTAATGCCCGATAAGCACGTACATAGTTTCGGCGAATGGACGGCGTTCACGGCGGACGACGTGCCTTGTGAAAATCGGTTGTTTTTCCACACGTGCACGGAATGTGGCGCGATCGAATGGAAGCAAGGCTCATATGCCGATCACGATTTCACAACGGTTACCACCGATCCCACTTGTCAAGCAGGGGGCTTTGATACGAAAACCTGCGAAATTTGCGGGAAAGAGGAAAGGGTAAACGAAACACCGATTGCCGACCACGCTTGGAAAACGGAATATTCGTTCGACAATTCCTATCATTGGATCGATTGCGACACCTGCGACGAATTTAAAGATAAATTGGAGCATAGCGTGGAAGCTTCGGGCGAATGTTCCGTATGTGGCGAGCTTGTCGGGGCGACGAAAGGAATTGTTTACGACGTGTCAAACGGCGAAGCGAAGGTCGTTATGTACGAAGGCACGGCAAAAAGGGTTCGCATTGCCGACAACTATCAAGGCGCGCCCGTTACGAAAATTGCGGACGACGCGTTTTATGATAGCACGATTACAAGCATTGTCATTCCCGACGGTGTAACTTCTATCGGCAAAACCGCGTTTTATGGTAGCACGATTGCAAGCATTGTCATTCCCGACAGTGTAACTTTTATCGGCGATCAAGCGTTCTCTTATTGCAGAAGCTTAACGAGCATAGAAATCCCCAACGGCGTAACTTCTATCGGTAATGGGGGGTTCTCTGGTTGCAGTAGCTTAACGAGTATAAAAATTCCCGACAGTGTAACTTCGATTGGCTATTTTGCGTTCTCTAGTTGCACCGGCTTAACGAGCATAGAAATACCGAACGGTTTAAGCTCTATCGGGTACGAATTGTTCTATAATTGCAGTAGCTTAACGAGCATAGAAATTCCCGACAGTGTAACTTCTATCGGCGATTATTCGTTCGCTCATTGTGATGGCTTAACGAGCATAGAAATTCCCGACAGTGTAACTTCTATCGGCGATTATTCGTTCGCTTATTGCGATAGCTTAACGAGCGTAGAAATCCCCGACAGTGTAACTTCTATTGGTTACAAGGCATTCTCTAATTGCAGTAACTTAACGGGCGTGGTAATTGGCGACGGTGTAATTTCTATCGGCGACAGTGCGTTTTATAATTGTAGTAGCTTAACGAGTATTACGTTTAAGGACGTTAGCGTTTGGTATAGGGTATCCGACTATGAAGATTGGCAAAACAAAACGGGCGGTATGCAAATGGACGTAAGCGATCCGTCTGTGAACGTAAATTACTTTAAAAAGAATTATTATTGGTATAAAACGAACTAAACAAAATAAAAGATAATAAATAAGAGAAAAGGACATAAAAAACGCTTGCCGATCGGCGGGCGTTTTTGCTTGCGTTTTTCGTTTCTTTTTGATATAATATTATCGATACGAAAGAAAAGGAGAAAACATTATGCCGAAAATTGCTGTTAAGAAATTAAAAGAGGACGCTATTTTACCGACCTACGGTTCGGAATTTGCCGCGGGTGCGGATCTGTACGCGTTGCCCAGTGAGGGTGAGATCGTGTTTGCGCCGTTTGAAACGAAATTCGTGCACACGGGGCTTGCTATGGAAATCCCCGAGGGGTATGCGGGGCTCGTGTACGCGAGAAGTGGGCTCGCTTCCAAGCGCGCGCTTGCACCTGCGAATAAGGTAGGGGTGATTGATGCCGATTATCGTGGGGAGATTATGGTAGCTTTGCACAACCATTCTAACGTGGAGCAAAAGATCGAGGCGGGCGAGCGGGTGGCACAGCTCGTCGTTACGCCTTTCCTCAAAGCGGAATTTGAAGAAGCGGAAGAGCTTTCTGCAACCGTTCGCGGCGTGGGCGGTTTTGGGAGTACGGGTACGAAATAAGGCGGGATCGTTATGTCAATGAGAATGAGAAAGAAGCGTAATTTCGAGGCGAGAATGGAAGCGCGGAGCGATTTGCTTTTGGCGGGGGGGACGAGCGGGATTTTGAATATGAAAGAAGCGGCGGAGAATTTCCGCGCGCTCGTTGATTTTCAAGCGGCGTTTGGCAACGATAAACCCGTGGCGCTCGAAATTGGTTGCGGAAAGGGCGGCTTCGTTTGCGAACTCGCCGCCGCGCGCCCGGAATATAATTATCTCGCGCTTGAAAAAATGAGCAACGTAATTTTAACTCCGCTTGAAGCGGTGGCGAAAGCGGGCTTGACGAATATCCGTTTTTTGAATATCCGAGCGGAATGTTTGCCTTGTTATATTCCTGAAAATTCTTTGGACGAAATTTATTTAAATTTTTCCACACCCCTTCCCAAGCTTGGGTATGCCACGCAACGGCTTACGCACCGTAATTTTTTAGAGGTGTATAAAAAGCTACTTAAAAAAGGCGGGCGCATTTTACAAAAAACCGACGATCGGGATTTCTTTGAGTTTTCCTTGGAAGAATACCGCGCGTGCGGATTTGCGCTGGAAAATATTACCTACGATCTCCACGAACGGGGAAATCCCGCGTGGAATATCGTTACGGAATACGAACAAAAATGGGTGGATAGGGGTTTACCTATTCATAGAGTGGAGGCGATACTCCAATGACGACAGAAAAAAAAGAAGAAAAAATTTCCAAAGCCACGATCGCGAGAATGCCGCTCTATCTGCATTTTCTACAAGAAGAAAATTCCAAGGGCACGCAATACATTTCTTCGACGGTGATTGCACAAAATATTTCCGTATCGTCGGTGCTTGTGCGCAAGGACCTCGCGCTCGTTTCTTCCGAAGCGGGCAGACCAAAGCTTGGTTTTGGCGTGAGCCGTTTGATTGTCGATATTGAAAAATTTTTGGGCTACGACCATATTTCCGACGCAATCGTTGTGGGCGCGGGCGGGCTCGGCAGGGCGTTCCTCGGCTATGAGGGCTTTAAAAACAACGGACTGAACGTCGTTGCGGCGTTTGACGTGGATGAAAACCTCGTCGGGGCGAGCGTGGCAGGGAAGCGTATTTTGCATATGGACGAGCTGGGCGCGTTCGTTGCGGAGCATAATATTCCGCTTGGGATCGTAACCGTGCCCAAAGCCGCCGCGCAGGAAGTAGTGAATAAGCTCGTGGAGGCGGGTGTGCGGGCGATTTGGAATTTCGCTCCCGCGCCCTTGCGCGTACCCAAAAATATCGTGATCAAAACGGAAGACCTTGCGGCTTCGCTTGCAATGCTTGCAGGTAAGCTTTACAAGACGGGCGATCGTTAAACGACGGTCGTATATCGTTACGTTATCGGTGGTATATCGGTAATGTATCGGTGATTTCCCCTTTTCGGGCTCGGAAACGGCGCGTCGAAAGGGGGTTATTTTTTATGGAAAACGAAGAATTGTTGGCGCGAGTACGCGCGGCACAGGCGGAATTTGCCAAATTTACGCAAAGTCAGGTGGACGAAATTTTTAGGGCGGCAGCAACCGCCGCAAACGCCGAACGTATACGCCTTGCCACTCTTGCGGTGGAAGAAACGGGTATGGGTGTGTTAGAGGATAAGGTACTGAAAAATCATTACGCCGCCGAATATATTTATAACCGTTATAAACGCGAAAAAACGTGTGGAGAGATCGAGCGGGACGAGGCGGGCGGATACGCGCGCATTGCCGAACCCGTGGGGGTGGCGGCGGCAATCGTGCCCACTACAAACCCCACCTCTACGGCGATTTTTAAATGCTTGATCTGTTTAAAAACGAGGAACGGGCTCGTTTTATCCCCGCATCCGCGCGCGAAAAATTGCACGATCGAAGCCGCGCGGGTGGTGTTGAATGCGGCGGTGAAAGCGGGTGCGCCCGAGGGGATAATTGGGTGGATTGAAGAGCCGAGCGTGGAATCTTCCTCGTGGCTTATGAATAGTGCGGATATAATTCTCGCTACGGGCGGTTCGCAAATGGTAAAAGCGGCGTATTCGTCGGGAAAGCCCGCAATCGGCGTAGGTGCGGGGAATACTCCTGCCGTGATTGATCAATCAGCAGATATTCGCCTCGCGGTATCTTCCATTCTTCATTCAAAAACGTTTGATAACGGTATGATTTGCGCTTCCGAACAGGCGGTGGTCGTAGCAAAGGAAATATATGAGAATTTTAAGACGGAAATGATCGCGCAAGGGGCGTATTTCGTGCGGAGCGAGGAAAAGGAAGCCCTTGCCGCGGCGGCGTTTCCCGAGGGGAAATTAAACGCAAAGATCGTAGGACAAACTGCCTCTAAAATTGCCGCGCTTGCGGGCGTTGGTGCAGGACAGGTATCAGGCGAAACGAAAATACTTGCCGTGGAAGCAACGTCGGTGGGAGAGGACGAACCGTTTTCAAAAGAAAAGCTTTCGCCCATTTTAGCGGTATATTGTGCGGAGGATTGCGAGGACTCGTTGGATAAAGCGGAGGCGCTCGTGCGGGGCGGGGGCTTGGGGCATACCGCTTCGATTTTTATTAACGAGGAAAGCGCGAAGGAGCGGTTAGAAGCGTTTTGTCGGCGTATGCAAGCGTGTCGTATTCTCGTCAACACCCCCGCGGCGCAGGGCGGTATCGGAGATTTGTATAATTTTCGCCTCGCACCCTCGCTCACGCTCGGTTGCGGCTCTTGGGGTGGTAATAGCGTATGCGAGAACGTGGGTGTAAAAGAGCTATTAAATATCAAAACGGTGGCATATAGGCGGGAAAATATGCTTTGGCTTCGTGTGCCTGAAAAGGTATATTTTAAGCGTGGGTGCTTAAAAACTGCGCTTGCGGAATTGGGTGAAGAAGTGTATGCGCGCCGCAAAGCGTTCGTCGTTACGGATACGTTTTTATACGAATCAGGCGTTTGCGGAAAAATTACGATTGAGCTCGACGCGCTAGGAATTACGCACGCGGAATTTTTTGAAGTTACGCCTGATCCCACGCTCGCTTGCGCAAGAGAGGGAGCAAAGCGTATGGCAGAGTTTAAGCCGGACGTGATTATTGCCATCGGCGGCGGTTCGCCTATGGACGCCGCGAAAGTTATGTGGGTGTTATACGAGCACCCCGAAGTGCAATTTGAAGATCTTGCTATGCGGTTTATGGATATTCGAAAACGCGTGTTCGGATTTCCGCGTATGGGGCAAAAATCTATTTTCGTAGCGATTCCGACCACCGCAGGCACGGGAAGCGAGGTTACGCCCTTTGCCGTGATCACGGACGAAAAAACGGGCGAAAAATACCCGCTTGCCGATTATGAACTTATGCCGACTATGGCGATTTGCGACGTGGAACTTATGCTCGATATTCCGCCCCGCTTAACTGCAAATGCGGGCTACGACGCACTTTCGCACGCAATCGAAGCGGCAGTTTCCATTATGGCTTCCGATTATACGAACGGGCTCGCTTTTGAGGCAATTTCCCTGCTTGTCAAATACCTGCCCCGCGCGTTTGAATACGGGCGACGGGATATGGAAGCGCGGGAAAAGGTGGCGAACGCCGCGACGATAGCGGGGATTGCATTCGCAAACGCCTTTCTCGGCGTGTGCCATTCTATGGCGCATAAGTTAGGCGCAAGGTGGCACTTGCCGCACGGAGAAGCGAACGCGCTTTTGCTTACGGAAGTGATACGCTTCAACGCTTCGCAAAGCCCGAACAAAATGGGTACGTTCCCGCAATACGCCTATCCGGACGCGCTTTCTCGCTATGCAAGGATCGCGCGCACGATCGGCTTGAACGGAGAAACGGACGAGGAGCTTTTGGAAAAATTGATCGAAAAATTGAAAGAGCTTCGCTCGAAGCTGAAAATGCCCGCGACGATCAAGGAAGCGATCGGAGATAAGGGCACGGAAGAGGAGTTTTTACAATCCTTGGAGAAAATGAGTCGCGACGCGTTCGACGATCAATGCACGGGCGCGAACCCGCGGTATCCGCTCGTGGAGGAAATCAAGGAAATGTATGTAAAAGCCTATTACGGCAAGTAAAAACAAATCTAAAAATTTAAAATAAAAATTTAAAAAACGCTTGACAAGGCGTTTTTTTTATGTTATATTTAATACAGATAATACAGACAAGGAGAAAAATAGGCGTGCGGTTTGGTGGGAAGCGGAACGTATTTGAAAATATCGTAGAAGAGATCAAAAGTCTGATCAAAGTCGGCGCGCTCAAAGGCGGGGAAAAATTACCGTCCGTACGGGCGTTTGCCGTGGAGAGAAAAATCAATCCGAACACGGTGGCAAAGGCGTACGCCGTGCTTGAAGAGGAGGGTTTTATCCGCGTACAACCGAAAAAGGGCGCGTACGTGCTTGGAGAACAGGAAAAGAAAGCCGAGTTTGACGAATTGAAAGCGCAAATTTGTATTTGGCGTTCGGCGGGGATTGGTGAAGAAGAAATTTTAGAAGCGGTGAAAGCCGTGTATCAAACGCAGGAGGATTGAAGCGGTATGATAGAAATTAAAAACGTAACAAAAGGATACGAGGATAAGAAAGAAGTTTTAAAAAACGTAAATCTAAAAATCGAGGATTCCTGCGTGTTCGGGCTCGTGGGGATCAACGGCGCGGGGAAATCGACGTTGCTCCGCTTGATTGCGGGCGTTTTGCAGACAGAGGCGGGGCAGGTATGCATTGACGGGGAAAACGTGTGGGAGAACGAGCGCAGAAAATCGGAAATTTTCTTTCTGCCCGACGATCCCTTTTACGCTTCGGGTGTAACGGCGCGTTCGCTTGCAGATATGTACCGCGCGGTATACGATTTTAAGGAAAAGACCTTTCAAACGTATTTGGAGAAATTTAAATTGAACGAAAAAGCGCCCATTCGGAATTTTTCAAAAGGAATGAAACGGCAGGTATTCGTTGCGCTCGCGCTTGCGATCGCGCCTAAATATCTGCTTTTAGACGAAGCGTTCGACGGGCTCGATCCGCTTGCGCGGCTCGTGTTCAAGCGCGCTCTTGTGGAGCTCGTGGAAGAAAAGGGAGCAACGGTGATTATATCTAGCCATTCCCTGCGGGAGCTTGAAGACGTTTGCGATAGCTACGGAATTCTCGATCACGGTGTGATCACATGCGCGGGAGAGTTGGAGCGGGATTTAGGCAGGGTGCATAAATTCCAAGCGGCGTTTGAAAAGGAGGTATCGCCCGAAATGCTTGGGTTTCCCTGTATGTCTTTCCATAGAACGGGGCGCGTGGTGCAAATCCTCGCGCGTGGAAACGCGGAAGAGCTTACGGCAAAGCTAAAAATGCTCGAACCTTTGTTTGTGGAAGAGATTGAAGTGGATTTTGAAGAACTGTTTATCGGGGAAGTGGAAGCAAGGGGGTACTTACAATGAAACGGACTTGGAAATTTTTGCGTTTTGAACTGAAAAAGTATTTGTGGACGCTTATCGTGCTTGTGGCGGTGTGTACGATACCTTATATTGCCGAGCTTTCGACGATGGAGTTATCTTACGTTTACAATCACTATCAAACGGGAGCACTAACCATGGTGCTTCGATCCTCACAAATCGGACTTTCGTTGTTTGCGCTTGGCGCGCTTTGCTATCTTTCGCCCGCGCTCGTCTATTCCTTTAAGATGAGTAAACGGGGGATTGACGGCTATTATTCGTTGCCGCTGAAAAAGGAAAAATTGTATCTCGTCAAAACCCTGGTAGGGCTGTTGCTTGTGCTCGTGCCGTTTACGGTGATGTATTGGGGCGGTTTCTTGGCTCTTGTTTTCCGCGCGGAAAATCCTTACGATATGTTTTGGTATTTGCCCGCTTATTTTGGAAGCGCATTGCTTGGTGTTTGTCTGTTTGGGCTAAACGCGTTCTTATTTACGCGGGGCAACACCGTTGCCGACGGGTTTGTGTTTATGATCGCGTATATTCCTTTATTCCTGATGTTATACGAATACGCTACGGCGGCGTTCGATTTGCGGGGAAGGGCTTCCTATGAAACCTTTATCACCTTCGGGGGGTTGATCGAGTTTGGGAATGCAATGCACGATTTAATTGTGCGATACGAAAACGTAACGTTTTCGCCGTTGACGTTTGTTGTAATGCCGATTTTAGGCGCGGTGGGGTATGCGTTGCTGTTTGCGTTGTTGCCTTATGAAAAGGGCGAAAATGCCGAGCAGTTGAGCGATTCTTGGTTTGGCTATAAAATCCTTATTCCCGTCTATACGGCGTTTTTGCTTGCGTTGAATATGAATGCGTTCGATATAATCGGCTTTTGCGGGATTGCCGTGGCGGCGATCGTTGCAACCGTGGTGTATCAACGTAAGTTTAAGTTTCATTTGAAATGGTGGGGTATGATCGGCGGGGCGTTAGCGCTTGGCTTATTTTTAGGAATGTTTATCCCTTAAAAAATATCCGTAAAAATTCTTGCAAAATTTTCGCGGATATGGTATACTGTTTTTATGAGGAAATTTGACGGATTTTTCGGAAAACGGGTGTGCGTGGCAATTAGCGGCGGTGTGGATTCCACCGCGCTTTTGCACTATCTTAAAACCTACGAAAAGGAGGTTGGGTTTTCTCTTTCTGCAGTGCATTGCGAGCACGGGATTCGCGGGGAGGAAAGTATTTCAGATCAAGCGTTCGTTTGCGCGCTTTGTAAAAAGTGGAACGTGCCTTTGCTTCTTTTTTCCGAGGATTGCCCTAAAAAGGCAAAGCGGGAAAAGACGAGTTTGGAAACGGCGGCGCGAAATTTTCGTTTGGAAAGCTTTTCCTCTCTCGTAAAAGAAAATAAAGTAGATTTTATCGCAACGGCGCATCACGTGTCCGATGAAGCGGAAACGGTGCTCTTTCGCCTTGCCCGCGGTACTGCGCTTTCGGGTGTGAAAGGAATGGAAAAGCGTAGCGGTTATTTCATTCGTCCTTTTTTGGATTGGACGAAAGAAGAGATTTTATCCTACGCAGAGAAAAACGGTTTATCTTATCGCACCGATTCCACGAATTTGGAAATGGACGCCACGCGGAATAAATTGCGTTTAACGGTGTTTCCCGCTTTGGAAGAAGCAATGCGCGGCGCAATCGTAAATTTAGCGCGGTTCGCCCGCCTTGCCTCTGAAGACGACGCGCTTTTAAACGAGCAAAGCAAAGCACTTTTATCTTTAACGCCTGCGGGAAAAACGCTTGTAAAATTTAGCGGGCAAAAGCCGCTATTCCGTAGGGCTTGTCTTATGGCGATCAAAGCGCTTGGCGTTGAAAAGGATTATACGTCCACACATTTAGAAAGCGTTTATTCTCTTCAACAAAGCGAGCGAGGCGCGAGGATTTGTTTGCCCCAAGGCGTGATCGCGCAAAAAGGCGAAACGGGGATAGAGTTTTTTTTGCGAAGCGAAGAAGAAATTTTACCACCTGCCCCGCAAGCGGAAATTCCTTTCTCTTTATCGGGCTTTGACGGGGGCAGGTATGCGGTGAACGTAAGCTCGACGCCCATAGAAGTAAGCGAAGGGAAGATATTGCGCGTAGATAAAGATAAGATTCCCGAAAACGCCGTGTTCCGTTTTCGAAGAGAGGGCGACGCGATCCAAAGCTTTGGCGGAGGCAAAAGCTTGAAGAAATTTTTCAACGAAAAAAAAATTCCCGCAAAAGAGCGGGCGTTCTTGCCCTTAATTACGGAAAAAGACGGTTCGGAGGTGCTTGTCGTATGTGGCGTGGAAATCTCCGAGCGGGTAAAAATTACGGAAGAAACGCAAAGCGTTTTATATATCACTTTACAAAGGAAAGGAGAGGTTGCAGAAAATGGTGGAAGTACATCCTAACGTGGAATACGTGATGCTCACGGACAAGCAGATTACCAAGCGCGTGAGGGCGGTGGCAAAACAGCTCGACAAGCTTTACGAGGGTAGAAAGCCCGTCGTAGTTTGTATTTTAAAGGGAAGCGTGGTGTTCTTTTCCGATCTTATTCGGAATATGAAAACGCCGCTCACGATTGATTTTATGAGTGTTTCGTCGTATGGCAACGGCACGAAATCGACGGGCGAGCTTACGGTTAAAAAGGATCTTGCAACCGATATTAAGGGGCGCGACGTGTTGATCGTGGAAGATATTATTGATTCGGGCAATACGCTTTACAATCTCAAAAAATTACTCAACGCGCGTTCACCGTCGAGCGTGAATATCGTAACGCTACTCGACAAACCCGATCGCCGCGAAGTGCCGATAGAGCCCGAATATACTTGCTTCGTTATTGAAGACGAATTCGTGGTCGGCTACGGGCTCGATTATGCGGAAGAATACCGCAATTTGCCCTACGTGGGTGTATTAAAGCGTTCCGTTTACGAAAACGCTTAAAGCGACTTTCTAATTCGGATATATCGGTTGCCCCGTTTGAGTGGGCAGGCGTGCGCTTTGGATAATTGTGAAATGCTCACGACCTGATAGCCGTCTGCTTTTAAATCGGGCAATAATCGTTTCAACGCGGACACGGTATGCGCGTAGCCATCGTGCATAAGCACGATTGATCCCGAGGCGCGTGCGCTGTAAACGGAGGTGTAAATCTCTTCTTCGGATACGCCCGACCAGTCAAGTGTGTCGATTGTCCAATCGAGAATAGGCGTCTGCGCTATGTTACGAACAAGCTCGTTGACCTTTCCAAACGGTGCGCGAAGCAAATGGCGTTTTTTGCCGTCGATTTTTTCGAGTAGTGTGTCCGTTTGATCAATTTCCACTTGAAGAGTGGGTTGTTCTAACGTGGTGAGATCGAGATGTGATTGGGTATGATTACCAAGCTCAAAGCCGAGCGCGCGTGCGGCGTGAACCGTTTGCGCGCTCGTATCGTCGAATAAATACCCGTTAAAAAATACGGTAGCTGAGGCAAGGCAATCAGGATTACTTTCGTTGAATGCGGCGAACACCGCGAGTATATTTTCAAGCGTGCGCTTGGGTGCGTCGTCGAACGTAAACGCGATCAGCTTTCGGTTTGGATTGATATGCGAAATATCGACGTCTGAAACGTCCCAAATTTCAGGATCGACGGGCGGTGTTTCAGGCTCGTCTTGCTCTTGCGAGTATTCGGGAGGAATAGGGCTTGGGAAACGATCGGGGAAATCTCGCTCGATTTCTTCGTTCGGCGGCAGGGACGGAGAGACGTTTTGCTTGCTGCAAGCGGCAAACAGCAAAGGCAAACATAAAAGGAACGCCAAACGGCGTTTAAACGATAACTTTAACATACGGTAAGTATTCGTAGTTTACGGGCTTTTTATGCTTTGTGAAACGGTTGACAAATTTTGTTGGTTTTGTTATAATATATAATATCAAGAAAAATAAGAGGGGAATAATGGAAAATTTAGAAAATCAAATCAAAGAGGTGTGTAAACGGTTTGGAATTGAGGGGGAATACCGTAGCTTTGAGGTAATTGACAGCGGACACATCAATTCAACGTATAAGGTTTATTTTTTTCGCGACAACGAATTAAAGGATTATATCGTACAGAGATTGAATACATACGTATTCCAAAACCCCATTGCCGTTATGGAAAACATTTCAACGGTAACCGAATATATCCGTGCGAAGATCAAAGCGACGGGAAGAACGGCGAAGCGGAACGTGTTACACTATGCGAAAACGGACGAGGGAAAATACTACGTAATTTTGGACGATAAAAGCTTTTGGCGTTGCTGTCGGTACATAGACGATTCCGTTTCGTTCACGCAAACGGACGATTTGAAAACGATTGAGGAATCGGGAAAGGCGTTCGGCTCGTTTTTGGGATATTTGACGGATTATCCGGTGCAGGATTTACATATCGTGATCCCGCATTTTCACAACACGGTGATGCGCTATCACGCGCTTAAAGACGCGATTGCCGTGAACGCAGCGTGGCGCAAAGACGAAGTGAAGGACGTGATTGCGGGCTATGAAGAACTCAAAGAAATCGCAACGAAGCCTTATCTTCTGCAATGCGAGGGTGTTTTGCCACTTCGCGTTACGCATAACGATACGAAAACGAGTAACGTGCTGTTCGACGCAAAAACGGGGGAATATTTGGCGGCGATTGATCTTGATACGGTAATGCCTGGGCTCGTTGCGTTCGATTTCGGCGACGCGATCCGCGTGGCAGCTTCGACGGTGGACGAGGACGAAAAGGATTTAAGTAAGGTGGCGATTGATTTGAAAAAATACGAAGCGTTCACACGCGGCTTTGTAAGTAAGCTTGGGGGTATGTTGACGGAGGCGGAAAAACAATCGTTGGCGCTTGGCGCAGTTGCAATGACGGCGGAATGTGGCGCGCGCTTTTTAACTGATTATCTGAACGGCGATAAATATTTCCGTATCCATTATCCCGATCAGAATTTAGCAAGAGCAAAATGCCATTTAACGCTGGCGCGGGATATGATCAGTAAGCTCGATCAAATGCAAGAGATCGTGAAAAAATATTGCTAAAAGCAAAAGAAAACGCCCCGCTCGCTTGTTTTCAAGCGAGCGGGGCGTTGCGTTTTACGAATTTCGATTGATTTTAAAAACCGCCATCACCAAAACGCCTAAATTTCCGCCGATTAAAATTCCGACGGTCATACCCAGCCAAAACATAGAAAAATCCTCCCATTCTCCGTTTGCTTTCATTATTGCCCGATAAAGCTTTTTTATACAATATACGCTTTATCTTTGCGGCGTTGCTACACGCGTAACCTTTTTTTCTCTTCGGGGATATAATAAACAAGGAGGTTTTTATGCGTGTTTGTCTGGTAAGCCAAGGTGCGCTCGGCGCGTTCGGCGCGGTTAAGGATACTTACGCGGAGGAAAAAGCGGATATTACGGTATTCGGATTTGGCGGTATGGGGGAGGTGAGCTACGAGCGGGAGCTCAAAGGCGAAACGCGCTTTTTTGAGGAAGCGGCGTTGCTTTCCAAAACCTGCAAAAACGTAGTCGTTTGCGGTTGCGTAACCGATACGCGTGGACATAAACGTAAATCCGCGGTGGTGGCGGAAAACGGTAGGCTTTCAGGCGTTTCGGATATGCTACACGTCATCGACGGCGAGGTGGGGAGCGGCGCGGCACTCCGTATTTACGAAACGAAAGCGGGGAAAATGGGGGTGGCGGTGGCGGAGGATCTGCGTTTTCCAAGCGTGATAAAATCCCTTGCTGTGTGCGGAAGCGATTTTATCGTTTGTCCTTGCGATCGCGTAGGAGAAATACATTCGGTGCTTGCTCGCGCGCACGCGTATTGCTACGGCGTTCCTATTATCGTGTGCGGAAACGGGTATTCGGCGATTGCGGACGCGACGGGTGAAATCACGTTCGCTACGCCTCAAAGCCCTGCATTTTTCGATTTGTGTTTGCGCAAGGAATATCATTTGGTGGAAACGCGCAGACGGTTTGCGCTTTCTTCGCTATAAAAAAACGCGGGATTAAAATCCTGCGTTTTTAATATCCCGATCGACGGAACGCTTCACGTCGCGCTCCGCAATCGCCTGTTTTTTATCGTAGGTGTGCTTACCGCGACAAAGCGCGATTTCCATTTTTACAAGCGCATCTTTAAAATATAATTTAAGCGGCACGAGCGTATAGCCTTGGCGGTTGATCTTGCCCGCGATTTTTGCGATCTCGCTCTTGTGTAACAGTAGCTTCCGATCGCGTCGAGTGTCCTTGGTAGAAAATGCGTCCGAGCGGTCGTAAAGCGCGATATGCATATTTTTCACGGAAACGTCATTCCCGCGCACGAAGCAAAAACTGTCGTTCATATTCACGTTTCCTGCGCGAAGGGATTTGATTTCGTTTCCTTCAAGTACGATTCCCGCTTCGTATTTTTCTTCGATAAAATATTCAAACGAAGCGCTTTTATTCGTGGCGATAATTTTCATAACCTACTCCTCATTGATTTTTCCAAGCAATCGAAATTCCGTTCTGCGGCGGTAAAAGTCCACGTCGATCACTTTCACCTGCACACGCTCGCCGATTGCGTAAACGTCCGTTCTGCCTACGAGGCGTAAGCGATCGGGATCGAACGTAAAATCCCCGAAAATCGATTCGATCGGGATAAACCCCTCGACGGCAAAGGGAAGCTCGGCAAAAAGTCCGTATACGGTTACGCCCGAGATCACCGCTTCAAATTCTTCGCCAATCCGCTCGCTCATATACATCGTTTTATACAAATCGTCCACGTCCCGTTCGGCGTCCGTTGCGCGGCGTTCGCGATCGGAGGATTGCTGCGCGGCACGGGGTGCGAAATCGGCGTATTTTTCGATCGCTGAATCGTAATTTCCGTGCAGGACTTCTTTAATAATGCGGTGTATACAAAGATCGGGATAGCGACGAATAGGGGAAGTGAAATGGCAATAACAATCGCTTGCGAGCCCGAAATGTCCCTTGTTTTCCGCGGCATAGCGCGCCTTTTGCATAGAACGAAGCATCACGCGGTTTAAAATCGAAAAGCTGGGCAGATTTTCTGCCGATTTCAAAATATTGCGATAATCATAGGGTTTAACGTCGTCTGCTTGGAAACGGGGATTTAAGCTGAGGCTTTGGGCGAATGCGCGGAACGCGGCGGCTTTTTCTTCCGTCGGCTTTTCGTGGACGCGGTAGATAAACGGCGCTTCGATCGATTGCATAAACTCTGCCACCGTTTCGTTGGCGAGTACCATAAACGCTTCGATAATCTGATATGAAAACGCACGTTCGTAATCGGGAATAGTAATTTCGCCCGTGTTTTCGTCAAAAAGGATTTTCGCTTCCTTAACGTCGAGCGAAACGCTTCCCTTTTTCTCTCGCTTTTCCTGTAAAATACGGGTAAGCTCTGCGCAGAGCTCGATCATCTCGCAAACGTCAAGGTATTTTTCGCGAGTGGGCTCGTCGCCGTCCAAAATCGCCGAAACCTCCGCATACGTCATTTTATGCGCGGAACAAATCACGCTTTCTACGATTTCACTCTTTTTTACCGCGCCTTTTTTATCAATTTCCATAAGGCACGAAAGAGTTAAACGCTCTTCGCCCTCGTTTAACGAACAAATACCGTTGGATAGAGCGCGGGGGAGCATAGGCAAAACGCGGTCGGGAAAATATACGCTCGTTCCACGCGAAAAGGCCTCGTTATCTAAATGCGAGCGCGGGGCAACGTAGTGAGAAACGTCGGCGATATGCACGCCGAGAAGGTAGCCGTTTTCCGTTTTTTTAAGCGAAATCGCATCGTCAATATCTCGCGTGTCCGCGCCGTCGATCGTGATAATCAGCTGATCTGTGAAATCGCGTCGGTTTATCAAGTCTTGCGCCGTGATCCCGCGCGCTTCTTGCTTTTTTGCTTCCTTTTCCACGTGCGGGGGGAATTCTTCTTTTAAATCGTAGGAGCGAATAATGGAAAGCTCTTCGGCAAAGAAGTCGTCTTCGTCGCCAAGGATTTCAATAATCTCCCCGCCCGGAGCTCTGCCGAAAGGATACGAGGTGATTTTTGCCACCGCTTTCACGCCGTTTTTAATGCGCTCGCAAGCGGATAAGGGGATATAAATATCGGTCGAAAATTTCTTCTCGTCGGGGATCAGATACCCCGCTCTTCGGTCGCGGCGGAACGTGCCCACGATTTTTTCATAGCCACGGGATAAAATTTGCACGACGCTCGCTTCTTCACGTTCTCCAAATGAAACGGTTGATTTTTGTGCGAGTACCTTATCGCCGTGAAGCGCACCGCGAAGATATTTTTTAGGAATAAAGAAATCGTTTTGATAGGCGCTTTTATCGTCTGGCACGAGAAAGGCAAAGCCACGCTCGTTGCCTACGATCTCACCCTTGATCAAGCCTAATTGCTCGCTCGTTCCATACCTGCCCCCGCCGTTTTCGTAAATTTTTCCCTCTTTGATAAGCTCGTCCAAAACGCCGAGCAAACGGTTTTTCTCTCGATAGGGTATATCGAGAGTTTTGCAAATTTCACTTATGTTTTTACAGGCAAGCGTTCCGTTTTCAAACGCTTGAAAAATTTTTTGTTTCGTGCTCATATAAAGGACACCTCCGTTATGTAGAGGGATAGGGGAAAGAAAAACGGCGGCTTAAAAGGAAAAGCCGCCGACAAATTTTAAAGAGGATTACGCCCAAATAGATTCGAGCTGTAAGATATAAAACGCAATCGAGAAGATCACGAGCACGATCAAACAAATCCACGTCCATTTTTTCATTTTCGCTTCGATTGATTTGCCTTTGTTCTTGCCGAAGAACGTTTCGCTCGAACCGCCAAGCGCGTCGATACCGCTCGAATTGCTCGGTTGCATAAGCACGAGCACGATCGCGGTAATAGCGGCAACCGCCATCAAAATAATCATCGTGAGGCTCAACCCGAAATATAAGCCGTAAGCGGCGTCCCCGCTAACGGGGGTAAGTAAATTCATAAGTTTCAACATATTCATATTCCTTTTTTTGCTTTTTTATCCAAAATACTCATTGATTATAGCACACTTGCAAAAATATCGCAAGTGTTTTTTACGCAGTTTTTTGAAAATTTTTATTTAATCAAGCTTTTGCCCGTCATTTCTTGGGGCTTGGGAAGCTTCATCATATCCAGAAGCGTGGGGGCAAGATCGGCTAAAACGCCGTTCTTTCTAAGTGTTGCGCCTTTAAGCTCTTCTGATACGAGGATAACGGGTACGGGGAACGTCGTATGCTGGGTGAACGCCGTTTCGCCGTCGGCGGCGATCATTTGATCTGCGTTGCCGTGATCGGCAGTAACGAGTGCAGAGCCGCCCATAGCTAAAATTTTATCGGTTACCTTTTTCACACATTCGTCCACGGCGTGCACCGCTTTCACCGCCGCTTCCATAACGCCCGTGTGTCCCACCATATCGCAGTTTGCAAAGTTGAGGATCACTACGTCGTATTCGCCTTTGTCAATCTCTTCTAATACTTTGTCGGTAACGGGATATGCGCTCATTTCCGGTTGTAAATCGTAGGTTGCAACTTTCGGGGAGGGAATTACGATACGCGTTTCGCCCTCGACGGGCGCTTCTAATTTCGCGTTGAAGAAAAACGTTACGTGCGCGTATTTTTCCGTTTCTGCAATATGGAGCTGCTTCAAGCCAAGTGAGGAAATATATTGCGGCAGGGTATTATTGATCTCGTCGGGCGGGAATGCTACGCCTACGTTTTCAAACGAGGAATCGTAAACGGCAAAGCCGACGAACGTAGGGGCAAGGAAGCCCGTTTTTCTTTCAAAACCGAGCGTTACACCCGTTTTTGCGTCCACGAACGGAAATTTTTCTTGCGAGAACATTCTGGAAATTTGCCGCGCTCTGTCAGGGCGGAAATTGAAGCAGATAATGCTATCGCCCTTTTCTATTAACGCCACGGGCTTGCCGTTTTCCGTGAGGTTCGTAGGCAAAATAAATTCGTCGGTAACACCGTTTGCATAGGAAGCTTTCACCGCGTCCTCTGCCGTACCTTCAAACGCTACGCCCGCGCCGAGCGTGAGCATATCGTAGGCTTTTTCTTCGCGATCCCAGTTGTTGTCGCGATCCATAGCGTAGTATCTACCCGCAACGGAAGCAATTTTACCGAACGAAAGCTCGTCTAATTTGTTTTGGAGCTCTTTCAAAAAGTCTGCGCCCGAGGTGGGGGCAACGTCGCGCCCGTCAGTGAACGCGTGGATATACACGTTATCAAGCCCTTCGCGCTTCGCCATTTCCACAAGCGCGTAAAGGTGTTCGGTGTGGCTGTGCACGCCGCCTGTGGAAACGAGTCCGAACAGGTGCAACTTTTTGCCACTTTCTTTCGCTGCTTTCATAGCGCGAAGCAGTTCGGCGTTTTTGAAAAACGCACCGTCGCGAATGTCTTTCGTGATTTTCGTTAAATCTTGATAGACGATTCTACCCGCGCCGATATTCAAATGTCCAACCTCACTGTTGCCCATTTGCCCGTCGGGAAGCCCGACCGACATACCGCTCGCACCAAGCTGTGCAGAGGGGTATTTTTGCATAAGCTCGTTTACGTATTTGCTGCCGTCGGCTACGATTGCATTCCCGTTTTTGTCGGGGTTAATGCCATAGCCGTCCATAATAATAATTGCGTACGGAATTTTTCTATTCATATCCATCTCCTTACGTATCAAAATGTATGTAGTGCGGTATGCTTCAACGCATACCTGCTCCCGTGATTTTTATTTGTTGCTTATTTATCAAAGTTGACGATCGCCGCAAAATCAGGGGCTTTGAGAGACGCGCCGCCGATTAAGCCGCCGTCGATTTCCTCCATTGCCATAAGCTCTTTGCAGTTGCCCGCGTTCATACTACCGCCGTATTGAATACGCACCTTTTCCGCGCATTTGGGGCAGAAAAGCTCGCCGATCGTTTTACGGATAAACGCGATCGTTTCGTTTGCTTGCTCTGCCGTTGCGGTCTTGCCCGTGCCGATCGCCCAAACGGGTTCGTAGGCGATCACGACTTCTTTAATATCTTCAATATCTTTCAAGCCGACTTTGATTTGCTCAAAAAGCACGGCTTCCGTTTCGCCCGTTTCTCTTTCTTCAAGGGATTCGCCGATACAAACGATAGGTGTGAGCCCAGCTTTAAGTGCGGTGAGCGTGCGCTTGTTCACCGTTTCGTCCGTTTCTCCAAAATATTGACGGCGTTCGCTGTGCCCGATAATAACGTATTTCACACCGTATTCCAAAAGCATAGCCGCGGAAATTTCGCCCGTGAACGCGCCTTTTTCGGCAAAGTGCACGTTCTCTGCGCCAAGCGCGATATTCGTGCCTTTAAGGGCTTCGCTCACGGCGGGAATGTCGATTGCGGGTACGCAAACGACGACGTCGCAATTCGCTTCCTTGACAAGGGGAGCGATTTGCTTCACGAGCGCGACGCCCTCCGAAGCGGTGTTGTTCATTTTCCAGTTGCCTGCAATGATAGGTTTACGCATAATAATTTTTCTCCTTTGAAAACGCGGATATGCGCTAAAAATGATTTTTTTGCCACATTCCCGCATTCTAATTTTTTTTACTTCAAAATTATAGCACTTTTTAAAGTAAAAGGCAACAAATTCCAAAGGCGAAAATAAAGATTATATAAAAGATTACGCAAAAAGCGTTCGTCAAGCTATGGTAAAAATCGAAAACGTAGGCGACGTAGTGCGCCAAGCCAAATAGGATTTTTTTCGTTTGTCATAATTTTTATCAAAAACTGCTATCCTATATATAGAGGTGTAGGATATGTGTGGAATCGTGGGTTTTACGGGTAAGCGACAGGCTTCGCCCATTTTATTGGAAGGACTTTCCCGTTTAGAATACCGTGGCTATGATTCCGCGGGGCTTGCCGTGCGCGAGGGAAAAGGGGAAACGGAGATCGTCAAAGCCAAGGGTAGGCTTCGCGTTTTGGCGGAAAAGACGAACGGCGGGGAAACGTTGAAAGGAAATTGTGGAATCGGGCACACGCGTTGGGCGACGCACGGCGAGCCGTCCGAGCGGAACGCGCATCCGCACCAAAGCGCGGATAAAACGGTGATCGCCGTGCATAACGGCATTATAGAAAATTGTGCCGATATTCGGGAAAAACTACAAAAAAGCGGTTATACCTTCTATTCGCAAACGGATACCGAAGTTGCCGTGAAGCTGATTGATTATTATTATAAAAAATACGGCTTAGATCCGATCGACGCGTTATCGCGGTTTATGTTGCGCGTACGCGGTTCGTACGCGCTTGCCGTGTTGTTTAAAGATTATCCCGAGGAAATTTTCGCGGCGCGAAAGGATAGTCCTATGATCGTCGGGCTTGCCGAGGGGGAAGCTTTTCTTGCCTCCGACGTGCCCGCGATTTTGAAATATACACGCAAGATATATTATATGGGGAATATGGAAATCGCGCGGCTGAATACGAGCGGCGCGAGGTTTTTCAATATTGACCGTGAGGAGCTTGCAAAGCAACCCGTGGAAATCGAATGGAACGCGGAGGCGGCGGAGCGCGCGGGGTTCGAGCATTTTATGATCAAGGAAATTCACGAACAACCGCAAGCCGTGAAAGACACCATCAATTCGCTGTTTAAGGGGGGCAGGGTTGAGCTCACGGGCGCGGGACTAACGGAAGAAACGCTCAAAACGATCAATCGAATCACGATCGCGGCGTGCGGTTCGGCGTATCACGCGGGCGTGGTGGCGCAGTACGTGATCGAGGAACTTGCGTGCGTGCCCGTGCGGGTGGAGCTCGCTTCGGAATTTCGTTATCGGAAAGCGGTTTTGGACGAAAATACGCTCGTGGTCGTGATCAGTCAATCGGGGGAAACAGCGGATAGCCTTGCCGCGCTTCGCGAGGCGAAAAAACGGGGCGTAACAACGCTTGCGATCGTGAACGTGGTGGGATCGTCGATCGCGCGGGAAGCCGATCACGTGCTATACACACTTGCAGGTCCTGAAATCGCCGTGGCGACGACGAAAGCGTATTCCACGCAGCTTGTGGCAGGGTATGCGTTAGCAATCGCGCTCGCGTGGGCAAAGGGCAGACTCGGAAAAGAGGAATACGCGCGTTTGACGGAAGAATTGCTTGCTTTGCCTGAAAAAATAGAGCGCGTTTTACAGGATAAAGAGCGCATACAATGGTTCGCGGCAAAATTTGCGAACGCAAAAGATATTTTCTTTATCGGTCGGGGCGTTGATTACGCCGTGAGTTTAGAGGGTAGCTTGAAAATGAAAGAAATTAGCTATATCCATTCGGAAGCGTATGCGGCGGGCGAGCTCAAACACGGCGCGATCTCGCTCGTGGAGGAGGGGGTTTTGGTTGTGGGCGTGCTTACGCAATCGGCGTTGCTAGAAAAAACCGTTTCCAATATGAGTGAAGTGAAAAGCAGGGGTGCGTATTTAATGGGCTTGACGACGTTCGGGAATTATGCGCTTGAAGACACCGCCGATTTCACGGTGTACGTGCCTAAAACGGACGAGCGGTTTGTGGCAAGTGTTGCTGTGATTCCCTTACAGCTTATGGGTTACTACGTAAGCGTGGCGCGGGGCTTGGACGTGGATAAACCGCGAAACCTCGCCAAAAGTGTAACGGTAGAATAATGGTCTTCGTTTGGGCGAAACCGATAAAATAAAAAATCGAAAAATATACGATAAAAGTAATTGACATTTCAAAAAAGCGGTGCTATAATAATCATAGTCGTTTCGGCGGTAAGGAATACGGAGGCATAGTCTCAGTTGGTTAGAGCGCTCGCTTCACATGCGAGAGGTCACGGGTTCAAGTCCTGTTGTCTCCACCAAAATAGGCGGTTTTTGGTCGATTTTTCGATTAAAAACCGTCATTTTTATTATTAGGCGTAGGCAAAGTTCGCTTTTGAAGTAAATATTTTATTTTTAAGGCATTCTATTAAAACGGTTGAAAAAATTACTAAAAAAAGCTATAATACAGTAAAGGAGAATTGCAATATGAAAATCGTAATCGTAGGTGGGGTAGCAGGTGGAGCAACTGCGGCTGCAAGAATAAGAAGATTAGACGAACACGCGGAAATTATTATTTTCGAACGTTCGGGCTTTATTTCCTACGCAAACTGCGGTTTGCCCTATTTTATCGGCGGCGTTATCGAGGATAAAAGCGATTTGACGTTGCAAACGCCCGAAAGCTTCTTTCGCCGTTTCAAAATCCTGGTGAAAGTCAATCACGAAGTAAAGGGTATAGACGTGCAAAACAAAACCGTTTCCGTAACCGATTTGAAAACGGGAACGAGCTTTACGGAAAGTTACGATAAGCTAATTTTATCGCCTGGCGCAAAGCCGATTTTGCCTGATTTTTATACCGAAAACGAAAGAACGTTTACGCTTCGTACGGTAGAAGACACGCTGAAAATCCGCGCGTTTGTCGAGCAAAAACAACCCAAAACTGCCGTTGTGATCGGCGGTGGCTTTATCGGACTTGAAATGGCGGAAAATCTCGCCGAACTTGGAATTCAAACGACGGTTATTCAGCGTGGCGATCATCTTTTGCCGACGGTTGATTGCGATATGGCTTCCTTTATCCACGCAAATTTCCGCTATCACGGCGTGCAAATATTGCTTGGCGCCAACACGGAAAAATTGACGGTAGACGGCGAGAAAGTATCGTTGGAACTTGCGGACGGAAATAAGATCAACGCAGACATGGTGGTTCTCTCCATAGGTGTTACGCCCGAAAATACCCTTGCGAAAAAGGCGGGGTTAGAGCTTGGCGTAAAAGGCGCAATTAAGGTGAATGCAAAAATGCAAACTTCCGTTCCCGACGTCTATGCGGTAGGTGATGCAGTGCAGGTAAAACACTTTATCACGGGACAAGATTCGGTTGTTTCTCTTGCCGGACCTGCGAACAAGCAAGGGCGTATCGTTGGCGATAATATTTGTGGACTGCATAGTGAATATAAAGGCTCGCAAGGCTCGTCCGTGATAAAACTCTTTGATTTGACGGTGGCGACGACAGGATTGAACGAGCGGCAAGCCAAAGCAAACGGCTACGAATACGAAAAGGTGATTTTAACGCAAAACGCGCACGCAGGGTATTACCCGAACGCAACGGCAATGACGTTGAAGCTCATTTTTGAAAGGGAAACGTATCAAATTTTGGGAGCGCAAATCGTGGGCTACGATGGTGTGGATAAACGCCTTGACGTGATTGCGACGGCGATTCGGGCAGGTATGAAAGCGGACGAATTAAAGGATTTAGATCTTGCGTACGCTCCGCCGTATTCTTCGGTGAAAGATCCCGTAAATATGGTAGGTTTCGTTGCGGACAATATTAAAAACGGCCTTGTAAAGCAATTTTATTATGAAGATATTCCTGCTTTGCGTGAAAGAAAGGACGTGATTTTACTCGACACGCGCACGTCGTTTGAATATATGCGTGGGGCAGCGGACGGATTTATCAACGTTCCGCTGGACGAATTAAGAGCGCATTTAGGCGAGCTGGATAAAACTAAGAAAATCTACGTGATGTGCCAAAGCGGACTTCGCAGTTATTTGGCAACTCGAATTTTAATGCAAAACGGCTTTGATACGTACAACTTTGCAGGCGGTTTTAGATTGTATGGTAGTATCAAAAACGAAGAACTTTTATCTAAACAATGCTATTCGTGCGGTATGGAAAAAACAGATAAATAATAATTAAATTCGTAAATTGAAAATAGTTTTAATAATATGAAAGACGGAAAAAAATACATTTTAGTTGCAGACGATGAAAAAGATATCCGCGACGTGCTGACACTTCTTCTCTCGGGTGAGGGATATGCCGTGGTCTGCGCCGAGGACGGTATGGCGGCAATTGATATGGCAAACGAAGATATAGACCTCTATATACTGGACGTTAATATG
>JAGAOR010000003.1 GCA_017623605.1 Clostridia bacterium | reverse complement strand
GGTATAGGTTGCAATCGCGCCTGCAAATCTTTCCTTTTCCGTCTTTCTACCTGTTAAAACGGGAATTGCAAGGCAGTTTTCAGCAAATTCTTTATATACGCCGAGCATTCCGAGCGTTTCTTCTTCCGCTTCTGCCGCACTCGCGTGTACGGTGTGCCCTTCCTGCCACAAAAACTCACTCGTGCGCAAGAACGGACGCGTTGTTTTTTCCCAACGCATTACGTTACACCATTGATTGACCTTTAAAGGTAAATCGCGATAGGATTGCACCCATTTAGAGCACATCGTGCCGATAATCGTTTCCGACGTGGGACGAATCGCCAAGGGCTCGGCAAGTTCTTCCCCGCCCGCCACCGTAACGACGGCGACTTCGGGCGCAAAACCCTCTACGTGCTCCGCTTCCTTAGTGAAATAGCTCATAGGAATAAGCAGCGGGAAGTATGCGTTTTCCACGCCACGCTTTTTAAAGCGGGCGTTCATTTCGTTTTGAATGTTTTCCCAAATCGCATAGCCGTAAGGGCGAATAACCATCGTGCCTTTCACAGGACCGTAGTCTACGAGCTTGGTTTTAAGCACGACGTCCGTATACCATTGAGGAAAGTTTTCGTCGATATTTGCGATTTGTTCTACAAATTGATTTTCTTTTGCCATAATTCTATCTATCCTTTTTTGCGTTGTACGCGGCGAAAGTCATTGTCTTTCGCCGCATCGCTTTCTTATTGATCTTTTTTAACGTAGGTTTGGAATTTACGAAGCGCAAACACCTTATCGCACGACGGGCAGCGGTGATAAGGAGACGTCTCGCGAACGCTTAACACCTTTCCGCAACGGGGGCAACGCACCTTCCATTCCTTATTCGGATCAAGCGGCTTATTCACCTCCACAGGTCCTGCGTTTTCTTTATCTAACGCCTCTTGCTTCGCCTTTTCTTGCGGCGAGGGCACGGGCTTAATATGATCCGGTGCTTTCGTAGGCGCAACGGCAGACGTAGGCGCGGGCGTGGGCGTAGGCGCGATCTTCACTTCCACAGGCGCAACCGCAGGCGCGGGCTGCTGCACGGGATACGGATAATAAACGGGTATGTATACGGGCTGTTGTTGATATGCAAGCACAGGCTGACCTGTGGGAGGTTGTTGATAAATCACCGTAGGCTGTCCCGCTTGCATAGGCATTGCTTGCCCCATATATACAGGCTGCTTCGCCTGATTTTTCTCCATTTCGTCGATTGGATCGTAATCCTCTTCCGCTTCCTTTTTCGCGCGGGTTTTGAAAATACAATCCACGAGGAACGCGCCAAACGCAATCGCCGCCACGTAAACGATCTCGTAGGTGATCGGATCAGGTTGCACGAGGAAATAATCCACCGCGAACGCACCGCCCGCCGCCAAGAACACGAAAAACGAGAATACGCGGTAATTTTTCATTCCTTTCCCTTCCATACCCAAGCGGTTAAATTCCGTCGCCGCCGTTGCGTGCTTCACAAGTACGAACGTGAAGAGTACGATAAGCACTTGCAGTGCCACGGGCAAGAGGTTTTTCACAAGATCGCCCTCGATCGGATTAACGCCGCCAAGCCAGCTTTCGATCGTTTTCCCGATCGTGCATTGCGGAACGAAGAAATACAAAATCCCCGCTATCGCTGCAAGCTGCACAAGATTACGGAAGAAATAGACGAAAATGCCACATTCTCTCTTCACTTCTTCCACGTTCCCGCCGCTGCCTTGCACGTCGAACCAGCTTACCTTGCCCGCGATCAAACCTGCGAAGAAATGCACGACAAGTCCAACGCCAAGCGTTATGTACGCGTAATTGGTAATCGTTACGTCCGAAACGTTAGGCTGTAAAACGTAAATTAACAGGGAAAGGTTGACGATCGCCGCAAGCGAGCCCGAAAAACGTTTGCCCATATCCTCCATAGCGCGCATATTGCGGTTATAACCGTTGACGTAGCGTGAGCTTCTTCTCGTCAGCCAACCGAGCTTGGAAAAGCATCTGAAAAAGTTGATCACTACAACCAACAATACCCACAAATACAAAGCCGCGGTAATCAAGCCGATCCAATTCAGCTCGCCGCCAAGCGCGTCTTGCAGGGGTGCGTAAAACGTCAACACCCACAAGTCTTCCCCGCCAATATTTAACGCGGGAAGAAAGGCAAGCACGGCAAGCGCCAACGCACCCAATAAATAGAGCGTGCCCGCAAACCCTGCTTTTGAATGTACTTTTCTTACTCTTTTTCTCAATGCCGCTGCATTCGTTGATTCATACGTTTTCATCGTAATCTCCTTGCGATACGTTTTTTCTTTTTAGTTGAACGCCACCGAAACGCATTCAGCGGCTTTTGCCCGATCAAATGATCGTATTGTTGTATTTTTGTTCACCGCCTTGGAAATAGGCGTCCATATCCACGTCGTCGTAGCCCATATCGTCGCGCGCTCTCGGTCTAATAATGCAATCGAGCAAGAACGCCACGAGCGCAACCGCCGCCGCAATCAAAAGGTTTTGATTGAGCTCCGTTGTGGCTTCTGCTACGCCGATACCAAGCATAGGCAACGCGATACCTGCCGCAAGCGCAACCGCCGCCAAGAACGAGAAGATGGTAAAATTCCGCATACCAGAACCAACCACGCCGTCGCGATTAAATTCGGTATCCGCAACCGCGTGTCCCACGAGCACGGCAACGAAAATCCAAGCCAAGAGCTCCAAGCCCGCGGGAAGCGCGCTCATCCAATCAATTTCCGCAAGAGGCTTTTGTTCCTCTATTACCAAAACCAAAACTTCTTGAATTTTTGCCACGAGTACGCTTTCTTGCAACAAGAAATATCCGATTGCCGCCACCGCCGCGATCTGGATAAGATTGCGCACAAAGAACACGAATAAACCGTTTTCGCGTACTTCCTCTTCCACTCTGTCGCCCGTCGAGAACAGGGTAACCGTGCCACCGATCAAGCCACAGATAAAATGCAGTCCAAAACCTACGCCAAGCGCTATGTACGCATTCGTCGTGAGTTGCACGGTCGCCTCCTGCCCCTCTGCGGGCAAACCGCCTGAAAACAGATAGATAAACAGGTTAATCATTACGAGTGCGTAAAGAGAATTCGAAAATCGATCCGCCATATCGTCCATAGCGTACATATTACGGTTAAAGCCGTTGGAATAGCTCGCGCGACGCTTAAACAGCCAACCGAGCTTCCCAATCGAACGGAGCACGTTGATCGCCATCGTCAAAAGCATTGCTCCAAACAGCACTACGACGATCAGCTTCGTAATCTGTGCCGCCGTCAACGAATTAAAAGCTTCCGCGCCACCCGCAAACAAATCTAAAATCGGTTGATAAAAGGTCAACACGGGCATATCCGTCGCCCCTGCCGCCGTAATACAAGTACCTGTAAGGATAGGCATACAAGCGGTGATCGCCAAAAGCGCGATCGTACCGATCAAATATAAAAAGCCCACGAACTTCGCTCTATTTTGAATTTTTCTTACGCGTTTTTTGAGTAACGTCGCTTTCGAAGGTATTCTTTTCATTTTTTCCTTATCTCCTTATAGTTTTATTTTCTGCGCGCATTCACTTCCGCAGGGTAACCAAAATCAGGCGCGTTTACAGCCGCAGAATTGATATATACACCGGGTTTATCATAGTTTTCAGTAAGATACGCGCCGGAGTCCACCTCGTCGAGATTTTCCGTTTCTTCTTTCGGGCATTTAATAAGAACGAGCTCCAAAACGACCGCCACGAGCGCAATCGCGGTAATTATAATTACGTTTTGATGCACCGCCGTTTGCGCCACGAACTGCCCGTACGCAAACGCCCCGCCCGCGCAAAGGAGCAACAACACGGAAAGCGCAAGAAAACGCTTTCTTCCCGCCGCTTCCGCGCCGTCGGGATCAAATTCGATCGTACCCGTCGCATAGTAAACCATACCGATCCAAAGCACGAGAATCAGAAGATGCAAAGCAGGAGTAATCAAAGCCAAAGGATCTGCCATAAGATCGGTCAAGCCGTTTTCCGCAAGCAACAGATCCAAAGTGGAGCGAATCTGCGCGCAACCGAGGAAGAAATACGCCACCCCGGCTACGATAATAAGCTGGAACAAATTGCGTACGAACGGGGAGAAATTGCCAAGCTCCCGTCTTTGCTCAATCACACCGTTTTCGGTGTTGAACAAGCTCACGTTGCCCGCAGGGATTCCGCAAGCGAAATGGAAAAATACGCCAACGCCGAGCGCAACGAACGCCGTAGGCTGCAACGTTCCCTCTCCCAAAATAAGCATAAGCAGAAAATGCGCGCAAACGATCACCGCGAACGAGCTAGAAAACCGTCTGCCCATATCGTCCATTGCGTACATATTACGATTAAAACCGTATAATCTACTCGCCTTTTTCTTAAACAACCAACCGAGCTTGAATACGCTACGTAAAACGTTGACGACGAGCGCAAACAGCATTAAGCCGTATATCACCGCAACGATAAGTTCAAGCTCTTTGCCTTGAATCCCTTCGCCAAGCTTCGTGAATACCGTCCAAAATTCCATAACGCCGAGCTTCACCCCGATCGATTCTTCCCAAATAATCAGCGGCATACAGGCAAGCGCGGCAAGCGCGATCGTTGCCAGCAAATACAAAAAACCGAACGCCTTTGCTTTCCCTTGCATTTTCGTAATACGCTGTTTCATATACGCGTATCGTTGCGAAGCGCCGCTCGTTCTCGTCTTTTTCGCCATATTCTACCCTCCCCAAATTCATTGAAAATCTTTTACCCTTTAATTATACCTCTTTTTTTATATATTGTCAATATTCTTTCCGCATAAACTTTACGAAAAAGTGAAAAAATTTTCGTTGATTTTCGCGCTTTTCTATCTTTTTTCCTTACCTTTTTCAAATTTTTTTTGCATACGCGCGTAAACATTTGTCGATAATTTCACTCGCCTCGTCCCTATGGCAGATTTCTTTCACAGTCGTCGTTTTATGCTCCAACGTTTTATACACCTCGAAAAAATGCATCATCTCTTCAAAAACGTGTGGCGGAAGCTCTTGAATATCGTAGTAATTATGATACGTAGGATCGTCGAACGGGATCGCGATAATCTTTTCGTCAAGCAAGCCGCCGTCGATCATTTTAATCACGCCGATAGGATAAGCGGTTACGAGCGTGGCGGGATAAATACTTTCCCCGCATAAAACGAGCACGTCGAGCGGATCGCCGTCGTCGGCGTAGGTTCGAGGAATGAAGCCGTAATTGGCGGGATACACCGTGGAAGTATATAACACGCGATCCAGGCGCAAAAGCCCCGTTTCTTTGTCCAATTCATATTTCATTTTACTCCCCTTGGGAATTTCGATAAAAGCCTCGAATTTCTTGTTCGTAATGCGTTTTTGATCCATATCGTGCCAAATATTCATATTACTTCTCCCCGTCTTATTTTTTGCGTTTTTTATACAAATTATAAATTACGAAAAAAATCTTCCCGCGGAAACAAAAAAGAACTACGCACGTTAAAGCGCAGCTCTGATTTTGAACATTAAATTTTTATTCAACGCATACGTGCTCGACGCGTTTTTCCTGCTCGTACTCCCTTTCACATTTTTCCACTTGACGGAAAAACAAAACGGTAAACGGAATCGCGAAGAAGAATGCAAACAGATCGGAAAGCGCCTGACAGCATTGCACGCCAAAAAGCTGTAATATATTCGGCAAAATCAACACGGCGGGAATATAGAACAAGCCCTGCCTTGACACCGACAACACCGCGGCGATTGCCCTGCTCCCCACCACTTGATAGGTAACGCTCGCCATAAAGTTTAGCGGTAAAAGCGGCATACAGATACATTGTAAACGCAAGGTAAGCGTGCCGATCGCCGTTGCCTCGGCGGAAAGAGAGAACATTTGCATAATCTGTGGTGCGAAGATCGCGCAAACACTCGCAAAGACGATCATAATACTCGTCGAAAAGCCCAGCGTGAACAAATACGCCGAACGTACACGATCAAAGCGCTTGGAGCTATAATTATACCCCACGACGGGTTGATAGCCTTGCCCGATCCCAAGCGAGAGCGAGAACGCGAGCATAAATACCTTTTGCACTACCCCGAACGCCGCTTGCGCCGCTTCGCCGCCGTGTAAATAAGCAGCGTTGTTCAAAAATACCGTGCAAAGACTCGCGAGGATTTGTCTGCAAAAGGACGGGAAGCCCGTGGCGACCACGTCGCCGTAGACGGACAATTTACAAGAAATCGAACGGATTTTTAAGCGCACGATTGATTTCCCCGAAAGGAACATAAAAAGCAAGATCAAAAAGCTGACGAATTGACTCACACACGTCGCAATCGCCGCGCCTGCTACGCCCAAATTCGCCACAAAGATCAATAGCGGATCAAGCACTACGTTCACTACCGCGCCCGCGATTAAGCCGATCATAGAAAGCACCGCTTTCCCCTCGGCGCGAAGCACGTTGTTCATCACGAACGACATACACATAAACGGTGCGGCAAGCAAAATATAGCGGGCGTATTCTTTGGAATAGAATAAAACCTGCTCCTGCCGAGAACCAAGTAGCTGCAAAAACGGCGTTAAAAATATAAATCCAAGTGCCATAATGAGCACGCCGCTCAAAAGCGACACGAAAAAGGCAGAAGAAGCAACCCTATCTGCGCCCTCGCGATCACGCTTTCCCAAAAGCCTAGAAACGATACTTCCGCTTCCCATACCGAACGTAAAACCGATCGCCTGAATAATCGACATCAACGCGAGCAAATTGCTCACTGCCGCAGTTACCTGATCGTTTCCGATCATTGAAACAAACGCCGTGTCCGCAAGGTTATAAAGAGAAGTTACCATCATACTCAACGTCGTTGGTATTCCCAAACTTATAATAAGTCGCGGCATAGACGTTTGCGTCATTTTCACGAATTGCTTGTGTTCTCGCTCGGCAACCCCTCTTTCTTGCGCCACTATTTTTTCTTCCGTTAAACTTTCCTTATTCATAACCACATTATTATACACCCTTTGTTTTTCTTTTGCAAGCAATGAAAACGCGCCTTTTGAAAAAAGAAAAAATTTTTCTTAATTTTCACAAAACGTCGAAATTCAATCGGTCGCTTTGGTTGCTTTTTTCTCGGCAGCGTGCTATAATAGATTTATGAAACGGAAAGAAGATTCAAGCGTAAAACGCTTCAAAATTAAATTCTCGCCCGCAATTCTCGTGCTTTGCGTGGCAATTTTGCTCCTTTGCCTCGTCGGAATCGGCGTATCCGTTTGGCGAATCAACCGCTTTGGAATCAATGGCTTCAACGACGTAATTAAATACCCCTTTTTAATCGCAGTTTGTCTGTTTTGTATCGTGATCGTGATCAGCCTTTTAATCAGCTCGCAATACCTCGTAAACGGCGAAACGCTTATTACGCAATTCGGTATTATCAAAAGTAAATCCTCCGTTAAAGAAATTACTTCTATCCTGCTCGATCGAGATTTAAACAAGCTTACGGTGTATTTCGGCGAGCAATATTCCGTAATCTCCGTATCCCCCGAATGGAACGAGGAGCTCGTGCGCGCGCTTCTTGCCGTCAATCCAAACATTGATTACGGCTTTACGCTCACCGATCCGACCAAGGACACACCCGAAGATCGCAAATCGTAACGAATAAACGCACCGCCCGCTTGCAAGCAAGCGGGCGATTTTCTTTTAATCCTCGTTACATACGAATTTAGTGCTATCTGCCGCATTCGGTTTTCTGCCGACGGACGTGTTATCCTGTCTGCGGTTACGAAGTTCAGGCACGGGGCTGGGCGCAACCTGATAGCGATAATCCGCGCCCCTGTGCCCAATAAACGTTTTGATCACGTTGTGCGAGGGCACGATCTGTACGCTTGGATTGATAATTTCTTGATAGCGGAAGAAATCGTCGTCGGCGGGCAAGTCTTCGAGCCGCTTATAATCCTCCTTTTTGGAAGTATACTGCACCGTACTTTCCAAAATTTTACGCACGTAATCAATATTCTCGTGCAGAGAAAGCGGCGCGGGAAATTCGGGATCTTTGATCACTTCCTGCCAATCCTTCTTTTCGTATTTTTTCAAAAGCTCCGCCGCCTTGTGCAGGTGCGAAATTTCCATAGCGAGATTTTCTTCCCAAAGCGATTTGATATACGCGTCCGTTTCCGTTTTATAGCACGACCAATAGAGATAACATTCCACGTATTCGTGCCATAAAAGCATTTCAAGCCACGTCGCGTTCGGATCCATTAACGATTCGTATTGCGTAACGTGCTCCTCTTCCACGAGCGCGATCTCCTGATACAGCTTGCGCCCAAGCTCGGATCCCGCAAAATTCGTTACGTTCATATAATAATTCATCGTCTGCTGTTCGGCGGCAGTGATAATCATAGTCGAAATTACCGTCTGCGTGTCCGAATCCTTGGCGTTTATGCTCCGCCGCACGTTATCGAGTGGACATCTGTGGTGGGCGATCGTAGGACGACCGGGCATAATCTCCGTATACCGCCCGACAAGCCATTCCGCGGCAATCCCCTGTTCCATTTCCAAAAGATTTGCATAGCGGTACAAGTGATCGAAATCCTCTAAAAGCGCAAAATCGAGCGCCGTTTTCACGTTACAATCAAGCTCCCGCTTGGCAAGCTCTGCCGTGAGATCAACGGCAAGCTGTTCATAGCCGATCGTGTGCTCCAAAATCGTTTCGTTCGCGGGTTTTAAAAGCGAAACTTTCAACTGTTGTTGCTTTTCGATCATACGCGTCATAGCAAGATCACACCGCAGATCATTGTCGCATACGTGCCGCGCGAATTGGTGCGAAAACCAATTCGCTTCAAATTCCGTGCCGTTCATAAGAATAATACGCGTTTTCGTATAAGGATCAATCGCACGTTTATCGTAAGATTTCGGGTACATCTGCTTCCAATTTTGAAAGTCTTTTTCAATTGCTCTCGGTTTTTCGTTAAATGGATTCATTGGGCATACTCCTTTTATTTTCATTCACTAAACAGAGTATGCCCAATTCCCATTTTTTGTATACTTGCCTTTCGTCGCCCGCTAAAAACACGGCAAAACAACCTAAAAGCTGTCGTAAAGAACAATTTTTTCTTTACGCTTTTATTATAACGTATTTATTCTGCGTTTGCAAGTGCTACGATATATTTATATATCCACGCTTCGCCCCAAACATATGAATATATGTTCATATCTTCATATGTTATTAAAGAGCTTTGGGGAGTTTTTCGTGATATGTTTGAAAAATCACGTGGCGGTGGGTGAGCGGAGTGTTTGCGCTCCGCCGTAAGCCATTTCATTATTCGTAATGTAAATCGCGAAAAGTTTCATTTGTTAGTCCTTTTCTTCGTGCTTTCGTACGATTTTATCTTCAAAAAGTTTTTCAAATTCTTCTATTGTTCCCTCGACGATTAAATCTTTTTGACAGATGAATCCAACCGACTTATAAGGAAAATAGAATATAATATCATACCATTCCCCCCAATCGACAACCACTTTCACATCGGATATATCTCGCAGTTGAGCTTTCCCACCCATATTACTTAAAAGATAATCATTAGAAATATCAATTTTACTAAAAGTATACATCCTAATCATTATTTTGGGAATAAAACAAAAGAGTACAAATCCGCAAATAGGTATAGCCATATAAATATATAAGACTAGATTGTTTTTAGCAATCAATATAATCGGACAACCCGTAATCAGCAAGGCAAACAATCCTGAAAAACACCAAATTTTTCTTAATTTACTAAAAATAAATTTTCTACATTCTATTGAAACGTTTCCATTAAAAATAACCATATCAATATCCCCTCATTTACTCTTCCAAATTTTTATATTATATATAATTGGTCAATAGTGGAATGAGCATAATTATGACTTGATACAGACGGCATCCCAGTTATTGTAGGAGGCATAGGTATTACTTGTTGAGCAGGTTGCATTTCGACTGGCTCCATACCTTTTTGTCCTGTTAATGGCATAATTATCATTGGATAAACATTAAAACCTACTGCCCCTAAAGCCGCTAAAGGAATTCCTATCGTGCCTGCGCCTGCAAAAGTAACAACCATTCCGCCAACCAATAGAAATGCTCCTGCCAAAGCCACACCTGTTCCTGCCCTTAAAAGAACATCACCTACAGCAGTCCAACCAGTACTTCCGCTCTGTACTACATCAACAATACCTACTATTGTCCCAACCAATAAACCGACACCAATTGTCCCACCAGCTATAAGTAATATCAATGTTTCCAATAAAATCTCGCCAGTTTCATCAGTGTACATCACAGGATTATTCCCGCAATAGGCATACATATTCAGTTGCATAGACGAAGCAAGGTCGGAAACAAGCTCATAATTATCCGCATTGATGAATCTACAAATCGTCGGATCGTAGTATCTCGTTTGCAGGTAATAGAACCCTGTTTCTACGTCGTAATAATAGCCACGATAACGGAACGGATTGATATGTCCAATGGACGTGGTGGAATAATCTATCCCACCATATTCGTTTTGGACGGTATGATTTCCCCACGCGTCGTAGACGTATCTCGCTACAATATCTCCGCTTTCGTCGCGGATTGCTATTATATCCCCAAGCATCAATTTTCCTCCTTATGTTTTTATTATATCATATCCCGCCACGTTTGGCAAGTGAATTAAAGTTGTCTTTTTTACTTGAAGCTTATGGGATAAAGTTTTAAAAATAACGAGTTTATTCTTCTTAATTTGGTATTTATTAGATGAAATACTTCTCGCATCAAACCTTACCCTGTTGTCCACGGGATTTTTTGCGTATAAACCCTTGAAAGCGTTGACAAACGGGCGCATATGGGGTATAATATTTTTATCTTAATACGCAAGGAGAAAGGTTTTATGGCAGGCGTGGCAGAATATTTCGGCTCAATGGTGTTCGACGACAAAGTGATGAAGGAGCGGTTATCAGACGACGTGTATGCGGCGTTGAAGCGCACGATCCAAGACGGGCGAAGCTTGAATTTATCCGTAGCGAACGCCGTGGCGACCGCTATGAAAGATTGGGCTGTGGAGCTTGGCGCAACGCATTATACGCATTGGTTTCAACCTATGACGGGAATCACTGCTGAAAAACACGACAGCTTTATTACCCCCGCAGAGGGCGGCAAGATTATTATGGAATTTTCGGGCAAAGAGCTCGTGCGTGGCGAACCCGACGCTTCCTCGTTCCCCTCTGGCGGCTTACGCGCGACCTTTGAAGCTCGCGGCTACACCGCTTGGGACGCCACCTCTTACGCGTTCATTAAAGACGGAGTTTTATGTATTCCTACCGCGTTTTGTTCCTATTCGGGGGACGCGCTCGATCAGAAAACCCCGCTTCTGCGTTCTATGGAAGCGATCAACCGCCAAGCTATGCGCGTGTTGAAGCTTTTTGGTAACGAGGACGTAACCTCCGTCAAAACGACGGTCGGTCCTGAACAGGAATATTTCCTCGTGGATAAAGACGTATTTAATCAGCGCAAGGATCTCCTCTATACGGGGCGCACGTTGTTCGGCGCGAAACCACCCAAGGGGCAGGAAATGGAAGATCATTATTTCGGCGTATTAAAGCCCCGCGTGCAAGCGTTTATGAAAGATCTCGACGAGGAGCTGTGGCGGCTCGGCGTACTTGCCAAAACCGAACACAACGAAGCCGCGCCCGCGCAACACGAGCTTGCGCCCGTTTTCACCACGACGAATATTGCCGCAGACCACAATCAGCTTACTATGGAGATTATGCAACGGCTCGCAAAACAGCACAATCTCGTTTGTCTTCTTCACGAAAAGCCGTTTGAGGGCGTGAACGGAAGCGGAAAGCATAACAACTGGTCAATCTCTACGAACACGGGCGTAAACCTTTTAGAGCCGGGCGAAACGCCTTACGAGAACGCGCAATTTTTACTTTTCCTTTGCGCCGTGATCAAAGCCGTAGACGATTATCAGGATCTACTCCGCGTATCGGTAGCAACCGCAGGAAACGATCACCGTTTGGGTGCGCACGAAGCGCCGCCTGCCGTAGTGTCGATTTTCCTCGGCGACGAACTCACGGAAATTTTGGAAGCGATCGAAAACGACGCGCCATACGGCGCGAAAGAAAAAGAGCTGCTCCGCGTAGGCGTGCATACTATGCCCAAATTCCCCAAGGATACGACCGATCGCAACCGTACTTCCCCCTTTGCGTTCACGGGCAACAAATTTGAATTCCGTATGCTCGGCTCGGCTTCTTCCGTGTCCGCGCCCAACGTAATGCTCAACACCGCCGTCGCGGAAGAATTGAGTTTATTTGCCGACGAGCTTGAACAGGCAAGCGATTTTGAAACCGCTTTGCACGCGCTTATCAAGCGAGTAATCAAAGGGCACAAGCGTATTATTTTCAACGGCAACGGCTACGACGATAAGTGGCTTGCGGAAGCGGAAAAACGGGGCTTACTCAACCTCAAAACGACGCCCGACGCGCTCCCCTATCTCATTAAGGAAAAGAACGTTGCGCTTTTCACCAAGCATCGCGTGTTCACCGAACGGGAACTGAAATCCCGCTATGAGATTTTAATGGAAAGTTATTGCAAATTGATCAATATCGAGGGGCGGACGATGGTAGATATGGCAATGAAAGATATTCTGCCCGCGGTGAGTGAATATAGCCAAACCCTTTGCAACACCCTCCTTTCCAAAAAAGCCGTTTGCGAAACGCTTGATTGCGCGTACGAGCGGGCAATGATTGAAAAAATTTCCAACCATTCTTCGGCGGCGTATAAGCACGCGAAATCGCTTGAAAAGGCTTTAAACAATGCAACGAAGATTTCCGATATTACGACGCTTGGCTTCTATTACAAAGATAAAGTGTTGCCGCTTATGAAAAAACTGCGCGAACGTGCGGACGCGCTTGAAAATATTGTTTCTTCGGATTATTGGTGCTTCCCCACCTACGGTGATCTTTTATTTGGAGTTTGATATGTTTGACGTTAAAAAAACGACTGCAAACGTCGTACAATGGATTCGCGATTGGTTTGAAGAAAACGGCAAAGACTGTAACGCCGTGATCGGAATTTCGGGCGGTAAGGATTCAAGCGTGGTGGCTGCGCTTTGCGCAAGGGCACTCGGCAAGGATCGCGTGATCGGCGTGCTTATGCCCAACGGCGAGCAAAGCGACATTGACTGTTCCAAACAACTCGTTGCGCACCTGGGTATCCCCCATTACGTTTGCAACGTGAAAGCAAGCGTGGACGGAACGATCGCTTCTCTTGCCAATGCAGGTGTGGAAATGAGCCGACAAGCCCGCGTCAATCTTCCGCCGCGTATTCGTATGGCGACACTCTACGCGCTTTCTCAATCCATGAACGGACGGGTGGCGAACACGTGTAATTTATCCGAAGACTGGGTTGGATATTCCACGCGCTACGGCGACGCGGCAGGTGATTTTTCCCCGCTTGGGAAGCTCACCGTGCAAGAAGTGAAAGCAATCGGTAAATTTTTGGGATTACCTGAAAATCTCGTAGAAAAAGTTCCCTCCGACGGCTTATCAGGTAAAACGGACGAGGACAATCTCGGCTTCACTTACGCCGTTTTGGATAAATATATCCGCACGGGCGTGTGCGAGGACGAGACAACGAAAACGAAGATTGATCGCTTGCACCATCTTAACGAATTTAAACTCAAACCGATCCCCTGCTACGAATATAAAGCGTAAAAGAAAACCTCTCGAACGAGAGGTTTTTCATTTTACAAAGCACAAGCGCGCTTTTTTATTTTAATTGTGTTTCTCCAACTTCGTACCAGCCGTTTTCCTCCTTGGCGTCGGTTGCAAAATACACGATCGGATATTTGCCGCCGCCAAGCGCGATTTGGATTTTATATTTGCCTTTTTCCATAGCTTCGGGGATCGTTACGCAAATTTCATTCTTCCAAACGCCCGGCAACCATTCGCGTACGTCAATTTCCGTTTTCTTTTCAAACGTCTGCGCGCCGACAAAGCGAATTTTTAAAGGCAACTTATGATATATAGGCGCAACACCGACGTTCTCCACGGTAAGCGTCGTTTTGATTTCTTCACCCGCTTTCGCCGTTTCAGGATAAGCAAAGCTTGCGATTTGGAAGTGATAACCCATTTTCGCAACCCATTCGTCGATTTTATCTTTCCATTCCCAAGGAATCGGCAACGATTTGGCGTTAAACGTACTCACGTGCCAAGAAAGCAGGGTTTCTATGATCATATCCAAATCCCAACCCTTTCTTTGCCATTCGCCAAGCCACCAATAGGATTCGAACGAAATGTGTCCTTTCTTCCATACGCCTTCCAGAGGTGGAATACGCGGGGGATAAATATTTTTCATATGATTAGGCGAACCCACACCGTCCGCGCGCCAACCAACGGGAACGGTTTCACCTGCGTAATGCACGATCCACGGCGATCCACTTTGCCCAATCAAAAGCGTATTTTTAAATGCGCGCGTGTAAATATCTATATACTTTTTAATATTCTCTTCCGAGAATAAATCCAAGCTACTTCCCTCACCCCACGAGCCAGGCAAAGAAATATCCAAGAATCCAAACGTGGGATCGTTATCGAAACGTTCAGCCAATTTCTCAATCGTATTGCCGAATATTTCCAAGAATTTGGGATCAGACGGCGACGTTTTCACGCGCATACCCTCGGGGCGCGCCGGACATTCAATTTCTTCTTTCAGCCAATCGGGTACGTCGTCGGATTCCCTCGTGCTATGGGGTAATAATCGAAACATTAACGTTTGTCCGTTTTCTTTTGCTTTCTTTAAAACGTCTTCGATAAGCGCGTAGTTATATTCCCCTTTTTTCGGCTCGATTTCTTTCCATAAAATACGGATATAAACCACCGAGGAATCAGGGTAATAGCCCTGCTCCCTGCCTTTTTCCTCCACGTAATCGGGCACGGGATAGCATTCGACGTGCTCCGTTTCCGTCATATTGTTTTCGGGTTTTACGATCAAATCAGAATACAGCTCGTCGTTTCTGAAATGCTGAAAACTCGTAAAACCGATATAGGGGTTTTGTGCCTTTTCTTTTTGATATTTAAATTGATTGATTTTCATATTGCCGTCTCTTTTTATTATCTCTTTTTTCACCGCACGTCGTCGAACACGAAATCCTCTCGCGCGTCGGGGCGATACGTTTCCACCGTTACGTTATCGAGCGTTAAACCGTCGATATGTCTAAAATAAATGCCTTTTGCTGGCAAAATGCGTCCGTATACGAATACCTCGGGATAATCCTGTGCCTCTTCCGGCACTTCGCGCTTATATGATTGCACCCCGCCGTCCAACTTCAAACGTACGTTTTTAAGGGTTATATTTTCCAACGGACTTTCTTTTAATCCGCAAACGTTGCTCGTCATTTGCCAATCGCTTTCTCTCACGTTTCCCGATTTCGTGTCGTCGAAGCTTTCGGCAACGCCGAAGATCCAAGGCTTCTGCACCGTATCCCCGGCTTTACAGCTAAAATAATTCCACGGTATAATCTTGTATTCCTCGTAAGGACCTGTTGCTGTGATATTTTCCAGCGTTACGTTTTTAATTTTACCAACTTTCCTGCCCTCAGGTCCGCGCATACGATTCCCGACGTGAACAAATATCGGCGCGTTGACGTTCGTCATTTTCACGTTTCGTATCGTTACGCCGTCGATAATCGCCCCATCCACGCTTTCAATGGAAATACCCGTGATCCGCGTTTCACGAACGTCGATATTTTCAATTAAAATATCCTCAAAGCCACCGTTCGTTTCCGTGCCGAATTTGATTGCGTTGCAACGGCTTTTCACCCTACAATCCCAAACGTGAATATCTTTACATATGTCCAAGCGATTGAGGGTATAGGAGCTTTTGAAAACGATTCCGTCGTCGCCCGTTTCAATATCGCAATCGTGAATACGCACGTTTTTAGAATTATCAGGCGAAATGCCGTCGATATACACGCGCATTTTTATATCGTATATATCCACGTTTTCACAGCCCGCAAAATAAATGGCAAGATCGGTTACGTTATGGATAACGAGGTTGCTCACCTCTATATTTTTACATTCTTTAAGCGCAATACATTTTGCGCCACGGTGTTTAATCTCCTCGCCACGAACGCCGTCCTCGTCCCATACCGAGCGCATATCTATTTTTCCACCGCCTGTGATACGGATATTTTCACAATCTATCCCTACGAACATAGAGGGATTATAATAACTGTGCGAGGAATCCTGATAAAGCGGATAATCCAGCTTTTCCTCCTGTGCGTAATCATAATAGCTCGGCGCGCCTAAAATGAGTGCATTTTTTTCGATTTCTATGGTTATATTACTTTTTAAAAATACCGTAGAAAGCACGTATTTTCCTGCCGTAAAGCGAAGCGTTCCACCTCCCTGTTCCGCAAGAAAATCGATTGCTTTTTGCACTTTTTCCGTTTCTATCATTTTGCCGTCGGCAATTACGCCGTAGTCGTTTGCATTGATAAGCATTGCTTTTCCAACCTTTTTTTCCGTTTGTTATATTATAACAAGATTTATACTTTTTTACAAGTGTTTGAACGGCATTTTTTCTTTTTCGTCGATAATTTTTTGCGCTCAAACGGTTGATATATTTTTTTCCTTATGATACAATATAGTAAAGTAAATTTAACAAAAGAGAGAATTTATGAAAAAAACGCCCAAAAGATTTGATATGTTCCGAAAACCGATCAAACCCAAATGGTGGTTGCGCGTCGCAGAGTGCGTCGCCGCGCCTTTTTATACGTGGTTTTGTAACGGACACGTGAAAACGGATAAGGAAGTGCGGAAGCTGAAATCGCCCTACTTAATTCTTTCCTCCCACGCTTCGTTTATGGATTTTCCAATGCTTATCAAGGGTATTATGCCCCGAACGACGGGGTTCGTTATGTCCGTGGAAGAATTTCGCCGCGGCGACTGGTTAATGTACGGAATCGGCGGTATTCCCAAACGCAAATTCACGCACGACATCGTTACGGCAAAGCATATGCTGCGATATTTAAAAACGAAAAAGACTTCGGTTACGCTCTATCCTGAAGCGCGGTTTTCTCTTGCGGGTGTCAACGAGCGTTTGGACGACGCGTTAGGGAAATTTTGCAAACACGCGAAAGTGCCCGTCGTCCTGTTTAAGGCGTACGGGAATTTTATCAACTCCCCGCAATGGAGCAAACACCCCTATCGTCGCATACGCCAAGAAGCGCGTATTTCTCTGCTTTTTAGCGTGGAAGATTTGGAGCATATGTCCGCAGACGAAATTCAAGCGAAAATCGAACAGGCGTTCGAGCGGGACGAATATAAATGGCAGGTAGAAAAGGGCTACCGCGTCAAATGTAAAAAGCGCGCGGACGGCTTGCACCGTATTTTATATAAATGCCCTGCTTGTGGCGTAGAATTTAAAACAAAAAGCGCAGGAACACGGCTTTGGTGCGAGGCTTGCGGCGCGGCTTGGGAAATGGACGAGCTCTCCCGCCTGCACGGCGTGAATACTGATAAAGGCTTCCCCCATATCCCCGACTGGTACAACTGGGAACGCGAGGAGGTTCGCAAAGAAGTCGTTTCGGGCGCGTACCGCTTCGAGGACGACGTGCGCGTGGAAGATTATTATTCTACGCCCGTCGGCTTAATCCCCGTAGGGAACGCCCACCTCGTGCACGATGAACACGGGTTTACGTTCCATGGCGAGGTGAACGGTAAACCGTTCTCTTTGAATAAGCCCGTGTCTGCTATGTATTCGGTGCATATCGAATACGATTTCTTAAAACGTGGCGACTGTTTTGATATTGCCGCAGACGATACGACGTATTTTATGTTCTTAAAAACGGCAGAAAATTATCTAACCAAGCTCCACTTTGCGCAAGAGGAATTGTACGATCACTACGTGCGAAACAAATTTTGAAAAAAGTTTGAAAAAACACGCGAAAACGCTTGACTAAAAGCGTTTTCGCGTGTATAATTGTTTATGCTGTTGAGCGGGGGAAACCGTGATACGGCGTATACATATTGAGGCGTAGCGCAGCTTGGTAGCGCGTTTGGTTAGGGACCAAAAGGTCGTGGGTTCAAGTCCCGTCGCCTCAACCATAACAGGGCGATAAAAAAGATATTGCCCCGAAAAACCCTTGATTTTCAAGGGTTTTTTGCTTTTCATAGCCCGAAACTTTGATGTCAAAAATCGAAGATATAAAATAGGTATTTTCAGACTTTCGGGTGATTTGAACCCTCGCCCCCACAATTTAATAATACAGATAGCACGCAGAAAACTTTCCTGCGTGCTTTTTTTGTACCCGAAATCAAGTCAATCGTTTAAGAGATTATTCTCAAGAACGGTTGGCTTTTTTTATTTTCTAAAAAACCAAAAGGAGAAAGAAAAAATGAAATTCAAGAACAACAACCATCAGGCACTCTTCAACAACGAAGCGAAAAGAATGAACCGTCATGACAATGTAAAAATGGCAGTTCTCTATTTGCTCACGGCAGACTTCAAATTATGGAATGAAGCGAAACGCCACATCAGGAGAGGAAATATTGACCTCGATAGCATCAAGGTCAGGAACGGAAACCTCAAAGCCTATACGCTGTTGTCTGTAGCAAGGGATATTGCCTGCGGTACGAGTTACCTGTCAATCCATGACCTTGCAGACACCGATATTATTTCGGATAAGATGTTTGGAACAATCACTACAGCCATCGGAATCCGCAGATACGGACTTGATAGAAATAAAAAGATCAACGCAAAGGAGAACGAAAATGCTTAAATTATCCATCAAGAACCCTACCACACAGACAACAGAAACCTACGATGTAGTTACAGAATTCAATCAATTTTTTAACCGAGCCAAGGATTATGGGATGCTCAATTCCATCTTTTCTCTGAAGGTAAAGGAAATGAGAGTCGAGGATGCTCCCATCCGGCTTCACGCAGACAGTGATATCGGCAACGGGTTACTCCGAATCCTTCCCGACTCGGATAGTCTTTACGATGTAAGGCACACCGACGAATCGGTATCAGGTGTTCGAGAGGAACTGCACGATGACCTCGAAGCCAACCTTGTAAACGAGCAGTACGATACCACAGAGGAACTGTACGCAGATATCAAGGAGATGATGAAATCTCTTGCAGGCACAAAGATGTCCTTCTTCTGCCCGTTGACCGGCAACCTCTCCGATCACGACGGCGACTACTATGAAACCGATGCCTATATCATCAATAACAACTCCGATGCCATTGAGGAAGCAATTGCCAAGGAACAAGCAAACGAGATCAATATGGCTGAATATGTCGGTGATCACGCAGGCATCAAGGATAAGCTTGTGTTTGCAGAATGGGGTGTTGAGGAACACCGAGGAACTCTCTACGGCAAGATCGATTGCTACCTCACCGAATCCCTTACACCCGATGAAACAGAACGCCTCAAGGATGCCATCGAAGGACAGAACAGCGACGGCCTCGGCGAAGGATTTGAGCAGCGTGAAATCCCCATTGACGAGGGCGACCTATACGTGTCATATTGGCATTCGGGAGATGATTACTTCCTTCACACCGAGGATGAGTTCGATGAATACCTCTCGCAACTCCCTGGGATGAGATTTGGAGGTTAAGCGTGACGAACTTTTATGAAAGACAGCTCAAGAGAATGTTCGGAGATTCCGAGGTTCTCTCGGCAGATACAAGATTTGCAGGCAAGGCGATGATCTCCAAGATCAGCGACGAGCTTCGCGCCAAGATAGAGTTTGTGACGGCAAGAGTATCAGGACAATACGAAGGTCTGAAGCTCTCCATCATAAACAAGAACGAAGGGCTTGTCGATAGCCAAACCTTCATGTTCCACGAAATAATTGGACTTAAAGGTGTGGCGAGGGATCGAAAGCCCCATATATGGGATGACAACGGTAAGGTAAGTTGGTTTGGCTACGAGCCGACTGCCACCGAATTTGAGAATATCGCATCGAAGGTCGAGGACTACGTTGAGATGTACGCCGACCAAGAGATGGGATATGAAGGTCATACAATGGGAGGGATGTAAAATGGCTATTCTTTTTTCTTCGGTTACGATAACCGAACTTGTAAACAACAAAAGTACGGAACTTCTTGTAGCAGGTGTTCCAAAACAATATTGCGACCTGCAAGGTTGGACTCTTTATGAGGATTTTATAAGCAGCCTTAACAAATTCAGCGCGGTAAAGGTCGATGTAAAGGTGTATGCGTATGGCGAAGGTGAACTGTGCAAAGCAACGCCCGAAGAAGTCGCATACATGACGATACGCCGACAGGAGCGAAAAGATTTTCTCGAAGAAAGATGCACTTTCCTTTATGAAGATGTGTTCGGCTTTGCATGGTCGCCAAGCGAAACATAATTTGGAGGTAACACAATGACTGACAGAGTCAAACAACTGAAAGAAAACTATCCACCCGGCACACGGTTGGAGCTGTTGCACATGGACGATCCGTTCCAACCTGTTCCCGATGGAACGAAAGGCACGGTCAAATTCGTCGATGATGACGGACAGCTCCACATGACGTGGGATAATGGCAGAACCCTTGCCGTAAACACCAAGGTGGATACCATCCGCAAGCTCACGATGGATGAAATTGCCGAAGAAGAAATCGCCAAAGGACACGAGGTCGTGAACCTCGGCGATGATTGCCAAATCGCCCTACCCGACGAACCCGTAGATTGCTCTTCGCTCGGATACTTCGACGAGCTTGAAGAAGAATGTTGGGATCTCGTCAAGAGCTACTGCTCAAGACTTGGAATCAAGATGATCCCCGACGAGGACGGCAAACCGCCCATCAGCTTTGATGTGGCAAAGAGCATCCAAGACAACATTCTCGGACAGCTTGAAGAAGCAGGCGTTGAGTTCCGCTTTGACGGACAGGACGAGGGCTTCAATATAAAAATGTGAGGTGATGAACGGCAGAAAAAGAATAATTTAAAGGAACGGATACTCTATGAGAGATATCCGCTTTTTTGATATGTTCGCAGGTATCGGTGGTTTCCGAAGTGGGCTTGAAGCAACAGGCGGTTTTAAGTGTGTCGGCCATTGTGAAATCGACAAGCACGCAAACAAAGCGTATAACGCAATCTATAACCCACAAGGAGAATATTACTGTGATGATGCAAGAACAATCAAACCAAAAACCATGCCGGACTTTGATCTTTTATGCGCGGGATTTCCTTGCCAAGCATTCAGCGTTGCCGGTCGCAGACTCGGCTTCCTTGATATGCGAGGAACTCTCGTCTTTGAAGTTGCCCGAATTGTTGAAGAAAGACGGCCTCCATTTATACTATTGGAAAACGTCCTCGGTCTGCTTTCGCATGACAAAAGCCGGACGCTTGAAACCATCTTCTCCGTGTTTGTTGAAATGGGGTATCATCTCGAATGGTGTGTGCATAACAGCAAACATTTCGGAGTCCCACAAGACAGGCGAAGGGTGTACATTGTCGGATTTCTTGAACAAGGATGTGCCGGACAAGTATTTCCTCTCGAACTCGGCGATGCTAAAAATCTTGAGCAGATTATCCCCGGACCGCAGGGGCAACGAACCTATCAAACAGACGGAGTAGCCCCTACGCAATGCTCAAGTAGCGGAGGTTGGGGCGGCAAAACAGGTCTGTTT
>JAGAOR010000016.1 GCA_017623605.1 Clostridia bacterium | reverse complement strand
TTTACATAGCCAGTCCGCTCTTCGATTTTATGGTTATGAACTACGCACGATAATTTTCCACTGTACACATTAACGTAAAGAGGTGGATTTTCGTAAATCATAGCTTTAATGTACTGTTCTTTATACCATTTTTTGATTTGTTCAATCTTATCCGTCTTGTTTGACTTTCTCGCTTTGCGCAGAATACCGTAAGCCTCTTTCACACTTTGATTTAGAGAAAAATAACACCCCTCGATGATAGAGAAAATATATTTCTTCAACTTATCGAAAAAATCCCCTCCCTTTGCTAGACGGCTAAACATATCATCTGTATACAATAACCCTATCAGTACGCCCAGTTGTTCGGGATTAATGGCGTACGTTTGTCCAAAAGGCAGGTATCGCGTTAGTATATTCTCCCACGCATTCAATACATCCGTTTCCTCTCTACAGTTTCTGTACTCCATATTGCCAACGTACCTTTTCAATAAATTGCGCAAATCGTTAGCCGCAAAAAATGTAAGGTCAAAATCTTTTGAGTTATTAAAAATAAATTCAAACAGACTGTCCGTATCATACTGTGTCTTTCTACTCTTAACTGTAACGCCATGCTTGAAACTGCATTTTTTATATTTTAAGTACGGTGTATACGCAAAACGTCTAGCCTCCGCCAAGCCAATTTTTCCTTGAATCCTTTTTCCCCGGAAACCTCTTACGTAATTCAAATTATTGGCTGCCATTTCGCTCTCGCCGACAAAACTCAAATTACACATCGTACAATGCAACGATTTTAAATAAGTAGTCGTTGCAGGTTTCTCATACGTTCCGTAAATCCAATACTCTTGAAATTTATTAATCAGCCGATTGCCGCAGACAGGACAAGTATTATCATTGACAATTAGCACGCCCCAATATGTCTGTGCTTGCCGTCTTTTCTTTCTGCTCTTTATCATAACTACCCTTTTTTGCTAACATTTCATGCCAAAAGCCTTCTCATGATTGAGCTACAAGTTCTATCATCACCTCAAATTCACCCGATTGGGCGGCGAGCGGAATCGAAGCCGAATGATTTGCCACGGGCATTTGAGTGCGCATGTCCGTCCCATTCCGATTTCCTGCTTGCTATTCTGCCAAGAGGTGCAAATCCGCAAGCCAATCGTGAACGCGGGTGCTCATGCCCGAGAGTGTCGAACTCGTAAAGTGAAGATTACTGCCGACCTCCCCGGTCACTCTGCCGCTTACGCTGTTATGCGCCGCACTTCCGCCGCTCGACGCCGCCGTACTGAACGTATAGACGGTCTTGCCCGATAAACCGTTATAATGCTCTAGGAACGTCCTGATGAGCATGGGCTCGTAGCCGTTCCAAATGGGATAGCCGATGATCACGGTATCATAATCCGACAGTTCGATTTGACGGTACGTTTGCTCGGAGAGTTCGGGGCGGGCGTCGTTTTTGCGCTCCACCTGACTTCTCGAATTGGAATCGTTATAATTCACGTCCGCCGCCGTGTAGGGAATCGCGGGCACAAGCTCTACCCCTTTGCCGCCCGACTGCGAGGTGATTTCCTCCGCCACGCGCTCCGTATTCCCCGAATAGGAAAAGTAAACGACGAGGATCTTATTTTCCGTCGGCGCGGGAGCTTGCGTCTGTTGCCGCGTGCTGCCGGAATGGGCGGCACTTTGACAACCGACGAGGGTCATCGTCAGACAGACGATAAAAGCAATCAAGACGTTCCATATTTTTCTTTTCATGACGCCCCCCGTTTATCGCTCGATTTCGTTGATTGCCGCAAAGATCGACGGGAAGCCGATATACGGCAAGCATTGCAGGAGTGCGGCGTAAATGCTTTCTTTGCCGTTCCCGAGTTTTACATTTGCTGCAACGTGCGCCTTCAAAGGACTTAAAGTTCCGAGTGTAACGAGAATGCAGACGACGAGAAGTTCCCGCGTCCGGACGGATAAGCCATTCCTCGTGTAAAAATCTCCGAACGCAAGTTCGGTCAAAAAATCGGGAATCGCCTTTGCCGCAAAGTCGGGAAGATGCCGATACTTCTCTTTGATTTCCGCACCGTAAAGCGGAGCTTGCACCTCTTCCCCTTTCTCCCGTCGATTCTCGTCCGTGACCGTTCCCTGCGACGGCAAGGGCAAAGAAATTCCGTTTTGCGCAAACACCTCGTTCATCGCATTGATTGCGTTCAGCGTTTTCGGGAAGCCGATAAACGGCGCAACCTGATAGACCGCCTCGCGGATTGCCACGGGCGTCACGCCTACATTCAGACACGCCCCAACGTGCGCTTTGAGTTGCGGCAACGTCTGCATGACCGAAAGGACGGTAACGGTAATGAGTTCTCTCATCTGATTGTCGAGCGAGCCGACCCTGCTCACTTCTCCGAAAATAAACTTCTGAAGAATGTCCATAAATTCGGGATCGGTGGGGTGCGTCCCCCTCTCAGTCCCGAAAAGTTCTCTAAATTGCCTGTCGCATACCGTCGTTCTGTCTGAAAAGTCTTTCATGGTAGCCTCCTTTGATTTGTTTGTACTCATTTTTCTTCCCCTTTCTCCCATCCTTCGGGTTGCCCGATCAACTGCATTTTTGCCGCCAAATCCTCTAAATCGGCAAGCAACTTATCTGCGTTTGATAAGTTTTTGAACACCTCTTTTTCTTTTCGATAAAGGTCGGACAAAATATTGTCGGCATACTCTTTACCTGACGGTGTAAGAGATATAAGCAATTCGCGGCGTTCGCCCTTTATAGGCGTAAGCTCAATATACCCCTTACTTTCCAAATCTTTTATGATTGTGTTCGCCGTACTTCTCGGAATGTCCCAATCGTCGCATATCTGTTTTTGGCTATGCTTTTCCCCATCACCGAGCGCATACAAAATCCATAAAAGATTAGGCGACTTTATTTTGCAATTCCGCCCATATTCTTCGTACACACCGTCAATCCGATAGATCATCCTTCCGAGCTGATAGAAAAATTCCCTTTCGTCCATATTCTCTCCTTAAAATCCGATATCGTATTTTAATTATAATACGAATTCGTATTTTTGGCAAGCATTTTTTACGATCTTTCCGTAAATGACCTTATCGCTTTGCCGAAAAAAGCAGCTGCTTTCAAATGAAAACAGCTGCTTTTGATTCTACACGAACAACCATCACGACCGATGGAAGAACGCACATTCCTCCAAGTTGCATTTTATTGCGTCCGCACTTTGAATATCGCAGTGAAACACGTGTCCCAACCGATTTGAATTATCTCCATAAAGCCGATATTGATAGGGAACGCATTTTTCTTTCAGTTCTTTTATTAGGATCTCCGCCTCCTCTTTCAAGAAATCTCCCGTTGCCGTCATGACGAATACTGCCGGGAAATCCTTTGTGATGTATTTCCTGAAATCCGCCATATTTTGTTCTTCTGAGTTCCCCTTCTTCGGGAAATACTCCCGCAACAGCAAAGAGATTCCGTCTGTTTTTTTCCTCGATATAATTTGATACACCCCGCAATTGAGAGCAATGGCTTTTATGGTTAGTTTTTCGGGTACTTTCACACCATAAAGCTTTGCATATTCGGAATTCGTACAAATCGCAGCATAGGAACCCAAAATCTGTGCCCCTGCCGAATCCCCTACCGCATAAATCCGATCCGTATCCACTCCATATTCCTCAGCGTGTTCCATCAACCAATGAAACACTTGGTTGGTATCCAGAACGGGTGCGGGAAACTTAAATTTCGGAGCTAAGCGATATGTAAAATTCACAACCGCAAAGCCCTGTTCTGCCAGACTCATGCAATAAAATTGATAGC
>JAGAOR010000015.1 GCA_017623605.1 Clostridia bacterium | reverse complement strand
TATGATTGAGTTTTTTGAATTCAGAGATAACTGCTCTGAGGAGGTGAAAAAATATCTTCTCGAATTCTTTAAATAAAAACCTCAAATACGATTGAAGATATTTGAGGTTAATAAAAAAATTTTCTACTTTACGAATTGAAGATATAAAAAATCGCGGCGCAACGGGAAATTGCGCCGCGATCGTTTTTTAGTCCATTTTTTCTAAAAGCTTCAAATCGATTCCCTTTTCGCCGATCTTGATGATCTCTACTTTCACCTTGTCGCCGATATTGAGCACGTCTTCCACTTGGTTCACTCTTTGTTCGGAAAGCTTCGATATGTGCACCATTCCGTCTTTACCCGGTGCAAATTCTACGAACGCGCCGACTTTCGACAAAATTCTCACCACCACGCCTACGAACATATCACCCACTTCGGGATCGTGCGCGATGGATTCCACGATCGCTTTCGCGCGGTTGGCATTTGCAACGTCGCCGTAGCAAGCGATACATACCGTTCCGTCTTCTTCAATGTCGATCTTCGTGCCCGTTTGCTCGATAATCTTATTGATAACCTTGCCTTGCTTACCAACTACGTCGCCGATCTTTTCAGGATTAATCTTGAACGTGATGATCTTGGGCGCGTATACCGAAAGCTCTTCGCTTACCGCGGGGATACATTCGAGCATTTTACCAAGAATATGCTTTCTCGCTTCCTGCGCCTGCGCAATCGCGTCGAGCATAATCTCTTCCGAAATGCCTTTGATCTTAATATCCATTTGAATTGCCGTGATACCTTTGTCCGTACCCGCTACCTTGAAGTCCATATCGCCGAGGAAATCTTCAAGTCCTTGAATGTCGGTGAGGATCACGTATTTACCCGTTTCGGGATCTTTAACGAGTCCCATAGCGCAACCTGCAACGGGTGCTTTAATAGGCACGCCTGCGTCCATAAGCGCCATCGTAGAACCGCAAACGGAAGCCATAGACGAAGAACCGTTGGACGAATAGATGTCCGATACGACGCGGATCGCGTAAGGGAATTCGCTCTCTTCGGGAATGACGGGAATCAAAGCGCGTTCTGCAAGTGCGCCGTGTCCGATTTCACGTCTGCCGGGACTTCTGAGCGGCTTCGCTTCACCCGTGCAATAGCCGGGGAAGTTGTATTGGTGCATATATCTCTTATCTTCTTCTTCGTCAAGACCTTCCAATCTCTGCGCTTCGCCGAGCATACCGAGCGTACAGGTCGTGAGTGCTTGCGTTTGTCCGCGCGTGAACACCGCCGAGCCGTGCACTCTGGGCAGCACGCCGTGTTCGCACCAAATGGGACGAACTTCTTTAAGCGTTCTTCCGTCGGGACGAATACCTTTATCGAAGATCTTCGCGCGAACGATTCCTTTTACGATATAATAAATGGAATCCTTGACTTCGCGGATTTGATCGGGATAGATTTCTTTGAAATGTTCGATAATTTCCGCTTCTGCCGCCGCTTGGTTGGCTTGTCTTTCCTGTCTATCGAACGTGTTGAGCGCTTTTTCAAGCTTGGCATAGCCGTACGCTTTCACCGCTTCGTCGATCTCTTCGGGAATATGGTAGAATTCCATTTCCTTTTTGGGCTTGCCCACTTCCTTTGCGATCTCTTCGATCCAAGCGCAAACCTTTTTGATCTCTTCGTGACCGTACATAATCGCGCCGACCATTTCCGCGTCCGTTACTTCGTTCGCGCCCGCTTCGATCATAAGGATTGCATCCTTCGTGCCCGCAAGGGAGAGATGAATGGTACTCTTTTCTTTTTCCGCTACCGTGGGATTGATTACGTAGTTTCCGTCTACGCAACCGACGATTACCGAACCCGTAGGTCCTGCCCAAGGAATGTCGGAAATGGAAAGCGCAACCGACGAACCGATCATAGCCAAAGGCTCGGGCGCAATATCGGGATCAACCGAAAGCGCGGTTGCAACCACCACTACGTCGTTGAAGATCCCTTTCGGGAACAACGGACGAATAGGTCTATCGATCAAGCGCGCAACGAGGATCGCTTTATCCGAAGCTCTGCCCTCGCGCTTCTTGAAACCGCCGGGGATTTTACCTACGGCGAACATTTTTTCTTCATAATCTACCGAAAGGGGGAAGAAGTCCATTCCCTCTCTCGCCGTTTCACTCATACATACGGATACGTGCACCGCCGTGTCGCCGCAACGCACCAAGCACGCGCCGTTCGCTTGCTCTGCGTATTTACCGATTTCAACGGTGAGTTCTTTTCCTGCGTAGTCTGTTTTAAATACTTTGCTGTTTTCTAATGCCGGCATTTTTGTAAATTCTCCTTTTTCTATAATTCTTTTTTGTTCTTGTCCGCTTACGGCGTCCTACCGCAAGCAGTGTTTTTCTGATATACGTTTGGTAACAAGCTTATGCCGTGGCTCGATACTTCCCATATGTCAGCAAAAAGGGCGAGTTAAACACCCCGCCCTTTCGTGCTCCATTACTTTCTCAATCCCAAAGCTTCTACGATCGCTCTGTATCTTGCAATATCTTTTTCTTTCAGATAATCCAAAAGACCGCGACGCTTACCAACCATTTTCAAAAGTCCGCGACGGGAATGGTTGTCCTGCTTGTGCGCTTTCAGATGCTCGTTGAGGTGGTTGATACGTTGCGTTAACAACGCGATCTGAACCTCGGGCGAGCCCGTGTCGCCTTCGTGGGTTGCGTGCTTTGCGATGATTTCTTTCTTTTCCATTTGCTTTTATCCTCCTATGGAATTTTATCCCGTATCGCCAAGGGAAACGTGGAGATTCGATTCTCTTCGCGACCGTTATTACTATTTTACCACATTCTTTTTCGAATGTAAACCAAATTTAACTGCGTTTTTCGCTTTTTTCTGCGATTATTCGAAAAATTTGCGCTTTTTTGCGATCGTTTCGCCTACCCCCGCGATATACGTCGGCAAATCCTTTTGCGAGCCTAACCGCTCGATTCGCCCCTCTCCGTTCCAAACACGCTTGGAAATTGCGTTCGCGCCAACCCCTAAATTGTCCGCCACCTCTTCCATTACGTCGATATTATATACGCACGCTTTCTTCGGCTTCGTCCAGCCTACGTTTTCGTTGTTCCCCGCTTGGTATTTTTGACGGTACATATAATAGGGCTCGTAGCCGCTTTCCGATAAAAGCTTGCGCGAGATTGCAATCATCTCGGAAATGCGCTCGTTTTCGATATACGAAATTTCCTCTTTCAATTTCGCACCCGATTTCAACGACAAGCAATGCACCGTGATATTCTCCGCACCCGTTTCAATCGCTTTCTCCACGCCCCTTTCAAACGTTTCGGGCGTTTCCTCCGTCAGCCCTGCAATCAGGTCGATATTCACGGTGAAATCGTAAGATTTTGAAAGCTCGAACGCGCGGTAAAAATCCGCGACCGTGTGTTTTCTTCCGATCTTTTTCAGCGTTTCATCTGAAAACGTTTGCGGATTGATACAAATTCTATTTACGCCGTAAGCTTTTAAAAGCTGCAATTTTTCCTTGCTGAACACGTCCGGTCTGCCTGCCTCTACCGTGTATTCTACGCTTCCGCTTTTCATCGCCCCGTTCGTGGCTTTAAGTACGCGTTCTAAATCGGCGACGTCCAGCGCGAACGGCGTGCCGCCCCCGATATACACGCTTCTTAAATTTTTTACGCTTCCCTTTGCCGCTTGCAATTCCTTTTCCAAGCAATCTAAATACGCGGGCATATATTGCCGCGTTTTATCAATCGGCGCGGTGATGAACGAACAATAGGCGCATTTCGTGGGGCAAAAAGGCAGAGATACGAAAACGTCCGTGTTGCCGTCCTTTTTTTCATAAATGCCGCGTTGGGCGTTTATAATTTCTTCTACGAGGCGAATATTCTCCTCCCTTACCTGCATTTGCTTAAAAAGCGTTTTGAAATCGCCGCCTTTTTCTATCTCCGTATACGCAAGCTTGGTCGGACGAATCCCCGTGAGCGCGCCCCAAGGCATTTTTTCGCCGTATTTCTCGCTTAAAATTTCATACAAGCGAAGCTTGGCAAAGCGGCGTTCCAACCGCTTTAATTCGATTTCATCGCATACCTGTCCCCGATCCTCAAAGGAATAGCTCTCGCCGTCTACTTCAAATTCGTTATAAAAAACACCGCGCTCTTCATAGCGGAACGTGTGCGTGATCGAAGCGGGGCGGCGTTTGAAAAGGCGCGCAACGTCTAATATTTCGTTTTCCAAAAAAGCGCAATTCGTCGTTAACATTTTTATAAATCCACCAAAAAAGGATTGTATTTGCGTTCTCTATCTATCGTCGTTTCTTCGTTATGTCCCGCGTAAACGGGCATATCCCCCGGCAAGGCGGAAAGACGGCGCAAGCTTTTTCGGAGCGCGGAAATATCCCCCGTTGGGAAATCCGTTCTGCCAATACTATCTGAAAACAGCGTATCGCCCGTGAAAAGGTGTTTGCTTCCGCCCTCGTCCGTTACGAGATAGCTTACGCTTCCCGCCGTATGCCCTGCCGTGAGCAGGGTTTGGATTTGGATACCGCAAAATTCCCGCGTTTCGTTATCTTTTAACGTTTCGTCTATGGTATACGGCGATCTTGGCGCGCCGAACGCCTCGAAAAGATCGGCTCTCGTGCCGACGAGCGGCTTTTCTGCTTCCGAGCAAAGCACTTTCGCACCCGCTTCGTGAAGCGCAGAAACCCCGCCTACGTGATCGAAATGACAATGGGTTAAAAGTACGTATTTAGCGGTTAAGCCGTGCTTGTTTAATTCTTCCTGCACGCGCGGCTGCGACGGATCAATGACAACCGCCGTTTTATCATCCTGCGTTAGAACGTAGCAATTCGCGCCGAACCCGCGTGGGGAGATTTTGATAATCTTCATATTATATCCCTTTAAGACAATGACGTTATTCTATGCACTTCGTAAATGCGTTTATCCGCTTGCATTTTTTTGATAAGCATATCCACTTCGTTAATGTCGGTGAGGGAAATGGAGGCTTCCAAAACGGCGTCGCGATTTTTATCAATTCTACCGTTGACTGCCGTGATCGAAAGCTTTAAATCGGCGACGACCTGCGAAAGCACGGAAAGTGCCGCGCCTTGATCGGTGGCACGAATGGAAACGTTCGCGTTATAACGTTGCTTCGCGCCCGCTTCAATACGCCACGAGGCGGGAAGCAAGCGTTCCTTGTCAATGCTTTGAATATTCGGACAATCCTCGCGGTGTACCACTACCCCTCTACCGCGCGAGGTGTAGCCTACGATCTTATCGCCTGGTACGGGAGAACAACAGCCCGCGAAATGGAGCAACATTCCTGCCTGTCCGTTCACGAGTACGCCACCCGTCGATCTACCGCCGCCGTCGCCAGAGCGAACCTCGAATGCGTGCGGGGTTTCCTTGCGATAATAGTCAATCAATTTGAAAAGTACTTGATTGACGGATACCGAGCCGTAGCCCACCGCCGCGTACAGCTCGTCCATACCGCCGAACGAGAAACGTTCGGAAATGCGTTTAAAGCTTTCGGGCGTGAGAAGCGTAGAAATTGCAAACCCGCGCTTTTTCGCTTCTTCTTCCAGCTTGATCTGTCCGATTTTGATATTCTCTTCTTTGAGCTCGTTTTTATAAAATTGCTTAATCTTTGCTTTCGCGCTCGAAGATTTGATAAATTTCAGCCAATCCCTCGACGGTCCTTTGGAATTGGGCGATGTGATAATCTCAACTACGTCGCCTACCTGCAACGTCGTCGTAAGCGGTACGATCTTGGAATTGACGCGCGCGCCCGTGCAACGGTTACCTACCTCCGAGTGAATCGCGTATGCAAAATCGACGGGGGTTGCTTCGGGGGGCAGAGAAATGACCTTGCCGCGCGGCGTAAACACCAAAAGCTCGTGGCTATAAAGCTCGGTTTTGAGCGCGTCGATAAATTCGCGGGAATCCTTTAAATCTCCCTGCCATTCCATTACCTCGCGAAGCCACGTTAAACGGCTTTCGAAATTGTTGTTCTCCTCCTCCGTTTTACCTTCTTTATATTTCCAATGCGCCGCGATACCAAATTCCGCAATCTTGTGCATTTCTTCCGTGCGGATTTGGATTTCGAACGGTTGCCCGTATTTCGTCATTACCGTCGTGTGCAACGATTGGTATTTATTGGGCTTGGGGGTTGCAATATAATCCTTAATGCGACCGGGGATCGGCTTCCATTTTTCGTGAATTGCCCCGAGCACCGTGTAACATTCGCGCACGTCCTTGACGATTACACGCACCGCCGTTAAATCGTAGATCTGATCGAGCGATTTGCCCTTGTTTTTCATTTTTTTATAAATGGAATAGAAGTGCTTGGGGCGACCGAACACTTCGCCCTTTACGCCACCCTCCGACATAATTTCTTTGATCTCTTCTACGATCCGCGCTACGAATTCCTTGCGCTCCGTCAGCCTTTCACGAATGTTATATACTAAATAATCGTACGATTCGGGATCAAGATACTTCAAGCAAAGATCCTCAAGCTCGCACTTGATCTGCGAAATACCGAGTCTTCCTGCAAGCGGTGCGTAGATTTCCAGCGTTTCGCTTGCCATACGCTGTTGGCGTTCGTGGGATAAGAAATTCAGCGAACGCATATTATGCAATCTGTCGGCGAGCTTGATAATAATCACGCGCACGTCCTTTGCCATTGCAACGAAAATTTTACGGAAGTTTTCCGCGTCCGCGTCCTCTTGCGATTTAAATTCAATTTTTTCAAGCTTGGTTACGCCGTCTACGAGCCCGAGCACCTCACTCCCAAATTCTCGCTCAATGTCCTGTGCCGTGGCGGGCGTGTCCTCGATTACGTCGTGCAAGAGCGCGGCGGCGATCGTCGCTTCGTCCAAGCCCAAATCCATCAAGATATTCGCAACCGCGCAAGGGTGGATAAAATACGGCTCGCCCGAGGCGCGTTTTTGCCCCGCGTGTGCCGTTTGCGCGTACGTGTACGCTTTATATAACTTCTCTTCTTCGGCGAAGGAATAGTTTTCTTTGATTTTTTCCAAAGTTTGTTCTTCCATAGTCTACCTCTGTTGCAATGCGCATACTTTTCTATAAATCGCAGAATCGGTAAGCTCTACCTTTACACCGCGATATACCGTTAATCTGCCCTCGTCGAACGCGACGAGCCCAAGCTCTTCGAATACGCCGAGCGCAAAGATAAATTCTAACCGATCAAAGCCTAACCCGTTGCAGGAAACGGCGATTTCTTCCGCCGTGTTGCCGCAAAGGGAATTTACGCCTCTACGGAGCGCGGCGAAAATTTCCAAAAGTCGTTCTCTCGAAACGCTTACTCTCTCGAACATTTTATAACCGCAAATTTCTTCATTTACCCACACGCTCCCCTTTTCAATCGACGAAAGGTTAAAATCGGAGGGCGTATCCAAAAAGATAAAATCGCGATAGCCGCCAAGATCGGCGTCGGGCGCAGGCGATACGATTAGCGCGTTGGATAAATTTCGCGAAGAGGGATAGAACAGATCGCAATTAAAACGATTAAGCTCTTCGTAAAAGCGGAGCGTTCTACGATCGGAAGCGATCATACAAAGTCCGTAGGGACATTCCGCGATCTTTCGCGCGATTAACGCTTTCGTTTGCTCCGTGTTCAAACCGATCGGCTCGATCGTACACGGCGCGGCGTTCGTACGCGCCAACGCGTTAGAAAAAATACTCTCTGCCGCGTTTTTGCCCGTTCTGCCGTCGTATAAGAAATCCCGCACCAAACCTTTGATATATTCCTTGCCCTTAAAATGGGAAACGTTCACCTCGAATACAAGCTTCTTCTTCACGTCGCTTTCCATAATCTTCGTGTGTTTCACGCCTGAAAAATAGGTAAGCTCGATATAATCGCTTTTCACCGAAATATGCGGTGAGCCCGCTTTGAGCGGACGAACGGTACACGCACCCGCCGAAAGGGAAAATAAGGGGCGGCGGTGTCCTACGCCGTAGGGCTCTAACGCCGCAAGCTCGCGGGCGAATTTTTCGGGGAATGGCGACGTGATCTCCTCGCTGATATAAATATTCTGCTCGAAATCCTCGCTCGTATACGAACTGCCGATCTCTTGATCCAGCGCAGCTTCCAACGCCTCAAAATCGGCAAAGCGTACGTTTACCCCCGCCGCTTGCGCGTGCCCGCCAAATTCCTCGATATATTGCGAACAGTTTTTCAGTGCGTTGAAAATGTTTACGCTATCAATGCTTCTCGCGCTACCTTTGAGCATATTGCCGTGGTGCACGAACAAAAGCGTCGGGCGGTTATATTCCTCGGCTAACCTTGCCGCGACAATCCCGATAAAGCCCGCGTTCCAGCTTTCGTCTGAAAGCATAATCACGTTGCCGTATGCGCCCTTTTCCTTTAATTTTTGCTTCGCCGAAAGATACAGCTCGTCGCAATATTTTTGCCGCTCGCTATTGTACGCGCAAAGCTTGACGGAAAGCTCGTAAAGCTCCGTTTCCTTTTCCGTCGTGAACAGACGGAACGCCGCGTATGCGTCCCCCATTCTTCCCGCCGCGTTGACGCGGGGCGCAAGCGTAAACGCGAGCGTTTGCGCCGTGATACCGTCGTACGTTTTTCCGATCAAACCCGCAAAGCAGGGGCGAAGGTTTTCATTAAATCGCTTTAAGCCCTCCGTTACAATGTCGCGGTTTTCTCCGATTAGCGGCACGCTATCGGCTACCGTGGCAAGCGCAGCGAAGTCTATATACGAATACGCCTTTTCCCCGATCAGCGCGCAAGCGACTTTGAACGCTACGCCCGCGCCGCAAAGATTATCGTAGGGGTAATCGTCAGAAAGCTTGGGGTTGACGATTACGCAATCGGGCAACGTTTCAGGTAATTCGTGGTGATCGGTTACGATCACGTCCGATCCCAGCTCGTAGATATATTGCGTTTCCTTTGCGCACGAAATACCGCAATCGACCGTGATAAACAGCTCGGGATTACATTCGTCGAAAATACGATCAATCGCCTCGATAGAAAGTCCGTAACCATCCGCCCGTTCGGGGATATAAATATGCGCCTCGATCCCGAAAGCCCTTAACGCGTGATACATAATCGCAGAAGCGCAAATGCCGTCGGCGTCGTAATCGCCGAACACCGCCACCGTTTTCCCCTCGTCGCGCGCTTCCGTGAGCATTTGCACAGCCTCTTTCATTCCCCGCATTAAAAAGGGCGAAAGAAAGTTTTTACGCGAGGGATGCATAAATTTTCCGATCTTTTCCGCTGTGTCGATACCGCGCGCGTATAAAATGCGCGTGATCTGTTCCGTCAAGCCCGTTCTTTCGGCAAGCTCGGCTATGATATTCAGTTGTGCCGCCGTGAACGCGTATTCGGGAACGAGTTTTTTCATAATACCCCTAACGATTCTCCTGATAATGAACAAACGGGCAGATAGATTCCACCTCCGCCCGTTCGTTTGTTTATTTTGATTTGTTATGCTTCCGATTTATTTTCCGTTTTGCTCTCCGCGCCAATATAGCCGCTCTTGCCGCGCCCTGCCGACTTGTCCTCCGCTTTTTTCAAAGGGAGATACGCCGCAGGTACGAACACCAGCCCGATCAGCGCCGCCACCAAAAGGGATACGAGCGAGCAAACCGCAAACCAACGCAAGGGCCACGTCGCGATTGCGCCGATCAGCACGAGCGAAACGCCAAGCGTTGCCGTGAGTACGGCAATTTCTTTCGTCGCAACCGACGAATATACTTTCTCTTCCGCAGGAAGCTCTTCTACGTTTGAACGGATCTTATTCATCGTCAAAACCGTGAAGATCGCCGCAAGCACCGACGAGATCACGACTGCGTACATCGCCGACGAGGTTACGGGAATACGCGCGAGCAGGATAATCGCCGCCGTCATAATTCCCGAAAGGAGAACGGCTATCGCCGTCGTTACGCCCATATACAGGCGATAACGGAGCGCGACGTAGATAAACGCAAGCACCGCGAATACCGCCACGGCAACTGCCGCGCGTACGACGTACGCTACCGGAATACTCGTTTGCAGGACTTCACTTGCCGTTGCCACTTCGATAAATTCCCATTCGCCGTTTTCCGCGGCTTTATTCGCAACCGCTTGTTTGAGCGAAGCTTTCACGTCGTCTAATTTCGTCGTTTGATCAAATACGTAAACGAGTTCACATTCGTCGCCGTTCATTTTGCCGTTATAGGTATATTGCACGGAAAGTTTTTCAAATTCCTTTTCGCAAACGGCTTTTACGTCGTCTAAACGGTTGTCGTAAACGAAGCGGTTCATCGTTACCGTTAAGGTGTTTTGATTGCTTACCGTTGCCGCGTAGTTTACGCCGAAGATCGCCGTGATTACGATCGAAAGCGCGAGCACGATCGCCATAATCACCGAAAGAAGGGTTACGTTTTTCATTTTTGCAAAAAGCTTATTCATCGTCGTCATCCTCCCTTACAAAGCGGAAATATTTGTATTTATTTTTGCTTGCGGAAAGATAGGTAAAATTGATTGCGCGCGCCCAAAGTAGGTTGATAAACGCGCAGGTTACTACCACGATCAACGCTTGCAACGCGAGCGTGTGCACGCCTGCCGTGCCGATCAACATCGCAAGCGAGCCAAGTAAAAGTACCGCGTATAAATCAATTACGCCCCAAAGCTTTTTCTTATAACCGCCTTTCACCGACGATTCTACCGTTTTACCAAGATTAAATTCCGCTTTAATCGCGTTATAGATCGAATACTGCACTACGTTCAAAAGCACCAAGCCTACGAGGAAGATAAGCACCGAACCCAGCGTGATTTCCAGCGTACCGCTCGTGATGAACGCAAAGCACATTGCCACCACGATTAAATAGGAAAGGGAGCTATACGCGCTCACTACCCCGAATCTGCCCATTTTTACCGCAGGCAAAACAAGAACGGCTACGAGCACGATCGCAAGGGCGATATACAAAAGCGTGAGTACGTTTGCGCCGTATACGGGCTCGAAACGGCGAACGGAATCCGCTGTAAACGTAACGTCGAAGCCACCCGTTTGAAGCGCGGAATCTATTAAAATTTCAAACGTTTTTAAATAGTCGGCATTGTAACCGTCTACGGGATTTACACGCACTTCGCCGTTATCCATAATATTGTCGCTACAAATTTGCGCGAGTAATTCGTCGCCTACCTGCACGTCGAGCGTAGTGAGAGAGGAACTATCCCCTCCGTTCGCCTCGGTGGAAGCCGAAAGCGAACCTTTCACTTCGTCGATCATTGCCTTGCCCGCTCTCGTCCATTCGATTTTTAAATACGACGTGCTATATCGCGAGCCGATCGAAACGTTTGCGATTAAATCGGAAATTTCCGCTTCGCCGTCTACGTAGTCGGCAGGATCAATCTTTTCGCCGCCTTTCGTAAGCGTAAGCTCGCCCGTGTTGGCAAGAAGCGAAAACGCCGCGCTCGCCTTATCACTCGGCTCTGATGCGGGAAGCTCTACTCTAAGTGCGTACCCCTCGACCACCGCTACGCGGTAATCGGAATAGCCTTTCGCTTCAAAGCGCGCCGCGATCTCTTTTGCCGCTGCATTGAATTCGTCCTTAAATTCTTGCGTGAGCGCCTCGCCGTCCGTAACGCCTAATTTTTCGTCCACGGAAAAATACAGCGTTGAACCGTCTACGCGTACGTAGCTTTCCTCATACTCCGTTTTTTCCTCGCCTACAAGTACCGCGAGATTGTCGTTATATTCCGTTTCGGATACGACTCCCTCGGGATAATAGTATGCGTAATACCCGCCGCCAAGATCTGCGCCGAGATCGTATTGCAGCACGACGGGATTCCACTTTTGCACCGTGCCCGGAATCGGGAACGCGGGGAATACCGTGAGCGCGGTTAATACGACGATGACGATGGTAAGCAGGACCATCAATACCACCGATTTTTTCTTGCCCATTCGTTGCCTCCTGTGTATTTCGGATTTTTTTCGTCCGATTTTACAATGATACCTCTTTATTATAACTCATTTTTATCCCCGCCGTCAAGTCAAACGTGCGGGGATTGAAAAAAAATTAGTTCTTTTTTATAAATTTTCCGTGGTATTTCCCACTTTTTTCTTCGCTAAAACGTGCATAGCACATTCTACGCGTTTTTTCATCATTGCGCACGTCGTTTCATACGGCTCGTCTATATCGCCGTTGAAATGATAATTATTCGCGCTACACCCGCCAGAACAGATAAACTTCGCAAAGCAATTTTCGCATTTCTTACGCGTGAACAAGCAGGAATTTTTGAATTTTTCGCGTATATCCTCCCGCTCAATGCCCGTGAACACGCTACCCATACGAAATGCTTCGTCTCCTGCAAATTGGTGGCAAGGATACAAATCTCCGTTCGGCGTTACCGAGAAATATTCGTTCCCCGCTCCGCACGCCGAAACGCGCTTGGAAAGGCAAGGTCCGCCCTCTAAATCAATATTAAAATGGAAGAAATTAAAGCCCTTACCCGCTTCGCGGCGCTCTAAATACGCCTCACAAAGATTTTCGTATTCCTTTTCAATTTGCGGCAGATGCTCCGCTTTGATCTGCAAATCGTCGATCTCCGTTACTACGGGCTCCATAGAAATAGAATCTACGCCTTGATCGGCAATGAAAAGTACGTCCTTGGAAAAATCAAGGTTTTTCGCTGTGAACGTGCCGCGAACGTAGTAGCTTTTATTCCCCCGAAGAGAAATGAATTTTTTGATTTTATCAATAATCAAATCGAACGTGCCCTTGCCGTTCACCGATTTTCGGATCGCGTCGTGCACCTCCTTTCTTCCGTCGAGGGAAAGCACCACGTTCTCCATTTCTTCGTTGAAAAATTCGATCGTTTCGTCGTTTAAAAGAAGCGCGTTCGTCGTCGTTGTGAACAGAAATCTCTTCCCTGCTTTCGCCCCCGCCGATTTCGCGTAATACACCGTTTGTTTGAGTACGCCAAGATTCATCAGCGGCTCGCCGCCAAAAAAGTCCATTTCCAAAACCTTTCTGTTTCCACTGTTTTTAATGAGGAAATCGACTGCCGCTTTCGCCGTTTCAAACGTCATAGACTCCCGCTTGGAATGGTACGCGCCCTCGTCGGCAAAGCAATAGCGGCAACGGAAATTGCAATCGTGGCAGATATGGATACAAAGCGCTTTCACTTCATTCGATTTCATAGGATACGTTTTGACTTCGTCCTTAAACAGTAAACCCGCCTCTTTGAGCGCTTCGCAATCCTCTATCGCTTCCTTGATCTGCTCGTCGGTGAGATACGTAATATCAATATCCTCGCCCAACTCCTTGGCTTTTAAATAATCGGCGGTGGGCTTATCGCATTCGTGAAGCGAACCGCTGCCTACGTCGTAGATATAGTTTTTGTCTTTATAGTTGAATACGTGTATCATAATTTACTCCTTGCGGCAAAAAAAGGCGCGTATAAATACACACGCCGTTCTTTGCGAGATTGGGCTATACCCGAAGCTTATTTGCGCTCGATTTTTTCTTCGCGCGTGATTCTTTCGCAGGATTGGTTCCCTACCGTGCAGCTCGTTTTGCAAGCCGATTGACAGGTGCTTCTGCATTCGCCGCAAGCCGTTACTTTCTTTTCTGCGGGCTTTGCAATCGTCTTAATCATAGCGTCCTCCTATCCGTTTTTGGATTTTTAGCCTGGCGAGAGTTGAACCCGACAAGGTTTTCACGGCAAAAAAATGCCTATACTTCGTCAATTTCACTTATCATACGATCGGTATGATCGCGCTCAATTTCCTTGTCTATCCTATTTTTTTGCTTGTGAAAACTGCTTCGCACCTGAAAAGACGTATTTTTTAGCGGTTTTTGTCAAGATTGCGCGCGGGCATATTGAACATATTCCAAACGCAAGCGTGGCGAAAAGAGCAAAAAAGACGCTTTTCAAGCTTGTTGCGGTTCAGCTCTCGTCAGGCTACGTTATTATTATAATATACTTTCGATAAAAATGCAAGCGGTTTACAAGCCTTTCCAAGACTTTTTATAGGAAAAAATCAATCCCGTCGAGCCGAAAGGACTTAACGGGATTTCGTTTACTAGTTAGAGAACGAAAAGGTTTCTATATTCCAGCGGCGTTATGCCTAAATGTTTTTTGAAGGCGCGCGCAAACAGGTTATAATCGTCGAAACCGACGTTCTCGGAAATTTCTTTGAGGGTATATTCGTTCGCGAGGAGCTGTAATTTCGCTTCCTCTAAACGTATTTTCATAAGGTATTGCATAAGCGGCATTCCCATTTCCTTTTTGAAAACGGCGTTGCAATAGGAAGAGGAAAGCAAGACCTGCGAGGCTATATCCTCCACCTTGAGCTTGCTACTCAAATTTTTAAGCATAAACCGCTTCAAATCCTGCACGAGCGGCGAAACCTGCTCCCCCTCCAAGCGCGACTGCGTATATTTCAAAATACATTCCACGATCTTCTCGATCATCGGCTCGGCGTTCGGGAAAAATTCGTGCCAAATCTGATCTGCGCTCATAATCAAGGCGGACACACACGAGCACACGCCTTGCGGTATTTTTACGGGCAAAGCGGGCGGATCGTCCGTTAAAAAATGGATACTGATATAATCGACCTGCTCCTTCGTGCCTTTTCTCGACCTTATCGCGCCCATAGGCACGTAGAGCATATCTTTATCTTGCAGCCGCACCTTTTCACCGTTTATGTTGTAAATTACGTCGCCCTGCAAGCAAATGATCAGCTCGTGAAAGGGTATTCTGTTTCTCCATAGATCCTTAAACCTTTCATTCTTACCGTGATGCCGATAAAGCGTTAATTTCATACAAACCCCTCAAAAAAAGTTATTTTATGCTATAAATCGCCTAAAAAAAGTTGAATTTGCTATTGTTTAAATTCTACTTTTATGGTATAATAATAACATACCAATAAAATTGTGTCAAATAAATCAAGGAGATTTTTTAAAATTATGGCAAAACAAGGACAACGCGCGGATGAAATAAAATATAAAAATCCGAATTTGCCCGTGGAAGAGCGGGTGGAGGATTTAATCTCGCGAATGACGTTGACAGAAAAATTAGAACAGCTTCATTGCACGGGAAGCTTATCTACGTTTGATACATACTACGAGGAAACGAAAGCGGGCAACGCTCGTATGCACAGCTCCATTTACACCTATCGCAACTTCGATCCCGCTATCGTCAACCGTTTACAGGAATATTGCGTGAACGAAACGCGATTGGGTATTCCCCTTTTGGTCGCGGTGGAGGGTACGCACGGCGGGGCTGTGCCTATGATGACGGTCTTCCCTACCCCCGCTTGCATCTCGGCTACCTTTAACGAAAATTACGCCTATCAAATGGCGGCGGCAGAAGCAAAGGAAGCCAAAGCGTGCGGTTTTAACCAAATGTACGCGCCCAACTGCGACATACTCCGCGAGCCGCGTTGGGGCAGATGCGAGGAAAGCTACGGCGAGGATACGCTCGTCGTTACCAAAATGTGCTCGGAAATGGTAAAGGGCTTACAGGAAAACGGAATCGGCTCGACAATGAAACACTTTATCGGTTTCGGTTCGCCTGAAAGCGGCTTGAATATGTCGGCGGCGCATTTAGGCGAGCGCGAGCTTCGCGAATTTATGCTCCCGCCCTTTGCGGCTTGCGTAAAAGCGGGCGCGCTCGGTGCAATGCCGAATTATAACGAGGTGGACGGCTTACCTATGCACGCCAATCGGTATTGGCTCGTGGACGTACTTCGAAAGGAGCTCGGCTTCGACGGTATGGTGATCACCGACTACGGCGCGGCAGGACTTTTGTACAGTCGTTGCAACATCGTGGATACACCGCTCGAGCTTTCCAAACTGTTTATGGAAAATCAAATTGATTTAGAGGCTTGCGGACGAGCCGCGTATAGTCCGACTCTCCAAGAGGCAATCGAAAAGGGTGAAATGGACGAAAGCTGTTTGGATACCCCCCTTCGCCACGTTTTGACGATGAAATTTAAGCTCGGTTTATTCGAAAACCCCTATTGCGACGAGAAGAATTGGCGGGAAAAGGTGTATACGAAGGAACACCGCGCCCTTGCAAGAGAGATCGCCGAAAAGGGTTTAACGCTTTTGAAAAACGACGGCGTGTTACCGCTCAAAGGCAGCCAAAAAATTGCTTTGATCGGTCCAAACGCGGAAATCGCGCAGCTTGGCACGTATACTTACTACGCTTATCGCGACGCCGATAAGAACGTCGATTGCGTAGCCAACAAAGCTCTACCTCTTAAAAAGGCAATGGAGGATAGATTCGGCGAGGAGAACGTGAAGTGGGCGCGCGGTTGCGGCTTCGCGCTCTACGACGAGGATATGGCGGCGCAAGCGATCGAGATCGCAAAGGATGCGGACGTGATCGTGTTTGCAGGCGGGCATAATTCGATCGGCGCGTTCGGAGGCGACGGCGGCGGCAAGGAACAAAGAGAAGACACTGATACACACGGGCTTGATTGGGCGCACACGAGCGGCGAGGGCGCGGATATGCACTACGTGGAGCTTTTGCACCCGCAAAGAAAATTGCTCAAAGAGCTTGAAAAACTCGGAAAACCCGTCGTTTTGTTGGTGTATTCGGGGAAACCCCTTGCAATTACGGACGAATTGAACGACTGCAACGCAGTGCTTTGGACTTACGGCGTCGGGTGCGAGGGCAACCCTGTAGTTGCGGAAATGCTCGCAGGCGATATTATCCCCTCGGGCAGATTGCCCTTCTCGCTTCCCAGATCCACGGGACATCTCCCCTGCAATTACAACCATTACCTTTTGGGGAAAGGCAGACTTTACAGAAAATACGGCAGCTACGAAAAACCCGGTAAAGATTATGTATTCTCCGAACCCACGGCGTTGCTTCCGTTCGGCTACGGCTTGTCCTACACCACTTTTAAATACGACGATTTAAAGGCGGTAAGAGAAGGCGACGTTTGCACGGTGAACGTTACCGTTTCGAATACGGGCGACTACGATGCGGAGCACAGCGTGTTGATCTTTGCCCACAACGTGCGTACGAAGATCGTTTCCGCCGTCGTTAAAAAGCTCGTCGCGTTCAAGCGCGTGGCAATCAAAAAAGGGGAAAGCTTACGGGTGGAATTGGAGATTCCTATGGATCAATTCGCATACGTTGGCGTAGATATGAAGTACGTTCCCGCGCACGGCGAAATTGAAATTTACGCGGACGATTTGACGACTACGTTTGAAGTTTAAACACTTATAAAAAAATTTCAGCTCTGTCTTCTGGCAGAGCTGAAATTTTTTTTCTCTATTCGTTAATCCTTACGCAAATTTACGGCGATCGCCCCGCTCACAGCCCCTGCAAACAGAGAAAGCGCAAGCTCGGCAAAGATCGTCCACGACAACGAAAAATCGCCGCCAAGCGCGGAAAACGTGAGATAGGAAAGCGCGGTGAATAACGCGCCAATCGCCACGCCTTGCACAAGTCCTTTTTCGCCTCGCACGAAAACGAGCGCGCCCAAGATTACGGCAACCACCTTCACCGTTTGATTGACGGGATAGATCACCTTATCGGGTAAGGGAGAAAATTGAAGTACGTTCGCCAGCACCACCGCCGCGAGAAAGGAAAATGCAAGCGCAAGCCCTACGCCCTTAATTATGCGGAAAATTACGCTTCCCGCCGTCGATTCGTTTTGCATATAAAAACACCTCCGCTTTATCGTATGCGGAGGCGGTTTTTATTTAGAACGTTTTTCTTTTTTATTCTGCTTTCGTTTCTTCTTTTGCGGGCTCTTCTTCCGTTTTCGCTTCTTCCACGGGAGCTTCGGGAGCTGCTACGGGCGCTGCTACGGGAGCAACCGCATCCGTTTGATATACGGCTTGTTTATCGAATTTCATATACGATTTACCGCTCTTTTCCGTACCCGTTTCCAAAACGAACGTGTTATCGTCGCAAACTTCAACGACCACGCCGCAAATGCCGCCGATCGTTTTCACTTTATTGCCGGGCTTGATCGCGTTGAGCGTGTTCATCGTTTCTTCCTGTCTTTTCTTTTGCGAGCGGCGGTTATATACCATAAACACCACCAAGATCACCACCAAGATACCGATCATAAGCCAAGTACTCCAAGGATTTCCACCTGCGCCTGCGCCCGAGCTCGTTGTGCCCGTTGCCGAGCTTAATACATTCCACAACATATTTCTATCTCCTTTTTACGAACGCTTTTCTGCGTTCCTTTCATTGTATAGATATATGATACCCTTTTTTCGATTTTTTTGCAAGCAATTTACGCTCTTTTTTCCAAATTTTTATAAACGTTCGAAAATTTTCACCCCATGCGTACCAAGCCAAACGAGCATAAATCCGCAAGCGGACGCATACAACGCAAACGCAAAGGTCAAATACAGCGGTGCGCCCATAAGTGTGCCGATCGTGAAATGCCCTGCAATCAAAAGCGCGGCAATTCCCCAACTCGTGAACATTGAAACCACCACGGAAAGGCTTTGTTTCACCGCCGCAATTTCACTCGTCCAAGTTAGGTTAGGCAATTTCAGATTGACAATCAGCCCCAAAACCGCGCAAAGACAAGCCGTAACGCTCACGCAAAGCCAAACGAGCAAGGAGAGCAAAGGCGGGATTTGAAGTAGCGCGCAAACGACGACGATTGCTATCGTTGCGGGAATACACGTGAGTGCGATTTGCAAAAGCAACTTCGCGGCGAAAATTTCTTCCGTTTTTACGGGTGCGCTTTTGAGTATCCATAAATTCTCCCCTTCGAGCGACACCGACGAAGCCGTGATCATATTCGACGAAGCGATAAAGGAGAGCACCACGGCAACGATCACCGCGATTTCGCCCTTGTCAACCCCCGAAGCGTTGATCATATTCACGAGCTCGGCGTTGAACAACGCGAAGATGATTAAAATGATAAAGAGCATAGAACCGATCGCAGTGTTAAATAAAATCATAGGATTTTTCATACGGAACAGCTCTTTTTTCACAAGCGCGAAAATCGCAGGCGAGCGTTTGATTTTCTTTTCCTTATATTTTTTGCCTGCACCGCCCCGACGGGTCGTAACCGTTTTCAAGAAAGCGCGGGAAAGCAGCCAATATACGAGCGCAAACACGCCGCCGAAAACGCCGATCGTGCCCAAAAGCGCAAACGCGTTGCCGCTGCAAGCCAAGCCTGCCAGATAGAACGGGAACAACCACGTTTGCATTGCCGCACCGATTTCGTTTCCGTGCGTTAAAATAAATTCGATCGCTTCCCCCATTTTGCTATAAAGCAAAGTGTAGCCTGTGAAAAAGGCAAGAAGCAGAATCGTCGTGACGAGATTTTTCGAACGAACGCGATTGCCGATCATAGCAAGTGCCCAACCGATCAGCGCACTGATCGAAAGCGCAAGCAAGGGCAAAACGAACGAATTTAAAATGCAGAAAATCGCAGGCAAAAGCGCAAACCCCGTTTGGATAAAATATACCACGCAAGCGGGGATAAACGCAATCGACGAGAACAAAAACGCCATGCCGTATAAGCCCGCCATTCTCGAAAATAAAATCGTCCACGTCGGGAAAGGCATAGATAAAAGCAGGTCGTTGTCCTTGGCTTCAAACAGCTTCGATTTCGCCGAAAACATACTCCCGATGAGCGCAAGTGCGCAAGCCATGGTTGCGTTCATTGCAAAATAAACGCCCGTTAGTCCGCTTTGCACGAACGCTTCGCAAAGTGTCCAAGAAAGATAGCCCATTAGCGCCACTGTCGCGCCTACGCCGTAGAGAAGAAGCAGAGCGATCGCCACGATAAACAACGGCGAACGCTTTTTTCCGTTCGAGCCGTATCTTCCGCCCGTCGTGAAAAAGGCAAGCGTTTCAAGTGCCTGTTTTTTTAAAAGGAGTTTGAGCATAATTTATCTCTCCTCCGCCATGGACAAGAACACGTCTTCCAAGCTCGTGTCCCCCGTCACTTCTTCCATCGTCCCCGAAGCAATCAGTTTGCCGTCCTTGATGATCGCCACCTTATCGCAAAGCTTTTCCGCCACTTCCAAAACGTGCGTGGAAAAGAAAATCGCAGAGCCTTGATCGCAAAGCTCTCGCATAATTTGTTTGACCGTGTGCGCCGCCTTGGGATCGAGCCCTACGAACGGTTCGTCCATGATCATAAGCTTGGGCTCGTGCATAAGCGCGGAAATTAACGCAAGTTTTTGCTTCATACCGTGCGAATACGCCCCGATCGGCATTGCAAGGCTTTCCGTCAGCTCGAATAAATCGGCGTGACGATGAATTTTTTCCTGCCGAACGCTTGCTTCCACTTTATAAACGTCGCCAACGAAATTTAGATATTGCACGCCCGTCATAAACGCGTATAAATCGGGATTGTCGGGAATATACGCAAGCTTTGCTTTACACGCGAGCGGGTTCTCTTTCACCGAAACGCCGTCGATATAAATTTCCCCCTTTTCAAACCCTAAAAGCCCGCAACAGGCTTTTAAGGTCGTCGTTTTCCCCGCGCCGTTGTGTCCGATAAAGCCGTAGATTTCTCCCTTTTGAATGTGCAGGCTTATATCGTCTACCGCCTTTTTCTCACCGTATACTTTCGTCAAATGCTCGATCTTTAACATAATTTCTCTCCGTTGCTATTGTTTTGATATTAAAATGATATCATAAATCAAATCCCTTGTCAAGCGATTTGACAAGGGATTGCGAAAATTTTCACCATTTACCTTCGCCGCCGTATTTTGCGTAAAATTCCCGTGTATATTCCTTTACGTAGCCGCCTAAAATGGCGTTTCGAAGTCCTTTCATCAGTTTATGGAGGAAGGTGATATTGTGCAAGCTCAAAAGCATTGCGCCGTACATTTCGCCCGTGTTGATCATATGGCGAAGATACGCTTTCGTGTAATTTTTACAGCAATAGCAATCACATTCGGGATCAAGGCTTGAAAAATCCTCTTTATATTTGCCGTTACGAACCACTACTCTGCCGCGCGAGGTGATCGCCGTACCGTTTCTCGCGATCCGCGTGGCGAGCACGCAATCGAACATATCAATCCCGCGAAGCGTACCCTCGATCAAGCAATCGGGCGAGCCCACGCCCATAAGATAACGGGGTACGTCCGTCGGGAGCTTGGGCTGTAAATCTTCGAGTAGCTCGTACATAAGCGGTTTGGGTTCACCTACCGAAAGCCCGCCGATTGCGATCCCGTGTTTGACGAACGGTAACGTTCGAGCGAGGCTTTCCGCGCGCAAATCCTTATACATATTCCCTTGTACGATCGGGAAGAGCGCTTGCTTTGGATTATCGTGGAATTTATAACAGCGTTCCAACCACGCCGCCGTACGCTTCATTGCCGCTTCTGCTTGCGCGTGATTGTAGCCGTATTCGCTACATTCGTCGAACGCCATAATAATATCCGCGCCGAGGTTTTGCTCTACGCGTATCGCCTTTTCGGGCGTGAAGAAGTGCTTACTACCGTCGATATTTGAAGAAAATTCCACCCCTGCGTCCGTGATTTTGTTGAGCTTGCCAAGCGAAAAGACTTGAAAACCGCCGCTATCCGTCAAAATGGGCTTATCCCAATTCATAAATTTATGCAAGCCGCCCGCTTTTTTTATAAGCTCGTCGCCCGGGCGCATATACAAATGGTAGGTGTTCGCAAGCACAATCTGCGAGCCCGCTTCCTTTAAATCGCGCGGGAACACGCCCTTTACCGTCGCTTGCGTGCCTACGGGCATATACACGGGCGTTTCGATATCGCCGTGCGGCGTGTGCAAGATCCCTGCGCGCGCACCCGTTTCTTCGTCCGTTTTCAAAAGTTCAAAAGAAAAATGTTCGTTGTTCAAATGTTTTTGCTCCGTCGTTGGTTTCTGTTTTTCATTATAACATAATTCTTTACGTTTGGCAATCCTTTGTAACCCTGCCCCGCGAAAAATTACTTGACTTTTTACACAAGAAGGCGTATAATACAAGCTATGTTACACAATTATCACACGCACACGACGCGGTGCAATCACGCGTCGGGCAAAGACCACGAATACGTTGAACAGGCGATTGCGGGCGGATTAAAAACGCTCGGCTTTTCCGATCACGCGCCTTATCTGTTTCCTGATGGGCAATATCCCTCCACACACCGAATGAGAGTGGACGAGCTGTTCGAATATGCGGAAAGCGTACGCTCGCTTGCCAAGGAATATCAAAAGGATATTCGTATTTTATGCGGCTTTGAGCTGGAATATTATCCCGATTATCACGCGGAAGAAAAAGCGTTTTTGGAGCAAGTAAAACCCGATTATTTGATTTTAGGACAGCACTTCGTCGGAAACGAATATTCGTTTATTCCCTCGTCAAGGGCGCTCGCGGGCAACGATTTGGGCTTGATTGCCTACGTTTCACAAGCGATTGCAGGGCTTGCCACGGGAGATTTTCTCTACCTTGCCCACCCTGATCTTGCGGGCTATTCCTTTTCTCCTGAAACCGTTGAACGCGAATACCGCAGGTTGTGCCGCGCGGCGAAGAAATTCGGCGTACCTCTTGAAATCAATCTGTTGGGGTTGCGTGGCAATCGACATTACCCTTCGAAAACCTTTTTCCGCATTGCCGCGGAAGAGGAAAACGAGATTGTTTTGGGTGCGGACGCGCACGATCCTTTCGACGTTTGCGATTTCGAAAGCGAAGCCAAGGCTCTCAAAATGGTCAAATCTCTTGGCTTAAAGCTTCTTGAAAAATTGGACGTTTAAAAAATCGCGCCGTTCTCGGTTAGAGAACGGCGTTTTTATTAAAATGATTGGATTGAAAAAACATAGAAGCGATCGGGAAAGATCGAAAAATTTCGCCGCTGGTCGCACCCGCTTTTTTATTCTAATTCGAATGCGCCCGTATAAAGCTGATAATACGTGCCCTTTTGTTCAAGCAGTTGTTCGTGCGTACCCCGCTCGATAATGCGACCGTGATCAAGCACCATAATTGCGTCGGCGTTGCGAACGGTGGAAAGTCTGTGCGCGATTACGAACGTCGTTCTGCCTTTCATTAGTTTATCCATACCATCGTTTACAAGCGCTTCCGTGCGCGTATCAATCGACGACGTCGCTTCGTCCAAGATCATAGCGGGCGCGTCTGCTACCGCCGCGCGGGCGATCGAGAGGAGCTGGCGTTGGCCTTGCGAGAGGTTCGCGCCGTTGTTTTGCAGCATCGTTTGATACCCCTCGGGCAAACGACGGATAAACCCGTCTGCGTTCGCGAGCTTTGCCGCCTCGATACATTCCTCGTCCGTTGCGTCTAACCGACCGTAACGGATATTGTCCATAACCGTACCCGTGAACAGATTGACGTCCTGTAATACGATCCCCAGCGATCTGCGAAGATCGCTTTTTTTAATTTTATTGATATTGATACCGTCGTAACGAATCTTGCCGTCGGCAATGTCGTAGAAGCGGTTGATAAGATTAGTGATCGTCGTTTTGCCCGCGCCCGTAGCCCCGACGAACGCGATCTTTTGACCGGGCTTTGCATAGAGCGAAATACCCGTAAGCACTTGCTTTTCAGGCACGTAGCCAAAGTCTACGTCGTCCAAAACTATATCGCCTTTCAGCTCGGTATACGTCGTCGTGTCGTCCGATTTATGATAATGCTTCCAAGCCCAAACGCCCGTGCGCTGCGTCGTTTCCGTTAAATTGCCCGCTTCGTCCTTTTTCACGTTGACGAGCGTTACGTAGCCCTCGTCCTTTTCCGCTTCCTCGTCCATAAGCGTAAACACGCGGCTCGCGCCAGCCAAGCCCATAGCGATCATAGAAATTTGTTGGGACATTTGATTGACCGTCATCGTGAAGTTTCTCGACATACTCAAAAATGCCACCAAAATACCGATTTCCAACGCCCCGATCCCAAAAAAGATACTACTAAATCCGATATTAGGGAGCTTTGCCATAAGCAATAAACCACCGATAATCGTTAAAAATACGTAGTTGAAATTTCCGATATTTCCAAGAATCGGACCTAAAATATTGCCGTAGGTGTTTGCTTTTACACTATCGCGATACAGTTGATCGTTGAGTACGTCGAAATCCGCTTTCGCCTTTTCTTCGTGCGTGAAGACTTTGACGACCTTTTGCCCTTTCATCATTTCTTCCACGAAGCCCTCTTCCTTGGCAAGCGAGCGTTGGCGTTCTACCATATATTTCGCGCTTCCGCCACCGATCTTTTTTATGATAAACGTCATTGTGAACGTAAAAAGCGCAACGACGAGTGAAAGCCAAAGGCTATACCAAAGCATAAGCGAAATGGAAAGTACGAGCGTTAAACTGTTCGTTACAAGTGAGGGAAGCGAATGTCCGATCAGTTGTCTCGTCGCGTCCGTGTCGTTGGTGTACGTGCTCATAATTTCGCCGTGAGCGTGGGTATCGAAATATTTGATCGGAAGCGTTTGCATTTTCTTGAACATATCCGCGCGCAAATGATAAAGCATACCCTGCGTTACCGTCGCCATAATACGGTTATTCAAGAACGCCGCGATTACGATGATTACGTACATGCCTGCCATGCCCGCAATCATACCGCCAAGCCTTGCCGCAACGGAATCGAACCCACTTTCTACGCCAGCAGGGATTACGTCGTCGATCAAAACTTGTAAAAATACCGACGAAACGAGACTTCCTGCCGAATTGATCAAAATACAAACGAGCACGACAACCATCTGCCATTTATAATGCGCAAGCACCGTTTTAATCAGGCGCGAAAGCGTGCCTTTTTTGATCGCGCCCTTGGGCACGGGCATACCTCTCCCGCCACGCATAGGACGAATGGGACGAGGTTTGCTTTCCGTTTCTTCGCGTTTCATTTCTTCACTCATACCGCTTCACCCCCTTGCTTTTCGTCATCTTCCGTTTTGCCTTTCGTTTGCGCCTGATAGATCTCGCGATAAATTTCACTCGATTTTATAAGCTCTTCGTGGTTTCCGCACGCGATAATCTTACCGCCGTCGAGCACCACGATCTTATCCGCGTGCTCCACCGAAGCTACGCGCTGGGCAATAATAATCTTCGTCGTGTTGGGGATTTCCTCCGCGAACGCGCGACGGATCAACGCGTCCGTTTTCGTATCGACTGCCGACGTCGAATCGTCTAATACGAGTACTTTCGGTTTGCGAAGCAACGCGCGAGCGATACAAAGGCGTTGCTTCTGCCCGCCCGATACGTTCGTGCCACCCTGCTCGATATACGTATCGTAACCGTTAGGGAAAGAACGGATAAATTCATCTGCTTGGGCAAGCTTACAAACGCGCTCGATCTCTTCGTCCGTCGCCGTTTCGTCCCCCCAACGCAGATTTTCCTTGATCGTTCCCGAAAACAAAACGTTCTTTTGCAGCACTACCGCAACTTCCTTTCGAAGCACTTCTAAATCGTAGTCCTTGACGTTCACGCCACCGACGTATACCGTTCCCTCCGTCGCGTCGTACAGGCGGGGGATCATTTGAATAAGCGTAGTTTTCGACGAGCCCGTGCCACCTAAAATGCCTACCGTTTCGCCCGATTTTATATCCAAATCAATATCCGAAAGCGCGTATTTATCTGCCGTTGAGGCGTATTTAAAGCTGACGTTTTCAAAGCGCACCGCGCCGTCCTTGACTTCTTTCACCGCCGTTTCGGGGCTTTGCAAATCCGATTCCTGCTGCAAAACCTCCGCAATACGGCGCATAGATTCGAATGACATCGTGAGCATAACGAATACCATAGAGAACATCATACACGCGGAAAGAACTTGTATTCCGTAAGTAATCAATGCAGAAAGCTCGGTCGGTACGAAATCACCTGAAAGTGTGCCTGAATCAATAATCGCTTTCGCGCCGAGATAGGAGATAAGCACCGCCGCGAAATTGATAAAAAACGTCATCACAGGGTTGTTGAGCGCGAGAATCTTTTCCGCTTTTGTGAAGTCGTTTCTCACTTCCCCCGCCGCCTTTTCGAATTTTTCCGTTTCGTATTTTTCTCGCACGAACGATTTGACTACGCGAATCCCCCCTACGTTTTCTTGCACGGAATTATTCAAGGCGTCGTATTTTTTGAATATACGGCGGAAGAACGGCATAACGATTCGCATAATCGAAACGAGGAAAATTGCAAGTGCGGGCACAATCACTACGAATACCCACGCAAGCCGTGCGTTGATCGTAAAGCTCATAATGATCGCGAACAGAAATTGAAGGGGTACGCGAATGACGATTCGCAAACACATTTGATAGGATTGTTGTACGTTCGTTACGTCCGTCGTTAGCCTCGTTACGAGCGAGGACGTGGAAAATTTATCCACGTTCGCAAACGAGAATTTCTGTACTTTATAAAATAAGTCGTGCCGCAGATTCGTCGCAAAGCCACAGCTTGCCTGCGCGGCAAACTTCCCCGCCAAAACACCGCTCGTGAGCGATACCGCCGCGAGTACTAACAAAATCCCGCCGTATTTGGCGATATGCATAAGATCTCCGCTTGCAAGCGCCGCTTCGTTGATCATCTGCGACATAAAAAACGGGATTAAACATTCGCAAAACGCCTCCAAGACCATAAATGCGGGCGTTACGAGCGACGGCTTTTTATATTGCCTTACGCTTTTAAGCAGCGTTTTTACCGTACTTGCCATTATATGATACTCCTTAATAAATTACCTTATTATTATAGTTTCTTCAAAAAATAATGTCAATGATTTGAGGGGATTTTTTGATCGTTTCACAAAATTTTCATTCGGAATTTTCCCTTACAGACTTCTCTCCGTTTTGCACGTGAAATACACGATTTGATATTTTTTTGAAAGGGTGCGGATCAAACGCTTTGCGCGCCGCGTCGTTTCGTCGTCTAAATTGACGAGCGGATCGTCTAAAATTAGCACGGGCGGACTACTTTTTTCAAACGCCGCCTCCGCGAGCGCGAGCCGCGTACAAAGTCCGATCAGATCTTTTGCCCCCGCACTATAATGGGCGAGCGGTTTCAAGCTACCGTTTTCCTCAATAATCGGTGCACCCTCTGCCGTAAGGCGAAGCGTTTCGGACTCGCTTTCGCTTAAAATTTGCGCGTATTCTTTGCATTTCTTCTCCACGGGCGCAAGATAGCAGGAAGCCATATTCGAGCGGGCGCGAATGAGTAGCTCCTTTGCCGCTTGAATTGCCGCGAGCCGTTTTTCAAGCCGCGCTTTTTCTTGCGTCAGTCGCTCCTCTTCCGCTTGATAATCGGCAAACGCGCAAGCCTGCCCCTCTAAATTTTCCAGCTGCATTTCGCGGCGGGCAAGCTCCGCAATCAGCCGCTCTTTATCCGTTTCGTGATCGGATCGTTGCTTTTTTCCCACCACAAACGCCGTAAAGAAGCCGACGCCAAGCGCGAAAATCGGTAGGGCAAGCGCGGGAAGCTTACTAAGCGACAGTACCCCGAGCGCAAACAAAGCAAGGAAGATTACGAGAAACACGCCTCTACGCTTTTTCTTTTTGGACGTGTCCTTTTCCCCTTTTATTTCCGCAAGCTTTGCTTGCAAAACGCGCACGTGGGATTTTTCCTCGCGTGCCTCTCCCGCAGCCCTTTCACATTCCGCTTTGGCGCGATTAAGCCTTTCTAATTCCCCTTCGATTTCGTCGAGTTTACCCTTGGCGGGCGCGCGTTTGGCGCGAAGCTTTTTCTCTGCATCTTCCAGTCGTTTGATCGCCCCGCCTGCGCCCGCTTCCTTTTCAGAATTTGTTGAAAGTAACGCAATTAGTCTCGTTTTGGTATCCTCGGGAAATCCCTCGCTTTCCACCCCGCCTTGCGGTATATACGCGCTTTTACGATACGTTTCGCGATTAACACCCAAAAGCAATTCTCCAAGGCGAGAAATATTTTCCCCGAAGTCGTAGCAAGGTGCGTTATTTTTATCGTAGAGCCTTACGCTATCCGCGCTCGGCGTTTTGCCGAATTTGCGCTCTAACCGATACGTTTTCCCCGCGTGAAAAAAGGTGAGCGAACCACCGAACGCCCCACCCTGCCAAGGCTCGTATTTTAAGCGCGCGTTGTCCTCTACCGATTTACTTCGGCTACCCTCCAAGCCGAACAGCATACTCTCCAAAAACGCCGCGAGCGTCGTTTTCCCGCTACCGTTTTTCGCTTTGATTTCTATTATATCTTTATTCAAATCGAACGCTTGGTTACAAAGCTTGCCAAAGCCTGAAACGAAGCAAGAAATAAACCTCATAAATCAATCTCCTCCCCGCCGAGCGCTTTCAAACCAACTTCCAACACTTCCGCGCGGAAAGCCTCGTTCATCTCGTACCTGCCCACCTCTCTCACGAACTCGCCGCGTTCGGTTAAATCGTTTTCAAACGCGCGAGGATTGATATACGGGCGGGTAATATCCTCTATTTTCACAAAGAAAAATTTTTCGCAAAGCCGCGCAAGCAAGAGCGATACGTCCTTTTTGAGTTCGGCGCGGGGATTGCCGCATAAAACTACTTTGAGCATATCCCCCGTCGGGATTTGCGCGGTAGCTTCGAAAGCTCGGTTTTCTACGTCGAAATAGCTCTCACAAGCGGTAATATCCACCCGTACCTCTTGCACCGTGCGTTTGGCGAGAGATAAAAATTTTTCATTCGTCAACCTGCCGCCACGAATTTCCAACAAAAAGAAGCCGCGCGCGCCCACCTCGTCGAAACCCCGCCCCTCGGGACAACCGGGATAGCGGTAAACGCCACGAAAATCCAGCTTTTCCGCTTTGGGCATAGGTTTATGAATATGCCCGAGCGCGAGATAATCAATATTCCCGTTTTGCAGCTTGGAAAAGGGAAGCTCCTCGCCTCCGTGCAGCATTACGATATTAAATTTATTTTCAGGCAAGCGCAGGGGCGTAGAAAACGCTTGCGGAAAATTGCGCGAATCTGCGCCCGTAAGGGTGATCCCCTCGCCTAAATCGTAAGTATACCAGCCGTGGTTTTGAGAAAACGTGAACAGGTTTTCAGGGAGCGGTGGGATAAATTCTAACCCGTTATCGTGATTGCCCGATACGTAGAAAAAGCGAACGGGGCTCGCTGCCGCAATGCAAGCAAGCGTTTCCTTTTTCCAATGGGGCGCAACGCCGTTTTCGTCGAATAAGTCCCCCGCGATTAGCACCGCCGCCACGCCGTTATCCTTTGCGTAACGGGTGAGCGCGACGAAGCCCTCGAAAATTTCCCGTTTTCTGATCGCCGCCTTTTCGGGCGGCAACGCGCTCAAAGCCGAACCGATATGCACGTCCCCCGTGTGTATGATCTTCATAAATTTCTCCTTTCTCGCTCTATTATAACATAAACCTTTAAGAATGTAAAGAAAATCGCCCTCGGCGTTTTTTACCAAGGGCGAACCTTACGTTTAATTTTTCTTGATCGTAAAATCGGCATCGTAATCGACAGTAATCGTATCCCCCGCCACGTACCCGCCCGCAAGAATACTCTTCGCCAGCCTCGTTTCAAGCGTGTGTTGCATATACCGCTTCAAAGGTCTTGCCCCATACACGGGATCATAGCCCTTTTCCACGATCGCTTCCACCGCTTTATCAGTGATCACGAGCGTGAGCTGCTTCTCCGACAAACGGTTGGCAAGCTCGGTGGCAAGCAAACGCACGATCTTCCCGATTTCCGATTTTTCAAGCGGTTTGAAAAATACTTTCTCGTCTAAACGGTTTAAAAATTCGGGGCGGAACGAGGCTTTTAACAGCGTTTCCACTTCTTCCCTTGCCGAATCCGACAATTCGCCCGCGTAATCCGTGCCCTCTAAAATCGTCGCCCCGCCAAGGTTGGAGGTAAGAATAACGACCGTGTTTTTGAAATCTACCGTCCTGCCCTGTCCGTCGGTGATGCGCCCGTCGTCGAGGACTTGTAAAAGTACGTTAAATACGTCGGGGTGCGCCTTTTCGATCTCGTCGAACAGCACCACGCTATACGGCTTGCGGCGTACCGCTTCGGTAAGCTGCCCGCCCTCGTCGTAGCCCACGTAGCCCGGAGGCGCGCCGATCAGCCGCGACACGGAATATTTTTCCATATATTCGCTCATATCAATACGAACTATATTTTTCTCGTCGTCAAAGAGCGCGGCGGCAAGCGTTTTCGCAAGCTCCGTTTTCCCTACGCCCGTAGGACCGAGAAACAGAAACGAGCCGATTGGACGGGTGGGATCGGCAATCCCCGCGCGCGAGCGCAAGATTGCGTTCGCCACCGCCGTTACCGCTTCGTCCTGCCCGATCACACGCTCGTGCAGGGTTTCATCTAACCGCAAAAGCTTTTCCCGCTCCCCCTCCAAAAGCTTGGAAACGGGAATCCCCGTCCACCGCGCAACGATGCGGGAAATCTCCTCGTCGCTCACGTGATCGCGAAGCAACGAATTTTCCGTTACACGCATACCTGCTCCCTTGCTTTCGCTTTCTTCAAGCTGTTTTTTCAGCTCGGGAATTTTGCCGTATTGAAGTTTGGAAGCCGTTTCTAAATCGTATTCGCGCTGTGCCTTTTCAAGGCGCGCGTGCGCCTGTTCAAGCTCCTCACGAAGCTTTTGCACTCTGCCGATCGAATTTTTCTCCTCTTCCCATTGCTTCTTCATTCGCTCGTATTGCTCGCGAAGCGCTTGCAATTCCTTTTTTATCTCCTCCAAATGCGATTTCGAAAGCGTATCCGTTTCCTTTTTTAAGGCGTTTTCTTCGATTTCTAACTGCATAATCTTCCGCGCAATCTCGTCCATTTCCGAGGGCATAGACTGCATTTCCGTTTTGATGAGCGCGCACGCCTCGTCAACAAGATCAATCGCCTTATCGGGCAAAAACCGATCGGATATATACCGATTGGAAAGCGTTGCCGCCGCAATCAACGCGTTGTCTTGTATCTTCACCCCGTGATACACTTCATAGCGTTCCTTTAAACCACGTAAAATGGAAATGGTGTCCTCAACCGTCGGCTCGGTTACAAGTACGGGTTGAAACCGCCGTTCGAGGGCAGGATCTTTTTCAATGTATTTACGGTATTCATCGAGCGTAGTCGCGCCGATACAATGCAGCTCGCCCCGCGCAAGCATAGGTTTTAACAAATTGCCCGCGTCCATTGCGCCGTCCGCTTTCCCCGCACCCACGATCGTGTGCAGCTCGTCGATAAACAGAATTACACTACCTTCACTCTGCTTGACTTCCGCAAGCACCGCTTTCAATCGTTCTTCAAATTCGCCGCGAAATTTTGCGCCCGCAATAAGCGCGCCTATATCGAGCGAAAATACCTTTCTCTCTTTTAAGGAATCGGGCACGTCGCCCCGCATAATACGGATCGCAAGCCCCTCCGCGATCGCCGTTTTCCCCACGCCCGCTTCCCCGATCAAAACGGGATTGTTCTTGGTTTTTCTCGATAAAATCCGCACGACGTTTCGTATTTCTTCGTCCCGACCGATCACCGGATCAATCTTCTGCGCGCGCGCTTTTTCCACGAGATCCGTGCCAAATTTGGTTAAATTTTCATAAGCGTTTTCCATAGTCTTCCTCTCCTTATACGTTTTTTCTTTTCATTATATTTTTAACCGCCCGTTTTCCTTTTTAAACGTTTTTTTACGAAAAGTTGAGAAAGAATAATTCAAAGGGCAAACGATACGCGCCCATTCTTCCGTTCCGCATTGCCCGTATTGCCCGTATTGCCCGCATTACCGTAAACAAAAATCGCCCTTGTAAAATCAAGGACGATTTTTGATCTGTGCGTTGAAGCCGTGATTAAAACGCTCTTTATAACGTTACTTGTTTACCGTTTTCATCTAAATTTACCGTATACGTTTTTCCGTCCACAGTAATCTCATATTCCCCGTAAAAACCGCGGAAAGAGAGTTCTTGCGTATCAACGGGTTTCTCAAAAGACGTTTTCCATTCTTCATTGATGAGCCTATCCAACACTTTATAGGCAGGTTTTTCGCTCATATCAAAGTGCAACAAACCGCCGCCGTAATAGTTTTCGCCCTCGCCCGTACCAAGCGGCGCGTGCGCCGCGTAGCCGTCCACCAAATTCCACCAAACGATACTCTTCATATGTTCGGTTGCAAACCAAGTTTTGTATAACGCTTCGGTAATCGTAGCTTGTATTTCCTCGTTCACTTCGTTTCCGCCCCAGTAGCTCGGAATGGTAATTTCGGAAAGATGCATAGGCAAATGATACGCGTTGAAAATTTCCAAAATATCCAGCATATTTTCGACGTTTAAGAACGGGTTAACGCCTAAATCTTGCGCATACCCGAATACGTGATATTGCAAACCGATTTCGTCAATTGGATAGCCCTTGTCGAGAAATGCTTTGAGTTGCAAATTAAACGCCATATATTTGCCCTTTCTGACGTAATCTTTCCAAATCGCTCCAATCGTTTCGTTCAAGATTTTTATATTTTTGGGAAAATACTTACCGCCGAGCTGTAAACCATACTCGTCGTACCCCTCGAACAATGATTTTCTGCCAAGATTATAATTGCTCGCGCTCTCATTCACAATATCCCAAGAAGGAATTTTATCCGTGTAAGCCTCCGCAATTTCTTTATAACGGCGTTCTAAGATTCTCTTTTTTTGCTCGGTATCGTATTTTTGCAACCATTCGGGCACAAAATTATTCCACGTTAAACAATGCCCTTTCGGCTCGATACCATATTCCTTACAAAAGTCCAAAACCAAATCGGGGGCAGGACGGCGGTAGATATTTTCGCTATCTTTGGAAAAACGAACTTGCCCTTCTTGCGGTTCTAAATCTTTCCAATAAAACGGCACAACCGCTTGATTGAACAAGCGCACGAATTTTTCCTTGAAAATCGGTTCTTTTTCTTCTTTTTCAAACGAATTGAGCATAAACGCCGTACAACCGAACAAGAATTTATGTTTCTTTTGTTTTACGGTAATTTTCTTTTTTCCTGCGTTTGCAAATTTAATGGTAAAATCGCCCTTGCGGTATTTTTCGATGCCTTCTGCGTTCCGTTTTTCCAAAATATCTTTATTTTCAATAAAACTTTTTAAAACTTTTTCCTTATCCAAAGTGATTACGTCCATAATTTTTCTCCTTTTTACAATTCTTATATTTAACCGTTTGAGTTTTCGTATTGTACTACGCATAAAGCGTTTTTCAGTGAGATTTCCGTTATCTTATTCGTTATCAGGAAGTTCGCCGTATCATACACGACAACGTTTCCGCTTTTTTCGTTACATACGATTAAGCGGTTTGCGCAAACGTCAAAATCTCTCGGGCTATCTCCTCCGCAATCCGTCTTTTGCACAAGCGTCAGCTGTTCGCCCTCTATCGCAAAGATACATATCGCGTTTTCTTCCCGCAACGAAACGTATAAATATCTCCCGTCGTCTGAGAAACGAATCGCCGCGCCGTTGGCTTGTTCGTTTTTACATTCAATTCCTACGGTGTTGACAATCCTTGAACATAATAAATAAAATCGTAATAGGTACAACGAGGATCATACACCCTGCGATCTTTCTCGGCGTGATATTCAAATCCCCCGTCGTCATTTGCGTTAAGTTGAATATACCGTAAGCAAGCGTAGGATACGTGGGCATATACAAAAGCGGCGTTTGATAATCGTTCCAAAATCCAATGAAGCGAATGAGCACGACGGTGGAAAACACGTTGAGCACTAGCGGGAAATTGATTCGCACCATAATCTCCAATTCATTCGCGCCGTCAATGGTTGCCGCTTCCGAAAAGGACTGCGATACGCCCCCTAAAATACCTCGGTAAATTAAGAAGTAGATACCAACGAATGAAAATTTCATACAGAAAGCCCCCAGGATCGAATCGTATAAATTCAAATCATAGAGCAATGCGAGCATAGGCGTCGTCGTCCCGATTTCGGGAATAATCATAACGATATACACCAACGTCTCCAAGAACGCGTTAAACCTGAAATGGAAACGCGCACAAGCATACGCCACCAAAAAGGGAGCAAACGCAGCAAGCAAGCTACCGACGCCTGCATACAAAAGAGTGTATAAGATTTGCCAACCCACCGTAATTTTATAACGCACGCCGTCGCGTACCACCTGCACGTATAACCGATTGAAGACGGCTTCATAATTCTCCCAAGCCCATTTCTCCGGCAATCCGAACATATTTTGTTGAATTAAGAAATCGTCTTGCGTCTTAAAAGAAGTAAGCAGTCCCCAAAAGACGAGATATACGATACTGATCGTATAGATAGTCAAAATCGTAAGTAATATAATTTCGGTGATATTCATCCTTTTTTTCTTGTTCATACGTCCCCTCCTTACTCGACGCTCGGTCCGTATTTTCCAAGCAACCACCGCGCCAAAAACGTAAGCGGAGTCGCCACGAACGTGAACAGTAAGCCCAACGCGGAAAGCATAGGCCACGCCGTTTGGTTGGCTGAATTTTTCTGCAATTCTACGTACATATAATAACCGAACGTATGCATACTACCAGGAACGTTCTTACCGCCAAAGCTGTATAAGCCCGCTTGGTTAGTAAATATAGAGCCTATACCCGTCAAAATAAAGGTAGTAAGCGTCGGGAACACGAGCGGAACTGTGATATACCAAAATTCCTTTAAATAGGTGATGCCGTCTATTTTTGCCGCTTCCGATATGGACGCGTCAATACCCCCCATCGCGCTCACGTACATCAACACCTGCGTACCGAAACCCATCCAAAGACAGTAGAACACAACCGTAACGAATTGCGTATCGGGATTAGAATATAATCCCTCTATCAATTTCCCTGTTAACGTTTCAACGAGCGACGGAACTGCCCATTCAACGAAATATTTAAACATAACGATCAATACGACCGACGAAACGATATGCGGCATATATAAAATCGTTCGAAACAAATTAGAAAAAGGACTTTTTTTGTAGATATAATAGGAGAAGAATATCGCCCCCACGATACCGAGCAACGTCGTCCAAACCCAAACGATGAGCGAATTTTTGAGCATAACTGCAAATTTTCCCGTTTCTACCAAATCTTTATAAATTTTGATAAAATTGTTCCAGCCTGCAAATTTTGCGGTATTCGTAAACACGTCGTATTCTTGAAACGCCAACACGAAAGAATTGATATTGACGTATACGTAGAATATTAAAAACTGTAAGATGGGCAAGCTAATCAAGGCGATGTAAAAAGCAAGCTTTTTCATCTTCCTCTTGGTTTTTGCCGAAAGACCTTTTGCGTGCATAATGATAGCTCCTTAATTTTCGTATTTTCCGTAATTTCTATTCCAATCGTCTTGTGAAATGCCCGTGCCTAAGAAATAATCTTTTGCCGATAAGCCTGCATTGACGCCTTGACGTACCGTTTCGTAGGAATCCGCGCCTTTCTTATAACTACACCAACCCGTCGTGTCAAACTTAAACGTGGGGAAGTTTGCAAGGAAAAGCTTGCTCCCCGAATACACCGTGCAATAGCTGTTATTTTTCAGTGCCGTTGAATATACGTCCCAAAGGCTTTGCGAATAATTGCTCATCTCTTCATAATCGTCTTTCGAAATATCGTAATTCACCGCGATCGGCATACCCGTTTTGGAAACGACCGTTCCCAAGCTCGCATCTTCAAAACACATTTGCAGAAACGCTTTCACAACGCTCTCCGCTTCCTCGTCACCTTTGATATTGTTGTTAATAAACAAATGCGATGCTTGACCGTCGCCGACGACCACGGACTTACCCTCGTTTTCATTGACCGTACCCGTTTCTTGCGACGGCATTACCATATACGCAAATTTTCTATTCTTCGCGTCAGGTCCGTATTTATCCTCCGAAGCCTTCAAAGCGTCCGCCGCTTCTTGATACCAATATGCGCCCTCAATCAACATACCGATCGGATCGTAGGTGGGTTCTAACGCGCTATTGATAAAGATGGTTTGCGCTTCCAAATTAGAGAACGTACCCGTCGTACTTCTCGAATAGAAATACTTTCCAAGATTGTCAAACATTTCTTTCATAAACTTGGTTGCGTAGTATTTACCTGCAATCTGCGTCGAAAGATACCCGTTTTCTTTCGTGATTTTCTTTCCCTCAATGATAGGCTCGTCGCCGTCAAATCCCGTGATAACGTCCACCTCGTTTTCGCCACTGTTAAACGTAAACATCGTCGTCGAGTCCTCCTTGCCGGACCAATTCAACGTGAGCGCTTGGAAGAGGTAATTTAAATAGTGCTCGCTTGCCCCCGTGTAAATGAACGGCACGACGCCTTTGTTTTCCGTCATATATTCGCAGAGATAGAAGAATTCCTCGTAGGAAGAGGGTAATCCGTCGTCGAACGTATCGTATTTTCCGTCAGGTCCGCACGATTTTTTCGTATTTGCCGCCGTAACGAATCCTCTGCCCGTATACGCCTTATTCGTATACGTAGAGGTTGTAAACGGCTTATAACCGTTTGCGTCTGCAAACCACAGAGCCTTATCGTCAAACAAGCCCGCGTCGTAGGTTAAGCCGTTAGAGGTGGTAAACCAAGGCAAAGCTTGATAGCTTCCGTTATATCCCTTTAAATATTCCTGATGCTCTTTGCTCAATTTCGATTCGATCGTTCCCGAGCCGTCGGACAATTCTTCCGTCACCCAATCGCTAATATCATATAACAAATTATTCGTCGCGTAATCTACGTAATGAACCGCTTCGCCCATACAAACGTCGTAATCGTCTTGCGCAAGCGTACCCACCAAACCGGCGCCGGTCAACGAACGAAGGGCTTCTTTAATTACTTTTACGCCCTTCTTCCCCTCGGCAAACGACTCCTCAGCGTATCTTTCTTCAAATTTCTTCGCCATTTCGTCCATCCACACCGTACCTAAACCACTATCGCGCGTTACGACGTATACGTAAGAAACCGTTTTGTCTCCTTTGATGTCCTCGCCTTGCGGACCGCAAGCCGCCGTCGCGCCAACCGTCATCAATGCGAGCGACAATGCCATCACTTTTTTCGCTTTGTTTTTTACGTTTTTCATTTTTCTACCTTCCTTATACTTTTATTTTTATTTTTATTTTTTTCTAATAACTGTTTTTGTTTGGTTATGTTTCTAAAACGTTATTCGTTTTATATCATAATTGAATTTTTTTAAAATACAAGCCGTCTTCTCTGGGATTTCGCTCGTATAAAACATACGCCACGTCGCCTTTTACAACCAAATCGGAATATCCTCCGATCTCGTCGATCAAAACGCTTTCGTAGCTTAAAAACCCGTCGCTGGAAAACTTTAACGTTAGCTGCGTCCTTGCCTCGCCCACGCAATTCACGTGATAAAGCTTTTTCTTTTCCGCATACATTGCGCCTTGACATATCCAATCCCGCATATTTTCACGCAAAACGATATTTTTCCATTCAGCGTATCCGGTTGCGCTCTCGGCAAAGCCTCTAAAATTATGGAAATGATCCCCGTTTTCGTTTCTTACGGAAATAAGCACCTTGTTATTCTTATCTACCGCCAACGAACACTCGCTCGGATTGACAAAAAATCCCTCGCCTATTCTTTCGCCAAGCTTCCACGTTTTCCCCTCGTCCTCGGAATAGATCGTTGCGATAAACGAAGGTCTATGCTCCTCCAAATTTTCCTTATTATCAGCAAACCAAACGGGCACAAGCAAATTACCGTTATGTACGATTCCATGCGAAGGTCCAACCGCCACGACCGTGTAATCAAATCCCTTATTCTCAAAAACTTCCGTTATCTCTCGTGGCGTGGAAAAGGTTTCCCCTCCGTCTTGACTTTGGCAATAAAACAGCAGCTTGTAATTTTTACAATACAAGAAATGTACAACGTTCCCTTTTACGATAAAAACGGGATTGTTGAGCGTGTTCCCCCCGCCCTTGATTAGGTGCAACGTTTGCCACGTTTCACCGCCGTCGCTGCTTTTGATGATTTTTAAATCAATGTCCGCCCAATCGGAATAATCCTTTCGACATTCGTAGCAAGCGAGCAAATCCCCCGAATGCGTCATTACAAGCACGGGAATACGGCAGGTGCTATATTCTGCGTTTGCCTTTTCTATCACCATAAGCTTCACCCCCTTATAACAAAGGAATAATTTTTTCAGCAATCAGTTTTTTCTGTTCTTCCGTCGGTTCGCCAAACGGTTTACGACAAATACCAAAATCGAAACCGAGCTGATTTAATACTTCTTTTTCCGCTTGCATAACGCCGATTGAACAAAGCACGGAAATAATCCCGTTCGCCTCCTGCTGCAACGCTTGCGCTTCGGTCATTTTATTCTTCTCGAACAGTTTTTTAATTTTGACGAATTTATCCGCCATAAAATTATACGTGCTTCCGATTCCACCGTCTGCGCCCATGGAAAGCCCCGCCAAAAACATTTCGTCGTAGCCGTTATACACGAGCTTGTTGGGAAAAGCCGTTTTACAACGCTCCATCGTAAAGAAATCGTTCGACGTATATTTAATACCGATAAATCTTTCGTCGGATAAGAACTGTGAGATTTCTTTCACGCCCATATTTACCCCTGAAAATGCAGGGAAATGATAAACAAGCATAGGAAGCTTCGAGGCATCCGCAACGCGAAAATAGTAATTTCTAATTTCCTCAAACGAGAATTTATAATAGAACGGCGCAACCGAGGATACTGCGTCGTAACCCAAGCGACTTGCATATTCGCCAAGCTCTATGGCTTCTCTCTCGTTTACAGAGCCTACGTGCGCAAGCAACGTTGCCGAGTCTGCGCAATCCCTTACAATTTCCATAACCTTTTTACGCTCTTGTGTGGAAAGCAAAAACGCCTCCGCCGTACTTCCACCTACGTAAAAGCCTGTCGCGCCCTTTTCCAGATTGAAACGCACTAATTTTTTGAGTTCCTTTTCGTTAATTTCGCCGTTTTTATTAAACGGAGTCAACAATGCAGGAAAAATCCCTTTAAATTTATCCATTATACCACCTCTTTTTGTCTTAACAAGGTTATTATATCATAATTTTTTACGCATTTCTATATAAATCTTGCTCTACTTTTTACTCTGATTGCTTTTTTTGGGGAAGTCTCTATATTTTTATGAGAAGTAGGCTATTGTAAAAAAAAGGCAGGTTTGAGATCTTTTACCTGTCTTAATTAAAAAAATGACGTTGGCCGAGTCCCTACAAGGGATTCGGCTAACTAAATAAATCTGTAAACGAATTTGAGTATAATTCGCCTATTTATTTTTCTTCCAAAGTCAAGTGCGTAGTAGGATCAACGACTTTGCCGCTTTCCGTAATCTCGAAATGCAGGTGCGCGCCGTCCTTATATTCGTTGCCGCTTGCCTCCGCAACGGTTGCGATCACCTCGCCCTGTTCCACGCTGTCGCCAACGGAAAGTCCTTCGATTTCGCTTACGAAACGATAGAGCGATTTCAAGCCGTCGCCGTGATCAATCACGATTTCCGTGCCAAGCAGAAGGTCGTCCTTATAAATACTTTCGATCTTACCCGCCGCAACCGCCAAAACTTCCGTGCCTACTTCCGCAGAGAAATCCAGCCCCGCGTGTTCGTAATAGCAATTTAAGGTTTGGTTATGATAGAAGCCGTAATCGTGGATAAGTGCCGCCGTTTCCACGGGCATAATCATACCCTCCGGCTTTCCCACAACTTGTTCGTTATCACCCGTGCCGCCTTGGTTATTGCCTCCGTTATTCCCCTCGTCGGGCGGAGTGGGGAGCACGGATTGATTTCCCGAATTGCCGCCGTTATTCACCTGATTGTTTACGTCGCCCACACTCGCCACGAGCGCCACCGTTACGATCGCCACGAGCGCCGCCGCGCAACCGAGCGCGGTGAGCAGATAAAACCGCTTTTCGCCGCTAATACGCTTCTTTCTGATCTTCTTTTCTTTTTCGTTTTGTTCTTGCATATTTCAAATCCTCCGAAATTTTGTATGTAAATGTTTGCCTCGTTTTTTATCTTTTATACACCCTTTTTAAAAAAAACTTTCAACGCCTTTATGGAAACGGCTCAGATACGAGCAAGTTAGCCTGACGAGAGCCGAACCCAACAAGGTTTTCACGGCAAAAAAACGTTTATACTTCGTCAATTTCGCTTATCATACAGTCAGTATGATCACGCTCAATTTCCTTGTCTATCCTGTTTTTTTGTTTGTGAAAACTGCTTCGCACCTGAAAAGACGTATTTCTTAGCGGTTTTTGCCGCGATTGTGCGCAGACATATTGAATATATTTCAAGCACAAGCGTGGCGAAAAGAGCAAAAAAGACGCTTTTCAGGCTTGTTGCGATTCAATTCTCGTCAGGCTAAGGAAAGCAAGGCTTTTTCGAAGGGACGTTTACTCGCCGTAAACAAGCGAGAAAAAACGTAGTCTTGACGCAGGATTGCGACGTATATCAGCCGTTTCAAAAGCCGCCGAAAATAATGGGAATTCCTACTGCGCAACGGTTATCTTCCAACGAAACGGCGATATGCAAATTCACCTGTTTTCCGTAGAGCGCGACGCCCTGTCCCCAAGCGGGCACGTAAGCGTAATAGGATTGTACGCCGCACGCCTCTTCCGTAAACAAAAGCGTGCCGCCGTATTCCTCGATCAAAGCAAGGGCGAACGCTTCTTTTTCTTCCGTGCACGCAAAGCAAACGCTTTCCCCCCTCACGCGGAATATATCAGCAAAGGAAAGCTCCGTTTTGATAAGCGATTGCGAGGACGCGCTATCCAAATAATACGCGCGCTCGCCTGTAATCGAGGAGAGTCGGGATATGTGCGCGACTTTTACGATAAAGCAGGTCGCAAGCGCAAACGCCACGGCAAGCGTGAGCGTTATAAAATTTTTTATAGCTCTGGCAAAACGCATAAAAAAAAATCCCTCCCGCAAATCTTGCGAAAGGGATTATTGCCCCGATTTTCTTGTCTTATACCTTAAAAATCCTTTAATTTTTCACCGCCGAGCAAGTGGATATGCAAGTGCTTGACGGCTTGACCGCCGTTTTCGCCTTGATTGATAATCACGCGATAGCCACCGTCAAGCCCCCAAGAGGGCGCAAGCGCGGCAATCTTTTCAAAACAGTATTTGAGCGTTTTTGCCTTTTCCTCGTCCATTTCGGAAAGCAGGGCAAAATGCGTTTTGGGAATACACAAATAATGCAGCTTCGCTTTCGGCTCAATGTCGCAAATCACGATCATTTGCTCGTCTTCATACATTTTTTTCGACGGGATTTCCCCTTTGATAATCCTACAAAAAATACAATCGTTCATAAATTTATTTCTCCTTTTTATTTAATTAACTTTGCCAAAACGCCGTCTTTAAAAAGTCGCTCGGCGCATACCTGCAAAAGTCGTTTTTCCGTTTCACCCTCCACGTATACGCGGATATAATTTTCGGAATACCCCTGTGTAAACCCGTTCTCGCATTGTTCGGGTACGACGTTAAGCGTTTTACCCAAAAATCCGCGCATATACTTTTCCCGTTCGCTTGCGCCGGCTTGTAAAAGTCTTTCGACGCGTTCCTTTTTGACGGAAAAGGGTAATTCTTTATATTTTTTGAACGCGTTCGTTCCCTCTCGTGGGGAATACGGAAAGGCGTGAATTTGCGCAAAGCCCGCCTCTCTTACAATCCGCAGGGAAGCCTCGAAATCCGCTTCCGTTTCGGTGGGAAACCCCGCGATTATATCCGTCGTAATTGCGGCATACGGAAACGCCTCTTTGATCATTTGACATTTTTCAAGATATTCCTCGCGCGTGTAGTGCCGATTCATACTTTTAAGCACCGCGTTTGAGCCGCTTTGCAAAGATAAATGGAATTGCGGTGCAAAATTTTTCACCTGCTTTAAAGCGTTCAAAAAGCGCGAGGTAATCAAGCCCACTTCCATAGATCCCAAACGAATCCGCGTATCCGCGTCTTTCACGGCAAGCATCAAATCGGCTAAATCTCGCCCATTTTCGTCCTTATAATCGGATATATCAATACCCGTAATCACCGTTTCAAACGCCCCGCCGAGCAGAATTTCTTCCGCCGCACTCTCTAAATTGCGGCTACGGCTACGCCCGCGCAGATAAGGAATCACGCAATAGGAGCAAAAACGGTTACAGCCGTCTTGAATTTTCACGAAACGCCGCGTTTTCAAGCAATCGGGAAGCATCATTTCCTCATACCTGCCCCCCGCGTTTTCAATCTGCACCCCGCAAAACGCTTCTTCAAAGCCCGCACGCACGATTTCTAAAACACGGTTTTTTCGCTGCGCGCCCACCACTGCCGTAACGTTCTTTCCCGCAAACGATGCGGGGGATTTTTCCGAAGCGCAACCGCATACGATCACCTTTGCCTGCGTGTTGAATTTTAACGCTTTTCCGATCGCCTGACGGCTTTTTCTCTCCGCCTCACCCGTTACCGCGCACGTGTTCACGATATATAAATCGGCAGGTTCGAGCTCTCTCGAAACCTCGTAGCCGAGCTCCTCCAAGCCGCGAATGATTGATCCGCTTTCCACGTCGTTGACCTTGCAACCGAGCGTAAACACCACCGCTTTCATTCCAATTCTCCCAGCTCGTACGCCACAATAGAAGCAAGTGAAACCGCCGCCGTTTCCGCGCGCAATATTCTTTTTCCAAGACTGACGAGCTTATACCCTTTTTTCTTTGCAAGCTCCGCTTCCTCGCGTGAAAAGCCGCCCTCGCTCCCGATCACCATTGCCACGCTATTTTTTAAATCGGAAAACGCAATTTCACTTTTTTGGGCAAACTCGCAAGCGAATAATTTATAGGCAAAGTCCCCGCCGAACGCGAGCGCTTTCTCAAGCGAGGGAAAATATTCCACTTTCGGCGCAACCGAGCGCAAGCATTGCTTCGCCGCCTCCCGCGAAACCTTATTTAAACGTTCTAACTTATTTTCGTTCATATACGCAGAAGAAAATTGCGAGGAGAACACGCCGATCCTTTTCACACCAAGCTCCACCGCTTTTTGCACGATAAATTCGTTTTTGTCCGCGTTTTTCAAATACCCGAACAAAAGGCAAATATCCGCTTTGGCTTCCCGCTCGCCAACTTTTTCCCGCACGACGTTTAAAAGCATTTGCTTTTTCTCCACGGCGGAAACGACGGCGGTATATTCTTTGCCACTGTTATCAAGCAAGATCACTTCCGCGCCCACGCCAATACGGAGCACATTTTTCGCGTGCTCGAATTCCTCGCCTGAAAGGCACGTAATTTCTTCAATTTTATCCACAAAAAACCGTTTCAACGCGCACCTGCCCTTATCATTTCCGTTTCAGCACCAGCGAAAACCATTCGCCTTTTTTTCGTTCGTGCAGAATTTCCATACCCACCGCCTCATAGGCTTGTTTCACCATTTGTAAACGGCTCTCAATAATACCGCTTAAAATCAAAACGCCGTTTGGCTTTAAATTTTTAGGAATGGACGGTGCGAGCATTTTTAACACCTCGCCCGTGATGTTCGCAAACATAATATCCGCGCAAATATCGGTGTTTTCCAAGAGGTTGGAATGTGCCACCACCGCCTTATCCGCTACGCCGTTCAAATGACAGTTGTGAAGCGAGCTTTCCACGGCAATCGGATCAATGTCGGTTAAATACGCCTTTGCCGCGCCCAGCTTGATTGCGGAAATACCCAAAATACCGCTCCCGCAACCTACGTCGATACAAACGGAATCAGGCGTGATAAATTCCTGTATCCATTCCACGCACATAGACGTCGTTTCGTGCTCGCCCGTGCCAAACGCCATATTCGAATCGAGAAGAACAACCCGCTCGTTTTCAGCGGGGGTATAGTCGATCCATTCGGGCACGACGACGATTCTACCCAAGCGGATCGGTCTGAAATGCTTTTTCCAAACGTCGATCCAATCGTCGCCGTCAACGGTGCGCTTGGTGTCTTCGAGCGTACCGAACGGAATCGCACCCTCCGAAAGCGCTTTCGCATTTTGAATATCGGCAAGGATAGAAGCAACGGTTTCTTTGGCGCAAGCTTCTTCGACATAACATTTCACGAGTACGTCCGATTGTTTATTTTCGGTAAGCTCGTCGTCCATATAATCCCAATAGGTCGTTTCCTTGCTCGTTTGGAGCGCAATAATATCGTTTCGATCGCAAATGGTTACGCCGAAATCGGTATAATTCCACATAATATCCGCGATAATCTCGCTCGCTTCGGTGGTGGTGTGAATAGTCAGTTCGATATATTTCATAATACAATTATTATAACACAACGAACGGTTTTTGGCAAGAGATTTGTAAATTTTATGAAAATTTAAAAAAATTTTCCTTGCCCTGTTGACAAACGCGAAAAAAAAGGGTATTATAATATAGAAGCGCATAAAATTATAAAAAAGTATATAGAAAAAAAGATAAGGAGGCAAAAGAAATTATGTTTTGCAGAGAATGTGGACAAAAGCTTTCGCTCCGCTTTTGCGAAAACGAGGGACTCGTGCCCTATTGTAACCAATGCGAATCGTATATGTTCCCGCAATTTTCGGTGGCGGTGAGTATGGTGGTAACCAACCGTGCGCAGGATAAAATACTGCTTGCCAAGCACGTGGAGGACGACGATTTTATCTTGTTCGCAGGCTACGTAAAAAAGGGAGAAAACGCCGAAAAGACGATCCCTCGCGAGATCAAGGAGGAGCTTGGTTTAAACGTTGTGAAAGCCAAATATATGTCTTCTCGCTATCACCAAAAAAAGGAGCTTTTGATGCTGAATTTTATCGTCATCGTCGAAGATCAAGAAATCAAGCTTAAAGAAGACGAAGTGTCCGAGGCGCGTTGGTGTACGCCCGAAGAAGCGATCGCGCTCATTCGCAAAGGTACGACGGCGGAATTTTTCCTTGGCAACGCCGTCCGCGAGTTAAAGAAGAAAATTTAAAAAACGGAAAAGGCGACCGCGGCACAAACCCGCGGTTTTCTTTTTAAAAAAATCTCATTTTTCCCCGCCAAAATCCGCGCTCATAGCATTGACAAAAGCGGGAAATTTTGCTAAAATAGATATAATAGCAAAAACGGAGGTGAGGCAGGTGCATTCAATCGGTTTCGACAATAAAAAATACCTTTCCCTGCAATCGGAAAAGATACAGGAACGTATCCATTCGTTCGGGGACAAGCTGTATCTCGAATTTGGCGGAAAGCTGTTCGACGATTACCACGCCTCTCGCGTACTCCCTGGTTTTGAGCCTGATAGTAAGATTAAAATGCTGTTAAAGCTCAAAGACGTAGCCGAAATCCTCGTCGTCATTTCCGCGAACGATATTATCAAAAATAAGTATCGTAGTGATCTTGGCATCACCTACGACGTAGACGTATTGCGGCTTATTGATATTTTCCAAAGTAAGGGCTTGTTCGTGGGGAGCGTCGTTATGACGATGTATAGCCCTCAACCCGCCGTAGACGGCTTTATCAAACGCCTGAACGCAATCGGCGTAAAGGTATATAAGCACTACGCAATCGAGGGGTATCCCTCGGACGTACAAAAGATCGTAAGCGCGGAGGGCTACGGCAAAAACGAATACGTTCCCACCTCCCGTCGTTTGGTGGTAGTAACTGCACCTGGACCTGGTAGTGGAAAAATGGCGACGTGTTTATCGCAATTATACCACGAAAATTTACGCGGCGTGAAAGCGGGCTATGCGAAATTCGAAACGTTCCCGATCTGGAATTTACCCCTCTCCCACCCCGTGAACGCGGCGTATGAAGCCGCAACCGCTGATCTCAACGACGTGAATATGATTGATCCCTATCATTTGGAAGCCTATCAATCGCTCGCCGTGAATTATAACCGCGACGTGGAAATTTTCCCCGTGGTGAGCGCTATGCTTGAAAAGATTTTGGGGTATTCGCCGTATAAATCCCCCACGGATATGGGCGTGAATATGGCGGGCTTTTGTATCGTGGACGACGAGGCTTGTAGAAAGGCTTCCGAAGGCGAAATCATTCGCCGATATTATTCCGCGCTTTGCGACGCAAGAAAAGGACGTATCGGCAAGGAAGTAGTTGCCAAAATCGAGCTTTTGATGAGCAAAGCGGGCATATCCGAAGAAGATAGAAAACCCGTTGCGCCCGCGCTTAAAAAAGCGCAACAAACGGGCGCACCCGCCGTCGCGATCGAGCTTGACGACGGACGAATCGTAACGGGAAAAACAGGCGATCTTTTGGGCGCAAGCGCGGCGGCTCTACTCAACGCGTTAAAGGTTTTGGGCGGTATCGACGATTCTATCGAGCTCATCTCCCCCACGATTATTGAACCCATACAACGGCTTAAAGTCAATCACATGGGTTCGGTAAATCCCCGCTTACACACAGACGAAATCTTGATGGCACTTGCCATTTGCGCCGTTTCCGATCGAATGGCAAAGCTCGCCTTGGAACAGCTGGACAAGCTGAAAAATTGCGAAATCCATTCCACGGTAATCCTTTCTCACGTGGACGAAAAAACCTTTAAATCTTTGGGTATGCACGTAACCTGCGAACCGCAAAGATGTCCTACAAAAGTATAATAAAAATCGCGACTATTGAATAGTCGCGATTTTTATTATTCAGGAAGCTTCATATCCCCTTCTTTTATCCAACCTTTCTTTCTCATAAATTCAGAAATGAAGAAATTAAGCACCGCAGGAAGTACGATCATAAGCAAGAAGATCCCCACGATCCCAAGCGCGCCACTCGTATAATTGAACAAATCAAACACGCCGACGAGCCCGCTCGTACCCATACCGCCGCCGCTTGCCCCGCATTTGAGCATAAACACGCAGGTGGAAAGCGGACCTAAAATAGCAGACGATATAATCATAGGAAGCATAATCACAGGCTTTTTCATAATGTTCGGAATTTGGAGCATACTCGTTCCAATCCCTTGCGAGATAAGCCCGCTCACGCCGTTTTCTCTAAAACTTGCCACGGCAAAGCCGACCATATGACAAGCGCAACCGACGGTTGCCGCGCCGCCTGCAAGAAGCATTGCCGCTTCGTTCCCCGCGGAAACCTGCGCAGATACTGCAACCCAAATCGCAGCAGAGGAAGTCGGCATTGTAAGTAAAACGCCCATAATCACCGCAATCACAATACCCATAATCAAAGGCGCAGCGTTGGTTGCAATCGCGATCGCGTTTCCGAGCAAATTGATAAGCAAAATAAACGGATACGCCACGAACACGCCCAAGAAAGAGAACACGAGCGCGCCGAGGGGTACGAGCAGAATGTCGAGTTTGGTTTTTCCCGCGTATAAACCCACCACCTCCACGACGAGCATCGTAACGACATACGCCCCGATCGGATTTCCAGGCGCGCCGAGCGCGAGCGATACGAGCGGAGCAGAACCGATCATAAGTTTATCGGCAAACGCGCCGACCATACCCGCCACCGCCGCTGAAAAGACGAGGAGTTTATTTTTTCCAAGCGCGTGCGCGATCCCCACGCCAATTCCCGCGCCCATTAAGGATTTTGCGATATTCGCGATATATTTGAGTGTGTTCCCGATATAATTATTGCCAATCCAACCCGCGATCTGCGATAAAATCGTGCCTGCGATCAAGGTTACGAACAAACCCTGCGCCATACCCGAAAACGCCGTGATAAAATAACGCTTGGGAAGTGCTTTTAAATACGCCTTACTCTTTTCCAAAACCGTCGGCTTTTTTTCTTGCGCCGTTTCTTCCATAGTTTTTACCTCCGTAAATACGATATTTATTTTATTATACACCCCTTTTTTTTAAAAAGCAAACGGATTTTATTTTTTCGATAATTTTTTTTTGAGTGTTCTGTTTTCACAAAACGCGCGAAAAAACCGTCCGTTTCCAACGAAACAGGCGGTTTTCACACAAAAAGCAACCGATTTTTATTTTACGGTTATTTCTTTTCGTAGCTATCACAGCACGTGCAGCTTTCCGCATCGCACGAGCAGGTGTTGCCTACGTGAATTTTACGAAGCGTACAATAATCGCCCGAACGGTTGTATTTACATTCCGTTACGCCGCAACCAATGCTCGTGTTCACTTCTTGACTTTTTTCGTTCATCATAGCAAAAAACCTCCTTTTTCGGTAATAGCAGTATGCGCAAAGTAGTGAAAGATTATTGACATTTGCAAAAATTTCCTGTAAAATAATAAGGAAAGGAAAAAAGAAGAAAAGGAGAAAGGAGAAAAATATGAAAGTATTATTAAAAGCAGACGTAAAAGGTACGGGTAAAAAAGGCGAAGTCGTGGAAGTTGCCGACGGCTTCGGCAGAAATTTCCTTTTAAAAAAGGGACTTGCAAGCGTAGCGAACACGGCGAACGTTCACGAAGCAGAACAGAAAAAAGCCGCCGCGCAGTTCCATAAAGCGGAAGAGGTAAAAGCGACGAAAGCACTTGCCGAGGAAATCAACGGCAAGAGCGTAACCGTCAAAATAAAAACGGGCGAAAACGGAAAAACGTTTGGAAGCGTAACGGCTGCGCACGTTGCCGCCGCACTTTCCACGATCGGATTTGATATTGATAAAAAGAAAATTAAAATGGACCCCGTAAAAACCGTTGGCTCTTTCCAAGCGGAAATCCGTTTCATGGAAAACGTTAGTGCAAAAATAACGGTCGTGGTCGAGGGCTAAACGCACAATGGAAGAGCAATTCAACAAAGCTGGATCTTATTCGCGCTAAATTTACCGCTCGTCGTGCTCGCGTTCTTTTTCGTGAAGAAAAAATTCGCGGTGCTCACCGCGACGGGTATGTATACGAAAGAGCCCCGCCCTATGCTCCTTTGTGTAATTTCACGAAGACAGGTCGCCACGCTCCGCAAGGTAATCAAAGCGATTGATCCCGATTCCTTTGCGGTTATGACGGGCGTTTCACAGGTGCTCGGTTTAGGATTTTTCACAAACGAAATTTAATTTTGTGCAAATATTTTAAATTTTTGTCGCTTTTTGTCGTGCGAAAAAGCCCGAAAAGTGATAAAATTTAATAAAAATTGAAAAAATCTCTTATTTTTCAAGGTTTTTCGTAAGTTTTTTACTTTCTACACTTGACAAAAGCCCGATAATACGCTATAATAAAATTACTTGAAAATCAGCCGAGATTTTTAAGAATTTTAATTAAAAGGGGATTACTCTTATGAACAAAGGCGAATTGATCAAAGCAATGGCAGAAAAAGCAGGTTTTACGAACAAAGACGCAGCGATCGCATACGAAGCATTCGTAGCGAGCGTAACGGAAGCATTGAAAGCAGGCGAAAAGGTACAGCTCGTTGGCTTCGGTACGTTTGAAGTGAAAAACGTAGCGGCGAAAACGGGTATCAACCCTCAAACGGGCGCGAAAGTAGAAATCGCGGCTTGCAAGAAACCCGTTATGAAATTCGGTAAAGCTTATAAAGAAGAAATCAACAACTAAACAACCAACAAAGAGAAACCGACGCAATCGCGTCGGTTTTTTCTTTATTCAAAATAATTGATTTTCATTGCCCGTTTGACTTCTGCAAGCGTACTTGCGGCAACGCCGCGCGCCTTTTCGCTTCCCGCTTTAAGCATTGCCCAAATTGCGGGCAGATCCTTTGCCAGCTCCTCTCTGCGCATTCTAATCGGCTCTAACGTTTCCTGCATTACGGCGTTTAGGAATTTTTTGACTTTCATATCCCCCAACCCCCCGCGCTCGTAATGAGCTTTCAGCTCGTCTAAACAAGCGTATTCGGGCAAATAGTTTTTAAAATGCTCCTCCGTGGAAAACGCGTCCAAATAAATAAACGTAGGATTGTTCTTGGTGTCCCCGGGATCGGTTACCTTAATATGGTTGGGATCGGTATACATACCCATCACCTTGCGCTTAATCTCATCTGCGCTGTCGGAAAGATAAATACAATTCCCGAGCGATTTACTCATTTTCGCCATACCGTCCGTACCTGGCAAGCGCAAGCACGATTTATTATCGGGAAGCGCGGCTTTGGGTTCAACGAGCGTTTCGCCGTAGAGTCCGTTAAAGCTCCGCACGATCTCACGCGCCTGTTCGAGCATAGGCAACTGATCCTCACCCACGGGCACGATCGTCGCCTTGAACGCAGTGATGTCCGCCGTCTGCGACACGGGATAGGTCAAAAAGCCCATAGGCAGAGAATGTTCAAAATTTTTCTGCTTGATCTCCGCTTTCACGGTAGGATTACGCTCCAACCGCGAAAGGGTTACGAGGTTCATATAATAAAAGGTAAGCTCGGTGAGCTGTTCGATATGCGACTGCACGAAAATCGTCGATTTTTGGGGATCAAGTCCGCAAGCGAGATAATCGAGCGCAACCTCCGTGATATTTGCGCGCACTTTTTCGGGATTGTCGAAATTATCGGTAAGTGCTTGCGCGTCCGCGATCATCACGTAAATCTCGTCAAACTTCCCGCTGTTTTGCAGCTCTACGCGGCGTTTAAGCGAGCCTACGTAATGCCCAATATGCAATTTCCCCGTAGGGCGATCGCCCGTAAGAATAATATTTTTCATAATTCCTCCCATTTTAACGCATACTCTTTTTATGAAACGTATTTTTTTAACCGTCGTTGCACTTTGCTTCGTTTGCGCGATCGCAATTCTCGTTTTGGAAACGCGGGAATTGCAAATGTACAGAAACCGTCCCGCCGCACCCGTTTGGGGCGAAAAGAGGATTTACAGACTCGCGCCGTAGGTGTTGCGATATTTATACATTGCGGAAAGGTGTTCCTTTCCGTCGATTACGCCGTCCTCAATCGCCGCGATAATGTCGTCCATCGTAACAACGGAATACACGTCCACGCCGAATTGTTTTTTAGCTTCGGCAACGGCGGAAAGCTCGCTATCGAGCGCCTTTTCTCTGCGATCAACGGAAATAATCATACCCACGATCTGAACGTTTGCCGCCGCCTGAATTTTCGGTAAAATCTCACGCAGAGCCTTTCCCGACGTCATTACGTCCTCAATGATGATCACCTTTTCGCCGTCCTCTAATTGCTTACCGACGAAAAGCCCGCCCTCGCCGTGATCCTTCGCTTCTTTTCTATCAAAGCAATAATTGATTTCCTTTTCGTAGTCGTGATACATAGCCACGGCGGTTGCTACGGAAAGCGGGATTCCCTTATACGCAGGACCGACGAGCGTATCCGCTTCCAAATTGTTTTCGCGAATACAAGCCGCGTAATATCTGCCGAGCTTGGCGAGCTGTTTGCCCGTTTTATAATTCCCCGTATTGATAAAATACGGGGCTTTTCTGCCGCTTTTGAGGGTAAATTCGCCAAATTTGAGCACCCCGTTCGAAACCATAAATCTGATAAATTCTTGCTTGTAGGTATATTCCATAATTTTTCTCCTAATTGCTTTTTACCGTTCGTTTAATTGCAACGTGCCCGTAAGCTCACGCACGTTTTTGATACCGTGCTTATCGCACCAATCGTTCAAGCCCTTGATGATTTTAGGCATCGCAAAAGGATCGGTGAAATTTGCCGTTCCCACCTGCACGGCGACTGCCCCTGCCATTAAAAATTCAATCGCGTCCTCGGCACAGGTAATACCGCCCATACCGATTACGGGGATTTTTACCGCTTGACAAGCTTCGTAGACCATACGCACGGCAATGGGCTTTACGCCCGCCCCCGACACACCGCCCGTGTTGTTGGCAATAATCGGCTTTCTCCTTTCAATATCAATCGCCATACCCGTAAGCGTGTTAATCAAGGAAACGCAGTCTGCGCCGCCGTTTTCCGCCGCTTTGGCGTTGGCTGCAATACTTTCCACGTTCGGGGAAAGCTTGACGATCAAAGGCGTTTTTTTCAGCGCGCTTTTGGAAACCCGCGTTACTTCCTCCACCGATTGCGGCTTAATACCAAACGCCATACCTCCGCTTTTTACGTTGGGACAGGAAATGTTCAGCTCGATCATATCCACTTTCCCGTCGAGCCGCTCGCAGATTGCAAAATAATCGTCGAGCGTTTTGCCCGCCACGTTCGCAATCACGCACGTACCCGTAGATTTGAGCCAATCGAGATCGCACTTTATAAAATGCTCCACGCCGGGGTTTTGCAAGCCCACCGCGTTTAAGATCACCCCGCGGCTTTCCGCAATACGCGGCACAGGATTACCTGCGCGAAGCTCCATCGTCAAGCCCTTGGTGGAAATCCCGCCAAGCTGTCCTATATCGTACAATTCGTTAAATTCACGCCCGAACCCGAACGTACCGCTTGCCGCAATCACGGGATTTTTCAAATCCACCCCGCAAATATTCACCGATAAATTCGCCATAATTTTATTTCCTTACGCTTTTTATCAAACGGAAGACATTTTCCGCCGTGTTTTTATATAATTCTTCCGCATTTTCAATCGCCTCTTCCAAGCTCATAGGCTTGTTCACGATCGCAAACGCCGCCGTAAGCCCTTTTTCGTAAAGCTTTTCCGCGCCGTCGCCAAGACTACCTGCAATCGCCACTACGGGTACATCCTTTCCGATCGCCCGCTTCAAAATACCGTCGATCACCTTTCCGTTTGCAGACTGAAAATCTACGCGCCCTTCGCCCGTGATCACGAGATCCGCGCCGCTCACTGCGCCGTCAAAATCGCAAAGATCGAGCACCGTTTCAATACCTGAACGAATCTCGGCGTTCAAAAATGCGTGTAGCGAACCGCCAATACCGCCCGCCGCGCCGCCGCCCGCAACGTTCAACGATTTACCCGTGAAGCTTTCCGCAACGCGCGCAAAATTGTCCATACCCGCTTCCAAGAAAGCAAGATCGCTATCCGTAGCGCCCTTTTGTCTGCCGTAGGTATACGTTGCGCCCCGCTCGCCGAGTAAGGGATTTGATACGTCGCAAAGCAAGGTTACCCGAACGTCCGAAAAATCAATCGCACTCTCCCCGTCGATACTTCTCACCCTACAAAGCTCTTCACCCGTACCCTTTAAAACGTTTCCGCTTTCGTCTAAAAACCGATAACCAAGCGCAGTCAGCGCGCCCATGCCCCCGTCGTTCGTTGCACTACCGCCCAGCGTTACGTAAATTTTTTTATAGCCTCTTTCCACGGCGTGGCGAATTAGCTCGCCCGTGCCGAACGTAGAGGTTTTTCTCGCCGAACGTTTCTCCGTAGGAAGCAATGGTAAGCCCGAAGCCTCACTCATACAAACGAGCGCGGTATCCTCAAACGTGCCGTAGCGAGATTTTATTTTTTCGCCAAGGGGATTTTCTGCTTCGACGACTACGATTTCACCGCCCTTTTGCGCGATCACCGCTTCTAACGTACCCTCGCCGCCGTCGGCAATTAAAAGCGGTACACATTCGCAGCCGATAAAATGCGCTTGCGCTATGTCCGTTAATATTTGATTGATTTTCTCCGAAGTCAAACTTCCTTTAAAGGAATCGGAGGCAAACACGAATTTCATTTTTCTTCAATCCTTTTCTATCAACTGTAAAAACAAAAATTTTAAAGTTAAAGCAACACGTCGTTCACGTTAAAAACAGGTCCGTCCTTACATACGCGCGCCCTTGCGCCGTTCGTTTTTTCACACACGCACACCACGCACGCACCAATCCCGCAACCCATACGCTCTTCCAAGGATACGTAGCAATTCAAATTTTCCTTTTCAACGAGCGTTTTCAACGCGCGAAGCATAGGTGTCGGACCGCAAGCAAGCACCACGTCGGGGCGGTTGCCCGCTTTCAAATCTGCTTCAAACGCTTGCACGGCGTTCATTTTTTCGCCGTAGCTACCGTCGTCGGTTACGGCAACGAATTTTGCCGCCCTTTCAAATTCTTCCACGCCGCACACCGCGCCTTTATTTCTATATCCGATATACGCCGAAATCTCTTTTTTGTCGCCGTATTCGCGAAGCACAGAAATAAGCGGAAACGTACCCACGCCGCCGCCGACAAGCGCGACTTTTTTTTCGTTTTCTTCCACGTAAAACCCGTTTCCGAGCGGCATCAACACGTTTAATCTCGTACCTGCCTCCATCGTTTTGAGTTTTTGCGTGCCCTCGCCCTTAATTTGATAACAAAAGGTTACTTCCTTTTTTTCCGTTTTACAAACGGCAATCGGACGGCGCAACAAATGCGTACCGCCCACCGCGATATTCCCGAATTGCCCCGCGCGCACGCGCGCTTCCTCGCCCAAATCAAAGGTAACGGCGTAGATATTTTCAGCAATTTGTTCGTTTTTTACGATCGTAGCAATATAATCTTTCATTATTTTTTCATAACCCCGATTACGCTTGATAAATCCTTTTGCATAGCAATCGTTGCCGCGCGTGCCGCTTCGTAGAACGTACCGCCTTGCTTTTTATACGCGCACAAAATTCCTCGCGAATTGTTGACAACGCCGCCAAGCCCGTTCGCCCCGAAGCAGCTTTTGAGCATTTCCGCATTCCCGCCCTGCGCGCCGTAGCCGGGGATTAAAAAGAAAGTATGGGGAAGTGCCTTTCTCAGCCGCGCAGCTTCCGTGGGGTGTGTTGCACCGACTACCGCGCCAACCGCCGAATAGCCGTATTTCCCGATCGTGCTTTCGCCCCATTTTTCCACGAGCCCGCCCATATATTCATACATAGGCACGCCGCTTTCTAAAACCTGATTTTGAATTTCCGCGCCCGAGGGATTGGACGTTTTCACGAGCACGAAAATCCCTTTTTCCTTGCTCTCACATTCGTCTACGAACGGTTGAATTCCGTCCGTACCTAAATACCCGTTCACCGTTACGTAGTCAGCGGGGAACGCCTGTTTTTGTAAGCCGTTCACGTCCGTTTCGCCAAGGAACGTTTTCGCATAGCACGCCGCCGTTGAACCGATGTCGTTGCGCTTGGCGTCCGCGATCACGACGAGATCCTTTTCCGCCGCGTATTTGAGCGTTTCCTCGTAAGCTTTCATACCCGCCACGCCGTACATTTCATAGTAAGCGATCTGCACTTTCACCGACGGAATAATATCGCAGAGGGTGTCGATCAGTTTTTTATTAAAATCGAACACGCGCTCGGCTACGCCCTCAAACGAATTTACGTCCGCTTTCATATCGTCGGGCAAATAATCAAACAGCGTGTCCAGCCCTACGCACGTCGGGTTTTGTAAATCGATAATCTTTTCTATGAGTTTATCCGTAATCATTTCTTCTCTCCGTATTTAATTTCACCGTCTACAATCGTGTATTTGACAGCTCCGTACAATTCATATCCCTCAAACGGGTTATTCTTGCCCTTGGAAACGAAGTTTGCGGGATCGACGATCCACTTTTCGTTGAGATCTGCGATCGTGAGATCGGCAACGCCACCCACTTCGATCTTACCGCCCTGCAAACCCAAAATACGCGCAGGTGCGGCAGACATTTTTTCGGCAATTTCGGGAAGACTTAAAACGCCCGTTTTATAAAGATACGTAATGGCAAACCCAAACGACGTTTCAATACCGCTAATCCCAAACGCCGCGAGGTTGTATTCGACGTTTTTATCGTTGATATGGTGGGGCGCGTGATCGGTTACGATACAATCGAGCGTACCGTCCTTCAAGCCCTCCAAAATCGCTTGCCTATCCACTTCTTCACGAATGGGAGGATTGACCTTGGTGCGGGTGTCGAAGCCCTTTATCACCTCGTCGGTTACCGCGTAATAATGCGGGCAGGTTTCCGCCGTTACTTTCACGCCCGCGCGTTTCGCGTCGCGGATAAGTCTAACGCCGCTATGGGTGGAAACGTGGCAAATGTGCACGGGCACGTTTAAGCTTTCGGCAAGCGCAAGCTCGCGCGCGATAATGATGTCCTCCGCGGCTCTAAGGCTACCTTTCAAGCCCGCGATCGTGGAGCTTAATCCCTCGTTCACCACGCCGCCGTCCACGAGTTCTTTATCCTCGCAATGGCATAAGCATTTCATATCAAAACCGCTTGCGTACTCCATAGCAAGGCGCATAAGCCGCGAGCTTTTCACGGTTACGCCGTCGTCGGAGATCGCCACCGCGCCCGCCTTTTTCATTTCACCGATCTCGGCGAGCTGTTCACCCTTTTCGCCTTTGGTGATCGCACCGATCGGGTGTACTTTGCACGCGCCAACCTCTGCCGCGCGGTGTTTTATATAGCTGATCACCACTTTATTATCGGCAATCGGATCAGTGTTGGGCATACAGCAAATTTGCGTAAAACCACCCTTAACCGCAGCGCGCGTGCCGCTTTCAATATCTTCTTTATATTCATAGCCCGGATCGCGCAAATGCACGTGCATATCAATGAAACCGGGGAACACGTATTTACCCGCCGCGTCGATTTCCTTGTCGCCGTTTGCGGGAATATTTTCCGCGATCGAAGCAATTTTTCCGTTTTTTACGAGAATATCGCCTTTCACCACTTTATCTTGCAAAACCAAATTGCCGTTTCTGATAATCATATCCGTTCTCCTTATTTCGTATATTCTCTATAATCGTTCAAAAGTTTGAGTGCCGCCATACGCACGGCAATCCCCGAAAACACCTGCTCTTCGATGCGACTCTTTTCGTGATCAATTACCTTGCCCGTCAGCTCCACGCCGCGGTTCACAGGACCGGGGTGCATTACGATCGCGTTCGGATTTGCGTATTTAAGGGATTTCCCGTCCACCCCGTAAAACGCGGCGTATTCGTTAAGTGAGGGGAAATTCCCCGCCTGTTGACGTTCAAGCTGAATACGAAGTCCCATAACGACGTCTGCACCGTCGAGGGCTTCCTCTTTCGTTTTGCAAAGCTTCGCTCCAAGCTTGTCTATCCCTTTTGGTATCAGCGTTTCAGGCGCAAACATACGCACCTCCGCCCCCATTGTTTTCAAACCGAACAAATTCGACTTCGCCACGCGCGAATGTTTAATATCTCCCACGATCGCGACCTTTAAGCCGTCGAGCTTTCCAAACGTTTCTCGCATCGTAAGCATATCGAGGAGTGCTTGCGTGGGGTGTTCGTTCATACCGTCGCCCGCGTTCAACACGCCCGCTTTCGCCACCTTGGCAAGCAGATACGGCGCACCGCCCATAGGGTGGCGCATAATCAAGAAATCGTTGAGCTGGGCGTCGAGAGTTTTGCCCGTATCGACGAGCGTTTCGCCCTTTGCCACCGACGACGTACCCGCGGCAATATTGATCACCGTCGCGCCCAAATATTTCGCGGCAAGCTCAAAGCTCGTTCTCGTCCGCGTACTGTTCTCGTAAAAGAGAATCGTGGCGGTTTTGCCTTTGAGATAGGGCAAATTTTTATCCCCTGCTTTGAGGTGGCGTTTCATATCCGCCGCCACGTCGAGGATCTCCGTCAATTCCTCGGCATTAAGATCAATCAAGCCGAGCAAATCTTTTCTTTTGAGCATGGTATTTCTCCTATTTAGCTCTCGTCAAATTATCTTTATAATTATATCATTTTTTTTACGACTTGTAAAGAAGAAAACGCGCTTATAAAAAATTTCCCGCGATAAGCGGAAAATTTTAACATATTTTAACGAGCTTAAAACCCACCTTATCGCAAGAAGTGAGGAAATATTCAATCTCGTTTTTTTCCGTTTTCAAAGGAAAATACGCCGCGCCGTGAATATGCCCGAACACAGCTTTTTTTACACCGTTTTTCTCAAAAAGCTCCGTAAAGAGGGTGCTTTGATTTTTCAAAGAAAAGGGCGGATAATGCACTAGCGCAATTTTTTGATCCCCCTCTTCAAACAGCTTGTCTGCCACCGCAAACGCAAGGCGAAACCGCTCCGCTTCGCGAAGATAGAGCTTTTGATCTTGATCGGTAAAATCGGGGCTACCAGGGCACGTCCAACCGCGCGAACCGACGAACACGAACCGCCCGATCTTGACGGCGTCCGTTTGCAAAAAGATAAAGCTATCGTTGGGCGCAGCCTCGCGCAAACGGGTAATGCCGCTCCACCAATAATCGTGGTTGCCGCGGATAAACACCTTTTTGCCAGGGAGCTCGGCAAGCGAACGTAAATCGACGAGCGCGTCCTCCATTTTCATTGCCCAACTAATATCGCCGCAAATGAGCACGACGTCGTCCTCTTGCACGGTGGAAAGCCAATCGGATTTAATTTTTTCGAAATGCCCTTCCCAATTCCCGCCAAAAATATCCATAGGCTTGTCCGCGGTGGCGGAAAGATGCAAATCGCTAATCGCGTAAACGTTCATAATCTTATTATAGCGCTTTTCCCCAAAAAAAGCAAGCGCCCCGCTCACGCGGGGCGCAATTTTTTTAATATTTCCTCAACGAAACGCGCGCGTTTCATTTCACTTATTTGCACCCGCCCGTGGGGCACCCGTTTCTCCCTTGCGGATATAACGGCAATTCAAAGAATCCTGCGCAAATTTCCTGCGAATAGTCTTGTGCGGGCGGAATCGCGCAATACCCGTACGAGGGCACGAGAATTTCTACGGACATTGCAATCTTCAAGATCACCGTAACACAAACCGTAACGATAAATCCGTTCGTATCGGGGTTAAACGTACCTTCGGGTACGACGGCGCTCACCACCGCTTGCACGGTAAAGGGCATAATCGAGGGCGCGGGCACGTATAAAAGTACGTCCTGATTGATCGAAACGATCGCAGTCGCGCTACCCTCCACGCCGTTTGCGTCGGTGTAAAGTACTTCCAAGGGCACGGAAAGAGTAGCTTGAACGCGGGCGCAATGCCTATCCGCTTGGCGATCGACGTTTAAATTCGTAACGGTCGCTTGGGCGGTGGTAGAACGCGCGCTGATAAAAGTCAAAGGATATGTAGGGTTTTCAGGCGAAAGATCGGTAAGCGTGAGTGAATAATTTTCCAGCTGCGTTTGCTTGATTGCGGCGTCGAAAATCTTTTCCGCTTGAATACACACTTTTTCCGTCAAACCATTGATCGGATTGCCCGTAATTTGGCAAGGGCATTTATCCGATTGAAAATTAGAATAAAAGGACATAGTATACCTCCTAATTGTCGTAATTACTTATTACATTATATGGCGCGACGAAAGAAAGTGTTCTACAAGATCACGCGCATACCAAGATATAAAATATCCGTGCCGTTTTTGCGTTCAAAATTTTCCTCGCTCCCGCAGAGTAAGACTTTGGTATCCCCTGCCTTGACGGTATACGCGTTCCCGCGTTCACTTGGTATCACAAGAATTTGTCCCGCAAAGGGCGGCTCTTTCAAGCGGTTGCATTTTGCAAGCAAAAATTCGGAAACGCAGAACGCGGAAGCAATCTCTTTTAACGTCTGTCCCGCCCGTACCTGATAAAATCGTTTTTGTTCCAACCGTAACATATATACAATATATGCCACCTATCGCAAAAAATATGCAACCTGCCGCCGCGTCGTTGCACCTCCCTTGAAAGGCGACGCAATATAAAGCGGCGCGCGGGAACGTTTCTTTGTGCGCCCGCGCGTCGCTTTATTCGTATTCCTCGTAGCTTCTACGCTCGTTATGCGGATGCGGTGGAGGCGGGCAACCGTTCGGGCGTTTGCCACCCTTGCAGACCGCGCCGATATTGACGAGGATTACGTCCTCGCCGATTTTAACGATATTTTTCAAATCAATAAAAACGCCGTTTTTCTTCGCGCCGAACACTCTGCCGTTCGGCGCGACGATCCCTATCCACCTGTTTTCAGGATAACAAAGCACTATATCGCACACCCGCCCAAGCTTTCTGCCGTCTTGCGTATTTACGACTTCTTTGGTGCGTAACTGCGAAAAACTCAATTCCATAATACACCGCCTTTCTATCAATATATGTCGTACGCCTGAAAAAGTTTCCGCGTATAAAATTCTCCCCACTTGCCCATACTCAACTCACCTCCCTTTCTCTACATACCAAAGGAGGGTGGTATATGCAAAAAGTAGAAATTTGCGGGGTAGACACTTCGGGACTACCCAAGCTCACGGCGAAAGAGAACGAAGAGCTAATGAAAAAGCTCAAAGCGGGAGATAAAGCCGCACGGGAGAAATTTATCGTGGGGAATATGCGTTTAGTACTTTCGCTCGTCAAGCGGTTTCGCATTAAAAATTTAGGCGCAGACGACGTTTTTCAAGCGGGGTGCGTAGGACTGATTAAGGCGATCGACGGCTTCGACGAAAGCTTCGGCGTAAAATTCTCCACCTACGCCGTGCCTATGATCGTAGGCGAAATCAAGCGGTATCTTCGCGACGGCAATTCGCTTCGCGTTTCCCGTTCCATTCGGGATATGGCGTATAAAGTGCTTAAAGCGCGCGAGGAGATCGAGGAGCGGGACGAAGAAGCAACGATCGCAAAAATCGCGGCGGCATTAAAGGTGGCGGAGCGGGAAGTAGTCTACGCACTCGACGCGATCTCCGATCCCGTATCGTTATACGAACCGGTATATAATAAGGCAGGCGACGCGCTTCTTTTGATGGATCAGCTTGCCGACGAAAAAAACACCGACGAAATTTGGACGGAACACGTCGCGCTCGGCGAAGCGATCGAAAAATTAGGCGAGCGAGAAAAGCGCATTTTGTTCTTGCGATATTTCGAGGGCAAAACGCAAACGGAGATTTCCGAAGAGGTCGGGATCAGCCAAGCGCAAGTATCTCGTCTGGAAAAAAACGCCTTGCAGAATATAAGGTTAAATATTTCTTAAAAACAAAAAACGGCTTTTGTCGCTCTTCCCATAGGGAAAGGCGACAATGAAATAAATCCTTGCGAATTTGTGAAATTCGCAAGGATTTATTTTATTTCATTTTTGCAAACCAAAAATTTCACACCAAAGGTATTTCACTTTTAGCGACAAGCTAAAAATTTCATTAAATACTAAATTCTTTTGTGGAAAAAGCCCACTATATTTTTGTATTAAACTAAAATCCCCTAAGAGAAGAGTCCTTTTAGCCGTTTTTTATTTGAAGATATAAAAAAATTCCTATAAAGATCGCCATACCCACCGCCGTTAGAACGAGCTTAATCTTACCCAGCTTTTTTGCGTCCATAGGCACGTATATCTTAAAGCCGCACGCGGGGCATACCCCGTTCACCATTTCCGTTTTGCATCTGCGACAATGGTATACGTGCTCCTGCTTCGCGGGCGTAGCTTCCAGCGGGGTTTGCGTTTCGTTTTCCCTTTCGTTTTTCCTTTCGTTCGCCCCGTTTTCCGCGCGTTCCGCTTCCTCCAAGGCAGCTTTCATTTCCGCTAAAATGCGCGCCTCTTCCGCTTTTTTCTCTTTTCTCGTTTGTTTTTCCATAATTCCACCTCTTATAACAGCGTTTCAAATACGCGAAGCACCGAATCTACGAGCCGCCCAATCATACTGCGTTTGGTGTTTTCAGGCGTACATTCGCGGGAAAGGGCGAACGTTTCTTCGCAATCCCGCTTCAAATCGGACACCGCACTACAACCCGAAAAATACACTGCGTTTTCGAAGTGATGATACAAGCTCCGATAATCGAGGTTGATCGTACCCACCACCGCACATTCGTCGTCGCAAAGCATACTTTTCGCGTGGATAAACCCAGGCGTATATTCATAAATACGCACACCCGCTTTCATAAGCTGCGCATAATTCGCGCGTGTTAAACGGTAGATCATAGCCTTATCGGGCACGCCCGGCGTTACGATCCGTACGTCCACCCCACGCATAGCCGCCCCGCACAGGGAGGCGCGTAAAATATCGTCCAAAATTAAATAGGGCGTAAATATCCACACGGATTTGGTTGCGCGGTTGATCATATCCACGTATACTGCCTCCCCCGTACTCAAACGATCAAGCGGGGAATCGTCGTAAGGTTGTACGCAAAAAGCGGGATCGTCTGCGCGTTCGCATTCGCTCGACGGCGGCAATAAATATTCGCCAACGTCCTCTCCGTCCTTTCTAAACGCGTTCCAAAGATAGAAAAACATCTGCGTAAACGAGCGCACGCAATCGCCCGTGAGCTTCAAGCCCGTATCCTTCCAATACCCAAAGCGTCGCTTTTGCGCGATATATTCGTCCGCAAGGTTAATCCCGCCCGTGAACGCCACCTTGCCGTCGATCACCAGCATTTTTCTATGGTCGCGATTGTTCATACGCACCGCAAAAAGAGGCACGACGGTGTTGAACGTCATACATTTAATATTTTCGTGCAAGCTTTCCAGATACTTCTCGTAATGTGGCGGCAACGTCATCATACACCCGAAATCGTCGTAAATAATACGGATCTGCACCCCCTGCATCGCTTTGGCGATAAGCGCTTTCCTTATCGCGCTCCACATAACGCCGTGCGCAATGATGAAATATTCTACGAGAATAAATTTCTCCGCCTTTCCAATCTCTTTGAGCATATCGGGAAACATTTCTTCGCCACTCTTATAATATTCCACCGTGCCACTATTAAAAGCTGGGTAATTCCCAAAAGCCGTCAGATACCGCGAAATCGCTTCCCCTCGCGTTTTTACCTCGGGAATTTCCGTTTTTCCATACGTTTCCTCCAAGGTTTTCGCAATCTCCGATTTCGCCGCGTGTATCTTTTTATTCATTCGCCTCGTCGGTCTACCTCGACCGTTCATTACGTACATGGGTACGCCGAATACGGGCGCTACTAAAATGAGAATGATCCAATTAAGCCTCGAAGACGGGCGGTCGTGATAATTGATAATCGAAAGCACGATCGCAAGCTCTAAAACAAACAACGTGATTTGGAGCACGAGCGCGGCTTTCGAATGATATACGAGCAAATAACACAAAATCCCGAACCCGACGAGCTGTAACAATACTAAACAGAGAAACAGAAAAAAACGGTCGTAAAGAAACGCTTTATAGCTTCTGTCGTTCGCGACCGTACGCTCTATCCACCTTTTTTTTCTTGCACTTAACTTTTTCATTATATATATTATAGGCTTTTTTTTACCTTTTGTCAACTCGCCCGCACTTTTTCTTCCCTATTTTCACAGCAAAATCACATTTAAAAAATTTTTTTCATTTTTTCCGTTTAAACTGTTGACAAATACGTTTTTTTATAGTATACTATAATCACTTAATAAAACTAAATCCTATTAAGAAAATAAAAACGAGGTAAAAGTTATGAAGAAATTTGAATGTAAGGTATGTCATTACGTAGCGGAGGGCGTAGCTCCGGAGGTATGTCCCGTTTGCAAGCAATCGGGGAAATTTGAGGAAATCAATCCCTTGAAAGGCACGAAAACGGAAGCGAATTTAGCGGCGGCGTTCGCAGGCGAATCGCAAGCGAGAAACAAATACACCTATTTTGCAAGCAAGGCAAGAAAGGAAGGCTTCGTGCAGATCGCGGCGATTTTCGAAGAAACGGCGAAGAACGAGCAAGAGCACGCAAAAATTTGGTTCAAGCTTTTGAACGGCGGTGAAATTTCCTCCACGGCGGAAAATCTTCTTGCGGCGGCAGAGGGTGAAAACTACGAATGGACGGATATGTACTACGAATTTGCAAAGGTTGCACGCGAAGAAGGTTTTGAAGAAATCGCGAAGCTGTTCGACGGCGTTGCGGCAATCGAAAAAGAACACGAAGACAGATATAGAAAGCTGCTTGCGAACGTAAAAGGCGATCTCGTATTCTCCAAAGAAGGCGACGCCGTTTGGCAATGCTCCAACTGCGGTCATATCGTAGTTGGCAAGAAAGCGCCCGAGGTTTGCCCTATCTGTGCGCACCCGCAGGCATATTTCCAAGTTCGTGCGGAAAATTATTGATTTAGCCTTTTTAACAATTTCATAAATATCTCACAAAATAAAAATCCCCAAGCGGAGCGCCCCTCCGCTTGGGGATTTGCCTTTGGCTTACAAATTATTTTTCACGAAATTTTCAAGCACGGGGGCGGGTACGAAACCTAAATTACTCGCCGCGGGCTTGCCGCCTTTGAACGCGATAATATTCGGAATAGACGAAATGCCGTATTTCATCGCCGCGTCCTCCGCCTCGTCCACGTTCACTTTTACAAACACGGCTTGTTCGTCGTATTTTTCAGAAATTTCCTCAAAGACGGGTGCTAACATTCTGCAAGGTCCGCACCAATTTGCCCAAAAATCACAGAACACCGTTTTGTCTGCGCTCGCAAGCATTTCTTCCAATTCTTTACCGTTTACGTGTTTTACCATTTACGTTCCCTCCTTTATTAGCTTTTTTATTTTCCTTGAAAATATACAACGGCGTCGTTAAACTTTACTTTTTCGCTTTCGCCGCTTGCCATATTTTTTACGTTCATAACGCCCTCTGCAAGCTCGTTTCCACCGATCACCGCCACGTATTTCGCGCCGAGCTTGTCCGCGTATTTAAATTGCGCTTTCACCGAACGATCCATATGATCAATCTCCGCAAACACGCCTGCGCTGCGAAGCGAAGCGGCAATTTCGAACGCCTTTCGGCGGCACGCGTTATCCATACCCGCCAAATACACCGTAGGTTTTTGCGGCTCGGGAATTACCACGCCCGTTTGCTCCATAACGATTAGAAGTCGCTCTAAACCTGCCGCAAACCCGACGGCAGGAACGGAATTTCCGCCAAGCTCTTCAATCAAACCGTCGTATCTGCCGCCCGCGCACACCGTACCTTGTGCGCCGATTGCCGTCGAAACGAATTCGAACACCGTGCGCGTGTAGTAATCCAAACCGCGAACGATACGATTATCAATTTCGTATTCCACCCCCGCGAGCGTTAAGCACGATTTCACTTCTTCAAAGTGCGCTTTGCAATCTTCGCAAAGATAATCGAGCATACTCGGCGCAGCGGCGTTGATCTTTTTACAATTTTCTTCCTTGCAATCGAGCAGCCGAAGCGGGTTCTTTTCGTAACGCGTTTTGCAGTCGTAGCAAAGACTCTCTAAATGGGGTGCGAAAAAGGCTTTCAGGGCTTTATTATATTCCGCGCGACAGGTTTTACAACCGATCGAATTGATATAGAGTTTTACCTGCAACCCAAGTTTTTTCAAAAGCGCGTCCGCCGCCGCGATCGCTTCCGCGTCCGTTTGCGCGCTCTTTGCCCCGAAAATCTCTACGCCGAATTGGTGAAATTCACGAAGCCGCCCCGCTTGCGGGCGTTCGTAGCGGAATGCGGGCGTGATATAAAACATTTTCGCAGGCAGAACGCCGCTTGCCATTCCGTTTTCAATAAACGAGCGCGCCGCGCCCGCCGTACCCTCCGGCTTTAAGGTGATCGAACGATCGCCCTTATCCTTGAACGTATACATTTCCTTGGTTACTACGTCCGTCGTGTCGCCAACGCCGCGCTGGAAAAGCTCGGTGTGCTCAAACGTGGGCGTACGCACCTCTTTGAGATTGAAAAGCTTCGCTATATCGCGGGCTACACCCTCTACGTATTGCCATTTATAAGAATCTTGGGGCAGAACGTCTTTCGTGCCCTTGGGAATATTGATCATAATATTTTTCCTTTATAAAACGTATTTTTTGAGATTGCGATCGCCCGTGAGCTTTTGCAAGTGCTCTTCAACGTAGTGCGCGTCGATATTCAGCGTGAACGTGGGATAATCCCCGCCCGCATTAAAGGAAACGTCTTCAAGAAGATATTCCATAACCGTGTGTAATCTTCTCGCACCTATATCCTCGCTCGTGGCGTTGAGCTCCACCGAGATCTCCGCAATACGCTCGATCGCGCCTTGATCGAAACGCAAATCAATATTGTCTACCCTTAAAAGATGTCCGTATTGAAACGTGAGCGAATTTTCCGTTTCCGTTAAAATACGCACGAAATCTTCTTTCGTTAAGCTATTAAGCTCCACCGAAACGGGAAATCTGCCTTGGAGTTCGGGAATTAAATCTTCGATCGCGGAAACGTGGAATGCGCCCGCCGCAATGAATAAAATGAAATCCGTTTTAATCGGTCCGTATTTGGTAACGACCGTCGAGCCCTCGACGATCGGGAGAATATCCCGTTGCACGCCCTCGCGCGATACGTCCGCGCCGTGGTTATTTCCCTTGCCCGCAATCTTGTCGATCTCGTCGATAAACACGATTCCGTCGTTTTCCGCGCGATATAACGCTTCCGATTTAATCGCGTCTTCGTCCAAAAGTTTGGAGGCTTCCTCCTCCAAAACGATTTGGAACGCTTCTTTCACGGGAAAACGGCGTTTCTTTTTCTTATTCTGAAACATATCCCCGAAAATACTTCCGATCGAAATTGCCGCACCGCCCGGCACGAGCTCCATAGGCTGGGGCACGTCCGCGACTTCCATTTCGATCGTGAAATTGTCGTAAAGCCCCTTACGTAAGCCCTCTAACAGGTTGTTTTCAAACACTTCTTTCGCCGTGTCGCCCTTTTCTTCCTTTTTCGCTTCCGCGAGCGCGCGAACGATACGCCGTTCTGCCGCAACCGTCGCTTTCGCTTTCACTTCCTCTTCCTTTTCCGCTTTCACGAGCCGATACGCACATTCCGCAAGATCGCGAATCATACCTTCAACGTCCTTTCCTACGTAGCCAACCTCGGTATATTTCGTCGCTTCCACTTTTACGAACGGGGCTTTCACAAGCTTGGCAAGGCGGCGCGCGATCTCCGTTTTACCAACGCCCGTAGGACCTTTCATAATGATATTTTTCGGTGTGATCTCCTCGCGGATCTCCACGGGAAGCTGGGCTCTTCTATATCGGTTACGAAGCGCGATTGCCACCGCCTTTTTCGCTTCCGTTTGCCCGATAATGTATTTATCCAATTTATTTACGATCTGTTTAGGCGATAAATCCATTTTTTACGCCTCCTTTTTCGTTGATTTTTTAATGGGCTTTTTTTGCGTTTCTTTCGCCTCTCCCACCGTTTCCAAGCGAATATTGTCGTTGGTAAACACGCAGATTTCCGAAGCGATTTTGAGCGCTTTTTGTGCGATCGTCGGCGCGTCGAAGTCCGTTTCCTGATACAACGCGCGAGCCGCGGCGAGCGCGTAATTTCCACCGCTTCCGATTGCGCAAACGCCCTCGTCGGGCTCGATCACTTCGCCCGTACCCGATAAAATTAAAAGCGTGTTTTCGTCCGCCGTGATCATCATAGCGTCTAATTTTCGACCGATCTTGTCGCTTCTCCAAAGCTCGGCAAGCTCCACCGCAGAACGCATTAAATTCCCTGAAAATTTATTGAGCATTCCCTCGAAGCGTTCGGTGAGCGCGAATGCGTCGGTAACCGAACCCGCAAAGCCTAAAATGACTTTTCCACCGAAAATACGACGCACCTTTACCGCCGTGTTTTTGAAAATGACCGATTCGCCCATCGTTACCTGACCGTCGCCCGCTATTGCCGTAACGCCGTTTTTCTTGACGGCGCAAATCGTCGTACCTCTAAATTCCATTTCTTTTTTCTCCAATCATTTTTATTGCGTTAAGCGCGCGCTCAGCAAGCGCTTTATATCTTTCTTTTTTGTCCTTGATTCGCGTAGGCAGAGGCGCGAGTATTCCAAAATTCGCGTTCATCGGCTGGAAATCCTTACACGGCGTGGAAATATGCGTTTGCAACGCGCCGCACACCGTTTCGTTGGGAAACGTTTTCCGCTCCTTTCCCAAAAGCTCGCTCTCGATTGCAATCGCCGCCAAAAGTCCGCTTGCCGCGCTCTCTACGTAACCCTCTACGCCCGTAATCTGTCCCGCAAAAAAAAGGTTACGGTTATTTGTAACCGAAAAATCACGGTTTAAAACGCTCGGCGCGTTTAAATACGTATTTCTATGCATCACGCCGTAGCGTAAAAATTCGGCGTTCTTTAAAGCGGGGATCATAGAAAACACACGCTTTTGTTCGGGAAATTTCAAATTCGTTTGAAATCCTACGAGATTATACGCCGTGCCCGCTTCGTTTTCCTTACGAAGCTGCAACACCGCAAACGGGCGCTTGCCGTCCTCGCCGAAAAGCCCGACGGGTTTGAGCGTACCGAAACGCAAAGTATCTCTTCCGCGCGAAGCCATGACCTCGATCGGCATACAGCCCTCGAAAATTTCACCCTTTTCAAATTCGTGCAAGTGCGCGCGCTCGGCTTTGAGTAGCTCGTCCACGAACGCATAATATTCCTCTTTCGTCAGCGGGCAGTTGATATAATCGCCCGTACCCTTGCCGTAGCGATCGCCCGTGAACGCGTTCGCCATATCCACGCTTTCCGCCGATACGATGGGTGCGGACGCGTCGAAAAAGTGTAAATCGCCGCCGAATTTACTTTGAATATCCCCCGCAAGCAAATCACTTGTTAAAGGACCTGTGGCAATAATTGCATACCTGCCCCCACCGTTTTCTATTTCAGGCAACGCCACAAGCTCGCCGCTTACGAGCGTTAAATTGGGACAACTCTTTAATTTTTCCGTGATATACGCCGAAAATTTTTCGCGATCGACGGCAAGCGCCGCGCCCGCGGGCACTTTCGTTTGATCCGCCGCCTCGATAATCATAGATCCCAAAAGGCGCATTTCCTCTTTCAAAAGCCCGCACGCGTTGGCATATATATCGTTGCTTTTCAAGGAATTGGAGCAGACGAGCTCGCCGTAATTTTCGCTCTCGTGCGCGGGCGTAAATTTTTTCGGTTTCATTTCCACGAGCGTAGTTTTTACGCCGCGGCTCGCCAGATAATACGCCGCCTCGCTTCCCGCCAAGCCGCCACCCACGACGAGAACTTGCCCGTCAAATTTCATCGTTTAAGCCCTCGAAAATATAGCCTCCGCTTTCGGGCGGTTCGTCCATTAAAGGCGGTGCTTCAAAATCCTCTACGAGGGGAAGCTTGTGCGCGGATTTTTGCATTTTTTCACTCTTCTCCGCTTTTACGCGATAGGAACATTCCTTATTGCCGCATTTCACGTTCCCGCGCGCGGTTTTGACGAGCGCGCCGCTACATTCGGGGCATTTCTCGCCCGTGGGAATGTCCCAGCTCATAAATTTACAATCCGGATACCCCGAACAGCTATAATAAATTTTACCTTTTTTGGTTTTACGTACTGTCATTGCCGCGCCACATTCGGGGCATTTACCCACGAGCTTGGGCTCTTCGTCCGAGGGCATTGACATCGTCGTTTTACAATCGGGATAGCTGGGGCACGCCAAGAATTTCCCGAATTTACCGCTCTTTACCACCATATTTTCCCCGCATTTAGGGCAACGCACCGCCGAAATTTCTTCCTTACTTTCGCTAATAATGTTGCGACATTCGGGATAGTTGGAGCACGCGAGGTATTTTCCGAATTTACCCGTTCTGCGAAGCATAAAATGTCCGCACTTTTCACAAGTAATCTCCGTTGTTTCGTCGCCGTAGGAAGAGGCTTTGCGCAAGTTCTTTTCAAAACCGGGATAGAAATCCCCAATTACGCTATGCCAATCCACGCCGCCGTCCTCTATATCGTCGAGCTTGGTTTCCATACCCGCCGTAAAGCCTACGTCCATAACGTCCTCAAAGCAACCGACGAGCATATCCACTACGTCGTAAGCAATGGGCGTGGGGATCATATATTTCCCGTCCTTTTTTACGTATTTTTGCATAAGCTTGGAAATGATCGTAGCGTACGTAGACGGTCTGCCAATCCCCTTTTCTTCCATAGCCTTAACGATCGAAGCGTCGGTGTAGCGGAGCGGGGGCTTAGTGAATTTCTGCTCCTTTTGCAAGGAGACGAGATCGAGAATATCCCCCTCTTTGAGATCGGGCAAAAGCTTGGCAGAATCTATCGAATCGTCGTCCTCTTTCTTTGCCGTATAATCCTGATACACGGCGGTAAAGCCCGCAAATTTGAGCACTTTTCCGCTTGCCTTGAAGATATACCCGCTATTGTCGATCTCCATTTGCGCGCTATTATATTGCGCCTCCGACATTTGTGAAGCAAGGAAACGCTCGTATACGAGCTTATAGAGCGCGAAATGCTTTCTATCCAAAAGAGTTTTCGCCTTTTCGGGCGTCATTTCCAGATCGTTGGGACGAATGGCTTCGTGCGCGTCCTGCGCGCCCTTTTTCGAAGCGTAAAAATTAGGTTTTTCAGGTGCGTAAGCGTCGCCGTATACCGCGCGAATACGCTCGATCGCCTTTGCCTGCGCCTCCTTGGAAACACGGGTGGAGTCCGTTCTCATATAGGTAATAAACGCGATATGATCGCCGTTTTCCGTTTCAATACCCTCGTATAAATGCTGTGCGAGCGTCATCGTTTCGGGCGCGGTGAAACCGAGCTTTGTGGAAGCGTCCTGTTGAAGCGAGCTCGTCGTGAACGGCGCGGGCGCGTGCGATTTTACCACCGTCTTTTTAACCTTGGACACGACGAATTTTCCCGTTTGAATGGCGGCGAGCACCGTCTCCGTTTCTTCTGCCGACGCGGGCTTATATTTTTTCGTTCCTTTCTTTTCCAAAAGCGCCTTGAACGCGGCGTAGGCTTTGGGCTGATCGCGAAGCTCTGCCGTTAAATTCCAATATTCCTGCGGCTTGAACGCGGCAATTTCCCGCTCCCGCTCCACTACGAGCCGAAGCGCGACCGACTGCACCCGCCCGCCCGAAAGCGTGCGTTTACCGTTGCCGTTTTTATCCTCGATCTTGTGATTGAGAAGCGTTGAAAGCTTATAGCCCACGAGCCGATCCAAAACTCTTCGCGCCTGTTGGGCGTCCACGAGATTATAATCAATCTGGCGAGGCGATTTGAGCGCAGCTTCAATCGCGCGCTGGGAAACCTCGTTAAATTCAATACGGTTTTCCGCGTCCTCGTTTAAGCCGAGTACCGTTTGCAAATGCCAAGCGATCGCTTCCCCCTCTCTATCAGGGTCGGTTGCAAGATACACGCGATCGGCTTTTTTCGTTGCGTCCGTCAAACGCCGAATTACGTCCTCTTTGCCCTCGGAATTGACGTATTTAGGTTCGAAATTATTTTTCAAATCCACACCGAGCGTATGCACGGGCAGATCGCGAATATGTCCCGCCGAAGCGTCCACGCGATACTTGCCTTTGAGGTACTTGGAGATTGTTTTCGCCTTGGAGGGCGATTCTACGATAATAAGATCCATTCTATATTCCTTATGATAAATAATTTACGTAATTGAAAAACGGTTGCCGCCAAGCTCGACGACGAGTCCTTTGACTTGTAGTGCGGAGAGGATCGCGCGGGCTTTGAACGTAGGCACGCCCGATTTTGCGGAAATTTCCGTGATATGTCCCTCGCCCAGCTCTTTTAGTGCGCAAAGCGTTTGCGTTTCTGCTTCCGTGAGCGCGATTGCAATTTTACGCTCCGTATATTCTACGCCCAAACGCTCGAAAACGTCCGCCGCGCATTCCGTTAAATATCCGCCGCTCTTTATGAGCGCGTTACACCCCGCGCCTATGGGCGAATTTGGCGCATACGGAAGCGCAAACACGGGCTTTTGAAGCTCTTGCGCATACTTCGCCGTCAAAAGTGTGCCACTCTTTTCTCCTGCCCCCAAAACGAGCGTCGCTTCACCGAGTGCGGCGAGCAATTTATTTCGATAGGAATAGGAAAAATTCCGAACAGGGGTGTCGTAGGGGTGCGGAGATACCACCAAGCCTTTTTCCATAACCCTTTTCAAAAGGGAAAGATTATTCTGCGGAAGCGAAGAAAACCCGCCCGCGAGCACGCAGATCACGTTCCCCGAGGGAAGCGCGCCTAAAATTGCCGCGCTATCGCCGCCCTCTGCCGCGCCCGAAACGATCGTAAACGTTTCCGCAAGCTCTTTTGCGATTTCCTCGCCCAAGGCAAGCGCGGCTTTCGTCGTTCTACGCGAGCCGACGACGGTGAATTTCCGTTTTTTTAAAAGTTCTACGTTCCCCACCGCGAACAGCGTTTGCGGTTTGTCCGAAAGATTACGCCATTCGTCGGGATAATACGGAGAATTTTGTTCAATCTCTTGGATTTCCACTCCTTATTCCTCCGCGCTATACGCCCGATAGGAAATAGCTTCGTATAAATGCTCGGGCTTGATATTCTCGGATAAATCGAGATCGGCGATCGTCCGCGCCACTTTCAAAATTCTTGAACGCGCGCGTGCAGATAAATGAAACCGTTCGAACGCCGCGCGGAGTACCTGCTCTCCCTCTTTGGAAAGGCGGCAATATTCCCGCGTTTCCTTTTCGCTCATTTCCGCGTTCGTCTTAACCCTGCTACCCTCAAACCGCGCTCGTTGTATCTTTCTTGCCGCATTTGCGCGCGCTTTCACCGCCACGCTCGTTTCCGCTTTTTCTTCCGATACTAAATCGTCGTAATCCACGCCGTCCACTTCCACTTGTATATCAATTCGATCAAGTAGTGGTCCTGAAATGCGAGCGCGGTATTTGCGTACGTCGTTGGGCGTACACGTACATTCGCGCTTTGTGCTACCGTAGTTGCCGCAAGGGCAAGGATTCATACTCGCGCAAAGGGTGAACGAAGCGGGATAGGTCGCCGTGCCGCCCGCGCGAGAGATCGTGATCACGCCGTCTTCGAGCGGTTGGCGCATAGCTTCGAGCGAAGAACGCTTGTATTCGGGCAATTCGTCTAAAAATAACACGCCTCCGTGCGCAAGCGAGATCTCGCCCGGGTGCACCGTTTTATTCCCGCCCCCACAGAGCGCAACCGTCGTTGCCGTGTGGTGCGGACTTCGAAACGGACGCTCGGTTACGATCCCCGCTTCCCCCAGCGTGCCTGCAACCGAATGTATTTTCGTGATCTCCAACGCCTCTTCGAAGCTCATATCGGGCAAGATCGTCGGGATCGACCTTGCGAGCATCGTTTTACCGCTTCCCGGCGGTCCTACGAATAGAATATTATGTCCGCCTGCTACCGCCACCTCCAAGGCGCGTTTTGCCATAGGCTGACCTTTGATAAGCGAAAGATCGTGCGGGGCGTTTTCCCCTCTTGCTCCCGCCTCGTACGTTTGCGTGGGAACGGCTTGCAAGGGAGCAAAGCCCGACAAATGCTCAACGACTTCTTTAAGCGTTCTGGCTGCGTACGTTTCCACGCCGTGAATATAGCTCGCCTCCTTACGGTTTTCGTAAGGCACGATAAATTTCGTAAAGCCTTTATCGCGCGCAGAGATAAGCGCAGGCAAAACGCCCGTAACGGGGCGAAGATCGCCGTTTAACGCAAGCTCACCCAAAAACACGAAGCCCTCTGCGTTCGCTTCCAACGCGCCGCTGGCAAGAAGCAAGCACACCGCCACGGGCAAATCGAAAGCCGTGCCCTCTTTTTTCACGTATGCAGGCGCGAGATTGACGGTGATTTTATGCGCGGGAAATTCGAGCGCGCTGTTTTTCACCGCGCTTCTCACCCGTTCCTTTGATTCTTTCACCGCCGCGTCGGGCAAGCCTACGATCTCGTACGAGGGCAGCCCCCGCGATACGTCCGCTTCCACCGTTACGGCAACCCCGTCTAACCCCGAAAGCGCGTAGCTTTGTACTCTTGCAATCATTCGTTTTTTACTTCCTTATATATTGCCACATTCTATTTTACCCTAAATAAGCGAAAAAGTAAACAGATTTACGGGTATTTTTCAATAAAAAAATTCGTCCGCAAGCAAACGGACGGATTTTTATAATTTTATTTCAAAGGAAAACGAAACGACTTTCTTCCCGTCTTCGTCTTTTAAAACGACGGTTGCCGTAGCAGGCTTCTTTTTCGGGGGAATTTTACTTTCCTCGACGGCGATCGGCACAACGACGGGCGCGACGATCGGCGGCTCTTCCGCTTGTAAATATTTCCGTTTGATAAGCTCTATTTTTCCCACGGCTTTTTCGTCGATATAGTAATTTTTCACGGGCGCGCCGCGGTTGGTTTGCACTTGCACGAGCTCTCCGCAAAGTACGCCTATGATCTGCTCTATCAGCTCCGCTTTTTTCAATTTCGTAGGTTTACGCATACCGATATTTCTTCCGTATGCGCGTAGCGTCATTATTCCCCAATTCTTTAATTCTTCCTTGCAAGCAATCTTAAATCCCGCTACGTTCCTTTCTTCCATACCCTTTCCCTTTGTAAATAAAAATGCCGCCCTCAAACGAGAACGGCACCGTAGAATATACCACACCCGTGAGTCTGCGACAACTATTTTCATTACACTAAGACCAATATTTTTTGTTCCTCGGCTTTGTATAACCAACGAATGGGTATAATTCCACTCAGGAATTATATCCGAAGAACAAAAAAAATATATACTCTTAGTCTTAAACCTTTTATTAAGGTCAAATAATTGTCGCATTCTTATTATACGCCAATTTTAAATAAAAGTCAACGTTTTTCCAATAAAAAAAATTCGCCGTTGACTTTGGGCGAATTTTTCTTTTTCGGTTTTGACCGACGACTTAAATTTTTTCTTTAACTTTCGCTGCCTTACCCGTCAACTTGCGCAGATAATACAACTTCGCTCTTCTAACCTTACCGCGTCTTACGACCGTGATGGACGCAATTTTCGGGGAATGAAGAGGATAGGTTTTTTCTACGCCTACGCCGTAGGAAATATGGCGAACGGTGAACGTTTCCGAAATGCCGCCGTTTTTCTTCGCGATTACGACGCCTTCGAAATTCTGCACTCTTTCCTTGCCGCCTTCGATAATCTTATAGCCGACCTTTACCGTGTCGCCTACTTCGAAAGAAGGAACTTCCGCTTTGAGATTTTCCGCGTTGATGGCTTCAATCAATCCTTTCATTTTCAGACTTTACCTCCGTTATTTACGAAACGTTCTTAACCCGCTGCTTTGCTCCTCGCAAAACCCGAAAAAAGGCAGAGGAACGTTCGAAGTCAACGACTATTATATAGCATTTTTTCTTCTTTGGCAAGCGTTTTTGCGTATATTTTCAGAAAATTTTTATTAAATTGCAAAAAGATAGATATAATACGCCACGAATCCAAGCAACATCACGATCCCGCCCCAACGGCGTATTTTATGATTTTTTAAATACGCAAGCGTGCTGAGCAGCAACGCCGCGCCAAGCGCGATCGCCGCGTCGATTAGAAATTCGCTTGCAAACACGAGGGGTGTGATCGTCGCCGCAATGCCAAGCGTTCGCAAAATGTTGAAAATACAGCTTCCCACGATGTCGCCTACGGCTATATCCGTATCCCCTTTCGTTGCCGCCACCACACAGGTTACGAGCTCGGGCAAGGACGTTCCGATCGCCACCACCGTTAAGCCGATAATGCGCTGGGATACGCCGATTTTTTCCGCGATCGCCGTCGCCCCCTCAACGGCAAGATTTGCCCCAAGCACCACGATCGCAAGCCCAACGAGCGTTACGACGCTCAAAAACCAAGCCCGTTCTTTCATTTTTTTATACCAACGCCCGTAGGCGGTTTTCGGCTCTGTCGCGTCGCCGTCGTCGGGGATAATAATCTCCTCCCTCCGCTCCAAAATTTCCGTTCGCAATTTATCTTGATTGCGTTGACGGATCGCAAACCAAATGAGAAGCACCGTGTATACCGTCGAAATTACGAAAAACACGATCCCCTCCAAGCGGCTCAATTCCCCGTCTAATCCGCACAGCAAGAGTAGCGCGGACGCGCCAAGTAAAACGGGAAGATCGACGCGTAGCGTGTCCCGATACACGGGCAAATTCGCAAGGATCGCCGCAAGCCCTAAAATGAGCAAAATATTCGTGATATTGCTCCCTACGATATTCCCGATCGCAATGCCCGTATCGCCTTGGAGCGAAGAAATAATAGACGTGGCAAGCTCGGGCGCACTCGTACCGAACGCCACTACCGTTAAGCCGATGACAAGCTGCGGCACGCGCAGTTTTTCCGCGATTCCCGCCGCGCCGTCCACGAACCAATCCGCGCCCTTAACAAGGCATACGAAGCCTATCACTAACAATAAAATCGCTACGCCGATATTCATAAAATCTTAAACCTCCACGACCTTTAATCTACTTTCCCGCTTTCCCGTTTATTATAGCATACCCCTCAAACGCTTGTCAACATTTTCTATTATTACCGAAAAAAATGAATATTTCGCGCTTTTTTAGTTGACTTTTTTTCTTTTCCTATTTATAATATGTATGTTTGTGTAAAATTATATATGGAGGTATTTATGGACTTTCTTTTGCAAGGTTTCCTCAATCTCACGTGGCAACAGGTGGCTATGTGGGCGATCGGTGGAATCCTGATTTATCTCGCCATTAAAAAGGATATGGAGCCCGCTTTGCTCCTGCCTATGGGCTTTGGCGCGATTTTAGTAAACTTGCCCCTCTCGCCCGTAATCGGCGATCCCGCCAACGGCGAACACCTCGGCATTATCACCTCGCTTTTCAAGGTAGGTATCGAAGCGAGTGAAGCTATGCCCCTTTTACTCTTTATCGGTATCGGGTGTATGATCGACTTCGGTCCGCTTCTTACCAACCCCAAGCTCTTTATCTTGGGCGGCGCGGCGCAGCTTGGTATTTTCGTTACGATTATCCTCGCGGCAATGATCGGTTTCCCTTTAAACGACGCGGCTTCGATCGGTATTATCGGCGCGGCGGACGGTCCGACGGCAATACTCGTTGCGCAACAGCTTATGTCCAAATACCTCGGTCCGATTATGGTCGTGGCGTATTCGTATATGGCGCTCGTGCCCATCGTGCAACCCGCCGTTATTAAAATGTGCACCACGAAAAAAGAACGTTTGATCCGTATGAAATATAATGCGAAACAAATCCCGCAGTTGATGCGTATTTTGTTCCCCATTATCGTTACGATCATTTCCGGCTTAATCGCTCCCGATTCCCTTTCCCTCGTCGGTATGCTTATGTTCGGTAACCTTTTGAGAGAATGTGGGGCTTTGAAATCCCTTTCGGAAACGGCGCAAACGACGTTCTCGAATATTATCACTCTGCTCCTTGGTATCACGATCGCGTTCCAAATGCAAGCGGAAGCCTTCATTAAGCTTGAAACGATTATCATTATGGGACTTGGGCTTTTCGCGTTCGTATTCGATACGATCGGCGGCGTTATGTGCGCAAAACTTTTGAATTTGTTCTCCAAGGAAAAAATCAATCCTATGCTCGGTGCGGCGGGCATCTCCGCGTTCCCTATGGCTTCGCGCGTCGTTGCTAAAATGGGCACGAAAGAAGATCCCTCCAACCACCTTTTGATGCACGCAGTCGGTGCGAACGTTTCGGGACAAATCGCCTCTGCTATCGTCGGCGGCTTGATCATCGGTATTCTCGGTCCGTTCTGCGGTTTATAATAAGGAGGAAAGTGTATGTTGAATTTTATCACGTTATTGGCAGCTTTTGACAATCTTACCCCTATGAACTGGGAAGTAATCGCACCCGCCCTCAACTTCTTATGGCAAGGGCTTCTTGCAATTTTCGTCGTAATCGGCTTGATTATCGTCGCCGTGAAGCTGACGGCTTTTGTGATCGCAAAATGCGACGAAATGAAAAAACGCCGCGAGGAGGCGGCAAACGAAACGGAAAACGAACAAGGGAATTCGTAAACCGTTTGAATACAGTTGACAAAACCGACGTTTTCGGCGTATACTATACGTAAAGAAGCGTCGGTTTTTCTTTCCCTTTTGGAGCATAACGTTATGACGGATTTTTTTATCAAGCTTTTTATTAAAAACAAGGACGATTTATCTTCTGCCAAGGTGCGCGGCGCATACGCCGCGCTTGCGAGCGTTACGGGGATCGTTTTGAACGTGCTTCTCTTTATCGGCAAGCTCGTTTTAGGGCTTCTTTCTGCTTCCGTTGCCATTATCGCGGATGCGTTTAACAATATCTCGGATGCAGGCTCGGCGGTGATCGCCCTGATCGGCTTTCGGCTTGCCGCAAAGCCGGTTGACAAAGAACACCCGCTCGGGCACGGCAGACTTGAATACGTCGCCGCGTTTATCGTGGATATGTTAATTATACTCGTAGGCTTCGAACTCTTAAAAGGCTCGATAGAGAAAATCATCACCCCCACGCTACCGAGCGTTGGGAACGCGACGCTGATTTTGCTTGGCGTCGCCATTCTCTTCAAGGTTTGGCTATTCTTTTTCTACCGCAAAATCGCAGATAAAATCAATTCTTCCGCAATCAAGGGCGCGGCGTTCGATTCCCTTTCCGATTGTTTTGCCACCGCACTCGTTTTAATTTCCGCTTTAATCGCACGATTTTGGGGTATTGCGATCGACGGCTACGCCGGCATACTCGTTGCTCTTTTTATCGGCTTTGCGGGCGTGAAAGCGGCGAAAGAAACGATTGATCTCTTGCTTGGCTCGCCGCCCGATCCCGAATTTATCAAATCCATTTACGCGTTCACGGAAAATTATCCGCGGATCGTAGGGATTCACGACGTGATCGTGCACGACTACGGTGTGGGAAGGCAAATCGTGTCCTTTCACGCGGAAGTGCCCGCCGATTCGGATATTAACGTGGCGCACGAGGAAGTCGATAAATTAGAGCGGGATATGCACGAGAAATTCGGTTGTATCGTTACGGTGCACCTCGATCCGATCGTGGTGAACGATCCGATCGTACAAGGACTTCGCAGCTTTTGCGAAACTTGCGCAAAGGAGATCAACCCCGATTTCTCCATTCACGATTTCCGTATGACGAAAGGAGAAACCAAGATCAATCTTATCTTTGATCTGCTACTTCCTGCGGGTTGTAAAATGAGCGCAGCGGAAGCGGAAAAAGCCGTTTCTTTAAAAATACGCGAACAAAACCCCGATTGCTCCTGCGTGATTCGCGCCGAACACCCGTACGTATAAAAACGAATTGCGCCGCCCTGCTTGCGAGCAGGGCGGCGCGATTTTTATTTTGCGTTTTTTTCGTATTAGCGAATGAAATTCGTCATAATTTTGCGTTCTCGTACGGGAGCAAGCCCCGCTTCCTTACCAAGCTGTAAGCATTTCAAAACCCAAGCCATATTGTTTCCCAAAATACGCATAGTCTGCAAGCCCTCTTCGTCCTTTAACACTTCTTCGGCAAAATTGCCGTGTACTTCATTCCAATAATTCGAGCCGACGATCAGCATATTGTTGATCGTGAAATATTTATTGATCACGTCGAACGTCGTGCTTGCGCCCGCCCTTCTACAACTTACCACCGCCGCCGCGGGCTTATACGCAAGTTTTTTGCCGCCGCTATAAAACACCCGATCCATAAAGGACACGAGCCCACCCGAAGCGGACGCATAATACACGGGCGAGCCGAACACGAAGCCGTCGAAATCCGCCGCCTTTCCCACGAATTCGTTCACCGCGTCGTCGATTACGCATTTGCCGAGTTTTTTACAAGCCCAACACCCCTTGCACGCGCTCACGCCCTTTCCCGAAAGCTGGAAAATCTCCGTTTCAATCCCGTTTGCGTTTAACGCCTTTTCCACTTCGCAAAGTGCGGTGTAGGTGCAACCTTTTTCGTGCAGACTGCCGTTGACAAGCATTACTTTCATAATTTTTTATTCTCCTATTTTATCTTTTTCAATCATTTTCAAACATTGTTTGAAAGCCGTTGGAAGCGATATATCCGCCTCGATTTCTTCTAAATGGTAGGTATCGAACGGCGCGCCGTCCGCTTCCACCCACACGCAAGTAATATTCCATTTAATATGCGTGAAAATATGGGTAAATTTTTGCCGTTTTTTCTCCGTGAACGCGTACACGCCCCACCCGTTTAACACTTCCTTTTCGCTTTCACCGTAAGATACGTGAGAGGGAAATTCGTTCATACCCTTGAGCACACCGCTCTCTCTTCTGCGGATACAAAACCCCTCTTTCGTTTCAATTAAGAACACGAACACGTCTTGCTCGCGCTTCGCTTTTTTAACGGGCAACACGGGAAAAAGCCTTTGCGAGCCGTTTTCATTCGCCTTACACAGTTTTGCAAGCGGACATCTTTCGCACGCGGGGGAAAGAGGCTTACAAACGAGCGCGCCCAGCTCGAACAGGCTTTGCGTAAACTGCGATTCGCGCCCCTTTGGATAAATCTTTGAAAGCTCCGTTTCTAAATATTTTCTATATTTCAAATCGGAAATAACGGTGGAATTTTCCGTGAGCCGCGCTATCACGCGAAACACGTTCCCGTCCACCGCCGCCGTAGCTTTTCCAAATGCAATCGAAGCAATCGCGCCCGCCGTGTAGCTCCCGATCCCCGCAAGCGTTTTCAGCGTTTCGATTTCTTCGGGGAATTTGCCGCCGTATTCGATCACGATCGTTTTTGCCGCCTTTTGCATATTGCGAACGCGGCTATAATAGCCCAAGCCCTCCCAAAGCTTTAAAAGCTTTTCTTCCTCGCACGCGGCAAGCGCTTCCACGCTTGGAAGCGCCGCGATAAAGCGGGTGTAATATTCCCTTACCGCCTCCACACGCGTTTGTTGGAGCATAATCTCGGACACCCACACCTCGTAGGGCGTGGGGTTTTTCCTCCAAGGCAGATCGCGTTTATTCGCCTCGTACCACGAAAGCAACGGGGCAGGTATGCGTTCAAATAGATTTCGTTCTTCCAAATTCGTCAACGGATCAAGCCCCCTCGCCACCTTTTGGCAACGCGTTGAGATAGATAATCGATTCCAAAACGGAGGGCGAATCGGGATATTGAAGCGCAACGGGCATAGAAAGGGAAGAATCCTCTCCCACGTACGTTACGTCCGCGCGTCCCTCTTCCCTCGTGGTAGCGAGGCAATTTCCTACGCCCACGAACACGCCGGGGTTGCCGCTAAAAATACTTTTGATCAGCTCCGCGCCGCTTATGATCGCCACGTTTTTTTCCCGTGCGAGCATATCGAAAAATTCACGGTATTCGTCCAAATCCCCGTTTGCGTTCGCCTCGGGCAATTCCTCCAAGCCGTCGAGCACCAAAAACAGCTTGGGATAACCCGAACTGCGCGCGTATTCCGCCGTTAAATCCCTCACACACGCTTTGGCTTTTTCAAGATCGGATTTCGTGCGAACGTACGGCACGGTTATATCCATTGATTTGAGCCGCAACAGCTCGCCGTCTTCCGCGCGGGGAGAAAGCACCAAAAAGTTTGCCTCTGATTTTTCGTATAAGCAGGAAAGCGTGATAAGCAGGCGTTTGATAAACGCCGTTCGCCGCACACCCGTAACGCAGGTATGGTTGGGCGTGAACGAATGCTCGCAAATTTGCGATAACACTGCTTCTCCCGCCGCGTCCACGCCGAGCGGCAAGCCCGCTCGAAGCGTTTCAAGCGTTCCCTCTGCCGTTTTTTTGGATAAAAAAGTGATAAATTCCTCCGCGCGCATAGCCCTTTCTCCTTGTAATATCTGCTTCTATTTTTATTATACTATGAAATAAAAAGAAAGTCAAGCAAATAAAGAAAACGCGCCCGACGTCTTTGCGGGTGCGTCATTTTTCATAAGTTTTTAATCGTAAAGCACGAAGTAATCGTCCTTATCGAACGTGATCGCAACGTTCGTTTCCTCGCCGCTTTGTTCGCGGAATACTTTCAAGGTGATCGTATCCCCCTTTCTGACCGTTAGGAGTAGGTCGTTGAGGATATAATTTCTCGTAATTTCCGTCGTTTTGCCGCCAATCGTGATGGATTTGAAAACGTCGCCCACTTTCAGCTTTCCGTCCGCCGCCGCACCGCTTGAAATACTCGCCACCGTTACGTCTTCCGTGATTACGAGCTTTCCGTTATCGTTAAGGCTTGCAACCGATTTCGTTTTCGCACTCGTAATTCCAAGCATCGCGCGTTGCACCACGCCGTTGTTATCTTCTATATTTTCGATCAGATATTTCACCTGCGTAATCGGCAAAGCGTAGCCCATATTATCCGTTTCGTCCTCCACGTTCTTGGCGTTCGTTATCCCGATCAGCTCGCCTTTGGCGTTGAACAGCGCGCCGCCCGAATTGCCGTGATTGATCGCCGCGTCCGTGCGAAGCACTCGATAATTCACCATTTGCGACGCATTTTGTAGCGACGACATACCGATCGTTTCCGATTCCACCGAGATCACACCCATCGTCGTGGAAATACCCTGTCCGTTCGCATTCCCGATCGCATATACTTTTTCCCCGACGGTTACCTCTTCGGAATTACCTATCGTAGCCTGCGTTACCGCGCTTTCCTTTAAATATTCACTGTTTTCAATCTTCAACACGGCAACGTCGTAATCCATTGCCCCGCCAACGAAAGTCGCCTTGATCCCGTCGCCGCCCATATCGCCTTGATCGTTTTTGTCGATTTTTCCGTCCTCGTTTACGTCCGAAAGCGCGCCGTTTGCGTTCGCGCCCGACGTGAAGAAGTTACGCGCGCCGTAGGGATAGAGATAAATACAATCGGAAATATCGTTTTCCGTGTCCACGCCCGCGCTATATAACACGTGATAGTTGGTAACGACGAGCGCGTTGCCCTTTTCCTTATCCAAATCAATTACCACACCGCTTCCCGCCGAAGCGCTCGCATTGACGACCGTCTTGGTCGTAAAGCCGCCGAACATAAGCTGTTGACGATAAGTCGTCGTAGTCGTGAACGCGCAACACACGCTCATCACCGAAGAAACGTTTTTGGCGATCGTTTCCGTGTCGTTATTTTCCACGAGCTCTACCTTTAAACATTCTTTGATAAAATCCAAAAGCGTACCTTGATAGCCCGCTTCTTTCGCCGCTTCGTACATTTCTTTTACGTCGAGATCGCTGCCGTCCTCGCCGTCTTTACCGTCCGTACCGTTCAAAGAAGCGAGCCACTCTGCTTCCGTGCCCTTAAATCCGTTTTTTACGGCAATATCGTAAGCGTTGATCGTTTCTTGATTACAAGCCCCCAAGCCCGTGAGCGTTACCATCGCGCAAGCGATGGTCGCGAAACTTTTTAAAACGTTGTTCATATCCTTCCTCCGTGTGGTCGCTTTTACCCGTTTTTTGCTTCCACGCGATATTTTTCTCTTTTATGGGTTTTATTATACCCTATCATTTCGTTAATTTATTTAAAGATCTTTGAAAATTATGTGAAATTAAAAGCCCTCTAATTCGTCGAGCGTGAGATTGAACGAGGGAATGAAATGTTCGAAGAAATATTCGATTTCCGGCATATTCCTTGCGCGCAAATCCTCTTCAATACTCTTTTTCGCTTTCACGAACTCACCGTTGCCCGATTTCAACTCTTCCAAGCATTTGATATACGCCGCAAGCCGATCGGCAGCTTTCACAATTTTATATTCCGTTTCCTCTTCGTTCGCAAGCACGTACGGCGCGATCTGATTTTGCATTTTTTCGGGGAGCGTTTGCACAATCTTTTCACAAGCACTTTTTTCAAGCTCTTTGTACGCGCCCTGTATGCTACGATTATAATACTTAATCGGTGTAGGCAAATCCCCCGTCATCACTTCGCTCGTTTCGTGATAGGTGGCGTAAAGCACCGTTTTGAGTACGTCCGCTTTGCCGTCGAAAATTTCGTTATGAATTACCGCGAGCGCGTGCGCAAGTATCGTTACGCTAAACGAATGTTCCATAACGTTTTCTTCTCGTACCGAGCGCATAAGCTGCCAACGCTTGATATATTTCATTCTGTCTAAATACGCATAAAAATCGTGCCGCATTTTTTCCTCCATTCGCTTGACTTTTTCAAGCGTTTTGTTTATAATATACTTACAAAATTTAAATATCCGTCGTGGGTGCCTTATTTTTAAGGCTGAGATCATACCATTTGAATCGGCAAGGTAATACTTGAGCGAGAGATTGATAAACGCTTACTTTCCAAAGCACGTATCCCCACGCAATTTTTGCGTGGATTTTTGTTTTGAAGGCGTACGGCGGAAAAAGGAGTGTTATATGTATCTTTCTACCCTACTGTCTGCACCTACTGCCGTAGACACATTCGAACCGATTGCCAAATGGTTGACGATCGGGCTTGTCGCCGCCGCACTACTTACGGGCATCGTGCTCTTTTTTGTGAAAAAAGAAACGTTCCCGCGGTACGTGAAATACGCCGTTTTCGGCTTGGTCGTTTATCTTCTCGCCATTGCCGTTGCGTTTTTCGTATTAGACATCGTAAAACATAGCAGCAACGAATACATAGAGGAAAATGGACTGAATAAACAATCGCTCATCTCCTTTATGCTCGTTCCCTTGCTTTGTCTTTCGTGCGCAATTCTCGTCAGTCTTGTCGCTTTTGCATTGACGAATAAGTATAAACCCGATAAATGCAAGCTCGTGGGCTTTATTTGTGGTGGCGTCTGCCTTGTCTTTCTTGCCGCGACGATCGCTTTGCTTGCGGTGTATTATAATAAGGAAATCGCAAACAACGAATATTACAATTCGGATGCGTATTCCGTCAAGCAACTTGCCTTATATCTCGGTGCAATCCTTGCGATTGCGGTGATCTTCGCGCTTGCAATACTCGATAAAGAAAAGTTGACGTTCGATGCACATACCCTTGCTTACGCGGGGATTTGTGTTTCCATGAGTTTTGCGCTTTCCTACATAAAGCTGTGGGATATGCCGCAAGGCGGTAGCGTCACACTCGTGAGCTTTTTGCCCATTATGCTCTTTTCCTATTTATTCGGTACAAAACGCGGCGTATTCGTCGGTTTTGCCTACGGCGTGTTGCAAGCGGTGCAAGATCCGTGGATCATTCACCCCGCGCAATTTTTGCTCGATTACCCCGTCGCCTTTGCCTGCGCGGGACTTGCGGGGTTACTTCGTCCCGTGAAAAAATTGGAAAACCTTTCACAAGCGCAATTCGGGATTGGTGCGCTAATCGCGGGCACTATGCGCTTTGCTTGCCACGTACTTTCGGGCGTTTTCGCCTTTGAGTCGTATGCGAGCGGGCAAAACGTATGGTTGTATAGCCTGGCTTACAACTCGTACGTGTTTATCGACGTCGCGCTTGTGATCGTAGCGGGCGTGTTTGTACTCTCCTCGAAATCCTTTATCAAGGCGGTCATACGTCCTACAAACACAAATCAATAAACGGCGATTTCGTCGAAAATCTTTTTATCGACAATAAGCTTTTTATTTTCTAAATCTACGCGTTTGACAACGCCTTTCACGGCAGGGAAGAGTATCTTTTTCCCTGCTTTTTCTATGGTGTAAATATCCGAAGAGAAATTACTTATATCCGTAACCGTGCCAAGTGCTTCTCCCTCTTCGGTTTCACAAAGTAGCCCTAAAATATCCACAATATAATATTGCCCCTCTTCTAGCGCGGGCGCGTCCTCTCGCTCCCCTTCAATCGTTTTCCCGCGCAGAAGCTCGGCGGCATTGCGATCGGGTACGCCCCGAAGTCCTAAATACGCCGCGCCGTCGTTGCCCACGCGAAAGGATAAAATTTTATAAGGGTTGCCGTCGATATATACGGTTTTAAACGCCTTTACGTTTTCTGGCGCGTCGGTAAACGTTTTCACCTTAATTTCTCCCCGTATTCCTTGCGGTTTTAACACTTCGGCTATGATTAAACGACTCATTGTTCTCTCCTTGTTAAATGCCAAAAAAGGCTTCCATTTGAAAGCCTTTTAACGCCTAAATTTGGCAAGCTTATTTTTCGTCCGCGTTATCTACGGCTTCTGCGCCTCTTTCGCGGATCTCTACCACGTATTTTTTACTATCCCTCGGCGTTGCCGCGCGCACGAGCGTACGCATCGCTTTGGCAATTTTGCCTTGCTTACCGATCACTTTCCCCATATCCGAGGGCGAAAGCACGACGTTCACTTCGATTACGCGGTCTTTTTCTTTGACTTCGTATTCGACGTTTTCTTTATCTTCGGCAAATTGACCGACGATATATTTGATTAAATCCAACATGATTTAAGCTCCTTTCTTTACAAATGAATTGCAAACTTCGTTTGCGTGAAATTTCGCTAACGCTTAGACGGCGCAAGCCAATTCACGAACGCGGGCGTGTTCCATTCACTTATTTATCCGATTTCTTGCCTTTGGTCTTGGAAGGGCTTAATTTTTCGCTCTTTTCTACTACGCCCGCTTTTACAAGCAAGTTTTTCACCGTTTCCGTGGGTTGAACACCCTTTGCAAGCCAAGCTTTCGCCGCTTCTGCGTTCATATCAAGCTCAACGGGATCGCAAGTAGGTCTGTAATGACCAACACATTCAATGTACTCGCCCGTAGCAGCCTTTCTGCTGTCCACGACTACGACACGGTAGATAGGGTTCTTTTTGTCGCCCATTCTCATAAGTCTCATTTTTACCATAATTCATACCTCCAAAGTATATAAAATATTTTTTTATTTTTCTTTTTTTTATCAAAGAACGCTTCGCGTTAGAACGGAAGTCGGAATTTTCCGCGCCCACCTTTAAGCTGTTTCATCAGAAGCTTCGTTTGTTCGAATTGTTTCAAAAGCTGATTCACGTCCTGTACGCTCGTACCCGAACCGCTTGCAATTCTCCGCTTTCTCTTGCTATCAATAATCGAGGGATTATCCCGCTCTGCCTTCGTCATAGAAAGAATAATCGCTTTCGTGCGCTCGATCTTTTTCTCGTCTATATCGCTTTCGTTGACTTTGAGCTTTCCTGCGCCCGGAAGCATAGAAAGCATTGCGCCCGCGCCCCCCATTTTCTTCATCATAGAAAACTGCTCCAAGTAATCGGAAAGCGTGAACGAATTGGCAAGCATTTTCTGTTGCATTTTCTTCGCGTCCTCTTCGGTGATTGCTTGTTGCGCCTTTTCAATGAGCGAAAGCACGTCGCCCATACCAAGGATTCTTGAAGCCATACGATCGGGATAGAACGGTTCTAAATCGGTGAGCTTTTCACCCACGCCGATAAATTTAATGGGTTTGCCCGTAACCGCTTTGATAGACAAACACGCGCCGCCACGGGTATCGCCGTCAAGCTTGGTCAAGATCACGCCCGTAACGTCCAAACGGGCATTGAACGTTTCCGCCACGTTCACCGCTTCTTGTCCCGTCATAGCGTCCACGACGAGTAGCGTTTCCGTGATCTCCACTTCTTTCTTGATATTTTCAAGCTCGCTCATCAGGGTATCGTCGATTTGTAAACGCCCTGCCGTGTCCAAAATCACCGTATCGAAGCCTTTTGAATTTGCGTATTCAATCGCTTGCCTTGCCGTTTTTACGGGGTTTTGCGTGCCCTTTTCAAACACTTCCACCTGCGCGTTCTTCCCCACGACTTGCAACTGCGTGATCGCCGCAGGGCGATAAATATCTCCCGCTACGAGCAAGGGCTTTTTGCCCTGCTTTTTTAAGAGCATCGCGAGTTTGCCGCAAAGAGTGGTTTTACCCGCGCCTTGCAAACCGCACATCATAATCACGGTAGGAAGCTTGGGCGACACTTCTAACTTCGCGTTTTTCGCGCCCATAAGCGCGATCAGCTCCTCGTTGACGATCTTGATCACCTGCTGGGCAGGATTGAGCGAGGACAAAATTTCTTGCCCCACCGCCTTTTCGGAAACCTCCGCGATAAATTGCTTAGCAACTTTTAAATTTACGTCCGCTTCGAGCAAAGCCACGCGCACTTCGCGCATTGCCATACGGATCTCAAGCTCCGTGAGTTTTCCCCTTTTCGTGAGCTTGGAAAATATATGATTTAATCTTTCTGATAACGAACCGAATAAAGCCATTCTAACCTCTTTTATTCCGTTTCTATAATTTCCGAGCCGTACTCTTTATGCACGGCGTCAAGCCTTTCCTTTAAGCTTTGCGCCTCAGGTGAATTTTGCTCCTTGATAAATCTCGTAACCTGCGTCATATACGCCGAATATTCCCTCGATAAATCGGTGAGCATTTTCAAAAAGCCGAGCTTTTCGTCGTATTTTTCCAATTGCTTTCTGCACTTCCCCAAACAATCGGACACGCTCTGCCGCGATACGCCCTTTTGTTCTGCGATCTCGCCTAATGACAAGTCGTAGTTAAAATATAAATCGGTGATCTCCCGTTGCGTTTGCGTGAGAAGCGGGGAATATAAATCCCAAAGCTGTAAAAACTTCAAATCGTCTTTCATTGCTATCATTATACACGATAAAAATATACCTGTCAAGCATTTTTACTTGACAGGTAAAATTTTTTTTAAATAAATAATTGTAACAAGTCCACCAGAATCGCAAAGCCGAACAGGAAAATGATACCGACGAGGTTGATAATCGTTTCGATCTTTCTGTTCACGGGTTTCTTGCGTATCCATTCAATCAAACAGAAAATGACTTTACAACCGTCCAGCGCGGGCACGGGCAGAAGGTTGAACACGGCAAGGTTTACCCCGATAAACGCCGCGATATTGAGAAAAGACATCAAGCCGCTCGTCGCCGCTTGCGCGGTGATAGAAATCGTCGTAACCGGTCCACCCATGGCGCTAATACCAAGCTTACCCGTGATAAGCTCGCCAAGGGAACGAAGCACCGTGCCCCCGATCTTGAACGAATAGACAAACGAATGCCCTATCGACGGGAAAAATCCTTGCTGCTCCGTTACCGTGAAAAGCCCGTAGATATTCATCGCTTTTAGAAGCGTTTGCGTATCCGACATATTCGCAAAATTCGCATCAACGGCAAGCACGAGCGTACGCGTAATGAGCTCCCCGCCCGACGAAACCAAAACGGGAATTTCCGCACCCGCCTTTTCTCCGCTAATCGCGTCGAGATAATCGGTAATCAAATATACGTTTTTGCCGTTAAGTTTTAAAATAACGTCGCCCGTTTGTAAGCCGTCCGAAACGTTCGTCCTTTCCGTTTGCACGGCAACCGTCGCCGTACTTTGTTCGGACTTCTCCACGACCACGGAATACACGGGGCGACCGATTCCCGCGAACATAATCACGAGCAACAAAAGCGCTAAAAGATAATTCATCGTCGCGCCCGCGATCAATACTAAAATACGCTTCCACGGCGGTTGATCGTTAAACCGTTCGCCCTTGGGCTCGGGATATTCGTCTTGTTCTTTTTGTTCTTTCTGTTCTTTTTGTTCGTTTTGCTCTTCTTGCTCGTTTTGCTCTTCCGTTTGATCCGTTTCCTCGTATTCGTCCTCGCCGTCGAACGCGCAATAGCCGCCGAGCGGCACGACGCGGAGCGCGAACAGCTCGCCCGATTTTTTACTGCGTTTTTTCAAAATGGCAGGTCCGAAGCCCACGGAAAATTCGGTGATCTTAAAATTTAAAAGCTTGCCAACGATATAGTGTCCAAATTCGTGCACCGTTACCATAGCAAGCAAAATACCGATCGCAAGTGCGATCGAGCCGACGCTTTTTAATACGTTTATCGCCAACACGTTTACAATACTCAAATCTGTTATATCCCCTTTTAAACTTTTTAAGGAATAAGCCCTGCTTTTAAAAGATGTCCCTCAAACACGCTTTGTGTATAATGCGCAAGCGTTTCGTCGTATACGCCTTGCGCCGTTTTGCTTCCGCTTCGAAAAGCCGACATAGCGTTCCACGCCGAAAGGGTAAACGGGCGATAACCGCCGTCGTATAAAAGTTTATGCGTTACAAGGGGTAAATATACCGCCTTTTGCGTCCCCAACGTTTCCAAGGTTGCTTGTTTCAAATCGTTTAAGCCTTCTTTTTGCGACGACGTCAACGTATATTTCAAAGCAGGGGTAACGCCGTTTTGGGCGGCAAGCGTAAACGCAGTTTCGCTAACGACAAACTCCAAAAACGCATTTACTGCTTGTGTGTCTTTACTTTTTTCTCCGACCGCAATTTCCAATATCGGCGTGCTCCCCGTTACGGCGCGCGCGGCTTTCACCCTTTCAAAATCCTTTTCGCTTACGCCCGTGTACGAAGTTTTGCCGTTATCAATGGCGGCAATCACGGCAGACAGCGTAGTATCGTCGGCAATCGTTTGACATTTCGTGATAATGGAACTGACCACAGGCACTTTCATAATACCCATTTTCGGCAAAGAAACGACACTATCGTACGCTCGCGCTCTTTCCCCAAACGTTTCGCCGTACGGAATCATAGCAATCGGAGGTCTACTCTTTGAATTCCCGCTTGTCAAAAATTCCAAAACCGCCTGTGTTTCCGTATTGTTCGCCCCGTACGATTTGGAGGACAAATATTCGTTTTGAACGCATACTTCCAAAATTTTCAACGCTTCCAACCTACCCTGCTGGGTAAAAACGTCTTTGGAATACGCTCCGTCGGCGTTTACGCCGTCCCAAAAATTCTCGTAGGCTTGCACGCCCTCGTATTGTCCCCACCACACGTTGAAAGCTTCCTCCCAACACGCAGTTTCTCCCGTTCCGTCTGAAATAAACGGTACGGCTATCCCTTGCATTTCCTCGCAAAGTGCCAACAATTCCGTCGTCGTGTTCGGGATTTTCCACCCGTTTTCTTCAAATAAATCAGCGTTGTATACAATCCCGTATGTGTCTACTAAATACGGTATCGTATAATATTTCCCCTTTCGTGCGCAAGGAGAAAATTCGAGTTTTTCGACGATATTCTTTTCCGTCAAAACCTCAGTAACATTCGCGCCACGCGGATTTTTGCAAAAATTTATATCGTTCAAAGAAGAATACGCTTCGGCTTTTAAAATCACTCTAACGCCCTTTTCACCGTCCTTGAACGTACTTTCGGCGTGTTCCGCTTCAAAAGCGGCAATAATATCCGAAAGCCATTCGTGAGAATATGCGTTGTCCTCAATCGCACAAGTCAAGACGGTGCTTGGTAAAACGTCCTCCGCCGCAGAGCTTGAAGAATCGCTCGAAGCAGAGCTTGAAGAATCGCTCGAAGCAGAGTTTGAAGAGTCGCTCGTGCTTGCGCTTCCGTTCGATTCTCCCGACAAGATGTAGCAAGCAGAAAAAGCCCCCGCCGAAAAGAGCGTTGCTAACAATAGGCAAAAACACGAAACCACTTTCTTTTTCATAGGTTATATTCCCTTTTTCGCAATATATTCTTTTGCGTATACGCGGGCGCGCGCGTCCGTTTGCTGCAAAACCGCATAGCTCGTCGCTTTTGCACGCTCCGTTTTCTCTAATGCGTAGCCAATCGTTTCGGCGATCTGTAAAAATCCTATTTTTTCTTGTAAAAACGCCCGCACGGCAATCTCGCCTGCACCGTTTAGCGCACAGGGATAATTATCTCCCCATTCCGCCGCCGTAAGCGCGAGATCGTAGCACGGGAACGCCTTTCTTTCGAGCGGCAAAAAGCGAATTTGCCCAAGCGATACGAAATCAAGCGGCTTCAAATCACAATCCAAACGTTCGGGGTAGGTGAGCGCGAGCTGAATGGGAAGCTCCATCGTCGGATAACTCATTTGCGCGAGCACGCCCCCGTCGGCAAACTCTACCATCGAATGGATAATGCTTTCGGGTTGTACCACCGTTTGAATTTTTTCAAGCGGAGTATCGTATAGCCATTTTGCCTCAATCACTTCAAAGCCTTTGTTTAAAAGCGTTGCCGAATCAATCGTAATTTTCGCGCCCATTTGCCACGTGGGGTGTTTAAGCGCAGAAGCGGGCGTAACGCCCGCTAATTTTTCTTTCGTATAGCCGTAGAACGGACCTCCGCTCGCCGTAATAATCAGCCTCGAAAAAGGCGCGTTTAAACGGAAATTCAAAGCCTGCCAAAGTGCCGAATGTTCGCTATCAACGGGCATTAAACGCACACCTGCCCCCTTGATTTTATTCATAACGAGCTCGCCGCCACAAACGAGCGTTTCTTTGTTGGCAAGCGCAATATCCTTTTTCTGTTCGATTGCTTTAAGGGTATATTGTAAGCCCGCAAAGCCCGTTGCCGCGATAAACGCCACGTCGCCGTAGGACGTCGCCTCCTCCACCGCTTTTTCGCCGCAAACGAATCGCGTGCCTTGGGGTATACGCTCCGCGATTGATTTTCCCGCTTCCTCGCTTGCAAGCGCGGCGAACGTAGGCTTAAATTCTTGCACCTGCTTTAAAAAGGTTTCCGCAGAAGAATTTGCCACCATACTTTCGATTTTAAAGCGTTCGCTATGTCGGCGCACAACCGAACAGACCTGTCTACCGATCGAGCCCGTTGAACCGATTAAGGAAATCGTTTTCATCATTACACCAAAAGTCGAATGAGCGCAAACACGAGGTATACCGCCACGCTCGCAAACAGCGTGCCGTCGATCCGATCGAGCACCCCGCCGTGCCCGGGGATAATATTCCCCATATCCTTAATGCCCAGCTTACGTTTAATACAGCTTTCCACGAGATCGCCAAATTCCGTTGCCGCCGAAGCCAAGAAGCCGATTGCAAGATACACGGGAAGCCAAATTTGCATATTCTCGTATCCCACGCCCGTGATCGCGTTATACGCGAAATAAATCACCAACGCAGTAACTACCCCGCCAACGAGCCCGCCGATTCCGCCGATAATCGTCTTGTTCGGGCTAATTTCAGGCGCTAACTTATCGGGAAAATGCTTTTTGAACAACCGACCGAAGAAGAACGCGAATACGTCGCAAACGGGGGATACGGCAAACACGAACACGATCAAAAGATCGGAATTGAACGCGAGTGCCGCGAGGGCTTCGGGGTATTTGCCTTGCGATACCGCAACGGGATCGGACACGTGATTAACGAGCACGAGAACCATCAAAAGTAGCGTAGGATAAAGGGACGAGAAGAACGCCACGCCGAGATTTTCGGGCGTCGTTTCCTCGTGCCGCAAAACGAGTAAGGACAAAAGCACCGTGCCCATAGCAACGAAGCATACGCTCGTTACGTGCAAACCGTAGCGGAAGTAATATTCCGAAAGCGCGCAAGCGGGAATACAAATCAACGTAAACACAAACACGATCACGCGTTCTGCTTTCGTCATTCTGTCTTTCATCGCGCGCAACATTTCAAACGTACCCACGAGCGCAAACGCGTAGATGAATACGTCGAAACAAAAATCGTGCACGAAGATTTTAAGCAGGAAAAAGCCAAGCAAGATCGCCGCGTAGCAAATTCCCGAAATAGTTCTTTGTTTCATAATCTTTCTCCCAACTGTTCGTCCGTTTTTCCAAAACGTCGCACCCTTTCCCCATACCATTCGATTGCCTTTTCCAAATCCCGATCGGAAAATTCGGGAAACATTTTATCGGAAAAATAAAGCTCTGCATACGCCGCCTGCCAAAGCAGAAAATTCGACAAGCGCACCTCCTTTCCCGTACGAATAATCAAATCGGGATCAGGTTGCCCGCCCGTGTATAACAGCGCGGAAAAGCTTTCTTCCGTAAGTTTTTCCCCGCGTTCCACCGCAATATTCGCCGCCCGCACGATTTCCGCGCGAGAACCGTAGCAAAGCGCAACGTTAATGCCTTTCCCTACGTATTTTTCCGTTTTTGCTTGTGAAGTGGTTAAAATCTCCTGCACGTCGTCGGGCAACAGCGAGGTGTCGCCGATCACGCGAAGCCGTACGCCCCGCGCGCAAACGCGCTCCATATACTCCGCAAAATGATTACGGATCAGATCGAAAAGTCCACCGAGCTCTTCTTTCGGTCGTTTGAGATTTTCCGTGGAAAGCGCGTAGACCGTGATGTAATCCACGCCCAAATCAAACGCGTGTTCCATAAGCCCGATCATTCGCTCCATACCCTTTTTATGCCCGAAAGAACGGGGCATTAAACGTTTTTTCGCCCAACGCCCGTTTCCGTCCATAATCAGCGCAACGTGCTTGGGGAGCTTCGCTCCCTCCGTTATTTTATGTCTGGGCATAGCTTAAATAGAAGTCAGCTCCTTTTCTTTCGCTGCAATGATCGTTTCAAGCGTGGACATATATCCCGACACCGCTTTCTCCACGTCCGCCTCGCACGAAGCCGCTTCGTCCTCGGAAAGCTCTTTCGACGTTTTCATTTTCTTGATCACGTCCATAGCTTCGCGACGGTGATTACGGATCGCCACTTTCGCGTCCTCGCCCATTTTTTTCGCTTGCTTGGCAAGCTCCTTTCTTCTCTCCTCCGTCATCACGGGGAACACAAGACGAATCACCTGCCCGTCGTTCGTGGGCGTAAGCCCGATATTCGATTGCAAAATCGCCTTTTCCACCGCTTTTAACAACGATTTATCCCAAAGATTGATCTGCAAGCAACGCGCGTCCAGCGTAGATACGTTACCAAGCTCGATCAGCTTACTCATACCGCCGTATGCTTCCACTTCAATTTTATCGAGAATATGCGGATTTGCTCTGCCCGTTCGAAGCGCGCCGTAGTCGCCCTCTAACGCTCTCGTCGTGTTTTCCGCTTTTTCTTCAAGCTCTAACATCATCTCTTCGATTTTTTCGTTTTCTACCATAATGATTGCTCCTTTACGTTGTTTTTATAATTCCTTTGATTTTATACTTTGATGATCGTGCCAAGCTTTTCTCCACATACTGCTCTTACGATCGAATTGGGTTCGTTGAGCCCAAACGCCAGCGTGGGAACGTCGTTTTCCATACACATCGTCGCTGCCGTAAAATCTATCACCTTTAAGCCTTGGTTGATTATGTCGGCGTAGCGAAGCGATTCGTATTTTTTCGCAAACGGATTGGTTTTAGGATCGGAATCGTAGATCCCGTCCACGTTCTTTGCCATAAGCAAAATATCCGCGGAAATTTCACAAGCGCGAAGCGCCGCCGCCGTGTCTGTCGAGCAATAGGGATTGCCCGTGCCACAAGCAAAAATCACGATCCTGCCCATTTCAAAATGCCGAAGCGCTTTTCTTAAAATGAACGGCTCGGCAAGCGACACCATATCCAACGCCGTCTGCACGCGCACGGGCACGCCACGCTGTTCGATCGCGTCCATCATAGCAAGCGAATTCATCACCGTCGCAAGCATACCCATATGATCTGCCGTCGTTCTGTCCATATTCGTGCCTTGTCTACCGCGCCAGAAATTGCCGCCGCCGATCACAAGCCCGACTTGCACCCCCATATTATGCAATTCGACGATTTGTTCTACGACGGGAGCAATCACTTCGTGATTGAGCCCGAATCTTTGATCACCTGCAAGGGCTTCGCCTGAAAGCTTCAATAACACTCTTTTGTATACGGGTTGCATTTTTCACTCCTTTGTGGCGCGAGCGAGCGCCGTTTTTTCTATTATACCACATTTATAAAAAGAAAGCTATAAAAAAGCAGAGAAATTTGGGTGAAAAATTAAAATTTTTCCAAATCGTTTGATATAAAAACGCCCGGTTGATATGCGCCCCAAAAGTTTGTCTAACATTTGGGGCGCATATCGAAAAATCGGGCATATATTTGATCATCTTCTTTCCCTTAATCTTCTAAAAAATGTTGCTCTGCTTATTTTTAATATCAAAGACGCTTGGTTGGCGGATATTTTTCCGTGCAAATAATCAGTGGCAACTCTATCAAAGAGTAAGGGATCAATTTTGATTTGTCCACGACCTTTATAAACGTTTTGTTCTTTCGCTTTTTCTATTCCGCGCATTCTAAGCCTTTTTTTGCGCTCAAAATCACGGATATACATCGGCATCAAAAGTCTGTAATAGTAAAGGCGAGACTTGTCGTCTATTACGATGTCCTCAGCATAAAGATAATCGCCAAAGCAAATAATTTCAAGCAATTTTTTATGGAGACTATCCGACCTTTTTACCAAATCGTACATAGAACGCTCTTTATATACAGCAGCATCTTTACCTTCAAAAGGTATAACGAAAAATCTGTCGCCCGAATAGCGTTTATTGGTTTTTATAAGCCATTCTAAACGGTTCAATGCTTGCATACCGCTTTCTTCCATCAACGCCCACAAATCTTCACGATGTTCACTTGGCGTTCTTTCCGCAATAAAAGTGGGAATTATGTTCTTACGTTCATATACGGCTTTTTTCAAACTCAAATCAAGTCCGGGAATGCCCTGAAATAAGCGGTCAGGCAACATATCAATAACGTTGTAAAACGGTCTAAAGATATAGTTAAATGCACCGTCTTCCCATTCTTCATATTCAATTTTAGCAATTTTGTAAATGAACTTATAATCGTCTTCAAGACAGATAAAGCCCGTTGTCGTTAACTTTCTCATTTTATTTCTCCGTTAATTTCTTGTAAGCGGGGAGCAATATCTTTTTAAATCTTTGTCTTAATATATATTTGTAAAATCCTTTATGAGTATCGGTTAAAAACGGGGTTTCGTCAATCAATTCGTCGATTTTTTCTTGCGAATATCTTTCGCATATTTTTATAACCGCTTCATTACATTCCTTAAACTCTAATGAATTGATTACTTCAAAATAAGAACTCTTTTTGCCGTTTAATTGAACTTGCGACGTGGGGAATTTATAAATCCTTTCGTTTGTCATTTCTTCCGAGCTCATAATTTGTTTTATCATATCGTCGTCTACAAGTTGTGAATAAAGAGATGAGCCATTATCAAATACGGGGGCAAGTGTATATTTGTTGTTCTTTTTTAAGAATCCCCAATTCCCACCGTGTCTATCAAAGTTGCCAATGAATGCGTCCACAACGTAAATATCCCAAAACATACTTATCGTTTCTTTAACGTTTGTGAGTTTTACATTATCTCGAAGCATTTGCATTATATCTTGATAAGAATATTGATAGGTTTCCTTGTCTTGTTCAAGCGAACTTTCGCCAACATCGTTAAAGGGCACGAATTGCGTTTCGCCGTTAATAAAATTTTTGCACGCCACAACTTGCTCGCCATTGTATAATCCGAGATAGGTGTCTTGCGTTTCAAAGCCAAGCAACTCAAAAATATGAGAGCCGACGTACTCAGAGATGTGATTAAGACGTTTTACCCCGAAATTTGTTTGCTTTTGAAATTTAATCATATATTCAAAGCCGTCAACATTTACGCCAAATTTACGTTCTGTTCCACCATAATAGGTGTTTGTTCTTTCGTATTTTGAAAAGTCTATCATATAATCTCCTCTATAAATCAATAGGGTAATGTTTCCATTTTGACACAATCACTATAACACATATTGAAAGTAATGTCAAGCAATTATGATACTTGTATCAATAGAATTGTAGATTTATTTTGACACATCTTGTTGTTGCCTGACTTAAAAGATATTTATGCATAGAAAAAGAACTTGGAGTTTAATTCCAAGTTTTGCTTCTTTGATTCGCCCGAAATAGTGTATTCCTATAATGATTTTTATTTGTTTCTCAAAATCCAAATAAAAAACGCCCTGTCAGGCGTCTTTCATTTAACCGAGTAAAATATCGAACACGAGCATTAGACAAAACCCGAAAAGTAGTGCATACGTCGCGCCGCGCTCGCTTCCGTGAGAATGTGTTTCGGGAATCATTTCATCACTAATCACATATAACATCGTGCCCCCCGCAAACGCAAGCGCAAACGGCAAAATCGCCGAAGCGAGGCTCACCGCGAAATACCCAATCAACGTCCCCACCACTTCCACGAGCCCCGTGAGCGCGGCGTAGAAAAAAGTCTTTTTCGGTTTGATCCCCGCCGAAAGCATAGGTGCGATAATCACCATACCCTCGGGAATATTTTGAAGCGCAATACCGCCCGCAATTAGCAACGCTTCGGTAGTGTTGCCCGATCCGAAGCCTACGCCCGCCGCGATTCCCTCGGGCAGGTTATGAATGGCGATTGCAAGCACGAATAGAAGTACCTTATTGATCCGCTCGTTACCGTGATGCGCTTCCTCCCCTGCGCCACCCGAAAGTTTATGCAGGTGCGGCACGAGCTTGTCCGTCAAATTCAAACAGATCGCGCCCGTAAACACGCCCGCAACCGTAACGGGAAGTCCGTATGTTCCTCCGTATTCTACGGCGGGTAAAATAAGCCCCAAAACCGCCGCCGCGAGCATAACGCCCGCCGCAAACGCAAGGACTATATCACTGAATTTATGCGACAGATTTTTAAACGCGAAGCCGACTGCCGCGCCGATCACCGTAGCCCCGCCGACGCCGATCGCCGTCAATAAGACCATTTCCATTCTTTTCACCTCGCAGATTGCGTTTCAACGCGTACCTGCCCCACTCTTTTCCAACTATACTTAGATTTGGATTTCCTTTAAATGCGGGAATTTTTCACACAAAAGCTCCCATAAAACGTCCGCCGTTTTATCGCTTCCGTAAAGCTCGTGCACCTTTTTGGCGTTCTCTTGAAGCACGCGCAACTCTTCCGGGTTTTTCAACCATTCTTTGAGCTTTTCAACCACTTGTTCCGCCTTGAAAATCTTCAAGCAATTTTTCACGTCTTTCAGATAATATTCCGCGTTATCCCGCTCCATCGTCGTTGCGTATTTCGTAACGATCGCCGCGCAACCGAAGAACGTCGCTTCCGCAATCGACGACGCCCCACTCTTACCAAGCCATACGTCCGCCGCGGCTAAATATTCAAGCGTTTTTTCGCAGAACCCCTCCACAACGAGCGTTACGTTTTCGCTTTGCGGTTTGATCTGACTTAAATACTCGTACAGCTTTTCATTCTTTCCACAAATCGCAACTGCCGTAATGGGCAAATCCGTTTTCGACAACAGCTCGACAATTTGCTTCATTCTGCCCAAACCGTAGCCGCCCTCGAACATTACGATCGTGAGCTTATCTTCGGGCAATCCAAGCAAACGGCGCGCCTCTTTTTTATCCGTAGGCACGGAAAACGCCTCTTTTCGAATAGCGAAGGGCACGACGCGCAAATTGTTTTTATTGAACCGCTTTTTATGTTTTCTGATCGCGTCGTTATAGCCTCGCGAAGTGGAAACTAGCGTCATATCGTTGGGATAACGGCAAAGCGGTATAATTTGCACGTCGGGTACGTAGCTGACGTTGATCGGCTTATCTGCAATCTGCTCTGCATAATACACAGTAGACCAATGCGTACTCAAAACAAGATCAGGCTTAAGCTCCGTCATATGTCTGCGTGCCGCTTCCCCAGCGCCTGGAACGTAAACGTCCATAATCACCTTGGATAAAAGCTTCGGTCCGAATACGTCCATCATAAACATATTAAAATATCCGTAAAGGTGGTTTTTGTTGTATTTCTTCACCTCGTTACACATATTTCGTTCCAAGCGAATGAGCGGCTGTTCGTTCGTTTCACTATAAAACTGCGAACGCACCACCTCGCAATACGCGCCGTACTTATTCTCGAACGCGTCTGCAATCGAGCGTTCGGGCATAATGTGCCCCATACCCGCCTCCACGAACGGGAATACCACGCGGGGCTTATAATCTTTCGTTACCATAACGGTTCTCCTTTTTGCGAGCGCGCGTTCGCAGTCTTTGCGCCAAACGTCCGCCTCCGCGCCTGCTAAAATTGCCAAATATAAGAATGTGAATTGCGCTTTATAAAACACAGTATCCAAAAGCGAGCTTCCCAAGAAGCTAATCACGGCAAACACTAGGAAAATGCGATTAAATTCAAATTTTCTCGTAAGCGTTTTACCGACCGTAAATAAGTGGAAGCAGCCCGCCGCAAGTCCTACTACGCCGCTACTGCCAAGCGTTTGGAAGAAAATATTATGCGCAAGCGCGGAATAGATACGGAATACGCCGTTGCCGTTCGTCGTTTCGGGATTTAAATTTACGGCAAAGCCGCCGCCGAAAATGGGATCGCGCAAGAAATATTTCCAAAAATCCGCCCAAATTTCAAGCCGCCCGCTCGTTACGTCCCCCTCGCCTTTTTTGATGAAGAAGTCGAAGAAAAACTCAAACGAGTTGGTCGCGCCGAGCAAAATCATAAGCGCGCCCACACCGATCATTACCCAAAAAATCGCTAAGACAACGCGCAGTCGCATTTCCTTATTTCGAATACCCACGAATATGCCGATTGTAAGCACCACGCTCGCAAGTACCATTGCTGCGCGACAAAGGGTGAAGAATATTCCAACGCTTGCCAAAACGAGCGCGGCGATCCATATCCACTTATGCTTAGGCGTGCGCGTGATGCGATAAAAACACGCGGGCATCGTTACGGCAAGATATATGCCGAAATCGTTGCTCATACCCCAACCGCACACCATATATCCTTTCCAACCGCCACTCAAAATCAAAAAGCCGTAAAAACGCGTGGCGTAGATATAAATCAGAAGCGCCATAATATAGAACATAACGGTAAGCATTATATCCGCGATTTTACTCAAAGTAAATTTTTTATAATCGAGCGTACAAGCGAAGAAGAGATAAATAAAGAAAAACGTTGCCGCTTGTATTCCAGCAAACGCCAAATCGCTAAATTGCCAACTTCTGGAAAATACGCCTGAAAGCAGGAAAGACGCGCCCAAAATGCCAACGCCTACGAGCAAGCCGTTTTTAGAAAACGCGCGTTTTAAATCGCCGTAGACGAGCACACGGAACGTTGCCGCCGCTAAAACTAGCGCTCCGCCCACGACCGCCGTTACGATAAACGGCAAAGACGAATAATAGGTGGAAGCCGCGCCGATGGTAAACGTACATTTCCCCGTTACTTCATACCCCGAAGCCGTGCTCCAAGGACTATTTTGCGTAGAAACGCAGAAAACCGCCATACATAAAATAGGTACGGCGGCGTTGGTATCGTCGCAGAAAATGCAGATGAAGATAAACGCAAGCGCAAGCCCGATAAAGCCAACGAGATCCAATCCGAAGGCTTGGGTGATAAAAATATAGGAAGCGAGCGCAAGCAAAAACCAACGGCTTTCCAAAAAGGCTTCCGCTTTTTGTATAAATTTATTCGATTGTTTGAAATTTGTACGGCTTTCTCGTATTCTTTCCTGTCTTGCTTGCATCATTCAACTTTTCTCTTTTATTACGAACTCAGTGCATTACCCACTTAGGCTTATTATTCCCCGTTTCTTGTTAAATATAGAAAACGGGTTTTTCCTTATTAGCCAAATTAGAATTTTCTCCAAACCATCTTATTTACGACGCCCGTATAAGATTGAATAATCTTCACAACTTTCGTAGATACGTTTTCTTCCACGTAATCGGGAACGGGAATACCGTACTGCCCGTCGTCATTCAAAGAAACTGCCGTCTCCACCGCTTGCAATAGAGAATGTTCGTCAATTCCGGCAAGGATAAAACACGCCTTATCAAGTGCTTCGGGGCGTTCGGTACTCGTACGTATACACACCGCAGGGAACGGCTTTCCAATACTCGTGAAAAAGCTGCTCTCTTCGGGCAAAGTCCCGCTATCCGAAATCACAGCAAAGGCATTCATCTGTAAATTGTTATAATCGTGAAAACCCAAAGGCTCGTGACGAAGCACCCGTTTATCCAACGCAAATCCGCTCGCTTCCAAACGCTTTCTGCTTCTGGGATGACAAGAATATAAAATGGGCATGTCGTATTTTTCCGCGATCTTATTGATCGCCGTAAACAAGGACAGGAAATTCTTTTCCGTGTCGATATTTTCCTCTCTGTGCGCCGAAAGCAACATATACTTCTTCGATTCTAATCCTAACCGCGTCAAAATATCGCTTTTTTCTATATCAGCAAGATTGTTATGCAACACCTCCGCCATAGGCGAGCCCGTTACGTACGTTCTTTCTTTAGGCAGTCCACAATCGGCGAGGTATCTTCTCGCGTGCTCGGAATACGCCAAATTAACGTCCGAAATAATATCAACAATACGACGATTCGTTTCTTCGGGCAAACATTCGTCCTTACAACGGTTTCCCGCTTCCATATGGAAAATAGGAATATGCAAACGTTTTGCACCAATGGCAGAAAGACAGCTATTCGTGTCGCCTAAAATAAGGAGCGCGTCCGGTTGGCACGCCGCCATAAGTTTATAGGAACAGTTGATGATATTCCCCACGGTTGCGCCCAAATCGTCGCCCACCGCATCCATATATACTTCAGGTTCGGCAAGCTTCAAGTCTTTAAAAAATACGCCGTTTAAATTATAATCGTAATTTTGTCCCGTATGCGCTAAAATGCAATCGAAATATTTACGACATTTATCAATCACTGCCGCAAGACGAATAATCTCAGGGCGCGTGCCCACGATAATAAGTAATTTTAATTTACCGTTGTTTTTAAATTTTACGTTCGTATAATTCGTTCTGATTTCCATAATTATTTATAGAATTCTCCTGTTTATTTAATCTTTTCGTTTTTTCTTTATATGTTCCGCGAAACAATAAGAGCCAAAAGCTAAAAGCAAAGTAATTATCAATACAATGAATAAATAATATATTTTTCCAACAAATCCCAACTCAATCATTATATTTACAATAATCATATGATAAATGTAAATACCATAAGATATATCTATTTTTAAATTGATATGTGGCATGCAATATGCAAGACCAATCAATCCAGGAACGCGAGTTGCATAAGTCAACAATCCATAACTATCTTTCCCCACATCGAACCCCAAATATTGACAAAGAATAGAAATAGCTAACAATAACCACCAAGTTTTTTTTAAAAAAGGTAACACCTTTTCACGATATTCACCAATAAATGCGCCAATAATAAACAACCAAAACCATTTAATTATCGTTTGCCCCCACAATTTATAGACTAATATAGGCAAATATAATTCTAATAAAGGATCTGATAATTTTATCGCAATGGATGTCGCAATTGCCACAACCCAAATCCATACGCGCTTATTATGTAATAACTTATATACAAACCATACTGCAATATAAAATTGTATGGTTACGCCCATCGTCCAAAGTGATCCATTCGGCGTACCGCAACCATATGCCCTCAAAAAATTAGGTGTCCAAAATTGCAACACTGTACCTTGCGTAAAAGCGAAAATAGCTAACAACAACCAATCAATCGAAGCATCAATCAACAAAACAATACAAATAAGTTCAATTACAACTCCCAACCAAAGTTCTGGAAAAATTCGTCCGAATCGTTTTGACGCATATTCCTTTAACCCTTTGGATTTCCCCACGGAATTCCAGATTAAAAATCCACTTAACATAAAAAAGATCGGAACACCCATAAAAAAACCTAAAACAGAAGTAATCCATGTAGGCACAACCAATTGCAAATGTGTTATGGTATGATTATACAAAACTTGAATCGCCGCTATTATTTTTATAGTATTTAAACCATTCTTTCTGTAATCAAAATTACGGGGGGGGGGGGGAGGTATTATTTTACCATTATCTACATTTGCTTCCATTTTCATTCCTCAACTATCTCAAAAAACGTGTCTGGCTTATTCGGATCAAATTGCTCGTTCGCCCACATCACCGTAACTAAATTTTCCGTATCCGAAAGATTGATGATATTATGCGTATATCCGGGCAGCATATGTACCGCCTCTATTTTCTCTCCACTTACCTCAAAATTCAACACTTCATCCGTGCCAATTTTGCGTTGCTGAATAAGCCCGTGCCCCGAAACCACGATAAAAAATTCCCATTTCGTATGGTGCCAATGTTGCCCTTTCGTAATATTCGGTTTGGATATATTGATAGATACTTGTCCACACTTTTCCGTTTTCAAAAGCTCGGTAAAACTACCGCGCGCATCTACGTTCATTTTCAATTCAAACGCCGCTTTTTCTTTAGGAAGATAGGAAAGATACGTCGAATACAATTTCTTTGCAAAACTGCCTTTTGGAATTTCGGGAATGACGAGCGTTTCACTCTGTGCGCGGAATTTGTTCAACAGCTCCACAATCTCACCAAGCGTTACTTTATGGGTGGTTGGAACGAAATAGTATCTGCCCGTATCGCTTGCCACCGCATTCAAACCCTCGTAATCGCAACGATGTCCCTTCCCTTCCAACAAATCGAGCATCTCGTCAACTAAATCGTCAATATATAAAAGCTCTAACTCGATCTTTGGATCATTGACCGTGATCGGCAAATCATTTGCAATATTATTGCAAAACGTCGCCACCGCGCTATTATAATTAGGTCTACACCACTTTCCAAAGAGATTAGGAAAACGATAAACGCATACCTGCCCCCCTTGTTGATCGGCGTAATCGAAAAACAATTCCTCTCCCGCCTTTTTACTTTTTCCATATTCGCCGTCGGCATAACGCCCAATCAAAGTCGCTTGAATGGACGATGACAACATAACGGGACAAGTATTGTTATACTTTTTCAACGTATCCAGTAAAGTGTTTGCAAAGCCGAAATTGCCTTGCATAAATTCCTCTTGATTTTGCGGACGATTTACCCCTGCAAGATTGAACACGAAATCCGCGTCTTTGCAGTACGCATCTAACTCCGCTATGGTGCTATCAAGATCGTATTCATAAATAGCGTCGATCGTAAGTGCAGGACGGGTTTTATCCTTGCCCGCTTGAATATTTTTCAAACTCTGCACGAGATTCTTTCCTACAAAGCCTTTTGCCCCCGTAACGAGTATTTTCATATTTTCTCCTTACTTTTTCGCCAGCTCGTCTTTAATATATTGCAACGCCGCAATCTTGGCTTTCGTTTCCTCTACCGTCAAAAGTTTGGTGTTATTGGAATTAAACTCGGTCAACGGATTCCGCTCCACGTCGCCTTTTTTGAAATATTTATCATAATTCAAACCGCGTTTGTCGCTCGGGACGCGATAAAATTGTCCCATATCGATCGCATTTGCGCATTCTTCGTTCGTAAGCAAGGTTTCATACATTTTTTCACCGTGACGAATCCCGATCACTTTAATATTCTTTTTATCACCGCCAAACAATTCGCAAACTGCCTCGGCTTGCGTTTGAATGGTACAAGCAGGCGCTTTTTGCACGAGAATATCCCCGCTCACCCCGTGTTCAAAAGCAAACAATACGAGATCAACCGCCTCATCCAAGGACATAATGAAACGAGTCATAGAAGGATCGGTCAACGTGATAGGTTGTCCCGCGCGGATCTGATCGATCCAAAGGGGGATAACGCTACCGCGGCTACACATAACGTTACCATAGCGCGTACAACAAATTTTCGTTTTTGCAGGATCAACCGTACGCGATTTTGCAACGATCACCTTTTCCATCATAGCTTTGCTCGTGCCCATTGCATTCACGGGATACGCGGCTTTATCGGTAGAAAGGCACACGATATTTTTCACACCTGCCTCAATCGCCGCCGTGAGCACGTTTTCCGTACCAAGAACGTTGGTTTTTACTGCCTCAATCGGAAAAAATTCGCAAGAAGGCACTTGTTTAAGTGCCGCCGCGTGGAAGATATAATCTACCCCGTGCATAGCATTTTTCACGCTATCTATGTTACGCACATCGCCAAGATAAAACTTGATTTTTTCGGCAACTTCGGGCATTTTTGCCTGAAAATCGTGGCGCATATCGTCCTGTTTTTTCTCGTCGCGGGAAAAGATACGAATCTCGCCTATATCCGTTTTCAAGAAGCGGTTTAAAACGGCGTTACCAAAGCTCCCCGTCCCTCCTGTAATCAATAACGTTTTGTTTGTAAATAAACTCATTTTATTTCATTCCTCCTTTAACTTTTCTTTCTTTTTTAAATATGTTTTAACAAATGATATAAGATATATAGGATTACATCCTTTCATTAACAGGAAGTTGTTTTTTTGTATGGGCTTTATAATAAATCCTAATAAAAAATTTGCAAAAAATTGTGTTGCAAAAGACGCAAATGCCGCGCCACTAATTCCCCATATAGGTATAAGAAAATAGTTTAATATTACATTTAATATTGCCCCTGAAACGTCTATTATCCAAATATACTTATATTTTTTCTCTGCCCACATCCAAATATTCCGAACAGTTCCGAAACACGAAAAAGATATTTGCCATACACCAACTCGTAATGCACTAATAGCGGGTGCATATGCTGCACCGTATAGAATTTGTATTATTGGTTCCGCTAATAGTGTTATAACTAACCCTTGTATTATCGCCAAATAGAAAATTACTGAATACAAACTTGAAATATTTTTTTCAAATTTTGCTTGTTCTATTTTCTTTGCTTCAATGATAACAGGATTAGCCGAATCTATAATCGCCGAATATACAAAACCAACAACTCCCGCCACTGTCAAGGCGGCAGTATAGTATCCTACATAGGCTTCGCCTAACATACTTTGTATCATTAGCTTATCCGTATTTTGAAAAATAGTGATCATCATTGAAGATATAATAAAAAACTTGCTTTTTGAAAAAAGTTTTTTAGCATATGATAACGAAAACGACAGTTTTTGCGCCCCTTTTTTTAAATAAACAACGACCAATCCAAGAGCGACTAAGAAGCCATTAATTACTGGTGTAAAAGCAAACCAATATAGGTTTTTCCCCGTAGCTAATAAATATATTTTATATGACATTACCGCCACATACGCTAATAATATTATAATACTAGAATATTTTGATAGTAGCTTTGCTTGAAACCAATAAATAATCATTTCAGCCGCTTGAAAAAATATTGATATGCTATATATTGCACACACGATCACCGTCGTTGAATCTTCTCGATTGGCAAAAAAAGTAAATCCAATAACACCAATCATACATAAAAGGCTAGAAAAAATGCTCAACGTAAGCGCTGAACCCATAATTTTTCCTTCATTTTCGTTATCATGAGTGATTTCTTGTACTAAAATAGATTGCAAGCCTAATTGCATTAAGGGCAAAGCAAATGCAATAATAGATGACGCATAAGCGATTATCCCATAATTTGCAGGGCCAAGATACCGCGCCGAAATTACCCCAACAAATAAATTTAATATTGACTGCAAAATTTTACATGCAATGATCCAATATGCATTTTTTAACATTCGATTTTTTATCATAACCTTCTCTCCGTACAAATTAACGAGATTTTTTGAATTTCAAACGCAAATGCAAATATAATTTATATAACCAAAACAAGCGATATTTTACAATAAAAATAATACGTTTCTGCAATAAATTAGCAGGGGTATAAGAATTTATCAATTTCCGTATAGTCCGCAAACACTCTTTTTCTTGAGCTCGATATTTCTTATTGTAAGTCGTTCTCAAAAGAATTAGTAAATTAATATTTGCGCGCATTTTTATCGCTGGTATTTGATCCCGAAATTGTGGATATAACTCATTAATAATTTTAATTTTTTTATCTGCAAAATATAAAATATCAAAATATTTTTCCGAAAATATCGATCGAGATGCTGAATTCGGAGTTATGTGACATAAGTAAACGGTATAATCTTGATATATAACACGATGACACTTCATAAAACATTGAAAAACAAAAAACACATCCTCGTTTATCTTGCGCCCCTCTTCAAATCGAATATCTTTTAACAGTTCTCTTTTATATAATTTTGGAATAGCTCCATATGAAACAAAGTGCTCATCAAATATCTGACGCAATATTTCATCTCCCTCCCATAAAAGAAGTTGATTCGTATCCTTATGGTCGGTCCGTTCACCTGCTGCACTTATATCAACCCCAAACCCACAGGAAATATCCGCTCCATAATCATTGAGAAGTTGATAAAGTCGTTCTAAAGCATCCGTGCATAATTCATCATCCGCATCTACGAATGATATATATTCCCCCTTGGCTATATCCAAACCTATGTTTCTTGCGTGCGAAACTCCTTTATTTTCTGTATGAACAACACGAACAAAGGAATATAATTTTTCATACTCTTGTAAAATAGAAAGTGTATTATCTACAGAGCCATCGTCAACGATAATAATTTCATTGTTTTTATATGTTTGCGCCAAAATAGAGTCAATACATCGAGCGACAAATTTTTCCCCATTATATACTGGTATAATTACACTAACTAATTCATTCATATAAACAATTCTCCCAATATCAATGATTTTTTACTCGATACCATAATTTAACAAATTTAGGACTAATAAAACATAAAACAGTAAAAATTTTTTTCTTAAAGGAATTCATTATTTTTAAGGCTTTTAATGAAAAAAAATTTCTGATTTGGGTATGTATTTTTTTGACATTCATGCCAGCCTCTGCTTGTGAATTTCGATATACTTTAGCAAGCATTGAAATACCATACCAAATTGCATTGGCGGAAATATAATCATTGAGATCGATACCCTGCGCTCCTAAAATTTTCGACATCTTTTTACAAGCGTCAAAAGCCGTGTAATGTGCCTCACTTATGCTAGAATTAAACGCACTATCATTTCTCATAACATAATGATACATCGGACTAGAATCAAACACCACATTCTTTATGTTCATGAATACGTCAACACAAAAAAGCATATCCTCATAAACCTTTACTGTTTCATCCAATGTTTTACCAAGCAATAATGATTTTCTAAATAGTTTATTCCACAAATGCCCCGCGTAATAATTTCCCAATAGCATATTTCGAAGAGCGTCTTGTTTTTCTTGCACTAGAACAACGTGTTCCCTGTCATAAGAGGGTTTATTGTTACCATTTTCGTCAGTAAACAGAAAGCCACAAATAGAAACGTCCGCATTCGAATGCAACAAATTCGTATAAAGTTTTTCAAACATTATATCTTCTATATAATCATCTGAATCCACAAAGCCAATATATTCTCCCGATGCTATTTTTAAAGCATCGTTTCGAGCCGCCGACACTCCAGAATTTTGTTTGTGTATTACTTTAATCCGTATATCTCGCGTAGCGTACTCATCACAAATTTTACCGCTTTCATCTGTCGAACCATCATCAACAAGTATTATTTCCAAGTTTTTATAAGATTGACTTAACACACTATCGAGGCATTTCGGCAAATAAGCTTGCACATTAAAAACCGGTATAATTATAGAAATCAAATCCATAAAATTCTCACCTTTATCATCTCTCATACAACTCTACGTATTCCGCAAATTTATCGTTCATATCAAAATTTTGTGCACGCTTCACGCAATCTTCTTGACCAAACGGACGCTTCTCATAAATCCTTTCGATTTCCTTTTGCATACCGTCTATATCGTCTTTCTCCACAACCACGCCACAACTTTCGTCTATGATTTCAGGACTTCCACCCGTTCTAAACGTTACGATCGGCGTACCGCAAGCAAGCGACTCGATATTCACTGTGGGAAAATTTTCTTCTCGCGTTGGATTGACAAATAAATCTGCCGCCGTATAAATTTCCGCAAGCTCCGTTTGATTTTGTGTTCTGTATATAGAAATAATATTCTTCGGCAACTGTTTATCAACGTTTTCGTCCGTACCGACCAAAACGATTTGATAACGCTCGTCCAACCGCTTGGAAAGCTCGATAAACACGTCCAATCCCTTTCGTTTCCCCCAACCAAACGCCACACCGAGCAAAATAAATTTATCTTCCAAATCGTATTTTTTTCTAAAATCGCTTTCCGTTGGTTTGAAAATACTCAAATCGATACCGTTATTAATAACTTTCACGGGATAATCTTTTAAAAACGATTGTCGTGTTAAATTAGCAAGCCATTCAGAGGGGGTTACAAGCGTCATATCTTCGACGCCCGTAAACCACTGCTTCTTATGTTTATACATCCATTTGGAGATGTCTGCATAGGACGCGGGATATTCCCCTATTTGAGGGCATTGATAACATCCCGTTTTCCACTTCTCACATCCAATCATATCAAAGTGTGGACAATGTCCCGTAAAAGTCCAGCAATCGTGCAAGGTCCAGATCACGCGGATATTATTCTTTTTGATATATTTGAATAAAAGCGGAAAATTGATATACCATCCGTGCAAATTATGCAAATGTATCATATCAGGCTTCCATCTTTTTATCTTCCTTAAAAAATTAAGAGTTGAAAAAAAGGAAAAACAACCATGCCGACCGATAAATTGAGCAAGCTTTCTATGCAAATTCCGCGAAACTCTGTTTCCGATAAAAATTTGATTTTTTACTTCCTTTCGAGAATTATCACGGCTTTTCGGAACGGCTATTAATGTTTCATTACCTGTGTTTTTAGCTTTTTGGGCAATTTGTATCATAATATTACCCGTACTTCCAAGGTTTCCACTATTAATTGACAAAATTCTCACTGATAAGCTCCAAAGCAATATTTTTTGGCGACAATTTTTCTATACTGTCCCAATCGATGCTATAATCCGTTTTAGATAGAGCAAGAATAGCTTGTTTAATACTTTCTTCATTATTCTCGCAAAAAGCAAACCGATGAAAAGTTTCCAAGTATTCACGCAACTGCTCTTTATATTTTCCATCTAATATCACTAAAATATGTTGATTTATATCGATATTGTAAAACGTTTTTCCTGGGATTTGAATGCAATTCGTATTCATTAGAGCCACTAATATATCTGCATTCCATTCGATTTCTTGGATTTTTTCCGCCGAAATACGTTCGTGAATATAAACATTCTTGGTGTTTTTCAAGGTTAGATCACTTAATCCATAAACATTCAAACAAATATCGTAGTCTAACTTATCCATAGCGTTATATAATGGAAGTATATTTCTAATAGAAGAATAATAATTTCCGCTATATACAACATTCAATTTTTGTTCCGTTGCTTTCTTGTTTGGCTTTTCGCCTTTTGGAATATATCCCCAATCAACATAACGCATTTTATTTTGATGTTTTTGAAAAAGCGTCGCTTGAAAATCCATTAGCGTTTTTGTTCCGTAAACCACTTCCGTGGCTTTTGAGTAGCAAAAGTTTTCCAACCACTTAAAAGGCAATCTTTTAATTCCTACTTGTTCAGGCAAAATCCCCGAAAGCGCAAGGGGATCGCTCCAATATTGAATATATCTAATTGCGGGATATTTATTTTTTATTTTTTTGCAAAAGAACACAGATTCTACGGAAGGAGAGTGAGAAATCAAAATCGTTTCTTCGTTAATATATTCGGCTAATTGCGGATAAATCTGCTTTTTTATAGGAAGCCCGAATAGCATATATCGATATAGTTGCAATAGGCGCTTATATTTTCCTGCCGTAGTAGAACAATAACGCCTTGCAAAAATCAATTTATCGACAAGCTGACCGTATTTTTCTTCCAAATAAGGTTCTTCGCTTGTTTCACAAATCGCAATGAATATTAAATTGTGGCCCGTTTGCGCTAGTCCCTCAATTAAACCGCTTGTTAAAATATGCGTGGAATTTGTTTTATCTTTGGACGCGCAAATCTCCGACACGAAAATAATATTTCTCATAATCACCCAAGTAGTTTTTTTATGTTCAAAGAATTATTAAAAGAATATTTATAACCGTAAAAAGGAAAAATTAAGAAAGATGCACTAAATGCGAAGTGTTCAGTCATAGTGAAACAAATAATTGTTCCAAAAATAAAAATTCGCAACCAATGATTTTTTGTAAGGAGCTTTGTAAATTTATATAACCCTATTGTTAAAATAGCACCAACGAAAATACCATACCTTCCAAACCAATAAATTACTGTAGTCGCCGCCACGTCATAACCAAGTTCCGCGGCTTTCATCTCAATCCCACTAAATCCCACCCCCATTAATGGAGAATTAAAAAATAATTTTAAAAGCTCGAAAATCGAATCTTGCCGTACAGTAACCGATCCATTCGTGCTATTTGGATTGAAAAAATCTTTAATTTTATCAAAAGCATATTTGAAATCAGGAGAAATATCGGACAACCAAATAATTCCTAACAGAATACCTGCAACCACAGCAATGATGCTGACAATTTTTAATCCCAAAGTGAATTTTGAATTAAAAATCCACAAACATCCAAGTAAAAACAACGACAGCACTGCAATCGAAGAATACGTGGTAACCATTACAATTGCAAAGAGCACTAACACCCAAATTCTACATTTTTCGTCTGAAAAAATTTCAAACAACATTGCTAAAGATAAAAAAACTTGAAAAGCTCCAGGCTCCCAAAAAATCCCATAATTTCGCATATTCTGGAAATTAACCATAGATAAAACACAAAAATAATTTGTAGAGCCTTCCCCGTTTGTTAATTTAGGAAACAATTTTACAAACTGCGGAGCAAGATAAGACATTCCCAAAAAAAACAAAGAACCTACTGCAATTATTACCATTAAATTAATGTATAACTTCTTAAAATCCTTATAATCCAACGCATAGATCAAACCAAGTGCTATCACAATGCCCGACAAAACAATTAATATTTGCTTTATCGCCTCATTAAGAAGTAATCCCTCTATGCCAATAATAAAACAAGTGCCAATTGCAAAAAATAACGTTAAATCAAATTTTTTCTCGTAATACGGCTTATACATTATTATCAAAATTAGAGAGCAGCATAACATCGCAGAAATAGAAAAAGTGCCGTTAAACGACTGAAAATAAAAGCCACTTGAAAATAACAAAAAACAATATAATAGTATTGTTGCAAATAATATTTTTATATTTTGCTTATTTATCTTCATCTCTATTTTACCTCCTTATCTCTTTTACAATTGCTACCCCAGCACGATATTCTTTTAGCACTTCTTCCAATCGCTTATCGCAACGATTATAGAAACCATCACTTTGTATACTTTTATAATTTACATAAAGCCTTTCGGTAAAATCTTCGTCATACGGATTGACTTGCCAACCAATGCCGTTTTTTTCAACGCTCTCACCCATAAACGAACCGTTCATGCAAATTTGCGGTAGATAAAAAATAATCCCGTCATAATATTTATTACCCATTGCAATCATCATGTTATTATCATAATAAACGTTATGAATAATATCCGTATTTTTTACGAAATCATACCGATCTTTCGGCTTATATTCGCCGTGAAAAAATACGTTTTCGGCTCCGATTTCGTGAGTATATTTTTTTAAATTTAACGCTGTTGTTTGTTCCCTGCCATAATAATGCAATTCAAAACGTTTATCTTTTGCTATTTTTTTAATTATCTCCTGATTCAGAGCTTCATGACGAATAAATCCCCAAAATGCGATCCGAATTTTATCCGAAACTACGCCATTTTGATGTTTTTCCTTTCTGTGGTTTAAGGAATCCGTTAAAATATTATGCGACGTATAAATTTTTTCCGACTGTGGAAGAAATTTCCGAAACCCATCGCTACTTACAAACGTAGCGTAAGAATAATTTACTAAATTGGCAATTATCTTTTTATATGGAGCAAATTTCTCATACGTGGAATCTCTATAATCGAATATATATTTCCCTGGATATTGTTTTCTTAATTTCTTTGCAATAAGTACCCCGGGAAGCGAATGAAGAACAATGATAAAATCGAATTTTTGTTGCTTAATAATCTTTAATGCATACGCTCTATATTTCCAAAAATTTTTAATCTTTGAAACCTTAGAAATCTCATCTTCTTGATAACATTTAAATTCATGCAAGGTATAGCTTTGATATTGCTCGGTGTCTTCCTCTTTCAAATCACGATTCCAATACAATAAATGAATATCGTGTTTCGTTTTATTCAGGTTATCCAAATAAAAATTAGCATACGGCATATATTTAATTTTTGAAAAACCTAAAAGAAGAATTTTCATTCTTTCACTCCACTCGTAATCACTTGATAAGCTATATCAACCGAATAATTTTCTTTCAAATATGCAAGGGCATTATCCTGCATAGCTTGATACTCTTCTTCCGACAAACCAGTTACAAGATTCACGCATTTATCAAACGCCGAAACGTCGTTACTCTCACACCACCAACCAAAACTGCCTTGTTCAATCACTTTCCCCACGTCCGTATTAGGATCAGTACAAGCGAGCACCGGCACGCCTGCTTGCATATACGCAAGCAATCTCGACGGGAAATTGGGAATTGTAAAACGGTGATCCAAGAAAATCATACCAACGTCGCATGCCGCCACCATTTTATCATAATCGGCTTTTGGCAAACTTTTCATCAATTTCATATTTTGCGGCTTTGCTTCCTCAAAATACTTTTCTAATAAAACAAATTCCGTACCGCTACCAACAATTAAGAAAAAGGCTTTTTGATTTTTTTCTTGCGAACGCAAGCATTCGATTAAAAATGGAATTCCTTGGGGTTTTCCCAAATTGCCCCCGTAAACGAATACTTTTTTATCTACGGGAATTCCGTATTTTTCTCTCATTGCCAAAGCGTCGGATTTTTTCAAACGTAAGTCCTGTACTTTAACACTATTTGGACAAATCTCGACTTTCGACGCATCAATTTCGGGATTCTGCTTCAATACGTAATCACAATTTGCTTGACTCATACACCCGATCTTATCAGAAAACGCATATAAATCTTTTTCTTTTTTTCTGAAAAACTTATAAATAAATCCTTTCAATCCGCCTGTTTTCAAAACACCAATATCCACGGCATTTTGCGGAAAAATATCTTTTAACAACAAATAACTTTTTGCGTGATCACGCTTTTTGATAAACTTCACTACTTTCGCAAACGTGATCGGCGGCGTGGAATACATAATCAAATCGAATTTGACGTCTTTTAAATATTTTTTAATAGCGCGAATGAATTGTCCCTCGATTTTAAGCGTCGATATGCCCTTTTCAATTAGACCGCATTTGGTGATATTGCCTGTTTTTACACGCAATATATGCACACCGTTTGCGTCAATGATTTCCGTTTTTCCACCATTTCTCTTTTCATTTGCGCTTACGGCATATACAGTATGTCCCTCCTCGCGGAACTTACGCAACAAATCCGTGTAAATCCCCGATTGTTGAATATTATGCATTCTGCCAATTGTTAAAAAAATTACGTTCAAAATTCATTTACCCTCTTATTGCAATTTTATTCGCCTATTCTCTTATGCTTTCATTTTTTTTGCAGGAACTCCTATATACGTTCCACTTTCCGTAATATCTCTCAGCACGACCGCACCTGCGCCCACAATTGCATTCGTGCAAATCGTAACATTATTTTTTACTGTTGCGCCTGCTCCAATAAACGCACAATCGCCCACTTCAACCGTTCCAGCTAAATGCGCCCCAACAGATATATGACAATACTTTCCGATGTTATTATCATGGTCCACAGAACAACAAGTATTTAAAATTGTCCCCCTTCCTATCCTTGCGTCTGCGTTCACAATTGCCCCAGCCATAACAACGCAACCAAGTTCAATTTTTGCGCTTTTCGACACCGTACTACAGGGATGAATCAACGTAGGAAATACAGCGTTTGCCTTTAACAATTGCTCGATAATCTTTTTCCTATTTTCATTATTTCCAATCGCAACGACAAAATCGCATGTTTTTACATGCTTAATATATTCTGAAACTGTTCCTACGACCCGATATTCCCCACACCATTCAACGTTGGCATCGTCTAAAAAAAAGATCGCGTCGTATTTATTTTGAAGCTCGGCAATTTCCGCAACGACTTTTCCGTGTCCGCCTGCACCTATTATACATAATTGCTTCATTCTTCTTTATTCTCCGTTTCACCCATAAACACTTCCATAGTCGCCGAAGTTTCAGACGAAATCCCCTCACGTTTAATAACCGATAACACGGTTTTCAATATAATTGCTATATCACCAAATAAACTAATATGATCGACGTAATAAACGTCCAATTTAAACCGCTCTTCCCACGAAATCGCATTTCTTCCATTAACTTGTGCATATCCGGTCAACCCCGGTCTCGTATCGTGTCTACGTTTTTGCTCATCATTATACCTAGGCAAATATTCCACGAGTAACGGGCGCGGACCGACGATCGACATATTCCCGATAAAAATATTGAAAAGCTCGGGCAATTCGTCGAGCGAAGTACTCCGCAAAATCTTGCCGTATTTCGTCAACCGCTTCTCGTCAGGCAATAAATTTCCGTTCTCGTCCTTTTCACAGGTCATTGTTCGAAATTTAATTAAGCGGAAAATTTTACCTTTTTTCCCCGGGCGAAGCTGCGTGAAAAACGGATTACCTTTCATTTTAATCGCGCCAAGCACGATCAAAATCAAAAGCACGGGAGATAAGAGGAAAATTGCTAAACCGCTTAAAACAATATCATAAAACCGTTTGAAGAACACCCGATAGAAAAGCGCGGACAAAAGTACCCAAACGGTAACCGCTACCAGGCAAATCAAGGTAATACCCCACCAAGTCGTAATCAAAAGCTTAAAAAATTCTCCCATAACCTTTCAACCGTCAAAAACATTTTATGATCTGCTCGATCACGTACTCTTGCTCTTCTTCCGTCATCTTAATATCCGAAGGCAAACAAAGCCCGCGTGCAAACACGTCCTCGCCAACAGATTTTTTCTCAACACTAATAAAATCGTGTCCTTTAAACACAGGTTGCATATGCATTGGTTTCCAAATCGGGCGCGTTTCGATATTCGCCGCGTTCAGTTTTTCCAAAATCGCCATAGGCGACGTTTTCACGCCCTCGTCGATCAACATACACGAAAGCCAAAAATTCGGTTTCGTATAGGGGAGGTACGGATTCATAGACACAGGCAAGTCTTTCAAGCCCGCTGCGTAGCGGCGATAAATTTTCTCTTTCGCTTCTCGGTGTTCGTCCAAATGCAAAAGCTGTCCGCGCCCAATTCCTGCCACCACGTTGGACATACGGTAATTATATCCGATCTCCTCGTGCTGATACCAAGCCGCCTTTTCTCTTGCTTGCGTTGCCCAGAAAAACGCCTTGTCGCGCGCCGATTTCTCTTCGGTGATCAGCATACCGCCACCCGACGTCGTGATAATTTTATTCCCGTTAAAGCTGATTGCGTTATATTTCCCGAACGTACCCGTTTGCCTGCCCTTATAGGTTGCAGACAGAGATTCCGCAGCGTCTTCCACGAGCACCGCGCCGTATCTTTCACAAACGTCTAAAATTTCGTCCATTTTCGACGGCGTACCGTATAAATGCGCAAGTGCAACGACCTTTGCTTGGGGGTATTTTTTAAAAGCTTTTTCAAGTGCTTCGGGCGACATATTCCACGTATCCCGTTCGGAATCAACGAATACCTGTACCCCTCCTTCATAAGAAACGGGGTTCACCGTCGCCGCAAAAGTCATATCCGAGCAAAGCACAATATCCCCACGCTTCACGCCCGCTAATTTATACGCCAAATGCAACGCCGACGACCCCGAACAGAGTGAAAGCGTATGATATTTTTCTTCCAAGCCCTGACTTAAATAAGACGAAACTTCTTCTTCAAACGAATCGCAGTTAAAGCCTAAAGGCGCAATCCAATTTTTTTCAAACGCTTCTTGCACGAATCCCATTTCTTCGCCGTGCATAGTGGGCGTTGCCAAATTAATCCATTTTCTTTCCATAACCGCTTACTCCCCGATTTTTCTTTTTTGTAAAAAATCCACTTAAACGCTTACGCGCCTTTCTGTTTCTTTTTCGCCGCGCCGCGCGCTTTCTCTTTCACGTTCCCGCAACACGTTTCGAGTGCTTCGGCAACCGAGTCTCGTGGATCAATCGTATAGGTCGGCACGAGCTCTTTCACCGATTTTTTCATATCGTCCGTTTCCGCATACGCTTCCTTGCAAAGCCGTTCCAAAACGGGGAAGAATTTCGTTTCGTCCAAAGGAATGGGTTTGGCGATATTGATAAGCCCGTTGGGCGTTCTCGTCAGCCCTTCTTCCGCCATAAGCCGTTCTTCAAACAGTTTTTCACCCGGCCGTAAACCCGTACACACAATGTCTATATCCACGTTCGGCTCGTAGCCCGAAAGCTTAATCAAATTATACGCCAAATCGTAAATTTTGACCGGTTCGCCCATATCCAAAACGAAGATCTGCCCGCCCTTTGCATACGCTCCCGCCTGCAACACGAGCGACACGGCTTCGGGAATTGTCATAAAATAGCGGATAATATCCTGATGCGTAACGGTAACGGGACCGCCCTCTGCGATTTGTTTTTGGAAAAGCGGTATTACCGAACCGTTCGAGCCCAACACGTTCCCAAAGCGCACGGCAACGAATTTCGTCTTCTCACTCTTTTTGCCGATTGTTTGAATGATCATCTCGCAAATACGCTTGGTCGCACCCATAATATTCGTCGGGTTCACCGCCTTATCCGTCGAGATTTGCACGAACGTTTCCACACCGAACTCGTCGGCGCATTTCGCCACGTTCCAAGTCCCGTACACGTTATTTTTAACCGCTTCGCAAGGGCTCGTTTCCATAAGCGGCACGTGCTTGTGCGCGGCGGCGTGGAATACGATTTGCGGACGGTATTTGTCGAACACGTCGCGCATTTTCATTTCTTCGCGAACGCTCGCGATAAGCGTAAGCAAATGCAATTCGGGATTTTTACGTTTGAGCTCTTGTTCTATGTCGTACGCATTATTTTCATACGCGTCGAGAATAATCAACGTTTTAGGATTATGGGTAGCGATCTGACGGCAAAGCTCACTTCCGATCGAACCGCCACCGCCCGTAACGAGCACCACCTTATCTTCAATGTAGCCCATAATCTCGTCAAGATTGACGTTCACTTGATCACGTCCAAGCAGGTCCTGCACCTCCACGTGACGCAAGCTCGACACGGTAACCTGTCCCGAAGCAAGTTGATACATACCAGGCAAAATCTTCACGGGACAATTACATTCTTGACACCGTTTGACAATCTCGCTTAATTTCTTTTTGCAAAGGGAGGGAATGGTGATAAAAATTTCCTGCACCTTATATTTTTCGGCGAGTCGCTTCACGTCGGACGTCGTTCCCGCGATCTTCACGTCGCTCAAATACATACCCTGCTTTTCAATTTTATCGTCCGCGATACAAACGGGCTTATAAGAGATCTTATCCGAGCTTTGCATTTCCTTGATCACGGCAAGCCCCGCCTCGCCGCCGCCGACGATCATAACTCTCGTCTTTTCCGCGGCGTGCGTGTCGGCGAAATGATATTTAAGCGCGTTGAGCAATCTGCGGAAAGAGCGCACGAGCATTACGAGCACGGCAAGAGTAAGCGTATAAACGATTGCCGTCGCAAGCCGCACGCACTTTGCGCCGGTAAAGATAACGAACGCGGCGTTCGCTCCCATAATCAATACCGAGCACGCCACGACCTTCGCCATTTCCACGACGCCGACCGATTTAAAAAGCAACGCGTACAGCCCAAAAACAGCAAAAAGTATCAGCGCGAGGACTACGTTCCCGACTGCCCAAATTGCCAAAGGCACGGTAATCTCCTGTCCCTCGATCGTCGCCATATACGCAAATAACAGCGCAACGCAAATGGAAGCCACGTCGAGCAATAACAACAATCCTCTATTCAAACGCCTGATACTTTGTTTTTTCATAACTGTCCTTCGTATGTCGTTCCCCATACACCAAAAGTAATCGTCTACCCCTGTCTACGTTCCTTTTTTACGCAGACTACACTCTCATATATAATGTATTATACCACTCTGAAAAAGATTTGTCAACGATTTAAGCAAGTTTCTCTATTTTTTGCGATTTTTGCCGTCAATTTAAAAGAGGAGCGTTGCCGTCAATGCTCCTCTTTTTTTCCTTTTTTTACGTTTTTCACCCGCCCTACACCTTGACGTGGAGCGTTCGTCAAATACCTGCCCCCACCGTTTTATAATTTATTATTTTTTATTTATTATTTATTCTCTTTTTTATTTGATGTCCGTTTCGTGCAATCCAAGCTCTTTGAGCAAATTTTTCGATCGGTTTCCCTTGGACTTTTCCATAGCGACGTTCCATTCTCGCAGAGAATTTTTCGCACGACCTTTGACAAACAGCAAATTAAACCATCGCCTCACGATATAAAAGGGGTATAAAATCGGGCATTTTTTCAAACTTGGATATTTCCCCGTCATTTCCCGATACGACGGGAATACGCGCGCGAGAAAATAACGGAAACGCCCCTTGGACACTTGTACGGCAACGGTATTCTCGAACACGCCGTAGCTCCCTCCTTTTAAAATGTAAGTTTCCGTTTCCCGCGATAGCTCGTCGTGTTCTTCTCCACCGATCCATACGCCCGCAAGTTTTCTCGCCGCATTCGCGAACTTTAACAGCCCACATTCACTCAAAAGCTTTTCCGTCTTTTCCTTATCGTAGGACAACGATTTTTCCAAATACCACAAATCAATAAACGCGCGAATCCCACACCCGCCGTTCCGTAAATGCTTGGCGGTGTGCGCAATATGGTAAAAATAAAAATCCTCGTCCGTCATTTTATACGTATAACCACTCTCTTGAAGTGGTTGCGCATTTTTCCAAATCTGCGATAAAGCTTTTGCAAATTTAGGAAAAACCGAATCTTCAATCAAATCGTAGTGCAATTCCAAATGCACGCCGCTGGGGGCGAACAACTGTATATCGTGCGGACCTTTTCCGTCGTTTCGATACCCAAGCTTTTCCACGAGCCCGCTTGCCGCCTCGTCTAAATCCTCTTCCCGCACGTAAATATCAATATCACAGCTCGTGCGCATCCACGGCTCTGGATAGAGCGCACGAACGACCGAGCCCTTTAAGGGTAAATGACGGATTTTCATTTCCGACAAAAGAGCGCGTATACTTTCGAGTTCGTAACGAATTTGTTCAAAACGGAAGATTGCCGTATGCAGTTGCTTTGCAAACGCCTGTCCCGCCGCAGATTCCCGCTCGATCAATCGGTTTTTAAAAAGCGCGTCGGCAACCAAATGTGCGAGATCGTGTGCTTTCGACGTTTGGTATAACGCTTGCAAAAGCTCGTCGTCATATAGTCTTTCTTTTACTTCTTCGGCAATTTCCACACCGCGCATTTCATAGCGTAAAAGCGCGAACAACACCTCCGTCGCCGCGCCTTTTAGCTGTAATTGCCTATCTTTTTCCAAAGCCTTTCGCTTTTCCTCTTTCCCCATTCTTTTTCCCCTTTTCCTTCTTATTGCGCGCTATTGTAACCGCCACCGTAAGTGTCGCCACAAATATCGCGGCAAGCGGCCGTGCGCACCCTCGTCATTTCGCCGCGATTACTTCCACTTCCACTTTCACGCCCTTAGGCAAATCCTTGACGGCGACGCAGCTTCTCGCGGGCTTTTCCGTAAAATACTTCGCATATACGCCGTTAAACGCCGCAAAATCAGCAATATCCGCCAAAAAGCAAGTCGTCTTAATCGCTTTTTGAAACGAGCTCCCCGCCGCTTTTAACACTTCGCCAAGGTTTTTCATTACCTGTTCAGTTTGTTCTTCAATAGTAACCGCCTCAACGTTCCCCGTTGCGGGATTGATGGGGATCTGCCCCGACGTAAACACGATTTCCCCGCAATCAATCGCCTGTGAATACGGTCCGATTGCTTGGGGTGCTTTTTCCGTTGCTACCTTTTTTAATTGCATTATTTTTATCCTCCTAACATTTATACGAGCTTAAATCCCGCTGCGCGCAAGGCGTTCTTAATCTGCGTGATATGCTCATAATTTCTCGTTTCCAAGCTCATACGTAAAAAGCAACCGTTCACGTCCGAACCCGCGCTCGCACGCTCGTGGTGCACCTCCGTAACGTTCCCGCCGAGCCTTGCAATAATCTCCGAAACGCTTTGCAGCTGTCCCGGTTTATCCACGAGCTCAAGCGTTAAATGACAGCTTCTGCCCGCCATTAAAAGCCCGCGATCAATCACGCGCGAGAGAATAGTAACGTCGATATTCCCGCCAGAAAGTACGCACACTGCCTTTTTACCTTGGAGATCAATTTTTCCAAACATAGCCGCCGCTACGGCAACCGCGCCCGCGCCCTCGGTAACGAGCTTATGCTTTTCCATCAGCGCGAGAATTGCCGCCGAAATCTCGTCGTCGGAAACGGTAACGATCTCGTCCACGTATTTTTTACAAAGCTCGTAGGTAAGCTCCCCCGGCTTTTTCACGGCAATACCGTCCGCAATCGTCGAAACGCTTGCAAGCTCCTCGATTTTTTCTTTCGAAATCGCGTTTTTCATAGACGCCGCGCCCGAAGCTTCTACGCCGTACACTTTCACGCGCGGATTAACGGTTTTGATCGTGTAAGCAATACCTGAAATAAGTCCGCCACCACCGATCGGCACGATGACCGCGTCGAGATCGGGTAATTGTTCGGCAAGTTCCAAAGCAATCGTACCCTGTCCCGCAATCACGTCCTCGTCGTTGAACGGGTGCAAAAACGTATACCCCTCCTCGTCGCGAAGCGAAAGTGCGCGGTTATACGCATCGTCGTATACGCCCTCGACTAAACAAACCTCTGCACCGTAACTTTTCGTCGCCTCAACCTTGGAAATAGGCGCGCCGTCGGGCAAGCAAATGACCGCTTTAATGCCGTTTTCTCGCGCGGCAAGCGCGACGCCCTGTGCGTGATTTCCTGCCGAGCAAGCAACCACGCCTTTCGCCTTTTCCTCTGCCGTTAAACGGCTCATTTTATAATACGCGCCGCGCACCTTAAACGAACCGGTAACCTGTAAATTTTCCGTTTTTAAATAAAGCTCGACGCCCTCACAAAGCTTGGGCGCGTAAATTACGTCCGTTTTTCTCGCCACGCCTTTGAGCGCGTTTTGCGCCCGATATACGTTATCAATCGTTAGCATATCCTCACCTCTTTTTACGTTCGTCAAATACCTGCTACGCTTATTTACAATAAGCTTTCTATAAATTGTTCTGCGCAGCGCGCCGAACGACTACCCTTTTTGAGCGCGAACGCCTCTGCCCGTTCGAACAGCTCCGCCTTGGAAATTTCGATTGTGTACCGCTCCGCGAGCCTCTCCACGATCTCTAAATACAGTTTTTTATCGGGTTTAGCAAAGAGCACCGTTAAGCCGAAGCGTTCGGATAAAGAAAGCGTTTCTTGAAGCGTATCGTTTCTATGCACGTCGTCGCCGTCGCGATCGGAAAAGCTTTCCTTAATAATGTGCCTACGGTTGCTCGTGGCGTAGATCACGGCGTTATCCGCTTTCGCGCTTGCCGAGCCCTCGAGCGCGGCTTTGAGCATACTAAAATGATCGTCGCTCCGATTAAAGGAAAGATCGTCGATAAAAATGATAAATTTCAACGGATTTCCCGCAATTTTACCCATAACGTACGGCAAAAAGGAAAGTTGATCCTTTCTAAGCTCAATCAGTCGGACGCCCTCGCTAAAAAACGCGTTTGCCACCGCTTTGACGGTGGAAGATTTACCCGTGCCCGCGTCGCCGTATAAAAGCACGTTTGCCGCAGGTCTGCCCGCCACGAACGCACGGGTGTTTTGCATTACCTTTTCCCGCTCCGCCTCGTAGCCGATAAATTTTTCTATCTCCGTCTTGTCTGCGCTCAAAATCGGCTCGATCTTCTGTTCGTCGGACAAGCGGAACATACCACGGGTAGAAAATACGCCGTACCCCACTTTTCCCACGTTTTGCAATCTTTTTTCATAGGAGGTAGGCAGGTATGCGTTCACCACTTCAAAATCGGGAAGCTCGCCCTCGGGAATTTCCATATCCGAAGCAAAATCCGCGCGGGTGAGCGAAGCAAATTCTGAAAATAGCTCCAATTCTTTTTTTGCCGTTTCCACGATGCAAGCAGGACATTCTTTCTCATCTGCCGCCGCTTTGATATATACGTTCTCGTCCTCGAACACCAACGTTTCCACGAGCCGAGCAAAAGCTCCGCCGCCCACGTAAATTTCCGCAACGAAACGAGCGTAGGCGCGTTTTTTCTCCGTTCCCTCCGCCTCGCAATACGCCGCAAACGTTTGAAAGAGTGGTTTTTCCCAAACGCCGATAAACACGCTCACAAGGCACAGCTTTTCGTATAGTTGTTTCAATTTCCCGTTTTTCATAAGCGTTCTATAATCTTATCCGTCATCTCCGTCGTAGACAAAGCACAAGCCCCGCCGCGCGCAAGATCGGCAGTACGGTAGCCCTCGCTTAACACCTTGTCCACCGCAGATACGATTGCCTCGGAGGCTTCCGTTTCGTTAAAGGCATATAAAAGCATCATTGCCGCCGACAGGATCGTTGCGATCGGGTTGGCTTTGTTTTGCCCCGCAATATCGGGCGCAGAGCCGTGAATAGGCTCGTATAAGCCCCTGCTTCCTCCCGACAGAGAAGCGGAGGGCAGCATACCGATCGAGCCGGTAATTTGCGAAGCCTCGTCGGAGAGAATGTCGCCGAACATATTACTCGTTACGATCACGTCGAATTGCGAGGGATTGCGAACGAGCTGCATAGCGGCGTTATCGACGAGCATATCGGAAAGCTCCACGTCGGGATATTCCGCCGCGATCTCGTGCACGATTTTTCTCCAAAGCCGCGAAGTTTCCAAAACGTTGGCTTTATCAATACTCGTCAATTTCTTTCTTCTCTTTCTCGCCGTTTCAAACGCCACGCGCGCAATCCGTTCGATTTCCATACGGCTATACGCTTCCGTGTCAAACGCTTCCTCGCCGTATTTACCCTCGCGGTATCCGCGCTCACCGAAATAAATACCTCCCGTGAGCTCGCGCACGATCATAATATCGAAGCCGTTTTCCACGATGTCCGCACGAAGCGGGCATTCGTCTTTGAGTGCGGGATAAAGCTTAGCAGGGCGCAAATTTGTGAACAAGCCCATTGCCGCGCGAATCCCAAGGAGTGCCTTTTCAGGGCGTAAATGTCCGGGGAGCGTATCCCATTTCGGTCCGCCCACCGCGCCGAGAAGTACGCTGTCCGAAGCCAAGCACCCGTCGATCGTTTCTTTGGGAAGCGGCTCGCCGCAACTATCAATCGCCGCGCCGCCGATCAAATAGGGCGTGAACGCGAACGAAATATCATATTTTTTGCCCACGGCTTCCAACACGCGTACCGCGCTATCCACGATTTCAGGCCCGATTCCGTCCCCGCGTAAAAGTCCGATTTTATATTGTTTCATTTGATTATCCCTGCCTTAATACTTTCCACTAAACCACCGCCAGAAATGATATTTTGAATAAATTCGGGGAAAGGTTGCGTTTTAAAACTCTTACCCGTCGTTTTGTTATAGATCACGCCGTTATCCAAATCCGCCTCGACGAGATCGCCCTCGGAAATGCCGTCTACGGCTTCCGAACATTCCAAAATGGCAAGCCCGATATTGATCGAATTGCGGTAAAAAATACGCGCAAAACTTCTTGCGATCACGAGCGAGATGCCGCTTTCCTTGATCGCAATAGGCGCGTGCTCGCGCGACGAACCGCAACCAAAATTGTAGCCCGCCACCATAATATCGCCCGCTTGCACCTTTTTCACGAAATCCTTGTCAATGTCTTCCATACAATGGGAGGCAAGCTCCTTTTTGTCAATCGTGTTAAGATACCGCGCAGGAATAATTACGTCGGTATCGACGTTGTCGCCGTATTTGATTGTTTTTCCTTGAAATTTCATTGCATTACCTCCGTAGGAGAAGCAATTCTCCCTGCAATCGCGCTCGCCGCCGCCACCGCGGGCGAAGCCAAATATACTTCCGATTCGACGTGTCCCATACGCCCTACGAAATTCCGATTCGTGGTAGCCACGGCGCGTTCACCTGCCGCCAAAATCCCCATATACCCGCCAAGGCAAGGTCCGCAAGTCGGTGTGGAAACGATACAACCCGCCTCAATGAATATTTTCACAAGCCCGTTTTCTACCGCTTGCATATAAATATCTTGGGTTGCGGGAATGACGATCGCGCGCACGCGCTTTGCCACCTTTTTCCCTTTAAAAATTTCCGCAGCTTCTGCGAGGTCTTTATAATGTCCGTTCGTACACGAGCCGATCACCACCTGATCAATGGGCACGTTCCCAATCTCGTCGAACGTCTTGGTGTTTTCAGGCAAATGCGGGAATGCCACGGTAGACTTAATTTCAGACAAATCAATTTCATAAACCGCGTCGTAGATTGCGTCCTCGTCCGCTTTATACACGGTAAATTCGCGGTTAGAGCGCGCTTTCACGTATTCGATCGTTTGCTCGTCCACCTCAAAAATACCGTTTTTCGCCCCCGCTTCAATCGCCATATTCGAAATCGTAAGCCGATCGTAAACGGTTAAAGCTTTCACGCCCTCGCCGACGAATTCCATAGATTTATAGAGCGCGCCGTCCACGCCAATCTTACCGATAATATGTAAGATGACGTCTTTTCCCGACACGTATTGATTGAGTTTGCCTTTGAGTACGAATTTGATCGCGGCGGGCACTTTAAACCAAGCCTTACCCGTTGCCATACCGCACGCCATATCCGTCGAGCCAACGCCCGTTGAGAACGCGCCGAGCGCGCCGTAGGTGCAGGTATGGGAATCCGCGCCGATCACGACGTCCCCAGGGAGAACGAGCCCCTTTTCAGGAAGTAAAGCGTGCTCAATACCCATTTGTCCGACGTCGTAAAAATGCGTAACGTCGTGCTTGTCGCAAAAATCGCGGCACATTTTACATTGCGTTGCGGCTTTGATGTCCTTATTCGGCGCGAAATGGTCCATAACCATCGTAACCTTGTCTTTATCGTAAACGGTGGACGCGCCAAGCTTTTCAAATTCACGAATCGCGACGGGCGAGGTAATATCGTTGCCAAGTACCCGATCGAGACTCACGAGCACGAGCTGCCCCGCTTCCACCTTTTCAAGTCCCGCCTTTGCCGCGAGAATTTTTTGCGTCATTGTCATTGACATAGTTCAATTTCCTTCTTTGTTGTAATATTTATAATTTTTGTCTACCGTTAAAACGCGGAGATACGAGCAAGGCAAGAAAGGCGCGGCTTTCCCAACGGGACGTTTACTTCTCGTAAACGAGCAAGGAAAAACGCAAGCCTGACGAAGCATTGCGACGTATATACGCGTTTTGGCTATTATAAGCGGTTAATAATCGCGCCCTTGTCGGCAGAGCTCACTTGCTCGGCATACCGTTTTAAATACCCGCTCACTTGTTTTTTCTTGATAGGCATTTCCGCTTTCCGCTTTGCAAGCTCTTCGTCCGAAACTTTGAGCTCAATTTTATAATTCGGAATGTCGATTGCGATCAAATCGCCGTCCTTGACGTAGGCGATCGTACCGCCCGAAACGGCTTCGGGGGAAACGTGTCCGATCGACGCGCCGCGAGTCGCGCCCGAAAATCTACCGTCAGTGATGAGTGCGACGTCTTTATCCAAGCCCATACCTGCGATCGCGGAGGTAGGCGAAAGCATTTCGCGCATACCAGGACCACCCGCAGGACCTTCGTAGCGGATCACCACCACGTCGCCCTTTACGATCTTGCCTGCATAAATTGCCGCAATACATTCCTCTTCGCTTTCAAACACACGCGCAGGACCTTCGTGCACGAGCATTTCGCTCGCAACCGCCGCGCGTTTCACCACGCACCCGTCGGGCGCAAGATTGCCCTTCAAAACGGCGATACCACCCGTTTTGCCGAACGCGTTTTCAGGTTTTCTAATCACTTCCGTATCCAAATTTTCCACGTCCGCGATATTTTCTCCGAGCGTTTTTCCCGTGCAGGTAAGAACGCTTGTATCAATAAGATTGAGCGCGTCGAGCTCTTTGAGCACGGCGTACACCCCGCCCGCCTCGTTCAGATCTTCCATATACGTCGGACCTGCGGGAGCAAGGTGGCACAAATTCGGAGTTTTTTCGCTAATCGCGTTCACTTCGTCCAAATCGAATTTCACGCCACATTCGTTCGCAATCGCGGGCAGGTGCAACATACTGTTCGTCGAACAACCGAGGGCCATGTCTGCGGTGATCGCGTTTTTAATCGCCGCCGCCGTCATAATATCGCGGGGGCGGATATTCTTTTTCACAAGCTCCATAACCTGCATACCCGCGTGCTTGGCAAGCTCGATCCGCGCCGAATACACGGCAGGGATCGTACCGTTACCCTTGAGTCCCATACCCAAAACTTCGGTCAAACAGTTCATAGAATTTGCCGTATACATACCCGAGCACGAGCCGCACGTCGGGCAAACTTTTTTCTCAAATTCCGTCAAGCCCTTTTCGTCGATCTTGCCCGCGGTGTACGCGCCGACGGCTTCAAACATACTTGAAAGCGAGCGTTTTTTACCGCCCACTTTTCCTGCAAGCATAGGCCCGCCGCTCACGAACACGGTGGGAATGTTCAGCCTTGCCGCCGCCATTAAAAGCCCGGGCACGTTCTTGTCGCAATTCGGGATCATCACGAGCCCGTCGAAGCCGTGCGCGAGCGTCATAGCCTCGGTAGAATCGGCGATCAGATCGCGGGTTACGAGGGAATATTTCATACCCTTATGCCCCATAGCGATCCCGTCGCATACGGTGATTGCGGGGAACATAATGGGCGTACCGCCAGCCATAGCCACACCAAGCTTAACCGCCTGTGCGATTTTATCAAGGTTGATATGCCCCGGCACGATCTCGTTATACGAAGAAACGATCCCGATCAAAGGGCGAGATTGTTCCTCTTCCGTAAGCCCGAGCGCGTGATAAAGCGATCTGTGCGGTGCGTTTTGAAATCCGTCTACGATTGTGTCTTTTATCATAATTCGTTGTCCTTAAAAGTGAATTGCAAGACGTTGTCTTGCGTGAATTGCGCCTTACGGCGCGTGAATTTTCGCTAACGCTCTATGAATTGCACGCCTTGGGCGTGCGTTGTGGCAATCATTCCATAACGAAACGCGAAGCGTTTCAATTCACGAAAACCGTCAGGTTTTCAATTCACGATTGCTCCAATCAATTCACGAACGCAAAGCGTTCAATTCACGCATAGCCTTGCCAACTTAGTTGTTAATAAACTTCTCTTCGTCTGCCCAGCTGTAAAGCTTACGAATATCCTTACCGACGACTTCGGAGGGGTGCTCCGCCGCGCGCTTTCTCATTGCGTTGAAATGTACTTGGCTTCCCGCGTCGGACATATCGAGCAAGAAATCTTTTGCGAACGTACCGTCTTGAATGTCGGACAAGATCTTTTTCATTGCCTTTTTCGTTTCTTCCGTAATAATCTTCGGACCGGTGATATAATCGCCGTATTCCGCGGTGTTAGAAATGGAATAACGCATACCCTCAAAGCCACTCTGATAAATCAGATCGACGATCAACTTCATTTCGTGAATACATTCAAAGTAAGCGTTACGAGGATCGTAGCCCGCTTCTACAAGCGTTTCGAAGCCCGCTTGCATAAGTGCGCAAACGCCGCCGCAAAGCACGGCTTGTTCGCCGAAAAGGTCGGTTTCCGTTTCCGTACGGAAAGTCGTTTCCAAAACGCCCGCTCTTGCGCCGCCGATACCGAGCGCGTAAGCCAAACCGATTTCGAGCGCGTCGCCCGTTGCGTCCTGTTCCACCGCGATCAAGCAAGGTACGCCCTTTCCCGCTTGGTATTCGCTACGTACCGTATGACCAGGTCCTTTGGGCGCGATCATAATTACGTTCACGTTCTTCGGGGGTTTAATGCAACCGAAGTGGATATTGAAGCCGTGCGCGAACGCAAGCGTTTTACCCTCGGTAAGGTTGGGTTCAATGCTTTCCTTGTAAAGCTTCGCTTGCTTTTCGTCGTTGATCAAAATCATAATCAAATCGGCTTTTGCCGCCGCTTCTGCCGCGGTATACACTTTCAAGCCCTGCTTTTCCGCTTTCGCCCAGCTCTTGCTGCCCTTATACAGACCAACTACAACGTCCACGCCCGATTCCTTTAAGTTGAGCGCGTGCGCGTGCCCTTGCGAACCGTAACCGATAATCGCCACGGTTTTTCCCGCGAGCTTGCCTAAATCACAATCCTGTTGATAATAAATTTTTGCCATAGTATTTATCTCCTTAAAATTTTTTTTATTTGTTGAGTAAAGTTGTCGTACCGCGATCGAGCGCCACGATTCCCGTCCTACACATTTCCAAAATCCCGAACGGTTGCATAAGCTTTACGAATGCGTCGATCTTCGAGGGGTTACCCGTAACTTCAATGCACATACCCTCCGTCGAATAATCAATTACGCTCGCTCTATACACGTCCACAGCCGTCATAATATCCGCGCGGTTTGCCGCTTCGTTTTTCACTTTGATGAGCATAAGCTCGCGTTTGATCGGTGCGTCGTCAAGCACCTCTACCTTTTTCACGACTTCAAGCTTTTTCAGTTGGTTGATCATTTGTTCACGCACGTATTTATCCCCTGCCATACTAATCGTAATGCGGGAATATTCCGAGCGTTCGGTTTCGCCTACGGTGAGCGCGTCGATATTAAAGCCGCGGCGGGTAAACATTGCCGTTACGCGGGTTAAAACGCCGACCGTGTTATCTACGTAAACTGCTAAAATAAAACTGTTTTCCATTTAACCCTCCTTATTTCACCTTCGTAATAATATCGTCGATCGCGCCGCCGGGAGGAAGCATAGGAAGTACGAATTCGTCCTTATCAATGCGCACGTCGATCACGACGGGACCGTTTGCCTTCACGGCTTTTTGGAACGCCTTTCTAAATTCGATCGGCGTTTCCGCAAGATACCCCTCTGCGCCGAACGCCTGTGCAAGCTTAACGAAATCGGTTTTTCTTTCCAAAACGGTGTTCGAATACCGTTTCCCGAAAAAGAGGGTTTGCCATTGCCGCACCATACCCAAAACACCGTTGTTCATCAAAACGATCACGATCGGCATTTTATAGGTAACGGCGGTAGCGAGCTCGTTCAAATTCATACCGAAGCTCCCGTCGCCCGTAATCAAGATCGTGGGATCTTTCGTCGCCACGTACGCGCCCATTGCCGCGCCGAGCCCAAAGCCCATCGTACCAAGCCCCCCGCTCGACACCCAACGCCGCGCTTTATCGAATTGCACGTATTGCGCCGTCCACATTTGGTGTTGTCCAACGTCGGTAGTAATCACGGAAGCAGGCAATTTTTCTTCGTTGATAATATCAAAAACCTGTTTAGGCGTAAGCGGCGCGCCGTCCGCTGCCGCAATCTCTGCCTCAAACGCAAGCTCTTCTTGTTTCAGCTCCCGCACCCGATCCAACCACGCAGGATTGCTCTTTTCTACGCATTTTTCCGAGATCCGCTTAAAGGAATCGTAAATATCCCCGACGAGCCCCAAGTCTACGTGTACGTTCTTGTTGATTTCCGCGGAATCGGGATCGAGCTGCACGATCTTACTCTTTTTAGCAAATTTGGAAACGTTGCCCGTCGCGCGGTCGGAAAAGCGCACGCCGATCGCCAAAATCAAATCTGCTTCGTTTTGCGACATAGAAGAAGCGTAATGCCCGTGCATACCCTGCATACCGAGAAATCTTTCACTCTCTTGCGGTACGGCGGAAAGTCCCATAAACGAGCACCCGATCGCCGCGTCGATCTTTTCGGCAAACGCCACGATCTCCTTGCCCATTCCAAGCCCTGCCGCGCCGCCGCCGACGTAGATATACGGGCGGCTCGCCTCGTTAATCAGCTTCACCGCTTCGTCGATACGTTCTTCTTTCACTTTGGGCAGAGGCTTTTTTTCCACTACGCCCTGCGCGGTAAATTCACACTTGCCAACCTGCACGTCCTTGGGAATATCGACGAGTACAGGTCCAGGTCTGCCCGATTTTGCAATCGAAAAGGCTTGCCGAAGCGTAGGCGCAAGATCTTCGATCTTTTTCACGAAGAAATTGTGTTTAGTGATCGGCATCGTTACGCCCGTAATGTCGATCTCTTGGAAGCTGTCCTTTCCAATCAAGGAATTAGGCACGTTGCCCGTAATTGCCACGAGGGGGATTGAATCGAGCATAGCGGTTGCAATACCCGTAACGAGATTGGTCGCGCCCGGTCCGCTGGTTGCAATACAAACGCCCACCTTACCCGTCGCGCGGGAATACCCGTCCGCCGCGTGCGACGCGCCCTGCTCGTGCGCCGTCAACACGTGATTGATTTTGTCTTTGTATTCATATAATGCGTCGTAAATATTGATCACCTGACCGCCGGGGTAACCGAACACGTCGGTAACGCCCTGCTCGATCAGCGTTTCCACCAAAATTTGCGCTCCGTTTAATATCATATTTTTCGTTCTCCTTATAACATTCTGTTCACTGCCGAAACGAGTGCTTTCACCGACGACGTCATAATGTCGCTATGAATACCCGTTCCCCAGAAGCTCTTGCCGTTCGACGTAATGCAAACGTAAGAAGCGGCTTTGGACGAGGATTTTTCTTCGAGCGCGTGCTCTACGTAGTTTTCCAAAACGTAATCGCAACCCGTAACTTTGTGAATCGCCGTATTCACACAATCGAGTCGTCCGTTACCCTCCACCTCGACGGTAGTCGCCTCGCCGTTATACTCGATCACGATCTTGCCTTTGAGTCGATCAGGCGCAATTTCCTGATACCCCGCTTCCAGCACGTTGAGCTTATCGGTGAGATTAACGAAATCACGCAAGAAAATATCGTATACCTCGTTTGGCGATAATTCCTTATGCGCGTGATCGGAAATACTCTTCACGTGGTAACCGAATTGCTCGCGCATTTTCGGCGGCAACACGAGTTTGAATTGCGTTTCGAGAACGTATCCAATACCGCCCTTGCCCGATTGTGAATTGATTCGGATCACGTCCGCCTCGTATACTCTGCCCACGTCCGCGGGATCAAGGGGTAGATAGGGCACGGTCCAAGTGTTTAAGCCCCGCTGCTCGCGGTATTTCATACCCTTTGCAATCGCGTCCTGATGCGAGCCCGAAAACGCCGCGAACACGAGCGCGCCGCTATATGGCTGTCTGTCGCTCACTTTCATTCGCGTTACCCGCTCGTATACCGAGGTAATGCTCGGCAGATCGGAAAAATCAAGCTTGGGATCAATTCCCTGCGAATACATATTCAAAGCAAGCGTTACAATATCGACGTTCCCCGTGCGCTCACCGTTGCCAAAGAGCGTACCCTCAATGCGATCGCCCCCTGCAAGCAAGCCCATTTCACTATCCGCCACCGCGCAACCTCTGTCGTTATGCGGGTGCAAGGAAATGATCACGTTTTCGCGGTTTTTCAAATTCTTGCACATATATTCCACTTGGTTTGCGTACACGTGCGGCATAGAATGAGAAACGGTTACGGGCAAATTGATAATCGCCTTATCTTCTGCCGTAGGCTGCCATATATCCAAAACGGCGTTACAAATTTCCGCTGCAAATTCAGGCTCTGTACCCGTGAAACTTTCGGGGGAATATTCAAAGGTAATCTTCCCCTCCGCCTTTTCGCGATACTCCTTGCAAAGCTTCGCGCCGAACACGGCAATATCGACAATCTCCTGTTTTTCCCGCTTGAACACCTGCTCGCGCTGCGCCACGGACGTGGAATTATAAAGATGCACGATCGCGTGCTTTGCGCCCTTGATCGCTTCGAACGTTTTGGCGATAATATGCTCGCGCGATTGCGTTAAAACCTGAATGGTTACGTCGTCGGGGATTAAATTCTGCTCGATAATCGTGCGGCAAAATTCGTATTCCGTTTCGCTCGCCGCGGGAAAGCCCACTTCGATTTCCTTGAAGCCTATTTTGCAAAGTAATTTGAAAAATTCCAGCTTCTCTTCAAGACTCATAGGAATAATCAAGGCTTGGTTGCCGTCGCGAAGATCGACGCTACACCAAATCGGCGGCTTTTCAATCGCCGATTTTTTCGTCCAATCCATCGTAACGCCGTGTGGCTCGAAATATTGTTTTACGTATTTTTGATTGTTTTTCATAACCTTTCCTTATAAAAAAATCTCTTTCACGCGCTGAAAAACGCTTGAAAGAGACGAAGATATTTGTATTTTCTCCGCGGTACCACTCCGTTTGACGACGTACGTCGCCCACTCGTGTCTTTGAAAAGACTTTTCCCGATAACGGAGGAAATCCGTCCGAATCTACTTGGCGTTTTTGCCGTTCTGTCGGAGGCTCGGGGAGGAGCTATATTCCGTAACCGCTATCGGCTCGCACCCACCGCCGACTCTCTGCATAAAACGAATTTACGGATTTTTTCCCGTCATTGCCTAATATAATATTTTGAACATATCTATTTTATAATATTTTTAAATTTTTGTCAAGCACCCTCTGCCACCTTTTTTAAGGTTTTTAGAGGAAAATTCAAGAAATTTTACAATTCCGATTTTCTATGAACGCGCAGATGCGAGCAAGACAAGGCGCGCGAGGCTTTCCGACGGGAGTTTACGAATGGTAAACGAGCAAGGAAAACACAGCGGGGCGCCGTATTGCGACACATATCCGCGTTTATAACTTATAAACCCAACCGAATTTATCTTCAATCTTGCCCCATTGTATGCCCGTAAGAATATCGTAGAGCTTTTGCGTAACCTCGCCGATCTTTCCGCCACTCACGATATATTCCTTATCGCCGTAGGCAAGCTTCCCGATCGGAGATACGACCGCCGCCGTGCCGCAACCCCACGCTTCTTCCAAGCTTCCGTTCTCCAAAGCCGCTAAAAGTTCGTCCACAGAAAGCAATCTTTCACTTACCTTATAGCCAAGCGATTTCAAAACTTCTATGCAGCTTTTCCGCGTGATCCCCGGCAAAATCGAGCCTGTGAGCATAGGCGTTACGATCTCACCGCCGATCTTGAACATTACGTTCATTGCGCCCACTTCTTCGATATACTTTCTCTCCACGCCGTCCAACCACAGTACCTGCGAATAGCCCTTTTTCGCCGCCCGTTCGCCTGCCCTCGTACTCGCTGCGTAGTTCCCGCCGCACTTGGCGTAACCCGTGCCGCCGCGCACCGTGCGCACGTCCTCGCTTTCGATCATAATTTTAACGGGGTTAATCCCCTCTGCGTAATAGCTTCCGCTCGGCGAGGCGATCAACATAAACGTCGCGCGTTTCACCGCGTGCACGCCCAAGCTTTCGTCGTTGCCGAACGTAAACGGACGCAGATACAGGGAAGTTCCGAACGATTTGGGCACGAAGCGTTCTTCCAATTTCACGAACGTTTCCAAAATTTCAAGCATATCGTTTTCGGGAATTTCAGGCAAGCTCATACGCTCCGCCGAACGGTTCATTCTACGGATATTCTCCATAGGTCTAAACAGCTGAACGCCGCCGTCCGCTCTGCGATAGGCTTTCAACCCCTCGAAAATTTCCGCGCCGTAATGGAGCACGGTCGAAGCGGGGTGCAAATCAATTCTTCCGAACGGCACGATACGCATATCGTGCCAGCCCTGCCCCTCGTCGTAGTCCATCATAAACATATGATCGGTAAATACTTTCCCGAATCCGAGCTTATCCTCTGCGGGCATTTCGCTCGGCGTCGCCGTTTTCGTGATCTTGATTTCCATACGCTCACCTCTATACGAAAAGTAAATAAAATTCGCTTCGTTAATTGATTTATACGATTATACACCGCAAAAACCTTTTTGTCAACGATTTCGCGGTGTATTTTTCGCTTTTTTATAAAATTTATAGAGAACTTACGCGTTTTCCTGCTCCACTTCCTGCTCCACTTCCAGATCCGCTGCAAACGCTTCGTTTTGTTCGGGATAAGCGGAGAGCATAGGCTCTACGTCTAAACCTTTTTTGCGGTCGAAATAGTTCTTGGTAATCTTCGCCACGAGCCCACTCATAATCACGAGTCCTACGAGGTTAGGAAGCGCCATAAGTCCGTTGAACGTATCGGAGATCTCCCACGCAAGCGTGTTTTCCATAACCGCCGCCACGATAACGAGAAGCACGTAGGCAACCTTGAACACGATCGTCGCGATCTTTTGTCCCTTTTCTCCCGTTTTACGGAAAAGGAACTGCACGCATTTTTCCCCGTAATACGACCAAGCCAAAATGGTGGTGAATGCAAACAAAGGGATAATCGTTGCGTAAATCACCGTACCTACGTTGCCGAACATACCTTGGAATGCTTTCATAGAAACAACGGTCGTGGAAAGGGAATTGCCAGTTTCAGGGTTTACGTAATAGAGCACGTTCGTCATGCCCGCTTCGTCGCCGAAAGAAACCAAGATAACGAGCGCGGTGAGCGTACAGATGATAAACGTATCGAAGAATACTTCGAAAATGCCCCAAAGCCCTTGTTTTACGGGTTCTCTCGTTGCCGAAGCACTATGCGCGATTACGGACGAGCCAAGTCCCGCTTCGTTAGAGAACACGCCGCGCGCAAGTCCCTTTTGAATGATTTGCGCGAACATGTATCCACCCACGCCGCCTGCTGCTGCTTCAAAGCTGAAAATATTGCCGAAAATAAGCGCGAACGCCGAACCGATCAACGCGATATTCGCAAAAATGATAATGAGTGCCATGAAAATAAAGATCAAGGACATAAAGGGAACGAGAATGGAAGTAACTCTACCGATCGCCTTAATACCGCCCAAGATTACGAGCGCGAGCACGATCGCCACCACGATACCAACGATCAAAACGACCACGTCCGTGTTCACTCCGGGCACGCCGCCGAAAATATCTTCGAACGTACCTGCGATATTATTCGTTTGCGCACCGCTCATACCAATCGCCGCAAGCACGCAGAACACCGCCGCCATAATACCGAGCACTTTCCCTAAACCTCTCAGGAAAGAGCCGCCTTTGCCCTTGACGTCGCGTCCGATACCCTCGGAAAGATATTGCATAGGTCCGCCCGAGAACTCGCCGTCGCTACCCTTTTTACGGAAGAACATACCGAGTACGTTTTCCGCGTAGTTGGTAACCATACCGAAGAATGCGGAAATCCACATCCAGAATACTGCGCCCGGTCCACCCGACATAATCGCGGACGTAACGCCGATAATATTACCCGTACCGACCGTACCCGAGATCGCCGTGGAGAACGCTTCAAAGGGCGAAATCGTCTTTTCCTTTTCGTTTAAGCCCTTGACCTGCTTTTTCCCAATGCTCTTCACCGTGGGAATAATCGTTTCGCCCCAGCTCGTGCCGAATTTACGCACCTGCAAAGCTTTGGTTCGGATCGTAAGCAAAATGCCCGTACCCAAGATCAAGATGATCATCGGCCAGCCCCAAACGACGCCGTTTATTGCGGAATTTACCGCGGCTACAACCTCAAAGAATTTGTCCATAAAGAACCTCCTGTGTAAAAAAATAACGAAGTGAAAAACGCGTTCCACTCCGTAAAAAACGATACAAAACCCCTACCGTGAGAGATTATTGAAGCATTCTCTGTCCTTTTGCCTGAGAGATTGACGGCTTTTGCCGTTTTGCCCCTTCGGCACTCGCACGTGGCGAGCTTCTCCGGAGTGCTATCCGATCACAGTTCCTAATCTTTCGATCACCTGAGAGATTCACTCCTTCGGTTGGACGAAACCCGTCCATCTTCTGCGATCTTCGCATAGCGCGCTTAATTATGAAATTGTATATAGCATATCACAACGCCACGGCGTTTGTCAACAGATTTGACGATTATTTTTTAATTTTCTTTCGTTTATTCGGTAGCTTTTTTTCGCGGCGTATGTTATAATACAGACAAAGGGTTATCAAATTATGTTAAAGATCTTGTGGACAAAACTCAAAGAAGCGGCAATATCCGTTTTTCCCGTCGCCTTGCTCGTATTGCTTTTAAACTGTACGCCTATCGTCAATTTCACCGCGACGGAAACGGTCGTTTTTGCGTGCTCGGCGCTTGCGCTCGTTTTGGGTATGGCGCTTTTCAACCTCGGCGCGGATATGGCAATGACGCCTATGGGCGAGCAGGTGGGCTCGGGCTTGCCCAAATCGGGGAAATTTAAGCTTCTTTTGATTATTTGCTTCGTTATGGGCGTGTTCGTTACGATCGCTGAACCCGATCTTTCCGTACTCGCTTCACAGGTCAAAGAAGTCATCAACGGCACAACGCTTGTTTTCACGATCGGCGTGGGCGTGGGCGTGTTTTTAGTAATCTCGATTTTGCGCGTAGTGTTCCGTTTGAGCCTTGCGCATTTGATGACGTTTTTCTATCTTTTATTATTCGCGCTTGCGGCGTTGATTATCGAAAGCGGAAACGCGAGCTTCTTGCCCCTTGCTTTCGATTCGGGCGGCGTTACGACAGGACCTATCACCGTGCCCTTTATTATGGCGCTCGGCGCGGGCGTTGCCGCGGCGCTCGGCGATAAGCACGATCGGGAAAGTAGCTTCGGCTTTATCGCGCTCTGCTCGATCGGTCCGATTCTCGCCGTAATGTTTTTAGGACTGTTTGCGGGAGGCGAGGTTTCCTATACCCTCCCCGATTATTCCGTCGAAAACCGCTTGGGCTTCGCGCTTTTCGAAACGGTTTTACATACGGGAAAAGAAGTGTTGATCGCGCTCATTCCCATTGCCGCGTTTTTCTTCGTGTTGCAGTTTCTCGTTTTGAAATTGCCCAAAAAGAGAATTTTACAAATCGTCGTAGGCATCTTCTACACCCTGTTCGGGCTCGTCATTTTTCTCTCGGCGGTTGCGATCGGGTTTATGCCCATCGGCTATAAAATGGGCGTACAGCTTGCAGAAAATCACTCCGCGGTTTTGGTGGGCTTTGCTTTCCTGTTGGGGCTTACCGTCGTTTTGGCAGAGCCTGCAATTCACGTTTTGAACAAGCAGGTGGAAACGGTTACGGGCGGTGCAGTAAAAGGGCGTTCAATGCTGATCGCCTTATCGCTCGGCGTGGGCGCGGCGATTGCTCTGTCCGTCGTGCGCGTAATTTTCGATTTCAGCGTTTTATATTATCTGATCCCCGGTTATTTTCTCTCGCTTGGTCTTTCGTTCTTCGTGCCGAAATTGTACACGGCGATTGCGTTCGATTCGGGCGGGGTGGCAAGCGGTCCGCTTACGTCCAGCTTTATTTTGCCTTTCCTGATCGGCGTTTGCGCCGCGCTTCAAGGAGAAAGCAAAATTCTCCTCGACGCGTTCGGACTCGTATCTATGGTCGCTATGACGCCGCTTATCTCCATTCAGCTTCTCGGTTTTAGAGCCGTTGCGCAGAAAACGATACGTGAACATATCGCAATGCGACGTATCTTGGGCGCGGACGATAAACAAATTATTACCTTTATGTAGGGGGCAGGTATGGCGAGAAAAACAAAAACGCAATCGGACGTTAAAAAACTCAAACTCTTAATCACGGTAGTAAACCGTAAAAAAACGGAATTTTTCACGGACTTCCTCGCGGGCTTTGAAGTCAATTTCCAAACGAGCGTTTTGGCGCAAGGCACGGCGCGTTCGGACACCCTGCACCTGTTGGGCTTGGAGGATACCGACAGAAGCGTGATTTGCAGTTTGATCCGCGAAGATAGAGCGGAAGAAGCGTTGCGAGGCTTGGAGGAAAAATTCCAAACGCTTCGCGGCGGGAAAGGCGTTGCGTTCACCGTGCCGCTTACCTCGGTGATCGGTGTGGCAATCTATCGGTTTTTAAGTAATAACAGAGCATTCGTTTCGGAGGAAAAATAATATGAAAAATCAATTTACACACGACGTAATCTTTTGCATCGTAAACAGCGGCTTTTCGGAAGCAGTGATGGACGCCGCCAAAAAAGGTGGTGCGCGCGGCGGTACGGTGATTAACGCTCGCGGCACGGCGGGAAAGGAAGCGGAAAAATTCTTCGGCATTTCCGTGCAGGAAGAAAAGGAAATCGTGATGATTTTGGTATCCTCCGAAAGCAAGGATAAAATTTTGCAAAATCTCTACGACGACGTGGGCTTGAACACCGCCGGGCAAGGCATCGCCTTTTCTCTGCCCGTGGACGGCGTCGTGGGACTTTCTTCCGCCGCTGTCGATAAACAATAAAATCAAACTGTATTCGCAGGTAACTTTCAAATACATTTATTCGGTAATTACTATGATACATTCCTTTCTTTTAATCGGTCAATCGAATATGGCGGGGCGTGGCGATATAAACGAGGCGATCCCCGTGAATATCAAACGCATCAAAACGCTCCGCAACGGACGTTGGCAAACGATGTTTCGCCCCATCAACCCCGACCGCTCGTTTTCAGGTGTAAATTTGGCGGAAAGCTTTGCCGAAGCCTACGCGAATAAATACGACGTGGACGTCGGCTTGATTTGCTGCGCCGACGGCGGCACACGGCTCGAACAATGGATCGAGGGTGGCGTGCTCTACGATCACGCCGTTTACCAAGCCAAATTAGCACAAAGAACGTCTACGATTGCAGGCGTTTTATGGCACCAAGGCGAGAGCGATTGCGGAGAAGCTCTTTCCCAAACGTATAAGCCCCGCTTGAAGGAAATGTTTGAGGTTTTAAAACGGGATTTGAATTTATACGACGTACCCTTTTTGGTTGGCGGCTTGGGCGATTTCTTAAAAGATAATGAAAATTTCACCTACCTTAAAAATTACACGGCTATCAACGAACAATTAAAGGAAGCGGCAAAGGAAATGCCAATGACCTGCTTCGTTCCCGCAGACGGACTTACGAGTAAACCCGATAACCTGCATTTTAACACCAAATCGTTATACGAATTCGGGCTTCGTTATTTTGAGGCTTTTGAAAAGACGCGCGATCCCAATAAAATATTTGCGGAGAAAACCGACAACGCCGTTCGCTCCGAAATGGAAAAATTATAAGCATTCTATCTCGATGGCAACGCGGGCAAAGCTTCCGCAACAAATAGCAAATTCACAAACGAACGTTATAGCGCTATGCGCCCCAAAAGCCTATCTGACTTTTGGGGCGCAGATTATATACGAGAGAAACGTTTTATTTTTTTGAAAATTTACAACCGCAAAAATCTTGACGATATAAGCCGTAGTCCTTGGAAAGCTCGATCGAACGGTGATAACCACCCTGTTTTTTGAAATCGGTGCAAAGATAGTTCACCTCATACCTGCCCCCTACCTTTTCCCCGATCTCATTCAGCCATTCGGCGTTTTTATACGGGCTTAACGTGAGCGTGGTCGCAAAATACGCAAACCCCTTTTCCTTTGCCGTTTGCGCCGTTTTATTTAAGCGAAGCTCGTAGCAAAGATAGCAACGCTTCCCCCGCTCGGGCTCAGCTTCGTAGCCTTTCACAAGTGCCTCGAACGCCTCCTTATCGTGATCGCAATCGAGAAAATCCGCCCAGCCCGTTTCCTTTAAAAAACGTATTTGTTCCGCCTTGCGCTTTTCGTATTCCTCGTCCTCGTCGATATTCGGATTATAATACAAAACGGTGATCTGAAAAACGTCTTTCAGTCGTTCCAAGCACGCGGAAGAACAGGGCGCGCAGCAGCTGTGCAAAAGCAACCGCGTTCCCCTTTCTATACATTCAAGCTGCACCGTCATTTCCTTGTCGTAATTGCGTTTCATATCCTTATTATACCCGCAATTTCCTCCTTTGTCAATAAAACCCACCTCAAATAGATTGACAAATTTAAAAAAATTCTTATAATGAAACGTGAGGTGATAAATTATGTTTGATTATACGACGGTTGCGCTTCAAAAAATCAAAAGCGATTTCTTAAAAGCAATATTCGTTTTTAGCGTATTATCGCAATGTATATACGTGGCGTATTTGATTTACGCCTTGGTCGCGGGCGCGGGCAACGTTTGGGTGAACGCCGTTTTGCTTGTACTCTCGGGCGGATATCTCCCTTTTTATCTCGTGATGTATTGGCGGGAAAGCACAGGCGCGAAAAACACCAAAAAAATCGTTTCCCTCGTCTATAAACGCTCCAAGCAGGTTTTGAAATTATACACGCTCGCGATGTCTGTGTATACGATTTGTATTACGACGGCAAACGTCGATCATTTCTCCGTTTTGATCACGACGTTTATGCTCATCACTTTCATTTTACAAATTCTTTTGGAAATCGTCTATCGGCTCGTCGTATCGCGTCTACAATTTTTGATCGAGGGCGTGAAAGCGGATATAGAACCGATCAGCAAAGCGGTGAAAAGTACCAACAATTTCTTCAAACGGCTCAAAGGCGAGGAGATCGAACCAGAGGCGGAAAAGACAAAGCAACGGCTTTGGCTTGACGAAAAGGTACAGGAAAGCCGCGCGGAAAAAGCCGCCAAAAAGCTTGCCGCAAAGCAGGAAAGGAAAGAGAAAAAACAACGCAGGAAGGAAGAATAATGAAGGGGTTACAAAAAGCGCGTTTTCTAAACGCAAACGCGCTCAAATTTTTAGCCGCGGCGCTTATGCTCGTCGATCATATCGGGTATATGCTCTTTCCGCAGGTTTTATTTTTACGAATCGTGGGCAGACTTTCTATGCCCCTTTTTGCTTTCGCGCTTTCCGAGGGCTGTCGCTACACCAAAAACAAAACCAAGCATTTTTGCCTATTGTTTGCGCTCGCCCTGCTTTGCCAAATCGTTTATTATTTCTTCGACGACGGCAATCTGTATATGTCGATTCTCATAACCTTTTCCCTGTCCGTGCTCACGATCTACGCTCTGCAATTTTGCAAGAAAACGCTTTTTGACGAACAGGCGGACGGATTGGACAAGGGTTTGTCCGTAGCGCTGTTTTTAGCCCTTGCATTCTGCGACTTCGCGCTCTGCCAAATTCTTTTCATTGATTACGGCTTTTGGGGGATTATGCTTCCCGTATTTGCGAGCGTTTTCGACTTTCGCGGCATACCTGCCCCCACCCTCTTACAAAAACTCGATTGTCTGCCCGCGCGCGTTTTTACCCTTTCGATCGGTTTGATCCCGCTCGCCTTTTCTTTCGGCGGCATCGAATTTTACGCCTTTCTTTCTATCCCCATTCTACTTTTATACAACGGCGAAAAAGGCAAATGGAAAACGAAATATTTCTTCTATATTTTCTATCCTCTACACCTTGCGCTTTTACAAGGTATAGCTATGCTTTTATAATGAAACCCCGCGGACGAATCATCCGCGGGTTTTTCTTATTCTTTATCTTGTTTTGCCGACGGGCACCCCAAACAGCTGCTACAATCACAGCCACAGCCGCAACCTTTGCTTCTGCCCGTTTTTTTGCGCCAAATTGCAATCCCGACGAAACTGCCTACGATCGCGACTGCCGCAATGATAATGATTATATCGATAGGGTTCATAACCTTTTCTCCTTTTGTGAGGCTTTCTTGTTATAAAGCACGACGCCTGCAATCGCCGCTGCGATTACCGCCGCCCAGATGAACGCCGTCCACCACCAACTTCCGATCGTGTAAACTGCCGTAGAAGCGAGATAGGAAGCCGCAAGCCAGAAGAGAAGCGTCCATTTGAACGTGCCCTTGCGAAGCTCTGCTTTCGCCGTTGCCACCGCCGCAAAGCAAGGGATCGTCGTCATATTGAACACGATAAAGGACAAAAGCGCAGGCACGGTTGCACCCGTTGCGGAAATCATAGCTACCGCTTCCAAAACGCCCTCTTCGCTACCCTCTCCGCTACCAAGAAGCGCGAGAAGTTCGGCGAGGAGCTCGGGATTGCTTTCGAGTCCGCTAAACGCACCGCTTCCTGCCGCCGTCAACAGTGCACAAGCAAGCGAGAAGAACGTCGCGATTACGTTTTCTTTGGCAATCAAGCCCGTAACCGCCGCCACCGCGAACACCCAACCCCACGAGCCGAGCTGACTACCGAAGCCAAGCGGCGTGAAGATCGGCTGAATAAGTTGACCGAGCGAAGCGAGAATGGAATCGTTCATAGATTCCGCCATTTTCCAATTCCAGCCGAAATTGGACAAGAACCAAATCACGATACACGACACCAAAATAATAGTAAACGCTTTTTCTACGTAGTGTTTGAGTTTATCCCAAAGGTGAATCATCAAATTTTGGAAGCGGGGCGCGTGATAGGCGGGAAGCTCCATAATGAACGGGGGCGTTTCCCCGCGCATCGTCGTGTTGCGCATTAAAATCAAGGAAATCAAGGCGATCCCCATACCCGCTAAATACATAGCGTAGGTGATGATTTCCGCATTCCCGATCCCGAAAAACGTTACGATTGCACCTGAAATTGCGGTTAAGATAGGTAATTTTGCGCCACAGGAGAAAAACGGGATCACGCGGATCGTTGCCGTGCGTTCCTTTTCGTCGGCAAGCGTTCTCGTGTTCGCCATAGCAGGAATCGAACAACCGAAGCCCATTATCATAGGCATAAACGCTCTGCCCGAAACCCCGAAACGACGGAAAAGCCGATCAAGAATGAACGCCACGCGCGCCATATACCCGCTATCTTCCAAGATCGAGAAGCAAAGGAAGAGAACGAGAATTTGCGGCACGAAAGACAAAACTGCCGAAATTCCCCCCCAAATGCCGTCGTACACGAGCCCTACTGCCCACGCGCTTGCGTTTGCACTTTCCATAACGGAAAGTATGCCGTTCCCGATCGAAGCCGTGAGCGCGTCCATTGCATAAAACAAAATCGCGCCGGGGGAATTGAGTCCCTCCGCAAAGAAGATCGCGCCCATCGTCGTGCCCGAAAGCTCGGCACAAAGTTCGCCGAACGGGGGTATGATCGTGGCTAAATACAGAAAGTTTTCCGAGAACGTTACGTGGAACACCGCGAATAAAATGACGAGAAAGAGCGGAATACTCGCCCATTTATGCGTTAAAATCCGATCTGCTTTATCCGATCTCGTAAGCTCCCCCTTTTTCACGGGTCTGCTACGCTTTAAGGTTGGCGAGAAATGCTCGCATATGTATTTATATCTCGCGTCGGCGATCTCTGCTTCCGTATCGCTTCCAAATTCCCAAGCCCTACTCACATTCTTTGCCAAAAAATCTTTTGCCGCTTGCGCTTCCTTGGGGTGGGTTTCCACTTCTAAATTATCCCCCTCCACAAGCTTCACCGCGTGGAATAAGGGCGAATCCACTTCCGCAAGTTTAAACGCAATCTCCGCGTTTTCAATCGCGCCGTAGAGACGGGAAGCCTTTAAAACGCTCGTAGCACCCCGCGGCGTTTTCGCCGCTTCGATCGCGCGGCTTATCAGAAGCGGCACGTTCGTGTCGCGAAGCGCGGAAATCTCCACCACGGGCACGCCGATCCGCTTTTCAAGCTCCTGTTCGTCAATATCGTCGCCCCTCTTTTCGAGTACGTCCGTCATATTCAGCGCTACAACGATCGGAATATCTACCTCCAAAAGCTGTGTCGTTAAATATAAATTCCTTTCCAAATTCGTTGCGTCTACGATATTGATAATACAATCGGGACGCTCGTCGAGCAAATAATTTCTCGCAATCACTTCTTCGGGCGTATAGGGCGAAAGGGAATAAATCCCCGGCAAATCGACAATTTGCACGCTCTCGCTTCCCTTTTTACAAATCCCTTCCCGTTTATCTACCGTAACACCCGGCCAGTTCCCCACGTGCGCCGTACTGCCCGTGAGCGCGTTAAATAACGTCGTTTTCCCCGAATTTGGGTTGCCCGCAAGGGCAAATCTTAACATCTCCATATCCAATTTTGTTCTCCTTTTTTAATCCAATTTCATCTCCACAAACGCCGCTTCTGCCTTGCGAAGCGTCAGCTCGTAGCCGCGAAGTGTGATCTCGATCGGATCGCCGAGCGGCGCTTTTTTACGGAAATAAATATGCGCCCCGGGCGTGATCCCCATATCGAACAATCTGCGACGAATCGCGCCCTCGCCCGTTACTTTCACCACCGTTCCGCTCTCCCCGATCGCAAATTCTGATAACAATTTGTTCATATATTCCTACTCCTTTTCTTAACCGCGGTTAAGTTTTAATCCAAAAATTTGTAACGTCTTGCCACGTTACGCAGGTATTATATCACCATTTTATGCCATTGTCAAGCAAAAAATGAACCTTGGTTAAAAAAATGATTTATTTTTTCAAAAATTTTTTCATAGCGGCGAACGTTTCGTCGGAAACGAGGTGTTCCATATGGCAAGCGTCCTCTTCGGCGCGAGGCGCGGAAACGCCGAGCGCGGTTAAAAAATCGCGAATGATACAATGCTTTTCATAGACTGCCTGCGCGTACGCTTTGCCGCTTTGGGTGAGGTATAAATGCTTGCCGTCCTCGTAGACGAACCCCTTTTCGAGTAGAATTTTGACGGCTTTATTCACCGCCGCACCCGATACGTTCATTTTTTTCGCTACGTCAATGCGGTGCACCACTTGCTTTTCACAAGCAAGCGTTAAAATACTTTCCAAATAATCTTCCAAAGATTGATTGTGTTTCATTTTATTCCCCTTATTTTATAAACATACTATCCCCGAGTTTTACGGGAAACAGGATAGAGCGATATGGTTTGGTTGTAGAACCGAGAAAGACAAGGCGACGCAAACGAGCGTACCGAGTAGTACGTGAGCGAGCGTCAACGCAGTATTTCGACGCGTTATACAATCAAACAGGAGTCTCCGAATGAAAAAAATCTATATTCGTTTTCCACAGCATATTTATAAACGTTCAAAATTTCTTCCCGCCCCGTTAAGCACGCAACGAGCATAATTAAGGTGCTTTCGGGCAGGTGGAAGTTGGTGATCAGCGCGTCTACGCATTTCATTTTATAGGGCGGATAAAGAAAAATTTCCGTGTTCCCCTTTTGCTCGCGAACAAACCCGTTCTCGTCCGCTACGCTCTCTAACGTTCTAACCGACGTCGTGCCCACGGCAATCACCCGTCGTTTCTCGCGTTTGGCGGCGTTGATCTTCTCCGCCGCTTCCTTGCCGATCTCGTAATATTCCGAATGCATTTTATGATCGGTAATAATCTCTTCACTCACGGGGCGGAACGTGCCTAAACCGACGTGGAGAAGTACTTCCGCAATCTGAACCCCTTTGTCTTTTAATTTTTTAAGTAATTCGGGCGTGAAATGTAAGCCCGCCGTCGGCGCGGCTGCGCTTCCGTCAATCTTACTATACACCGTATTATACCGCGTTTGATCTTTTAATTTTTCCTTAATATACGGCGGAAGAGGCATTGTTCCTACACGGGATAATACGTCCTCGAACGCGCCGTCATATTCAAATTCCACGATCCGCTCTCCGCTTTCCGTTATATCTTTCACCGTAAACGAAAGCTCGCTATTCACCGTCATTTTCGCGCCAATCTTGCCCTTTTTTCCAGGGCGCATAAGCACTTCCCAAACGCGCAAATCGTGCCGTTTTAAAAGCAAAATTTCCACCGCGCCACCGTGCGCCGTTTTCGCGTATACGCGGGCGGGAATGACTTTCGTGTTATTGACAACGAGTAAATCCCCCGCGTGAAGATAATCGACTACGTCGCGGAAAATTTTATCCTCAATCGTTTTTTTATCTTTGTCGTATACCAAAAGCCGCGAGGAATCGCGCGGGCTCGCGGGCGTTTGCGCGATCTGCGCTTCGGGCAGATCGTAATAAAAATCTTGTTTGGTGTAAGTCGTTTTTTCTGTCATTTCAACAATCTATCTTATATTCTTCTTTAAAACGCCGAATTGCGACGTATATACACGTTTTAAATTACTCTTCTTCAAAGAGAGAAATTTGTTTTCGCGCTTTTAAGCTCGGCTCGATTCCCATATGCTCGTAGCCGCCTTTCAGGCAAATGCGCCCGCGCGAGGTGCGCGCGATAAATCCAAGCTGTAAAAGGTAGGGTTCGTATACGTCCTCAATCGTGTTCGCGTCCTCGCCCGTCGTTGCCGCGAGCGTTTCCAAGCCCGCAGGTCCGCCGCCAAATTTTTCAATGAGCGCGGAAAGCAGGTTTCTGTCCGTTTGATCTAAGCCCAGCTCGTCGATCTCCAAACGCGCAAGCGCAAACCGCGCGTCCGCTTTCGTAATTTTCTCATTCCCTTTCACGAGCGAGAAATCGCGCACCCGTTTTAAAAGTCTGTTCGCAATTCTCGGCGTACCGCGGCTTCTTCTGGCAATCTCTGCCGCCGCGTCCTCTTCAATCGCGATATTCAACGCGCTTGCCGAACGGGTTACGATCTCTTGTAGCTCCGCGGGCGTGTAAATTTCCAAACGGTTGATGATCCCGAAGCGATCGCGAAGGGGCGGGGCGAGCATACCCACCCGCGTGGTCGCCCCCACGAGCGTGAATTTGTTTAACGTGAAACGGATATTCCGCGCCGACGGTCCTTTGCCAACGATTATATCGAGGGCGTAATCCTCCATTGCCGAATACAAAATTTCTTCCACCGAACGGTTCAGGCGGTGGATTTCGTCGATAAATAACACGTCGCCGTCGCCCAAATTGGTCAAGATCGCCGCAAGATCTCCCGATCTTTCGATCGCAGGTCCACTCGTGAGTTTGATCGACGCGCCCATTTCGCTTGCGATAATATGCGAAAGCGTCGTTTTCCCAAGCCCCGGAGGACCGTATAACAGCACGTGATCGAGTGCCTCGCCGCGCGCTTTCGCCGCCGCGATATACACTTCCAAATTCTCTTTCACCTTTTGCTGACCGACGTAATCCGCCATCGTTTTCGGGCGCAATACGTTCTCTTCCACGTCGTATTCCGTTTTCGTGCTTACGACGAGGCTTTCCTCACCGTAGTCGTTTTCTTCAAACATATTCGCTCCTTATCTTTCTATATCCCACCTTGGAGGGCTTTTCGAATGATTTCTTCCGTCGTGCTTGCGCCTTGCTCCCTCGCGCGCTTCACTGCCTGCGCACTTTCGTTTTTCGTAAAGCCCAAGCCCATAAGCGCGGAAATTGCCTCCTCGTCCTGCGCGGATACGCTCACCGTGCCCAGCTCCATTGCCGCCGTGATCGGATCTGCGCTTGCACTGATTACTTCCGCCGCCGAGATCTTTCCGTGCAATTCCAAAACGATCTTTTCCGCCGTCTTTTTACCCAAGCCCTTCACCGCCGAAAGCCGTTTCACGTCTGCCGTGGCGATCGCTCGCGTAAATTCGTCTGCCGAAAGCCCCGTTAGGATCGCTATCCCCATTTTCGGTCCTACCCCCGATACGGAAATGACTTTTAAAAACAACTCCTTTTCCTTAGGGCTCGCAAACCCGAACAGCGTGATACCGTCCTCTTTTACCTGTAAATAGGTATATAGCTCAACCCTTTCCCCTACCGTGATTTTACGGAACGCGCCACCAGAGCAATAGAGCTCGTAGCCAACGCCCCCGACTTCTATAATCGCCGTTTCGCTCGTTACCGTGAGTACTTTGCCTTGTAAATACGCTATCATACCTTATTCCCCTTTCTTCTTCGTTCTGCTTCGGCGATTATCGCCACCGCGGCTTTGTCGGCATTTTTGCCTTTCGTTCTCGTCATATTGCCCACGGCGAACAGTTCACCAAAACGGCTCGTAAACGCGTGGCAAAGCGCAACGCCGAGCGCGTCTGCCGCGTCGTCGGGCTTGGGCACGGTTTTTAGCTTCAACAGGGATGCTACGCACGCTTGAATTTGCTTTTTATCCGCCCTACCGTAGCCCGTGAGCGCTTGCTTGATCTGCATAGGCGTATATTCAAACAACCTGCCACAACGCTTTACGCAAGTAAGCAAAGCAACGCCACGCGCGTGCGCCACCGCAATACCCGTCGTGATATTCTTAGAAAAGAATAATTCCTCCACCGCCACTTCGTCGGGCTTATATTGATCTAAAATTTTGTTGATCCCTTGCTCTAACATCGCAAGACGCACGGGCAAACCCTCTTCCTTGGGCGTGAGAACAACGCCGCAATCCACCGCGCGACAATTCCCACGTTCGTCCTTTTCAATAATTCCATACCCCAAGGTTGCAAGCCCAGGATCAAGCCCTAAAATAATCATAACTATTTTTATTGTAGCGTAAAATGGGGAAAAAGTCAAGCTTATTGATACAATCGGATAAAAAAGAAGCCAAAACGCAAAAACAGCTCCTTTCGCACAGGAGCTGTTTCGTTTGTTTGATGTTCGATTGAGAAATTATCTCTTCGAAAATTAAAGCTCGTCTTGCTGCACCTCTGATAGGCTATAAAAAAAAGGAAACACAATATGCGCTCTTCCCGTAGGGATTTTTTAAAACATTATAAAAGACTAACGATTTTTTTCGTTAGTCTTTATTTTTTACTTTGCAAAACACACGACTTTCATTTGAAAGTATAGTGTCGTAAACCAACATTATGGACAAATAATAAAATTCACAAAAGCGAGCAATTCACATATAAACAAGGACTTAGACATCAAAAATCTAAGTTCTTTTTCTTTGCTTAAAAATAGATATGGGTTTCCCATATGCTTTAAGACAAAAGTGTGAGTTGTGGCACTTTTCTTTAC
>JAGAOR010000014.1 GCA_017623605.1 Clostridia bacterium | reverse complement strand
GAACGCGCGCTCTCCGCCGCGCTGATGAACGCAGGGATTGTGTGCAACGAAATTCTCGTCTATGGCGACGAAGAAAACCCCACGTTATCGCTCATCACCTACGGCAAAGCGGACGTCATTAAAATCGCCGCCGTCGCTTCGCACGTATTTCGCCTAGAAATGATCATCTCCGAACGACTGTCGCTCAACGACGAGAAGTTTTGCTGCATTTTACGTAGAAAGCCGCATTTTGACGCGGCGTTCGGGGTGGCAAGCCACAAAAAAACGGGCGAAACGGTGTGCGGCGACACCCACTCCGTCATTAAAATCGACGAACGGAAATTTATGGTCGCCCTTTCCGACGGTATGGGTAGCGGCGAATACGCGCGGCGCGTTTCGGAAAGCACCATTTCGCTACTCGAAAGTTTTTACCGTGCAAAAATGCCGTCGCCGCTCGTTTTGACCGCCGTTAATCGCCTGCTCACCTTTCACAAAGAAGAGCGGTTTGCGTGCGTGGATATTGCCGTGGTCGATCTCGGCGACGGGATTGCGGACGTTGTCAAAATCGGCTCTCCGCTCGGTTTTATCCTGTCGGGAAACACGGTGAAAGTGTTGGAAACGCACTCCTTACCGATGGGTATTTTGGACGCACTTCACCCTGATACCGCGCAATATCAGTTGCAGGAAAACGACGTTTTGCTCTTTTTAAGCGACGGGATCGCCGACGCGTTCGGCTCTTCGTCCGATCTTTACGAGGTATTACGCTCTATCCCGACGAGCAATCCGCAAGAGTTAGCCGACTGTCTGTTGGAAAGCGCTCTACACGCCTACGGCGGCAAAGCCAAGGACGACATGACGGCACTTGCCGTACGATTGTATAAGCCCCTTGCCGCCTAAATTTTGCATAAAAAAACACGCCCTTTCGGACGTGCCTTTCTATATTTTGGAGTTAGTTTGCTTGTTTGAAAAGTTTATCAAAAAAACATTCTACCAAAACGACGATAGCCGCAAGGATAGAGAAAACTGCGGGCAAAATAGCACCAGCGCCAAGAGTGCTATATTTTTCAATCATTTTCTTCATTTCTTTCGCATCTGCTTTCGAATCAAACGCGGAATCATCTACTCCAAAATTCTTGATCATACAGAAAAAAAGGATAGCCGCGACTAAGAACAGAATAGAGGAAACAATTTTAAGCCACTTATTTTCTGTCTTAACGCCGATAATCGCCAATACAGTACCACCGATCAAGAAGAGAAACGCAAGAAAGTTAGCAAACGAAAACGCCAGCTCTATTTCAAATTTTTCTCCTGCCGCATTAAAAACGAGATCGCCGCCGAAAATAAGCGCAAAACCGCTAGCTTTCCCATCTGCCCAATACTCGAACGCAGCCTTTCCTGCTGGCAATGCCAAAAATATGACTGCCAACAATGCCAACCCTGCCGCAATAAACGGCAGTACCTTTTTTACCTTTTGCATAAATGCACCTCCTGAAATAATTTGGTGTTTATATTATATCCTACATTTTGTAGGAAGTCAAGCGTTTTCCTACATTTTGTAGTAAACTAATTTTATGAAAAACAATATCTTTGGACAAAAATTAAAGGAATTACGCATAGAGAAGGGTTTATCACAACGAAAATTTGGGGGAATTTTTAACGTGTGTAACCAAACGGTCAGCTTTTGGGAGCTTGGTAGTCGCGAGCCTGATTTAGATACTTTGCTTGCGATTGCGCATTATTTTGACGTATCCGTAGAATATTTATTAGAGGAAAACACTCTTCGCTTTTGATATCAACAGCAAATATTTTTATCCCATGCAAAAAACGCACCCGTTTTTCAACGAGTGCGTTCTTTGTTTTTATTTAAAAATTATTCTTCCGTCTTTTCTTCTTCTGCAGCTTCTTCCGCTACTTCTTCAACGGGAGCTTCTGCTTTTGCCTGTGCCGCAGCCGCTTTCGCATGTGCTTTCGCCATACGAGCGTCTTTTCTAGCCTGCGCTTTCATTTCCTTCGTCACGATACGAGCTGCATCGATACGAGCGCGCATTTCCTGCGGTGTGGGAGGTACGAACGCCGAACCTTCTGCGTTTTCTTCGATCACTTCGT
>JAGAOR010000013.1 GCA_017623605.1 Clostridia bacterium | reverse complement strand
TTTTTAAAAAATTTTTTTCACACCTCTTTTTTGCCTGTTTTTCCGTGTTTTTCACCCTTGGATATAGGTCGGCGGGCGGGGCAAATCGCCCCGCCCGCCAAGTAAAACGCCTACGCTTCCCGAATTACGTAACCTTTCTTTTCGATTACGTCCACCACGCTTTGCGCGTATTTTTCACAAAGTTCCTTACTCTCCGCTTCTACCATTACCCGCACGAGCGGCTCTGTGCCCGATTCTCGCACCAAAATACGCCCCGTATTTCCGAGTGCTTTCTCCACAGCCGAAACCGCCGCTTGCACGTCCTGATCCGCCTGCGCCGCCGCCTTATCTTTCACCCGCACGTTCTTCAAAACCTGCGGATATACCGTCATAGGCTGGACGAGCTTGGAAAGCGTCGTTTTTCTATCCATAATCGCCTGCATAACTTTCAGGCTCGTCAAAATACCGTCGCCCGTGCAAGCGTATTTGGAGAAAATAATATGCCCCGACTGCTCACCGCCGAGCGCGAAACCGCCCTCGCTCATACGCTCATAGACGTATTTATCGCCCACTTTCGTTTTTTCGTATTTCACGCCGATCTCGTCCAAGGCTTTATACAATCCGAAATTAGACATTACCGTCGTTACTACCGTATCGCCGAACAACTTGCCGCGTTCTTTCATATACCGCGCGTAGAGATAAATGATCTGATCACCGTCCACGAGGTTGCCCTTTTCGTCCACACAAAGACAGCGATCGGCGTCGCCGTCGTAGGCAAACCCTATATCCAGTCCCTTTTCCACAACGAACTTTTGCAGGTTTTCAATATGCGTCGAACCCACGCCGCGGTTAATGTTCGTGCCGTCGGGCTCTGCGCCCGTAAGAAACGTCGTTGCGCCAAGCGCGTCAAACACGCTCTTTGCGATATTCCACGCGCTTCCGTTCGCGCAATCCAAGCCAACTTTCATACCCTTGAAACTATAAATTCCAAGCGAGATCAAATACCCGATATAGCGGTTTCTGCCCGCTACGTAGTCCACCGTTCTGCCAATATTCTCCCGCTTGGCGTACGGGGCTTTGGGCGTTTTACCGTCGAGATAATCTTCGATCTGCGCGATCGTTTCCTCGTCCATTTTTTCGCCCGCGCCGTTAAACAGCTTAATGCCGTTGTCGTAGAAGGGGTTATGGCTTGCGGAGATCATAATGCCGCAATCGAATCCCTCCGAACGCACCACGAACGCCACGGAGGGCGTCGTCGTAACGTGTAAAAGATACGCGTCTGCGCCCGAAGATACGATTCCGCCCGCTAGCGCGTATTCGAACATATACCCCGATCTTCTCGTGTCCTTACCGATCACGATACGCGCTTTTTCCGTATCCCCCTCGGCTTTTTTCTTTTCGCTAAAATACCAACCTAAAAATCTGCCCACCTCAAAGGCATGCTCCGCCGTCAGGTTCTCGTTCGCTTCGCCACGAAAACCGTCCGTTCCAAAATATTTACTCATTTTTTATTTCCTCTTAATTCTCTTATTTTTTGAATGAATTGAAACGCTCCCACGTTTCGTGAATTGATTGCTTTGCAAGCGTTAGCGAAAATTCACGCGCTGCAAGGCGCAATTCACGCGAGCAAAAGCGAGCAATTCATTTTCTCTTTGCGACCACCACGCCGCCCGTCTTATAAATACTGTTCTCCGCCACCGTTCCTCGTACGCAGGAAAGGGGATAAACTTGACTGTTTCTGCCTATAATCGTACCGGGATTGAGCACGCTGTTACACCCGATCTCTACGAAATCGCCAAGCATTGCGCCCACCTTTTTTAAGCCCGTGTCCACTCTCTCCTCACCACATTGCACTGCCACGAGCGTTTTATCCGATTTCACGTTCGACGTAATCGAACCCGCGCCCATATGCGCTTTATACCCTAAAATACTATCGCCTACGTAGTTATAATGCGGAACTTGTACGCCGTCGAACAACACGACGTTTTTTAATTCCGTGGAATTGCCCACTACGCAATCTCTGCCCACGAGCACGCTACCGCGAAGAAACGCCGCTTGCCGCACCTCCGCCCCCGCACCGATCACGCAAGGGGGATTTAAACAAGCCGTAGGCGCGATTTTCGCGCTTTTATGCACCCAAATTTCGCTCGCAAGCTCGTCGTATTCCGTTTTATCCAGCGAATTCCCCAGCGTACGAATAAAATCCTTTAAGCCGCCGAGCGCTTCCCACGGATAAACGAACCCCGAAAGATAATCGCCCGCAAGCGATTTTTCAAGGTCGAATAAATCTTGAATTTGATACATTTTCTAACTCCTTACTTCTTATTTCCTCTTATTTTTCGTATCATTATATTATATAGTATGTTCTTTTATCCACTATCCATAAGTCTACCTCCTTTTTCTTCTTTATTATATAACTAAAAAAGAATTTTTGTCAACTGTTTGCAATTAAAAATATCGTTAATTGTTTAACACCCCCTCCGTTTGCTTGCATTATTTATATAAATAGAGTATAATAAGTTGTGTCATGTTTTTTTATGACATTTTTCGACAAAGGAGTATAAAAGCGTTGGAAGAGAAAAAAATGAAATTTAGCGAAAAATTTAAGCAAGATTTTCCCTATTTAGGCATTATGGCGATCGTAATCGCGTTATTCGGTTGGGTAATCGAAAACGTTTTGCGGCTTTTCGTCGTGGGCGTAATTGATTGCCGTTATCATCTTTTACCCTTTATCTCCCCTTACGGGCTGGCGGCGTTTGCCGTATATCTTGCGATCGGCGATCCAAACGACGTCGCTTTTTTCGGAAAAAAACTGTTTCGGGAAAAAACGAAAAAATCCGTCGTTATGTCGAATATTTTCTGTTTCTTATTCCCCGCTCTTTTCATTTTCTTTGGGGAAATGCTCGTGGGGCACGTATGGCAGTGGTGCTTTGGCGTGGAGCTTTGGGATTATAACGAACAACCTCTACATATCACGCAATATACGGGGCTCTTGCCTGCGGTAGGCGGAGGCGTTGCTTGCTTTTTCGTCATTAAATTTTTGTTCTATCCCGCACTACGTTTTCTGCGGCGAAAAATGCCGAAAAAGCTCGCAATTTGGCTTTGTTTAACGCTTGGAATCGCGATCGTACTCGACACCGCGTTTATCAGCGTACATAGCGTTATTTTCGGGCACGCGCCTATGTATTGGAGTTTTACGTTAAGATGATTATCGCGTTCGTTTCCATTGAAAGCTTTTTAGCGGTTATATTCTTGCTTTGCGCGGCGTTGTCCTTACCCGCGCTATTTAGCTTTTTCAAGGGCGCAAATAAAACGACGCGTTTTTCTCAAACGGACGCGCACGCGCATTTTGCCGTACTCGTACCCGCGCGCGACGAATCGAAAGTGATTGAAGCCAATATCCGCTCGGTGCTTTCCTCCGATTATCCAAAAGAGAAGCGTACGGTGTTTATTATCGTGGAATCGGAAACGGACAAAACCGTTCAGATCGCGCAAAAATACGAAAACGTACGCGTATTTTTGCGCAAGGATATGACGGGCGTGGGCAAGGGCTACGCGCTCGACGAATGTTTGCAAGCAATCTTCCAAAGCGGAGAAAATTACGACGCATTTTTGATTTTGGACGCCGATAACGTGATTAAAAAGAATTTCCTCGCCAAAATGAACGAAGCCTATCAAGGCGGCTTCGATCTTGCTTGTGGAAAACGGGACAATAAGGATTGGAATGCTTCCGCCGTTTCCGCTGCATCGGGGCTCACTTTCACCGCAATCAATACTCTTATGAATAAGCCCAAAACGTATCTTGGAAAAACCATTCTCATTTCGGGCACGGGATTTTTCGTACGCGCAGAACGACTTAAAGAAATCGGCGGGTGGAAGTTTTTCTCGCTCACCGAAGATTACGAGATCACCACTTACGCCGATTGTCAAAGCTGGAAAACGGCTTACGTAGAAGAAGCGGTATATTACGACGAACAACCGATTGGACTTTGGCAATCTATCGTGCAACGCTCGCGGTGGGTTAAGGGTTTTTTCACCGTGCGAGGTAAGTATGCGGCAATGAAGCGAAAGGCGCGCAAAAACAAAGAGCGTAGGCGAAAACTCACTTTTAAAAGCGGTATGCCCATTATCGTGCTTTGTATTGATTTGATCGCGTACCTGGTATGCCTGTTTGCCTTTTTAATCGTCAGTCTGTTTTTGCGAAACGGCACGGTTTGGTGGTTTGTTTGGCGACTGATATGCTTGATTGGGGGCGTGTACGCGTTTATCGCCATTTTAACGGTATATCTTTTATTCGTGGAAAGAAAAACGATGGATATAACCCCGAAAATGCGCGTGAAAGCCGTGCTTTTCCACCCGCTGTTTTTATTTACCTACGTGGCTTGTGCCATTCGTGCGATTTTTATGAAAAATCAATGGGAAAGGATTGATCACGTGATCAATAAGGATATACGCTTATGAAAAAGAGGGTTTTCTATTATACGAACGAGCTTCAAGACGATTTCGCGGAAACGGTGAAAAATTTACAACCGCTCCCAAAGGATTATCAATATATCCACGACACGTGGTATGAAAAATTACTCGGCTTTATCGCCTACCGCCTGATTTTAACGCCCTTTGCTTGGATATACGTGAAGCTTAAATTCGGACAGAAATTCGTACGATCCGAGCAATCGAAAAAGCTCAAACGCGGGCATTTTATCTATTCCACACACACGCTCCCACTTGCCGACGTGTTTTTGCCCAATCTTATCACGTTGAAGCGAAAAAATTACTTAATGGCGGGCGAGCAAGCCAATTCTTTGAGAAAATTACTTGGTATTATGCGTTCAATCGGCTCGATTCCGATTACGGGCAACGCTTCCAAAAACCGTGAAATGCTCCGCTGTTTGAAAACGCGGATTTCACAAAATTCCAGCGTTACGATCTTCCCCGAAGCGCACGTGTGGACACTGTATACGAAAATTCGCCCTTATCCCGTAACGAGCTTTAAATACGCGGTGATGCTCGACGCGCCCGTACTCGCGATGACGAATTGCTTTCAAAAACGGAAATTCAGAAAAACGCCCAAGGTGATCACCTTTATCGACGGTCCGTTTTATCCCGATCCCACGCTCGATAAAAAAGCCCGCGCGGAAAAATTACATAAACAGGTTTACGAAACGATGCAAGAACGCGCGAGGGAATATTCCACCTATTCTCCCTATACCTATATAAAAAAGGAAAATCCGTAAAATGAAGAGGGACTTTTCAAATGCTTTTGAAAAGTCCCTCTTCATTTTAGCCTACGTTTTTCACGTTGACAATCGAAATTTCTCTGCCGTCGTTCGCGTCCGTGTAGATGAAATATTTTTCTTCACCGTAGGAGCAAAGGAATTCGTAAGCCACCCTTTCCCCGCGCGCCGTTTTCACTACGGCAAGGCGGGCGGATTCCACTTCCAAGCCCTCGTGCAAACTTTCGCGCGCCTGTTTCATAGAAACGCTCACGCTCGGCTCTTCCCTATCCTTATGATTTTTTAAATATCTCGTCGCGTCCATACCCATTACGATCCCACGCGTACGGCATACTTTCACTTTCACCGTATCGGGATAAAAAAGTACGTCGTCTTTCTTGTAGACGAAAGTGAAGTCGGCATTCGTACCGTTTTCACGCACGCGCACGGCGGTCATATCGTCGTAACCGATATTTTCAAGAAATTCTTCCGCGATCATTTTTGCGTTTTGATAATCGAACGTTTCTTCGGTGCAATCCTCGTAATAATCGAAGCGGAGCAAATCGCCCGTGTGATAATCAATTTCCGCAAATAGAAGCGTACCGTTGTCGTCGTAGCCCTGCACGTTATACGCGCCGTAATCGCGCGCCACCGTTTCTCCTACGCATTGAAATTCGGAAATTTGATAATCGGCAAAATACACCGCGCACAGATCTTCTGCTTTGGAAGGATCAATCTTCGCTTCGCCGCGATCGTTCGGCGCAGGCGATTTTTCATTTCGATCCTTACCTACCCCCTGCATTTTCGATTGCATATCCCCGAGCATACCGTTTTCACCCAACGTCATTTTCTCCAACCGTTCCAAAACGTCGGCAAGCATACCCTTTCCTTTATTGATATAATCCATCAAATCGTTATCCGTCATTTTCTCGGTGAGGCTTTCGATTTCTCCGCGTATTTCGTGATTGACTTCGTATAAGCGCGCAAGCGTCTCCTGATCCTCTTTGGAAAGCGCTTCGCCTCTGCGAAGCTTGGCAAGCATTCTTTCGCACGTCGCGCCTACGCGGTTCAAAAAGGTCGTAACGTTACGATCGGCTTCCGCGCTAATCGGCATTTTTTCTAAATCGAGCTCCGCAAGTCGAGATTGCACCAAAAGATCGGTGAGAATCCTTGCTTGCTGTTCGGCGGTGTTGGAAATACGCACGCGATCGAGATCGTTATCCACGTTTTCCATAATCCCGATCAGCTCGTGCGTGGTGCTACGATAACCCGCCGCAACGCCGTCCTTGGTGGTTTTCATATCAATCGCGCCCAGCGTTACCGCCGTGGTCAACGTAAGCGTGGTTACGCCAAGCGTAACGACAGCCGCAATCCAACCTCCGTACCCTTTCTTACTACCACGATTTTGTTCTCTGCGCGCCGATTTGCGTTTAGATTTTTCCTGCGAGCGGTTTGCCTTTTTATGCGCGCGCTCACGCACTTTTTCGTTTTTTTCTGCCTCACGCTTTTCTTGCAGCGCAAGCCGCTGTGCCGCGCGTTTTTCCTGTAACGCTTTCCGCTCTGCGGCTCGTTTTTCTTGAAGCGCCTTTCTTGCCGCCGCTTTTTCTTTAATCTTTTTTGCTTTTGCCGCGGCTTTTTCCTTTTTCGCTTTTGCTTTCTCCGCCGCGCGCTTTGCTTTATCCTCTTTCTTTTTCAAAGCGACTTCCACGCGCGCTTTCGCCGCCGCCGTTTCCTGTTCCGCTTTACCTTTCGCCCTTGCCGCGTTTCCGCCGAGCTCTTTTTCGTCCGTCTTTTCAGGTTTCTTCACTTTCTTTTCCACTACCTCAACCTTTTCCGCGCCCGAAGAAACGTTGGTGGCGATTTCCGTTTTCTGTTCTTTTTTCATTATTCCCCCTCCTTAAATAGCGAATACGTGTTTACCGATTACGGTAACCGTTTGCCGATCAAAGATCCACGCGCTCGTTGCCACGGCGGGATTATAATAATACAACGCCCCGCCCGTGGGATCCCAACCGTTGATGGCGTCGCGCGCGGCTTTCATTGCCGTATCGTTAGGCGTTAAATTGATCTGTCCGTCCGACACCGCCGTAAACGCGTGCTTTTGATAAACGACGCCCGAAATAGTGTTCGGGAACGCCGAATCGCGTACTCGATTTAATACTACCGCACCGATTGCAACTTGTCCCGTATACGGTTCGCCGCGACCTTCGGCGTAGATCGTTCTTGCAAGCAAATATACTTCCGAACTTGAAAACCCGTTCATACCGCCCGTTTGCGTAAGCGTGCCACCGCTTACGTTGATTCCCAACGCCTGATAGGTAGCTCTACCTACGATCCCGTCTGCCGTTAATCCGTTCTTTTTTTGGAATGCGATCACTGCCGCACGCGTACCCGCGCCGAACACACCGTCCACGCTTCCGTTATAATATCCCCATTTTTTTAAACGGCGTTGTACTTCTTTCACTTCGTCGCCCTTTGCGCCTTGGCGAAGCGTTGCCACACTTAAAACTACTTCCGTTTGTGTTTGGTTTTCCCTTTTCGCAAACGAAGCCCCCACGCCGATCGCCGCAGGCAATGTGAGAGTCGCGGCGAGCACCGCGATCAAAACGCCTTTTTTGATTGACTTTTTCATACTATTTCCTCCTGTATGTAAAAACTCAACGCATACCTGCCCTATCCGTTTTTCCAATTTTCGATAATTTCAAGGATTTTGCTTTTATATACGACGTTTCCTCCGCTCGGTGCAGCAAAGCATAACGGCGGGTATACGACACACCACCAATTATCCCCTTTTCCCTCGCCAAGCTCAACGATTAAAGCCGTGTATTCACCCGCAGGGAGCGTGTAATCCCCGTACACCCGCGTAGGGAAGCTTTCTTTTTTCAAGCTCGCCCGCGCGCCGTAGAAAAAGCCGTTTTGGGAAAGGATACGTTCCGCTTTTTTCTCGATTCCGAAAAGATTCTCACGCACGCCGTTTATCGCTTGCGTTTTCGTTTCACATTCCGCTACGATCGGCGTTAAATAATCTACGAGTCCGTCGCGAACGAGATATTTCACCGCCTGCGCTTCCGCTTCGTTGGAGTCGGCGCGGATATGGATACGCAGATATTCCCCGCTTTTCAACGCCGTTTGCCCAAACTCGCCCGAAAAACCGAACACCGTTAAACTTATTATGATTGACAATAAAAAAATTATGCAAACCTTTTTCATAAAAAAATAACCTCCGTGAAGTTCACACGGAAGTTATTGACAAAATTTTATGAATTTATACGTCCCATTTGTGATCGTGTAATTCGCCTTTTTCTAAAAGCCCGTCAAAATCGTTTTGACGAAGCGCTTCGTATAAGGCGATCGCCACGGAATTACTTAAATTGAGCGAGCGAGCCTTTTCAAACATAGGAATACGCGCGCACGTCGGCTCGTTCTTTATCAGTAGCTCTTCGGGAAGCCCTTTCGTTTCCTTGCCGAACACTAAAAAATCTCCGTCCTGAAACGCCACGTCGCTATGGCGGCGACGCGCTTTCGTCGTGAAATAGTAAAATTTCGCATTCGGGTTTTTCGCTTGCAGTTCCTCAAACGAATCGTAATAAAAAATCTCCACGAGATTCCAATAATCCAACCCCGCGCGCTTTAAATATTTATCACTCACCTCAAAACCCAAAGGTCTTACCATATGCAGCCGCGTTCCCGTCGCCGCGCACGTGCGCGCGATATTGCCTGCGTTTTGCGGAATTTCCGGCTCTACGAGTACTATATTGAACATAAAAACACACCTCTGCCTCTTTTCTTATAATATTGTAATGCTTTTGCTCCGCTTTGGCAAGCATTTTTTATACGCCTTGAAAAATTTAGACGCATAAACGCGAAATTTTCGTGCATACTGATTGCAAAAGGCAACGCCTTTAACGATAAGGAGTTTTATTTATGCAATTTGAAAACACGGAAACCTATCAAAACCTTGCCCGCTCTTTTGCAGGCGAATGTCAAGCGGGTATGCGCTATCAGATGATCGCAAAACTCGCTATGCAGGAAAAATTGAAAACACTTGCCGACGCCGTGCGCACGATCGCGAAAAACGAAACGGTGCACGCTACGCAGTTTTTCAATAAAATCATTGAAAAAACGGGCAGCCGAGATAATATCGAATTTGACGCAGGTTACCCTTTTCACGCAGGCACGCTCGTCGAGGGCTTGAAATTCGCATCGACGGACGAGAAAAACGAATCGGAGGATATTTACCCCGCTTTCGCCGCAACGGCACAAAAAGAGGGGTTTGAAGATATTGCCGCTTTGTATAGAATGGTTGCGGACGTCGAACGCCAACACAAGATCGTCTTCCAATATCTTTGCGACGCAGTGAAAAACGGTACGCTTTATAAAAACGAATCGCCCATTCTTTGGGTTTGCAGCGAGTGCGGGTATATGCACGTAGGCGAAGAGGCTTGGAAAACTTGTCCTCTTTGCAAGGCAGGTCAAGGCTACGTCGATTTGCATTTGCCGTTTGAAGGCGTTAGAAAATAAACGTCGACAACGAGGCGAAGTATAAACGTTTTTTTGCCGTGAAAACCTTGCCGAGGTTCGATCCTCGAAAGGCAAGCCATTTGAGGGTGTTCGTAAGTAACGAACGGAAAAAGGAAAAATGTTAGAGCGTTTGCTTTTAATTAAAAAGGAGATTTTTATGAAAAACAATCAAAACAAACAAAACCAAAATGCAAAAAATTGTGGCAACAAAAACTGCGGTAGCAAAAACTGCGGCAACAACAAAAACGGTCAGAACCACAGCTATGAAAACGGTGCCAACAACGACTAAAAAGCGCGTTCAACGCACACCTGCCCCGACAAAACGCGCTCTTTCCGTCTTTTCCGAACCGTCGGAAACGGACGTGAACGGTAGCTATACGGGCAGACCGAAAAACAAACGGGAAGTCCCCGTCCAGGACGCGGACGACTTATAAGAAAAAGCAACCCTTTTTGGGTTGCTTTTCCGTTTGCGTTTCTTTTTATTTAGAAATCGTTGTCATCATCGTCATCGTCGTCGTCTTCGTCGTCTTCGT
>JAGAOR010000002.1 GCA_017623605.1 Clostridia bacterium | reverse complement strand
GTATTCAGGGTGAACAAGGTCCTGTCGGCCCGCAAGGCGAACAGGGTATTCAGGGTGAACAAGGTCCTGTCGGCCCGCAAGGCGAACAGGGTATTCAAGGTGAACAAGGTCCTGCCGGTCCGCAAGGCGAACAAGGTATTCAAGGTGAACAAGGTCCTGCGGGAGGCGTATTGAGCTTCGCTGATTTTTATGCGTTAATGCCGCCCGACAATACCACTACGGTTGCACCGGGTACGGACGTCAGCTTTCCACAAGACGGTCCGACGAGCGGCACGAATATTACGCGAACGAGCGCAACTTCCTTTAATTTAGGAGCAGTCGGCACGTATCAAATTTTATTTCAAGTAAGCGTTGACGAAGCGGGGCAACTGTTGTTAACGTTGAACGGTGCAGATTTGGCGTATACCGTAGCAGGTCGCGCTACGGGCACTTCGCAAATCGTAGGTATGGCGATCGTAGAAACAACTTCCCCCGATTCCACGCTCACCGTGCGCAATCCCGAGGGTACTGCCGCGGCGTTGACGATCACTCCCCTTGCAGGAGGTACGCGTCCCGTGTCCGCGCATTTGGTCATCACGCAACTGAGTTAATCGACGAAAAAAGAAAGGCGTTCTTGTCGCTCTTACCGTAGGGAATAGCGACAATGAAATAAATCCGTTCACGGATTTGTGAAATTCGCTTTTTAGCGAGTGAAATTGCTGTTGCAATGAAATTTTGCTTGCGCAAAGTTCAGGATTTATTTTATTTCATTTTCGCAAGGCGAAAATTTCATACCAAAGCTATTTCACTTTTAGCTTTTAGCTAAAAATTTCATTAAAACTTAACTAATTTTGCGAATAAGAAAAGCTCACTACATTTCGCCTTAAAGCGGGGTATAGTGGGCTATACTTTTTTCTTGGATTAAAAACCCATAAGAGAATAGACTCTTGCCGTCCTTTTCTTATAAAATCTTAAAAATCTCGCAAAATCGGTTGACGAAACACGCCTTTTTCGGTTATAATAAAAAAGCCACGGGGATATAGCGCAGTTGGTAGCGCGTTTGAATGGCATTCAAAAGGTCAGGGGTTCGACTCCCCTTATCTCCACCATAAACAACCCAAGTTGAAAGTTTGGTATGTAATCGCCGCCAGGCGTATGTAATCACGGCTTGCCGTGTATGCAATTTCCATAAGATATACTCGCTTCGGCTTGATTACATACAAATTTGATTCCATACCGCTTTCGCGGATTACGTGCACAACTAACGTTGTGATTTTTTATAAGGCGAAATTTATGAAAGAAAATTCACTAAGGAGAGCATATCAATGATCCAAAATAAAAAATTGTTTTTTATTACATTATTGGTGGGGGTATTATTGTGTGCCAGTATTGATGTTCCCATTCTCTTAATGCAAAAAATACCGTTTTATTCTTTAACGCAAGGATTATTTTTTATTGGTAACGCTGTATTTGGTGCAATAATGTATAGTTTAATTTATCGATCTATAAAAAAGACACCACTAATAAAAAAAATTTACTTATTTTCCTTATTTATAGCAATTTTGGTTTTTATTATGGGTTTAATCATAGTATTGCTTGCGATTTAGAATATTGTAATAATTGATTCACCTTACGTTACACTTGCCCCACCATAAACAACCTAAATTGAACCCTCAATTTAGGTTGTTTATTCAAGCCGAAAGTTTGGTATGTAATCGCCGCCAGGCGTATGTAATCACGGCTTGCCGTGTATGTAATTTCCATAAGATATACTCGCTTCGGCTTGATTACATACAAATTTGATTCCATACCCCTTTCGCGGATTACATACACAACTGTCGTTGTGATTTTTTATAAGGCGAAATTTATCAAAAAAAATTTACGCGCGCAAAGAACGTCCAGCAAATCACGTTACACGCTTGACAAACGGAAAAAATTGGTGTATACTATAACCAATCGCGGCAGAGATCGCTCGCCGCCTCAAAATCGAAAAAATTTTTTTAAAGGTAGGTTTATTATGATTACTTTAAAGGACAAAGTTGTTATTATCACGGGTGGCGGTAGAGGTATCGGTTTCGGACTTTCCACCGCGTTTGCAAAAGCGGGCGCGAAGCTTGTGATCACGGGTAGAACGGAAGCGACGTTGGTTTCCGCAAAAGAAAAGCTGGAAACGGCGTACGGCTGTGAAGTGCTTACCGTAACTGCCGACGGCGCAGACGAAGCGGCAATTCAAAACGTAATTGATAAAACGGTGGAAAAATTCGGGCGGATCGACGCGGTTATCAACAACGCGCAAGCCTCCGCTTCGGGTAAAATGCTCGTGCAACACACCAAAGAAGATCTCGACCTTGCCATCTATTCGGGCATTTACGCAACGTTCTTCTATATGCAAAAGGCTTATCCCCATTTGAAAGAAAGCAAGGGTTGCGTCATTAACTTTGCTTCGGGCGCTGGCTTATTCGGGCGCATTGCGCAATCGTCGTATGCGGCGGCAAAAGAGGGTATTCGCGGACTTTCCCGTGTTGCGGCAACCGAATGGGCACCCGACGGTGTACGCGTGAACGTGATCTGCCCCCTTGCTATGACCGAGGGCTTGCAAAAATTCAAAGAAGAATATCCCGAACGTTACGAGCAAACGATCAAGGGCGTGCCCATGGGTAGATTTGCCGATCCCGAAAAAGACGTCGGCGGCTTGTGCGTGTTCCTTTGCTCGGACGAAGCTTCCTTTATTACGGGTGAAACGATCACTCTCCAAGGCGGCAGCGGACTTAGACCGTAAACTTAATTCAACGCATACCTGTATGCCACGTTTTAAAAAATTCACCCGTTCGGGATTGTTCCCGAACGGGTTCTTTTTACGCCTATTCCATTTATTGCGTTACGATTACTTGCGCGTAGCGGAGTATCTTATCGCCTTTTTTATAGCCTTTCACGTAAACCTGCTTAACGATACCGCTTTCTTCACCCTCTTGCGCGGGCGTTGCCATAATCGCCTCCGAATACGTCGCGTCGAAAGGTTGTCCAATCGGGTTAATCTCCTCCACACCTTCGCCTTCTAACACTTTTTTAAACGAAGCAAGCACCATTTCAACGCCTTGCTTGGTGTTTTCGTCCGTGCAGGATAAAAGCGCGCGCTCCAAATTGTCGCCGATCGGAAACAGCGCGGCGATCACGTCGTTTCTACCGTCAAGGTAGCGTTGCGCCGCTTGGTTTTGTGTACGACGGCGATAATTCTCATATTCGGCAGTAACAGCGTACCATTTCCGCTTGCTTTCCTCCGCTTCCAATTGCGCTTTTTCAATTTCTTCCTGCGTTTTTTTATTGATTTTTTTCTTTTCCTTCGTCGCCTTTTCTTCTTTTTCTTCCATTTCGGGCGCGATAGGCTCTTTTAATTCTTCGTTTTCCATAACCGTTTTTTCCTTTTATTTATATATAACGCAAAAAATCAAAAATGAAACGCTTTTCTTAAATTTCCAAATGCGCAAATTTTTCGCGGCGGGAATAGCGGTAGAAAATTGCTTTCCGTCCGATCACCGCAACGGGCACAGCTTCCAAAAGCTCGGCTACGTTTTCCGCCAAATTGCGCGGATCGTCGTCTGCCGTGTCTAAAATGTGCACCTTGATAATCTCGTGCGCGTCAAGCGCGTCCGAAAGCGTTTTGAGTAAATTGTCGGTAATCCCGCCTTTGCCGATTTGCGTTACGGGCGATAAATTTGCCGCGATTGATTTGAGCTTGCTTCTTTGTTTACTTGTAATGTTTTCACTCGTGATGATCATATGTTTTCTCCTTTACGGTACGTAATCGAATTCAACTTCGCCGATAGACACGGTATCGCCCTCTTTGCAACCCATTTTAGCAAGTTCCTTGATAACGCCGCGAAGCCGCAAAACCTTTTGGAAATATTGCATAGAATCGGGATTGTTTAAAACGACGTTACGGCAAAGCATATCGACGAGCCCGCCCACGACCACGAACACGCCGTCGTCGTCTTGGAATATTTCAAAGGAGAGATCGTCGTTTGCCTTATATTCAAATTCCTCGTCCGGCAAAATGCGCTCCACGGGGGGCAGGGTTGAGAGTACTTCGAAAATACCGTCCAAAAGTTCTTTCGTTCCCTCACCCGAAACAGCGGTAATCGGGAAAATTTTATATTTTCTACCCAGCTTCTTTTTGACGAGCTTCAAATTCTCTTCCGCTCCGAAAACGTCGCATTTATTGCACACGATCACCTGCGGAACGCTTGCGAGCGTTTCGCTATATTCTTTAAGTTCGGCGTTGATCTTTTTAAAATCCTCAATCGGATCGCGCCCCTCACAGCCCGAAACGTCTAACACGTGGCAAAGCATACGCGTTCTTTCGATATGTCGTAAAAAATCGTGTCCCAAGCCCGCGCCCTGCGCCGCGCCCTCGATAAGCCCTGGAATATCCGCTGTAACGAACGATTTTTCATAGTGGCGCACTACGCCTAAATTAGGGGAAAGGGTAGTGAAATGGTAATTGGCGATCTTGGGTTTTGCCGCGGAAATTTTCGAAAGCAGAGTACTTTTCCCTACGTTCGGAAAACCGACGAGCCCCACGTCTGCAATCACTTTCAATTCTAAAATGACGTAGTGCTGTTTCACCTTTTCGCCCTTTTGCGCAAAGTTGGGGGCGTGCCGACGTGCTGTGGTGAAGCGTACGTTGCCTTTCCCGCCGTTACCGCCACGCGCCACGAGCACTTCTTGTCCGTCCTCGAACACGTCGCAAATGAGTCTGCCCGTTTCTTCGTCGCGAACGAGCGTGCCGAGCGGGACTTTGATATACGTATTCTTGCCGCTTTTTCCAAAGCAACGGTTCGTGCCGCCCATTTCGCCATTTTCCGCTAAAAAGCGGGAAGTGAAACGGAACGGGAACAGATCGTTCATATCCTTGTCCCCAACGAAATATACGTCGCCGCCCTTACCGCCGTCGCCGCCGTCAGGACCGCACGCAGGCTTACCTTTAAACGCTTTGAACGAATTCATACCGTCGCCACCGTCGCCCGCTTTTATTAAGATTTTCACTTTATCGGTAAATTCACCCGTTGCCATATCTAAACCTCGTTTCGCGTTGTAAATATAGTATTTGATACTCTTTGCGAAAAATAACCGCGCGTGAAAGATACACGCGCGGCGAGCTTTCGCTTTCTTTTATTTCTGCATAGCAGCGACTTGTTTTGCAACCTCTTCGCTCAAATCTTCGCTCTTCTTTTCAAGACCTTCGCCCATTACGAAGAATACGAATTTATTGATCGCCGTGTTGCCCGCTTTCAACAAATCGGAAACTTTCTTGGAATCGTCTTTGATGAACGCCTGTTCGAGCAAGCAGTTTTCCTCGTAGAATTTTTTAATTCTACCCATAACCATTTTTTCTGCGATCGCTTCGGGCTTACCCTCGTTGATCGCTTGCTGTTTCAAAACGGCTTTTTCCTTTTCAAGCGTGTCCGCCGAAACCTCTTCGCGCGTAAGATATGCAGGCTTCGTGAACGCGATTTGAAGGGTTACGTCGTGCGCGACTTCTTTCGCCGCTTCCGTTGCTTCACCCGCTACGTCGAGCATAACGCCGAGCTTACCACCCAAGTGAATATAGCTTTCGATAAAGCCGTTCGTTTCGTAGCGTTCAAATCTTCTCACCGCGATCTTCTCACCGATAATCGCGATTTTACCTTTCAAATATTCTTCTACCGTCGCGCCTTGGCACGCACAAGCAAGAAGCGCTTCTACGTTCGCGGGATTTTCTTTTACGATTACTTTGGAAACTTCCGTTGCAATTTCCGAGAATTGAGGGTTTTTCGCAACGAAGTCCGATTCACAGTTGAGCTCGATCAAAACGCCCGTCTTGCCCTCTACGTAGCAAGCGACGATACCCTCCGCCGCAATACGCGAAGCTTTCTTTTCCGCTTTCGCAATACCTCTTTCACGAAGCAAATCGGCAGCTTTCGCCATATCGCCGTCTGCGTCCGTCAACGCTTTTTTACAGTCCATAACGCCTGCGCCCGTCTTTTCGCGAAGCGCCATTACGTCTTTTGCAGTAAATGCCATAATCTTTATCTCCTTTTCTATCAATACTTACGCGTTCTGAGCAGCTTCTTCCGCTTCTTCTGCCGCCGCTACGACTTCTTCCATAGAAGTCGGTTCTTCAACGGTTTCCGCGTTTGCTTCTTCTGCCGCCACCAACGCTTCTTCGCCTTGGTTTGCTTCGATAACCGCGTTCGCAATTACGGACGAGATGAGCTTGATTGCGCGAATCGCGTCGTCGTTGCCGGGGATTACGTAATCAATTTCGTCGGGATCGCAGTTGGTATCGGTGATTGCCACGATTTTAATACCGAGCTTCTTCGCTTCCTTGATCGCGATGTCTTCGTTG
>JAGAOR010000012.1 GCA_017623605.1 Clostridia bacterium | reverse complement strand
GGTAGAAAGACGGAAAAGGAACGCTTTGCGGGCGCGGTGGCGACGTATACGATGGAAGCAATGATGCACGACGGAAAGAGCTTACAGGCAGGCACGTCGCATTATATGGGACAAAATTTTGCCAAGGCGTTTGAAATTGAATATCTTGGCGCGGAGGGCGTTTTACAAACGGCGTATACGACCTCTTGGGGTGTGTCCACGCGTTTAATTGGTGCGATCATTATGACGCACGGCGACGAGCGCGGTTTGGTGTTGCCGCCCGTGGTTGCGCCCGTACAATGCGTGATCGTTCCGATCGCCGCGAGAAAGGGCGGCGTCGTGGAGGCTTGCGAGGCGTTGAAAACGGAATTGGAGGGGGCAGGTATTCGAGTAACGCTCGATAACAGCGATAATAGCCCCGGTTGGAAATTCAACGAATGGGAGATGAAAGGCGTGCCCGTTCGTATTGAGCTCGGACCTCGCGACATTGAGGCGGGCAAGATGCTTTGCGCGCGCCGCGATACGTTTGAAAAGATTGAAATGCCTTTAAAAAATGCCGCGGAAAGCGTGAAAACGCTTCTTTCGACCGTGCAAAAGGATATGCTCGAGGCGGCGAGAAAGCGTAGGGACGAGCGTATCGTTTACGCCGACGATATGAAAGAGATTCTTGCGGGCGTGGAAGCGGGTAACTTCGTAAAAGCAGGTTGGTGCGGCTGTCGCGATTGCGAGGATAAAGTCAAAGAAGAAACAGCGGCGACTGCCCGCGTATATGCAGAGGGCGAAAGCGCGGAAAAATGCGCAGTTTGTGGCAAGGAAGCCAAGCACGTGATCGTGTTTGCAAGAGCCTATTGATACAAAACGAGCAAAAGAAAAGGGTTTCCGAGGTATGAGGAAATCCTTTTTTTCGTGAAAATAGCGGAAATCCCTGCTACCTGCTTGACGAAATGCAAAAAAAATGGTATCATAGGATTATGGAAAATACGCGTAAAATCAACGATAAAATTGCGGAAAATCTAATCTATTACCGAAAGCGTGCAGGGCTCACGCAAGCGGAGCTTGCCGAAAAGATCAATTATTCGGACAAATCGGTTTCCAAATGGGAGTCGGCTGGGGGCGTGCCTGATATTTACATTTTATTGGAGCTTTCGAAGCTTTACGGAGTATCCATTGACGAGCTCGTACGTGGAGAAGTGCCCGAAAAAATCGAACCGATCGTGGAAAGAAAAAAGGGACTTGGAAAACGGGTTTGGATTATGCTTTTATCGAGCGGACTCGTGTGGCTGGTTGCTACCTGTCTGTTCGTAGGTTTTTATATTTGGAATTCCGATTCTCCTGCGTGGCTTATATTTTTATACGCCGTATTTGCAAACGCGATCGTACTGATCGTGTACACAGGGTTGTGGAAATACCGAATTTTAAACTTTTTATCCGTTTCCACGCTTATATGGATTACGATCACTTGCCTTTTTGTAACGTTGCATTTAACGTTCGAAAATTTGAGCTTGGGTTTTTTGTTCCTGATCGGGATACCGTTGCAAATTCTTGAAATTTTTTGGGCGTTTTTTCGATCGCTTTTTAAACGGAAAAAACAGGTTTAGGGGAGAACCGTATGCTGTGTGGGCATTGTAAGAAAAATCAAGCGACGAAAACGTACGAGGAGATCAAAAAAGGCAAAAAGACTATCGGGTATTTTTGCCTTGAATGTTATCACCGACTTTTTATCACCGCAGAAACGGACGGAGCGAACGCTACGCCCGATCGTTGCCCCTATTGCGGCACGAGCGCGGAGGAGCTGAAAAAGCGTAATCTCGTCGGTTGCGCGAAATGCTACGAGGTGTTTGCGGCGACACTCTCTCCCGTGATCGTCAAAATGCAGGGTGGGGCGGTGCATTGCGGAAAAAGTCCGCAAGGCGGCGAATACGAAAAGCGCGCCCGAAGAGCTTCGGAATTAAAAACGATCGTAGGAATGCTTAACGCTGAAAAGGATTTTAAGGCGGCGCGCGCGTACACGGAGCGGCTTTCCGCGTTGCAAGAGGGGATAGAAGAGGAGGATTACGTATGGCGCAAGCGCCCGCATTCATTCAAACAACCGTAACCTCGACGCGTATTCGTTTGGCGCGAAATCTTGCCGCGTACCCATTCCCTGAAAAGCTGGACGAAAAGCTTGCGGGGGAGATCGTGTTTTTGATTGAAAACGGCTTAAAGGAGCTCGACGATTTTGAAAAACACGACATTGGCAAAATCACGCGAGAGGAAGCGACCTTGCTTCAAGAACAACATTTGATTAGCCCTGCGCTCATTCGAAAAAAAGGGCTTGCGGCGGCGTTTTTATCCTTCGATCGTTCCACCTCGATTATGGTAAACGAAGAGGACCATTTGCGCGAGCAGTATATTTATAAGGGTTTTGATTTGTATAAGGCGTACGAGCATATTAGCGCGATCGACGAATCGCTTGGCGAGAAGCTCGATTTTGCTTACGATCAAAGGCTCGGCTATTTAACGGCGTGTCCGAGTAATCTTGGAACGGGTATGCGTGCTTCGGTGATGATGTTTTTGCCAGGGCTTGCTAAAAGTAACGAGTTAAAAAGCTTTTTGCCTACTCTCAAAGCAGGCGGCTTGACCGTGCGTGGCGTGTTCGGCGAGGGTACGGCGGCAGAGGGATATAGCTACCAGGTAAGCAACGAACGAACGCTTGGGCAATCGGAGAGCGAAATTTTAGATCAAATGGTGCGTATGACGATGACGCTTTGCGATTTGGAAATACGCGCGCGAGAACAGATGCTCAAAACGGATAAAATTGCGTTGCGCGACGAATGTTTGCGGGCGTTCGGTACGCTTACGAATTGCGCCGTGTTGCCGCTCAAAGAACTGACGGCGGGTATGGTAAAGATCAAGCTCGGCGTGGCACTTGGCTTTTTCAAGGCGCGGAACGTGCAAGATCTCAACGATTTTACCGCGAATATGCGCCCTGCATCCTTTCGTTTGGAAAACGGACTTCGTGGCGCGAGTGAATACGAATGTGATCTTGCGCGCGCGGAAATTGCGCAAAGTGTATTGCCAGAGCTTGTAGTAAGAATAGATTAAAAAAAGGAAAAGGCGTATGTATCCTTTAACGAGAGCTTCGGAAAATTTCAGAAAAGCGTTGAAAATGGCGAACGAGATCAGCGCGGAGCAGGAAACTCGATACGTAGGTAGCGAGCATTTTATCTATGCATTTTTGTGCTTGCCTGAATGTAGCGCGTACGGTATTTTAACCCAAGAGGGCGTAACGGCGAGCGAATATGGGGAAATTTTCTTTAAGAAGCTGGATAAAAAATCGGGCTACGACGGCTTAACGCCTCGTACGCAGAAAATGTACGATCGGGCGGTGCTTTTATCCGAAGAAACGGAAACGCAGGCAGGCACGGCGCATATGCTATACGCGATTTTGGAAACGGAGGATTGTTTTGCCGTAGCTCTTTTGAAACGGTTTGTGGACGTGCAAGTCCTCAAAGAAAAGACGAAAACCGCGCTCATTGCGCTCAAACATAAGCAAGCGTTCGGAGATTTGGACGAGGAAACTTCTCATACCGATCCTTTCAAGCAAGAATATTCAGGAAATGCGACGGCAGAGAAGAGCGGGGAGAAACCCACGGAGAAACGCTCGACGACGTTAGAGCGCGGCAACGCGTTTTCCGCAGAGCCGAAAAAGAGCGCGGCGATGGAGAAGCTCGCGGCGTACGGCACGGATATGACGGAGCGTGCGCGGCGGGGAAAGATTGATCCCGTGATCGGGCGCAGAAAGGAAATAGAAAAGGTCGTGCAAGTGCTTTCACGGCGTATGAAAAATAACCCCGTATTGATCGGTGAACCGGGCGTGGGGAAAAGTGCGATCGTCGAGGGACTTTCGCAAATGATCGTCGATGGCGACGTGCCTGAACAATTGTTTAATAAAACGGTGTTTTCCGTTGATTTGCCCGGTATGCTTGCGGGCGCGCGTTATCGCGGGGATTTTGAAGAGCGCCTGAAAGATCTTATGGGCGCGGTTATGGAAGACGGCGACGTAGTTTTGTTTATCGACGAGATCCACACGATCGTGGGCGCGGGCTCGTCGTCGGATAACGGTATGGACGCGGCAAACATTTTAAAGCCTATGCTTGCGCGCGGCGATCTGCAAGTCGTTGGCGCGACGACAATCGAGGAATACCGTAAATATATCGAAAAGGACAGCGCGTTGGAGCGTAGATTTACTCCCGTGCACGTGGAAGAACCGTCGGAGGCGGACGCGATTTCTATCCTGAAAGGCTTGCGCAAAAAATACGAAGCGCACCACGGCATTGCGATCACGGACGAGGCGATCGAGGCGGCGGTTAAGCTTTCCTCGCGGTATATCACCGATCGGTTTTTGCCGGATAAGGCGATTGATTTAATCGACGAAGCGGCGGCGAGGGTGCGTATTTTAGAGGACGGCGGCGCGGAACTTCGAGAGCTTGAAAAAGAGATAGCGGACTGTGAAACGGAACGAAAGCTTCGCGAGCGGCGCGGAGAATACGCGCTTGCAACGGCGGCGTTTGAAAGCGGGAAACGGGCACAGGAAAAGCTTCTTGCGTTAAAACGGGCGCAAGCTCCGCTCATACTTGCAGACGGCAGATCGGCAATCGGTGGCGAGCAGGTAGCGGCAATCGTGAGTGCAAGAATGAAAATTCCGCTTACCAAAATCACACAGGAAGAGGGCGAAAAGCTTATGCGTTTAGAGGACGATCTGCATAAGCGAATTATCGGGCAAAACGAAGCGGTTAGCGCGGTAGCAAAAGCCATTCGTCGCGCTAGAGCGGGCTTAAAAGATCCGTCCAAACCGATCGGTTCGTTTATTTTCGTCGGTCCTACGGGCGTGGGTAAAACCGACCTTTGCAAGGCACTTGCCGAGGCTATGTTCGGTTCAGAAGAGCAAATGATACGCCTCGATATGAGCGAATATATGGAAAAGCAGTCGGTGTCCAAGCTAATCGGCGCGCCCCCGGGCTACGTCGGTTACGAGGATATGCAAACGGGACAGCTCACCGATAAGGTGCGCACCAAGCCGTATAGCGTAGTACTTTTCGACGAGATCGAAAAGGCGCACCCCGACGTGTTTAATTTATTACTACAAATCCTCGACGACGGGCGTTTGACGGATAGTAAGGGTAGAACGGTAAGCTTTAAAAACGCGGTGATCATTCTTACCTCCAACGTCGGTGCAGCGGTAGCGCAAACGGAAAAGACGGGCGTTTACGGCTTTGGCACGGGCGAGGACGATAAGCGCGGCGGCGAAGAAACGGGCGCAAGGCAATACGAGGCGATGAAAGAGAATATCACCAAAGCCTTGAAAGAGAAATTCAAACCCGAATTTTTGAACCGTATGGACGACGTGATCGTATTCCATCGCTTGACGGAGGCGGATCTTGCGCGGATCGGCGGGAAAATCGTTTCGTCGCTTGCTAAACGCTTGGCGGAGCAACGGGGCATTACCCTCACCGTGTCGGAAAATGCGCTCAAAGCACTCGTGAAAGAAGGTTACGATCCGCAATACGGAGCAAGACCATTAAAACGAGTAGTTCAGCGTCGCATTGAAGATCGGCTTTCGGAAGAGATTTTGCTGGGCAGAGTACGTGGTGGACAGCGCGTAACGGTGGATTTTGCAGGCGGGGAATTCGTGTTCTCCGCAGGGAATTGATGAAAGGAGAAAGGTATGAAATTAACGACGGCGGGAGAATCGCACGGCAAAGCACTCGTGGCGATCATAGAGGGCTTGCCCGCGCATTTAAAGATTGATATAGAAAAAATTAACGCAGAGCTTGCGCTTCGGCAAAGTGGCTACGGTCGTGGCGGTCGCCAAAAGATCGAACGCGACAGGGCGGAAATTTTAACGGGCGTTCGAAACGGCGAAACGCTTGGAAGTCCGCTCACACTTTGTATTTATAATAAAGACTTTCAAAATTGGGAGACTTGTATGTCAAGCGAGGCTTGCGATGAAAGCGTGATGCAAGCAAAAAGCCTGACGAAAGTTCGTCCGGGACACGCAGACCTTGCGGGCGTTTTGAAATTTGGGCAAATGGACGCGCGGAATATCTTGGAGCGCGCTTCTGCCCGTGAAACGGCGATCCGCGTAGCGGCAGGAGGCGTGTATAAGCAATATTTGTCCGCGCTTGGCGTGGAAATTGCAGGGTACGTGAAAGAGATCTGCGGCGTAAAAGATCAGGGCAGGTATGCGTTTAACGAACTTTTACATTCCAAAGAAACGGATACGGGTATGTTGGACGAGCTTGCGGCGGCGCGCGCGAAAGAAAAGATCGACGCCTTGAAAAAGGACGGCGACACGGCGGGCGGTGTGGTAGAGATCCGCGTGAAAGGCTTAAAGAGCGGATTCGGCAACGTGATGACGTATGCGGAAAAGCTGGACGGGAAGCTTGCGCAGGGGCTTATGAGTATTCAAGCGGTGAAAGGCGTTGAGATCGGCGCGGGGTTTTCCGTGGGGCAAGTGAGCGGTAAGGACGTTCACGACGAAATTTTCTATAACGAAAAGCAGGGCTATTACCGCGAAACCAACCGAGCAGGCGGAATCGAAGGAGGTATGTCCAACGGTGAGGAAATCGTGATTTCCGTGGCAATGAAGCCTATTCCTACGCTTATGAAAGGCTTAAAAACGGTCGATTATATTACGAAAGAACAAGCGACGGCAGCTTCGGAACGGAGCGACGTGTGCGCGATTATTGCCTTGGAAATTATCGCAGAGGCGGTCGTGGCGCAGGTACTTTCGGACGCGATTGATAAAAGACTTGGCGGCGATACGATCGGGGAAGTGTTGGAGCGGTATAAAAAATTACCCTGAAACGGAGCGAAAATGCAAGTAATTTCTTTGAATACGCCAAGCACGGCGAGTAAAATTTATATCGGTAAGAACGTGATAGAATCGCGTTTGCCCGTTTTGACGAGCGGACAGAAAAATTTCGTTGTAACGGATAGCAACGTATACGCGTTATACGGCGATTTCTTTGCGAAGTATTTTAAGAGCGCGGAGATTTTTGTATTGCCTGCGGGCGAGGAAAATAAAAATTTCGCTTCCCTGCAAGCTATTTTAGAAAAAATGTCGGTGGCGGGCTTGCATCGCTCCTCGCGTTTGTTTGCCGTGGGTGGCGGTGTAATCGGCGATATAGGCGGGCTTGCCGCGGCATTGTATATGCGTGGAATTTCCTGCGTACAGATCCCCACGACGTTGCTTGCGCAGGTGGATAGTAGCGTGGGCGGCAAAACGGCGATTGATCTTGGCGGAATGAAGAATATCGTCGGGGCATTTTACCAACCGCAAGAGGTACTCGTCGATCCAACGTTTTTAAATACTCTGCCTCCGCGCGAGATGAAGTGTGGATTGGGCGAAATCGTGAAATACGCGGCGTTAAACGGTGAAATATTCGATCGGTTGGAAAAAGGCTTTGACGGGCTTGTCGATCTAATTGCGGCTTGTATCGAGCATAAAGCGCGGGTGGTTGAACGGGATGAAAAGGAAAGCGGCGAGCGAAAATCGCTCAACGTCGGACACACGACGGGGCACGCGATCGAGCTTACGAGCGGACTTTCTCACGGCGAATGTGTATTGTACGGTACGTGGCTGGAAACGAAAATGGCGATTGCGGCGGGCGTTTGTGAAAGGGAATACGGCGAACGGTTGCTTAAAATTTTAAAGCGCGCGTTAAAGGTAGAGCCTCTTTCCTTGCTTGATTTTTCGGATATACGCGCTTGCGCACAAAAGGCGAAATCGGATAAAAAGAACGCCGACGATGATAAAATCGTTACGTCGGTAGCAAAAGCAAAGAACGAATGGACGGTATTATCCTTGCCGTTTGAAGAATATTGCGCGGCTTTGGAAAAAGCGGTTGTAGATTGGAAACGGGAGGGGCAGGTATGCGATCAATAACATCGAGGGCGAGCTTTGAGGGCGAATTTGAGTTGCCTGGAGATAAATCAATTACGCACCGCGCGATTATGCTTAACGGCGGTGCGCAAGGCGAAGCGACGATCACGAACGCGCTTATGGGTGAGGATTGTTTATCTACGTGCCGTTGTATGCGTTCGCTGGGCGCGAAAATCGACGTAGATGGCACGACGCTTCGCGTAAGCGGCACGCCCCACTTCCGCCGCGGTAGAGAGCTGAATTGTGGCAATTCAGGCACGACTATTCGGCTGTTGACGGGCTTTGCGGCAGGGAAAGGGATTGATGCGACGTTATACGGCGACGAATCGTTGTCGGCAAGACCTATGAGCCGCGTTGCCGAGCCGCTTGCGCTTTTAGGCGCGGATATTAAAACGACGGAAGGGCACGGGCCCGTATACGTATCCCCGCGCGAACTTTGCGGCGCGAGGGTGGAGCTTAAAATAGCTTCGGCGCAGGTGAAAAGCGCGGTGCTTCTTGCGGGGATTTCGGCGAGCGGTGAAACGATCGTTTCCGAGCCCGTCAAATCGCGCGATCACACGGAGCGTATGCTCGCAGCAATGGGCGCGGATATTCAAGTATCGGGGAATGCGGTACAGGTAAAGCGAAGCGCACTCAAAGCGGTAGACGTTTGCGTGCCGGCAGATATTTCCTCGGCGGCGTATTTTATGGCGCTTGGGGCACTCAAAGGCAAAACGCTTTGTAAAAACGTAGGAATCAATCCTACGCGCACGGGCATTTTAACGGCGTTTGATCGGTTGGGCGTGAAATATTCCTTGCTGAATAAACGGATTTCAGGTGGCGAAGAAACGGCGGATATACTCGTTGAAAAATCGCATATGCAAGCGATCACGCTTACGGCGGAGGACGTGCCTGCTATGATCGACGAATTGCCGCTCGTTGCGCTTTGTTGCGCGTTCGCGGAGGGCGAAAGCCGTATCACGGGCGCGAGAGAATTGCGTGTGAAAGAGAGCGACCGTATTAAAACGACGGCAGAGCTCATTCGAAATATCGGCGGAGATTGTGAGGAACTTCCCGATGGGTTTGTCATTCGTGGCAAGAAAAAGCTCGTCGGTGGGAACGTGGACAGTTATCTGGATCACCGCATTGCCATGACGGCGGCGGTGGGCTTGATTGCAACGGAAAAAGGCGGAGAGATTTACCGCCCCGAATGTTGTGCGATCTCTTTTCCCGATTTCTTTGAAAAATTAGGCTTATAAGCAGGGCAGGTATGGAATGAACGTAAAAAAATTACGCCTTGGCTTGATCGGAAAGGACGTTTCCAAATCTCCGAGCGGGCGCATACACAAATTTATTTTAGAACAAATGGGCGTGGCGTGCGATTACGAAAACTTTTCGATAACGTACGCAGAGCTTGATAGCGTGCTTCGCCGGTTAATCGGCGACTTCGACGCGTTTAACGTAACCATTCCTTATAAACGGGACGTGTTCGAATATTTGGACGGCATACAGGGCGAAGCGATCGCTTGCGGTGCAGTGAATACGGTGATTTCGCCTACGAAGCAGGGGTATAACACCGACGGCGCGGGCTTTTTGTTGATGCTATCCACGGCGGGGTTTTCGGTGAAAGGGAAATCGGTACTCGTTCTGGGGGCTGGCGGTTCGGGTAGAAGCTCGGCGGTCGCGCTCAAAAACGCGGGCGCGCGCGTTTCTATGTATCGCAGAAACCGCGAGGAGCTGAAAGAAGTTTGCGAGCAGCTCGGTGTGGAAGCGACGATCGATCCCGAAGCGGGCGGCTACGATTTGCTCGTGAATTGCACAGGGGTTGGTATGCACGACACGGAGGGACGTTCTCCCGTAACGGAAAAAGCGTTTGCGGGGGCAAGCGCGGCGGTTGATCTCATCTACGTACCCAAAGAATCGGAATTTTTACGCCTCGCCAAGGAGCAGGGCTTAAAAACGCTTAACGGAGCTTCTATGCTCTTTTATCAAGGATATTTTGCCGATTGTCTGTTTTTGGGGCGAGAGCCAAACGAAGCGGAAGCGAAAACGTTATATGAAAAATATTTACAATCTACGACGGAGGAATAACGGTTATGAAATTTTTAGTGATGAACGGAGTCAATCTTAACCTCACGGGAAAACGCGAAAAGGGTGTTTACGGCACGGCGACGCTTGACGAAATTAACGCCAAGATCGCGGCGTTTTGTAAGGCAAACGGCGACGAAGTGGAATTTTATCAAAGTAATATCGAGGGCGAGCTCGTGAATAAGCTGCACGAGGCGTATTTGAACAAGACCTGCGAGGGAATTTTATTTAATGCGGGCGCGTTCACTCATTATAGCTATGCGCTTCGCGACGCGATCGCGGCGATTGATATACCCGTTGCTGAGGTGCATATGTCTAACGTGCACGCGCGGGAGGAGTTTCGCCATAAAAGCGTACTTTCCGAAGTTTGCAAGGGCGTAGTATGCGGGTTTGGCGCAAATAGCTATATTGCCGCGCTCGTAGGCTTAAAAGGTTGGAACGCTTAAAAGGTAGGTGGATATATGAATCTGGTTTTATGCGGTATGATGGGCGCGGGGAAATCGACGATCGGGATCAAGATCGCCGAGCTTACGGGGCGTAGGTGGTACGATACCGACGGTGTGATCTCCGATCGCCACGGTAAAATTTCCGATATATTCGAATATTACGGCGAACCGCATTTCCGTAAATTAGAAACGGACGTTGTAAAAGAGCTTGCAGAGCAGGATAATCTCGTAATTTCGACGGGCGGTGGACTCGTGCTTAAAAACGAGAATAACGTAACGCTCCAAAAAAACGGCAAGATCGTGTTTTTGCGTGCCTCGCTCGAAACACTCAATCAACGGTTGGTTTTAGACGGTACGCGTCCGCTTTTGCAAGCTTCCACGGAAAGTATTAGCGATCGGCTTTCAAGACTACTCAAAGAACGCACGCCCGTGTACGAGCACGTTGCCGATTACATAGTAGACGTAGACGGCAAAACGCCGCTTGAAATTGCGCAAGAGATCGTGAGGCTTACGGCGAGTGAATAAAACGAATAGGGCAGGTATGCGTTGAAATGAAAAAAACGGTATTGATCACAGGTGGCGTGCGTGGAATTGGGCTTTCGGTTGCAAAAGCTTTCCAAGCTAAAAATTACCGTGTATGCGTTACCTATTCAAAGGATGAGCACAGCGCGCTTCTTGCCAAGGAGGCGGGCTTGGAGGTTTACCGAGCCGACGTTTCCAAGGAGGGGGACGTGCTTTCCTTGTTTTCCCGCTTGGATAGGCTCGACGTGCTCGTGAACAACGCGGGCGTTTCGCTGATCAAACAAATCCAGGACGTTTCGTTTGCGGAATTTGAGCGAGTGTTCGCCGTGAATATGGGCGGCGCGTTTTTATGCGCCCGCGAAGCAGCAAAGCTTATGATTGCGCAAAAAAGCGGCTTGATCGTGAATATTTCCTCCGTTTGGGGTGAGGTAGGCGGGAGCTGCGAAAGCGTATATTCGGCATCCAAGGCGGCACTTCTCGGCTTTACTAAAGCGCTTGCAAAAGAGCTTGGCTATTCGGGCGTGCGGGTAAACGCGCTTTCCCCCGGTGTGATTGCAACGCAAATGAACGCGCATTTTTCGGGGGAAGATATGCGCGAGCTCCAAGAAGAAATTCCGCTTGGTCGTATCGGAGCAACGGACGATATAGCGCGTGCGGTGGTGTTTTTGGAAGAAAACGAATATATCACGGGGATTGATTTACCCGTAAACGGCGGTTTTTCGATCGTTTAACGCATTCTGAAAAGACTAACGCTTTTTTAAATAGCTTTCGAGCATTTCTTGAATAAACGCGTCCGCAATTCCCGAAGTGGGGGATTGCGGTTCTTTTTTTTCGTCCGTTTGCCTTTGTTCCGTCTTTCCCGATTGATCCGCTTGATCTGATTTATCTGATTTATCGGGTTTTTCAGATTTACCCGATTGCTCCGCTTGCTTTTTAGGCGCAAAATTTTGGAATGCGCTGAACGTTTGCGTGAAGCGAGAGAGATCGTTTAAAAAGCCAAGCATTTGCTCGGAATTTTTTAATTGCCCCATAAGCGGCTTCACGCTTTCGGGAAAATCGGGGTTCTGTGAAAGATAATATAGAAGCACCAGCATTAAAATTTCCATATTGTATTATACGCGTTGTGTCCAAAAATTGCCTACCTGAATATCATAATACCGTGGAGGTAACAATGAAAAGCTTTAAAGACTATGCAAACCAACCCAAACAGGAAGAAGCCGCGTCTGCGGAGGATCTTACAAAGCAAATCGCTTCGGCGTATCACGGTAAAAGCAACGCGGATATGCTAAAAAGTATTTTAGCCGAAGCGGAGAAAAGTAAGCGTGCGGGCACGCTTTCCAACGAGGAAATCGAAAATTTTTATCAAACGTTTTCGCCTATGCTTGATAGTGTGCAACGAAAAAAATTACGCGCGATCGTGGAGAAATTAAAGCAAATCTAACGGCTCGTTTGCCAAAATTTCAAGCGCGGATAAAAGCTCGTCGATTTCCGCCTCGTCGTTGAAATGAGAAAAGGAAACGCGCACAAGCCCGTTATCGAGCGTGCCGAGTGCTTGGTGCATAAGCGGCGCGCAATGTAAGCCGCCGCGTACGGCAATATCAAAGCGCGAGGATAGCGCGCCCGCGATATATTCCGATTGTAAACGCGCGTGTGAAAACGCGACGATCCCGCTTTCGTTCGGAACGGAAAATAAACGGTATTCCCGCATTTTACCTAACCGTTCGATCAAATACGCCGTGAGTGTAAGCGTTCGCTCTTGTATGTAAGAAAGTTGCGTAGTAAGATACCGCACGCCCTCTAAAAGGGAAAGGATAGCGGGGTAGGAAACCGTGCCCGCTTCCAAGGCGTCAGGGTAAAAATCGGGCATATCGAGCTCTACGCTAACCGAGCCTGTGCCGCCCCAAAGCAGAGGCTTAGGATTAACCCGATCGGAAAACAAAAGCGCGCCGCTTCCTTGGATTGCCATTAAGCCTTTATGCCCCGCGAGCGTTAATAGATCAATGCCTGCCCCCCGCATATCAATCGAAAAATGCCCGCCACCTTGCGCGCCGTCGCATAAGAAAAGCACCGATTTCGGGATCGCCGCGCGAATATTTTTTAACGGCGGCTTCGCGCCCGTAACGTTGGAGGCGGTAGTAACGGCGACGAGCCGTGTGTTGGATTTTACGAGTGCGGCGATCGCTTGTGGCGTAACGTTTCCGCTTTCGGAAATCGGGCAAACATCATAGGTGATCACGCCTGCGCGCTTTAACGCTTCGAGCGGGCGAAGTACGGAATTGTGCTCCATAGGGGTGGTTACGACGTGATCGCCCTTTTTTAATACCCCGAATAACGCGATATTCAGAGCCTCCGTGCAATTTTTGGTAAATGCGACGCGATCGAAGCCGTAGCCGCCTAAAAAGTCGTTTAAGGCTTTGCGCGTATCTTGTACGGCAAGGGCGCAAGCGAGCGCAAGCTTGTGTCCGCTACGTCCGGGGTTGGCGCAAACCTTGATGGCGGAGCAGACGGCGGATTGAACGCAGTCGGGTTTTCTGCCGCCCGACGCGGCGTTATCAAAATAGATCATCAATGCACCTCTTTTTTAAGGATATACATAAAATATAGTATTCCGAAAACAAGGAGCATATGACTTATGATGATTTTAGCGGTGTTCCGCTCCCGCGCCCATAGCTTGGATTATGCGCAACGACTGGCAAGCTACGGCGTGGCGGCGACGACCGTTCCCACGCCCAAGGAAGCGAAGATCGGTTGCGGACTTTGCGTGCGTTTCGACGCGCGTTATTTTATTCGGGCGCAAGCGGTGCTTAAAATAGGTAGATACGCTACGTTCAAAGGCTTTTATAAAACGGATTTCGTCAACGGCAGAATGACCGTTACGCCGTATAGATATAAATAAAAGGGATATTTTCTTAAAGGAGGTGGTGCGGAGGCTTGCGTTTTGCGCGGTTTTGTGCTATACTGTAAATATGAAACGAGTAGATAAGAAAACGGCGCTTGCCGAGCTTGAAAGCTTGTATAAGGGCGCGAAACCCGCTTTGCATTATAGAACGCCTTACGAGCTTCTTATCGCCGTCATCTTATCGGCGCAATGCACGGACGAGCGGGTAAATAAGGTAACGGCGGCGCTTTTCGAGAAGTATTCCACGCCCGAGGCAATGCTTTCACTTTCGCAAGCGGAGCTAGAAAAATATATTTTTTCTTGCGGCTTTTACCGAATGAAAGCGGCGCATATCCTTTCCGCTTCGCGCGATATTATCGAGCGTTTTGGAGGGGAAGTACCAAGGACTGTCGAAGAGCTCACGTCGCTTGCGGGGGTGGGGAAAAAGACGGCAAACGTCGTATATTCGGTGGCGTTCGGCGGCGACGCGATCGCGGTAGATACGCACGTGTTTCGTGTGAGTAATCGTTTGGGGCTTGCCCCGGGCAATACGCCGCAGAAAGTGGAGGCGGGCTTGAATAAAGCGATCCCTAAAAAGGATTGGTCGAGCGCGCACCATTGGCTGATCTGGCACGGTCGAAAGGTATGCCGCGCGCAAAAGCCCGATTGCGAGCATTGTAGCCTTTCTCACGTTTGCGATTATTATAAAAAAACGAAATGAGAAAACGTATAAAAATCCCTTTTCTTTCCCAAGCTATGGAAAAAGAAAGGGGATTATTTTTTATGCAAGACAAAGAACGTAACGCGATAGAACGCCTCGCGGGGATAGAAGACCTCGTAGAGAAAAAGACGAAAATTTATTCACGTTTGCTCACGGACGCCGCGCTTGCCGAGGATATGGAAACGATTGCAAACCGCCACGCAAAGCGGAAAACGACGCTTCAAAGCCTTGCCGTGGGAAAGACGAAAAAAGCGGAAAAGCGCAGAAACGAAGCGGGCGAGGAAAGTGAGGAGGAAGAAGAATGAAGCTGGAAAAACGGGAGATTACGCTCAACGAATATGATAGCGTAAAGGACGCGTTCTACGCAGAAAAAATACTGCTCGTAGAATACGTTCACGCATTAGCGCAAGCCCAGCGCAAGGAGACGCAGGGAGAGCTTCTTCGGCTTATGAAAGAGGTCGGCGAAGATATGCTGTTCTTGCGCGATCTTATGCGCGGTTCGGCGATCGAAAACGGAGAAGAATAAAAAAATACTTGTTGCAGTGAAAGCAACAAGTATTTTTTATAGATCAAGAAAAATTTTTATTCTTCCGTCGCAGCGACTTCAACAGGCGTTTCCGCTTCTTCTGCGGGAGCTTCCGCTTCCTCTTCGTCTACTTCGACGTATTCAACCTTTGCCGTTTCCTTTTCGTTAATACTGCTACCAATGCAAATGCCAACCATAGCAAAGAGATAGGGCAGGGTAGTAAGCAGAGCAGGAATCAATGCGGGAACGATTGCGTTGCCGTTAATGCCGTCGCTATTTACGGCGGACGTGACTGCCGAAGATGCTGCAAAGAGGACGGCGATCACGAACAGGGCGATATATCTGCCTTTCGTATCGTAAGCCGATTTCTTATAGTTGTTGAACGGCATAAGCTTAAGCGTCTTTCTCATAAGCGCGAGCGTGATAAACATATAGATAATGCTTGCCGCGCCGTTTATAATGCCGGAAACTGCCGTCGCAGTGATAAATTCGGAGGTCATATTGCCGTACATTGTGAATAACAAATCGCCGAACGTACCCAAAAATCTACCGTCGATCAAGCAAAGCAGGAAGATGGGACAGGCGATAAAGAGTGCGTCTTTCAAGCCCTCGAAAAGGCAATCGAGCCAATAACGCTTTTCCAAAACGAACCAGCGATAATAACGGGTAAGCCCGTAGAGAGCGAAGAACAACACGCCCGTAAGGATCATAAGCGTCGAAGCGCCTCCGGAGAGTACGCCGTTATCGTAGGAAGCGATAATCAAAATCGTAAGCTCTAAACCGATCGTGCCAAACACGGCTTTTGCATAGTTTGCAAGCTTTTTCTTCATCACTTCCACGTCTTTCTTGCCCAAGAAGCCGAACAATTTACAAAATTGCACGATCAATTTAATGAGCGCAATAAGCTGCAAAATTGCGCAAACGAGCACGAGAATAAACCCGATCACGTCTCTTACGAAAAGGTAACCTGCGAACATTTCCGAGATTTGGTCTGCGGAGATCGAGAACGGAATGCCGAGAATTGCAAGCTCGGGGCTAAGGGTGGTGCTATAACCGAACGCCGCCACGGCGAACAAAACGACCGCGATTGCAAGGCTAACGAGATTTACTTTTTTATCAACTACTTTTTCTGCCGTAACGGCTACTTTTTTCTTTGCCATTTTAGTTTTCCTCCCCGCCCATTAAAGTAAGAACCATTTCACGAAGACCGTTGCCGAAAGCTTGGGAGATCGTTTTCACTTTTGCGCCTTTTTCAAGGGACGCCACGGTGTTGTCGAGCGCCAAGAAATGGGTGATCGTATCCATTTGATATTGTCTACGGTTTGTGCCACTTCCGGAAGTGCCCCAAGATGCGTTTTGATCAACAACGGCTACGTCGGAACCGACTACGTAAGAGAATTGCGCGTTCGTAGAATATCCCTCGCCGTTATAAATATTGCCGAAAACGGTAGCGATATAAGCTTCTTTATCGACTTCCTTATATTCGTAGCGAGCAGAGCCGTCCTCGTTTACGCCCGTTTGTACTTGCTTGCCGAGCACTAAATCGTATTGATTGCCCTCCTTTTTGAAATTCACGTTTTCATCTTCACTCGTGATAAAAGATGCAAGTTTTCCAAGGTAGATACAGTTAGACGTGTTTGCCGTTACGATACTATCTCTTTCCTGAATAGAGATTTGCGAGCATATCTCGTCAACCATATAATCGAGCATATAATCCATATACGCTTCGGTGTTTTCTTCGGAAGGGGGATTGCTATATTTTTCCGCAAGCTCCTCTTCACTGTAAATTTCCAATTTAAGCCACGTGCCGTAGTTGTCCTCACGCATTTTTTGCGCTTTTGCCGCCATTTCCGCTTCCATAATCTCGTCCTCGTCCGTAAGCACTTTTTCGGGCGCGGCTTTGAAGATAGGGCTTTCGTATTGATTAAGCGTATCGGAAACTTCCTCAATAATTTCCCACTTATTGTATTTGATCAGCGTTTCGTTTTTGGAATGATAAATTTCCGCGTCGAAATTAGTGGTGCTGCGTGTCGCGTCTAAAAACTCTCGATATTCGTAATCCTTATCGGGGGAATCTCCCGTTTTAAGCTCGTAATAGACGTTCGTGGTAGTGAGCGAACCGACGGAATGATAATATACCGCTTCTTCCGTGAACGAAATGGAAAGGCTGTGGTTTTTACGCACGGCGTTTTCGTGAATCAAAGGAATATATTTCGTTTCGTCGTTTTCAACGATCTCGCGGGAGTCGGCGCTTTGCTTTCTTTCTTCGCCGTAGCCCGTTTCAATCATTGTGAAAGGTTTGAAATCGGGGTATTTTTCCCGAATGGTTTGTTCTCCCGTGTAATCGTCGAACGAGGGAATTTGAGACATAACGTTGCTCAAAGCCGACGTATCCGCGATCTTTACGGAAGTGCCTGCGCCCGTACCGGACGATACGGGATCTGCTTTCGTTACAGTCCCGTAAACGACGGACGTTACGGAAAAGCTGAACGAAAGAACGAGTAAGATAATTTTCTTGATCATAGCTACCTCCATTGTCTATGAATAAATAAATAAATTTATGTGGTAAATTTAACCACATATCTTCATTATTATATCACATTGGGGGGTGGGTGTCAAGAATATACGTTGTTAAAAGATGAATTATTTTAACAATTTTCATTTGACAAGCTTTTGGGGTTTGTGTTATAATAAAAGAAAAAAACAAAGGAAATACTTTTTATGGAAAAGAAAATTGGAAAAATAAAAAAATTCTTTGAAGAATTTAAGAAGTTTATCACGCGCGGTAACGTGCTCGATATGGCAGTCGGCGTTATCGTTGGCGGTGCGTTCACGGCGATCGTCAACGGACTTTCTAACAACATTTTAAAGCCCTTGATCAACTGGCTGCTTGCGCTCATTTTAGGGAAAGAAGGCTTAAAGGGTGCGATCACAATACTTTCCCCTGCCTACGACGAAGCGGGTGCGCTCGTGCTTGCCGATTCCATTTATATCGACTGGGGTGCGTTTATCAGTGCGATCATCAATTTCTTCATCATTGCGTTCGTGCTGTTTTCGATTGTAAAAATGTTTAACCGTATTTCCGAGGCGCAGGAAAAAATGCGCGAGGGTTTGGAAATGACGGATAAGAAAGAAATTGCAAAAATCCGCAGAGAGCAAAAGGTGTCCAAAAAGGAAGCGCGCGTTATTTTAGAGCAACGCAAAGAAGAGATCAAAGCAAAACAGGCAGAAGAAGCGCGCATCGCTGCGGAAAAGGCGGCGGCGGAGGCTGCGGCGGCAGAGGCGAAAGCCACGGCAAACACCCGTCTTTTGGAAGAAATTCGCGATTTGTTGAAAAACAAATAAAATCGGTTGACATTTTTTTAGGATCGGGCTATAATAATAAAGATTGAATATAAAGGCAAGGAAAAAGCGGGTTTTTTCAAACGACTTTCCCAAAGAGAGCGCGCCCATAGGCTGAAAGGCGCGCGGAGAGAGAAAATAAACCCTTTCACTTTGGAGCCGTTCCCTTGAAATAGTAGTAGGGGGAAACGCGTTGCGCGGCGTGATTGCGCGAACGAGGCGCGGAAAACCGCGCGAATGCAGGTGGTACAGCGGAAGCATATTTCGCCCTGCGCGCTTTGAAAAAAGCGCGCAGGGCGTTATTCAATAGAAAAGGAGAAAAACGGAATGAAAGAAAAAATCGAAGCGTTACGCCTTGAAACGGAAACAGCAATGGCGCAAACGGAAACGGGCAGAGGACTTTACGAATTGAAAGTCAAATTTCAAACGGCGCTCAAAGGTATTATGAGCGGTATGAAAGATCTTGTCAAAGAGGATCGCCCTGCGTTTGGGAAGATCGTAAACGAATTTAAGCAAAGCATCGAAGAAAAATTCGAGGCGCGCGCGCTCGTTGTTCGAGAAATGGAAATGCAGAAAAAATACGCTTCCGAGCGCGTGGATATAACGATGCCGGGAAAAAGCTATAAGGCGGGAGCGCTGCACCCGATCACGCTCGTTAAAAACGAACTGATCGACATTTTTTCGGGTATGGGCTTTAAAGTGTTTGAAGGACCGGAGATTGAAACGGATTATTATAATTTCACTGCGCTCAACACCCCCAAGGATCACCCTGCGCGGGATATGCAGGACACTTTCTATCTTGCGGAAAACCTGCTTCTTCGCACGCAGACTTCGGCAGGACAGATCCGCGTTATGGAAAAGGATACGCCGCCTATTAAGATTTTATCTCCAGGTAGAGTGTTCCGCTCCGACGACGACGCAACCCATTCGCCTATGTTCCACCAAATGGAGGGGCTCGTGGTAGATAAAGGCATCACGCTTTGCGATTTGCAGGGTATGCTTGCCGAATTTGCACGTAAAATGTTCACATCGTCCACAAAGGTACGTCTGCGCCCCTCTTATTTCCCGTTCACAGAACCGAGCGTGGAAGTGGATTTGAGCTGTTCGGAATGCGGTGGCAAGGGTTGTCGGCTTTGTAAGGGTACGGGTTGGATAGAAGTGCTCGGCGCGGGTATGGTCAATCGCCACGTACTTGAAAATTGCGGCGTTGATCCAGACGTTTACACAGGCTTTGCGTTCGGTATGGGTATCGAGCGTATCGCTATGCTCAAATACGGCATCAATAACATCAAAACGCTTTTTGAGAACGACACCAGATTTTTAGAGCAATTCGAAGACTAAACGAAGAAACCGCTTCGCAATGCTTCGTTAAGCTTGCGTTTCCCCTTGCTCGTTTACGGGGGAGTAAACTCCCGTCGGGGAAGCCGCGCTTGCCTTGTCTTGCTTGCGTCTTGCTTCGTTTTGAAAATAAATAAGGAGAAAAAAACAATGAAAGCACCTTTCAGTTGGTTAAAAGATTACGTAGATATAGATATAACGGCGCAGGAGCTTGCGGAAAAGCTGTTTTCCTGCGGTTTTGAAGTGGAAGAACTTTCCTATTTGGGTGAAAAGATCAACCGCGTGGTGGTAGGCGAAGTAAAATCGGTAACACCCCACCCCGATAGCGATCATATGCAGATTTGTATCGTGGATTGCGGTGAAGAATACGGTAGAGATTTACAAATCGTTACGGGCGCATCGAACGTATACGTGGGTATGAAAACGCCTTGCGCGCTCGACGGCTCGCAGGTGGTGGACGGCGAAGAGATTAAAAAGATCAAAAAGGGTAAGCTTCGCGGCGTGGAATCGTTGGGTATGCTTTGTTCGGGTGAAGAGCTCGGAATTAACGACGATTATTACGCAGGCGCGGAGGTCAACGGCTTGCTCGATCTTGCCAAGGACGCACCCGTGGGCGAGGATATTCGAAAAATCGTTGGGCTCGACGATTGGATTTTCGATATTTCGATCACGGCGAACCGCCCCGATTGTCAATGTATTTTAGGTGTTGCTAGAGAGGTGGCCGCGGTTTTGAAAAAGCCGTTCAAAGCTCCCGATTATTCGTTCACGGCGCAAAAAACGAACGCCCAGCCTATTGAAGTAGAGGTTGCCGCGCCCGAGCTTTGCCCGCGCTACGTAGGACACTACGTGGAAAATATCAAGGAGGCGCAAACGCCCGCGTGGATGAGAAAACGGCTTGCGCTGTCGGGTATCCGTTCCATTTCTCCCGTCGTGGATATAACGAATTTCGTATTGCTTGAAATGGGACAGCCTATGCACGCTTTCGACGCGGACGAAATCGGTGAAAGAAAGATTATCGTTAGAAGAGCGAAAAAGGGCGAGAAGATCATCACGCTCGACGAGAAAGAATTTACGTTATCTTGCGACAATCTCGTAATTTGCGACGGAAATAAGCCCGTTGCGCTTGCGGGGATTATGGGCGGATTGAATAGTGAAATCAAACCCACGACGAAAAACGTATTTTTCGAATCGGCAAAATTTGCGCGCGACAACGTGCGGAAAACTTCACGCGCCTTGGGGCAAAGCTCCGATTCTTCCTCGCGTTTTGAAAAAGGCGTAGACGCTTACACGAACGAACGGGGTATGGCGCGTGCGTTGCATTTGATTGAAGAGCTTGGTTGCGGAACGGTAACGGATATGCGCCGCGACGTTTGCGCAGTTGATCTCACGCCTCGGAAAATGACGACGAGTGTGGCGAAAATCAACGCACTTTTGGGTATACGCGTGCCCGAAAGCGAAATTGTGGCAATCTTAACGCGTTTGAATTTTAAACCCGAAATCGACGGCGACTCGCTTACCGTAGAAATTCCGGGTTATCGCGACGATATTGACGGTTATCCCGACCTTGCGGAAGAAGTGATCCGTATGTACGGCTACGAGCATATTACGCCGACGTTTTTGGAAAAAGCGAGCGTAACGGGCGGGGGGCTCACGGACGAGCAAAAGCGTGAATTGCATCTCAAGAACGTGCTTCGCGTGCAAGGTTTTTCGGAAGCTTATAATTATTCGTTCTATTCCCCCAAGGATTTCGAGCTTATGAAGCTTTCCGCAAACGATGCTAAAAGAAACGCGGTGAAAATCTTGAACCCGATTAGTGAGGAGCTTTCGATTATGCGTACTTTCCTTGCGCCGTCTATGCTCCAAAACGCCGTGCGGAATATCCGCCGTGGCAACGACGAGGGCAGACTTTTTGAGGTGGCGAACGTATATTTGCCGAAAAATACGCAGGCAGGCGAACAGCCCGAAGAAAGAAAGCGCGTCGTGCTCGGTATTTGGGGTGGTAAGAACGATTTCTTTGATATGAAAGGCGCGATCGAACGGATTGCGGAAGCGTTCCATTTAGATTTCAGCTTTGAACGCGCGGAACAAACCTATCTTCACCCCGGGGTTTCAGCGAAGATCATTTGTGATAAAAATTCCGTCGGAGAGCTCGGTGAACTCGATCCTGCTATCGCTCTTTCGCTTGGGCTTGATAAAAAAGTATATCTTGCGGAGCTGGATTTAACGGCGATCGAGAAGCAAATGGACGATCGTATCCGCTATAAAAATCTGCCCAAATTCCCCGCAACTCAGCGCGACCTTGCTCTGCTTGCCGATGAAAAACTCACCTGCGCGGAGATTGAGGAGGTCTTGCTCCATTCGTGTAAATACGTAACGAAAGCAACGCTTTTCGACGTGTACCGTGGCGGGCAAGTGCCCGAAGGGAAAAAGAGTATGGCATTCACGCTCACGTTCACGCCCGATCAAAACGTGGAAAAGGCGTTCACGCCCGAAACACTCGACGGCTTCGTGAAAAAGATACTCGGCAATTTAAAATTCAAACTCGGAGTAGAACTTCGTTAATGAAAAGAACGGAAAAAATCAAAAACTACGGTTTTTTCAACGTAGATAAGCCGTCGGGGATAACGTCCTCGACGGTTGTCAATAAATGTAAGTGGCTCACCGCCACTCCTTGCGGGCATATGGGTACGCTCGATCCTTTGGCGAGCGGCGTATTGCCCGTAGGCATAGGGAACGCCACGCGGCTTTTCGATTATTTTTTGGAAAAGGAAAAGGAATATATCGCCGAATTTACGTTCGGCGTTTCTTCCGATACGCTCGATTCCACGGGTGATCTCACGCCCTGTGGACGTGTGCCGAGTGCGGAAGAAATTGTGCAAGTATTGCCGTCCTTGATCGGTGAAATTGACCAAATTCCGCCAAAGTTCAGCGCGAAAAACGTAAACGGGCGCAGGGGCTACGAGCTTGCCCGCGCGGGCGTGGAATTTGAACTTCCCGCAAAACGCGTAAAAATTTTTAGCGTAGAATTGCTTGGATCGGGCGAGAGTGAAAATTCCTATCAGTTCAAAATTAGATGCGGAGGTGGCACGTATATCCGTTCGATTGCGCGGGATTTAGCGTTTGCGCTTAAAACGAACGCAGTGATGAGCGCGCTCAAACGCACGAAAAGCGGGGTATTCGAGCTCAAAACGGCCATTCCCTTTTCGATTTTGCAACAAGATTTACCTGTTTCGGAGCTTGAAAAATATTTGATCCCCACCGAAAGCGTGTTGCCTTTTCCCTCGCTTATGCTCACGGCTAAAAAAGCCGAACGAATATTCAACGGCGTGGCGGTGGAAGCGGAACAGGCAGACGGGCTTTACAAATTATATAAAGAAGAAGCGTTTTACGGTATTGCGGAAGTGAAAAACGGAATGGCGAGAGCAAAGACGAAATTATGTTAAAGACGGTTGATTTTAGCGGACAACTTCATAAAAACGTCGGGTGTGTGATGCTCCTTGGCGGTTTCGACGGCTTGCACGCGGGACATAAAACGCTTGTGGAAAGGGCGAAAGGCTTTGGGTTGCCGATCGGGATTATGACGATCGTAGGCGGCAAAGAGGAAAAGGGGCTGTTTACGCTAAAAGAGCGGGAGGAGATTTTTAAACGCGTAGGCTTGGATTTTGCGCTCGAATTGCCTTTTTTAGAGATTAAAGATTTATCCCCGCAGGAATTTTCTGCGCTCTTAACCCGAGAATTTCACCCGATCGCTTTCGTTTGCGGCGACGATTTCCGCTTCGGTAAAAACGCTTGCGGTACACCGCAAACGCTTAAAGAAGCGGGGCAGGTACGCGTTGAAGTGGAAAAATTGGTAACGAAAAACGGCGAAAAGATCAGTTCGTCTAAAATCAAAACGTATCTTGCGGCGGGCGAAGTGGAAAAAGCACACGAGCTGTTGGGCGAAGAATTTTTCTTGATTGGCACGGTAATAAAAGATCGGGGCGTGGGAAGAACGCTCGGTTTTCCTACGGCGAACGTCGCATACCCGAAAGAAAAATATCCGATCAAGCGCGGCGTATATGAAACGCGCGTGTGGGTAGACGGAAAGGAATATAAGGCGATTACAAACTTTGGCAACCGCCCGACCTTCGGAAGCGATACGATCGTTACGGAAACATATTTAGACGGTTTTGAGGGCGATTTATACGGTCGGGAGCTGAAAATCCGTTTTCAAAGATATTTAAGGGATATTCAAAAATTTGAAAATGCGGAAGCTTTGAAAACGCAGTTGCAAGAGGATATAAGGAGGGTGCGGAAATATGATTAAATTTGGGCCGAGTGGGAATTCGGAAAGCTTTTACGCCGAGGGCAATGGGCACACCGAACAGGCGGCTTCGTTCGTTAAAAAACGGGGCTTGGATTGCTTTGAATATTCGTTTGGACGCGGCGTTAGAATGACGGAGGATAAAGCGATTTCCATTGGGGAAGCGTTCGCTGCGGAAAATATTGAAATTTCGGCGCACGCGCCCTATTTTATCAATTTCGCCAACCCCGACGACGAAATGGCGGCGAAATCGTACGGCTACGTATTAGACACGGCGAGAGCGTGTAAACTTATGGGAGGGAAGCGTATCGTGTTCCATCCTGCCGCGCAAGGGAAAGCGAGCCGCGAGGAAGCGGTGTATCTCACTGAAAAGCGATTGCATATTTTAAGGGAATATATCGAGTTGAACGGGTTGGGCGATATGATCTTCTGCCCCGAAACTATGGGTAAGCTCGCGCAGATCGGCACGATTGAAGAGGTCGTTCGTTTTTGTAAAATTGATTCCGTATTCACGCCGTGCGTAGATTTCGGGCACGTGAACGCAAGGGAACAAGGCTCGCTCAAAACGGTAGAGGATTACTATTCCCGCCTCGCGTATATGATCGACGAGTTGGGTTTTGAGCGTATGAAGCATTTCCACGTGCATTTTTCCAAAATTATGTATTCGGCGAAAGGCGAGATCAAGCATTTGACGTTTGCTGACGAAATCTACGGTCCGCAGTTTGAGCCGCTCGCGATTGCGCTTAAAAGGTTGCAGTTAGAGCCGTATATCGTGAGCGAATCGGACGGCACGCAAGCGGAGGACGCGGCGGCTATGAAAGCAATTTATCAAGGAATTTTATAAAAATTAGCAGATTGTATCGTCGTATACTTGACGAAACGGGAAATTTTTGTTAAAATAAGAAATAAGATATGATTACGAACGGAAAAAAGGTTTTAAAAGGTAGCGGTTGCGAGGCGGTTTATACCTCTTGCGAGTTTTTGCTTCGGTATATCACGGGAATAGGACCGGAAAACGGATGTGCGATCGTGGATAAAACGGGCACGACGCTCTATACCGATATGCGGTATATGGAAGCGGCGGAAAAACTTTTAAAAGGCACGGACGTAACCCCCGTTCTTTATAAAAAAAGCGAGGTGCTCGCGCGTTTGGCGGGCTATGAAAAGGTAGGAGTTTCGTTCAATCAAACGCCGCACGTGGAATACCTTACGCTCCAAAATGCGGGCGTAAAAATGGAAAACATCGATCAGCATTTGTCCGAAGCTATGGGCGTGAAAAACGCTTGGGAGCTTGACAATATCGCGAAAGCCTGTCAAATTGCAGAGCGCGCGTTTTTAAAGCTTTTGCCTGAAATTAAAGAGGGTATGAGCGAATCGGAGATCGCCGCGCTGTTGGAATACGAAATGCGGAAGCTTGGCGCAGAGGGTACTTCCTTTGCAACGATCGTCGCGTTCGGCGCGCACGCCGCCGTGCCTCACCACGAAACGGGCGCAGAAAAGCTCAAATTCGGCGACGAGATTTTGATCGACTTTGGTTGCAAGGTAAACGGATATTGTTCGGATATAACGCGCACGTTTTTATTCGGCGACGATCATAAGCACGGTGAATTTAAAAAGGCGTATCAAGCGGTACTCACCGCGCACGAGCTCGTGAAGGAGCAGGCGCGAAGCGGTATGACGGGCGTTGAGGTGGACGCGATTGCGCGAAACTTCTTAAACGAACAGGGCTACGGCAAACTGTTTACTCATTCGCTTGGGCACGGAATCGGGCTAAATATCCACGAATTTCCGAGCGTAAGCCCGCGCGGGGAAACGCCCTTGCAAGACGGTATGGTATTTTCAGACGAGCCAGGGGTATACGCGGCGGGAGAATACGGAATCCGTATCGAGGACACCGTAACTTTGAAAGACGGAAAAGTGAAGAGTTTCATGACGGAAACGGATCGAAACCTTATCATTTTATAAATCAAGAAAAAATATAGTGCACAAGGAGAAAAAATTTTATGGCACAGATTTTAGCAGGCGATATTCGTAAAGGCGCAACCTTCGAATACAAGAGCGGCGTTTACACGGTAACCGACTTCCAGCACGTAAAGCCGGGTAAGGGAGCGGCGTTCGTAAGAACGACTCTTAAAAACGTGGTAACGGGACAAGTCCTTTCCAACGAAACGTTCAACCCTACGACCAAGCTTGAAACGGCGCAAGTAGGAACGAAGAAAATGACCTATTCCTATTACGACGGCGAATTTTACGTGTTTATGGACGAGGAATATAATCAAGAAATGCTTTCGTTCGACCAAGTGGAGGACGCGCTCAAATATATCAAGGAAAACGACACGGTAACGGTGAAATTCCTCTACGGCAAAGCGTTCTCTGTTGAACCTGAAAACTTCGTAGAGCTCAAAGTTATCGAGTCTGAACCCGGTGTAAAGGGCAACACGGCAACGAACGTTATGAAGAGCGCAAAAGTGGAAACGGGTGCGATTATTCAAGTTCCTATGTTCGTAGAAGAGGGCGAAACGATCCGTATCGACACGAGAACGGGCGAATATATGAGCCGCGTGTAATCTCGCGAAATTTTTGATAGAAATAAAAAACGAAATGCAGGATTTTTTATCCTGCGTTTTGTCGTGTAATTTGGCGAAGATGGAACTCTACAAGGAGCAAACAATATGAAAGCAGTAGTACAACGCGTTGGCAAAACGAGTTTGAAAGTGGACGGAGAGTTGATCTCGGAAATCCCGTTCGGTGTGACCGTGTTTTTGGGGATCAAGGTTGGCGACGAAAAAGAGCAGGCGGATTATCTAATGCGAAAAATCTCGAATCTGCGTATTTTTGAAGATGAGAACGGAAAGATGAATTTGTCGGTGAAAGACGTCGGCGGTGAAGTGTTGCTCGTTTCGCAATTCACGCTCTATGGCGACGCGTCGCACGGGAATAGACCAAGCTTCACTCTTGCCGAGCGTCCCGAAAAAGCCGAGCCGTTATACGAGTACGCCGTGTCCGCGCTTCAAAAACAAGGCGTAACAGTGAAAAAAGGCGTGTTCGGCGCGGATATGAAGATCGAACAGCTCAACGACGGACCGGTTACCATTTTGCTCGAAATATAAGGGAATAAACGCTTAAAGATCAGGAAAATAAAGGAACTCTACTCACAGTAGAGTTCCTTTTTCGTGCGGTAGAGTGTCGGTTTTGCTTGGTAGAGAACGACAAAAGGGAAGTAGAGGAAAAAGGCGCATTAAAAGCTTGCGTTTTTTCTAAAATAAGTATAGAATGGGCAATAGCGTAGACAAAATAGCGTTGGAGAGTTGGAAAGATTTATTTTTAAGACCAATTTTTGCTTAAAGACTCTATGCTGCGTATTATATAATGCTATACGTATAGCATAGTATTAAAGGAGAGAGAAATATGATAAAGAAAGAAGCAGAAAACGTCGTGCCCGTGTTTTACGCGGCGGACGAAAACTATCTTCCCTTTTTAGGGGTTGCGCTTGCGTCTTTAAAAGCGAATGCGAGCAAAGAACGTATCTATCGTATCCACGTGCTCACTTCTGGTAAGCTTCACGAAAACGCAAAAAAAATAAAAGAAATGCAAACGGAGAATATCCGCGTAAGCTTTCACGACGTAAGCGAGCGCATTGAAGAAATTATAAACGTTTTACACTGTCGCGATTATTACACGCCCGCGATCTTTTATCGTCTGTTCATTCCCGATTTGTTCCCGCAATACGATAAAGCAATTTATCTCGATTGCGACACGGTGCTTTGCGCGGATATTGCCCAGCTTTACGATATAGATATAAAAGAAAATTTGATCGGCGCGGTTGCCGACCAGGCGGTGGCGGACGTGGTGGCGTTCCGTGAATACACGAAAAACGCGCTCGGTATCAGCGCGGAAAAATATTTTAATTCGGGCGTGATCACGCTCAATTTAAAAAAATTGCGTGAAATGAATTTCTTTCAAGCGTTTTTTAGTGTTTTAAGTAGCTACGCGTTTATCGTCGCGCCCGACCAAGATTGTTTAAATTTAATTTGCAAAAATAAGGTGCATTATTATTCCAAGGCGTGGAACGCAATGCCGATCGGAGGAAAGAGGATAAAGCCCAAGCTCGTGCATTATAATCTTTCCTTAAAGCCTTGGCATTACGATGACGTTTTGTATGAAGAATATTTCTGGGAATACGCGAAGCAAACGCCGTTTTTGGAAACGATCGAAAAGAAAAAGTCGGCGTTTACGCCTGAAATGGCAGAACGCGATCGCGTAGGCGGAGAACGGCTTATTGCGCTTGCGCAGGCGGAGGCGGATAGCGAGCATAATTATCTTGCTACGGTGCAACGAAACGGGCAAAACAATAAAAAAGGGGTAGGCAGGTATGGATTTATCACAGATTTCTCCCGATCGCTTGGCGGTGATAAGGCGAATTTCGGAATATGAAAAAGCGGGACGGTTCGACGAGCCCGTAGAGCTCGATCCCGAGGCAAAAGAATTGCCGCCTGAAAAAGTCGATTATCTTTGTAAAAAATTATCAAGTAAATGTAAAAGGCGGCTCGCAAACGCGATTGCAGATCGGTATTTTTTAGGGCTTATCAAAAAGGACGTTCTCGTAATCGACGACGTTACGGGCAAAGAATACCTTACCGCACTTGAAAAAGGCGCGGTGATCACCTGTAACCATTTTTCGCCGTGTGATAATTATATTGTGTTTCACGGTATACGTAAATATCTTCCGAGAAAATATCTGTATAAAGTGATCCGCGAGGGGAATTATACGAATTTCAAGGGAATGTACGGTCTTTTTATGCGGCATTGTAACACGTTGCCGCTATCGCGCAACCGCCGTACGATGATCAACTTCACTTCGGCGGTGAACACGCTCTTAAAGCGCGGAGAAAGCGTGCTCGTTTATCCAGAGCAAGAAATGTGGTGGAATTATCGAAAACCCCGCCCGTTTAAGGTGGGCGCGTTCAAACTCGCATATCGTGCGGGCGTGCCCGTTTTGCCTACGTTTATCACAATGCAAGACGACCTTGAAAGGCTCGACGAACACGGCTATCCCGTGCAACGTCATACTTTGCATATTTTAACGCCCGTGTATCCCGATTTAACGCTTGGGGACAAGGCGGCCGCGGAGAAAATGAAAGAGGAAGCGTTTGCGCTTTGCAGGGCGAAATACGAAGAAGTATACGGTGAGCCGCTCGTATATAACACGGAAAAAACCGAATAACACCGCGCGCCGCGTTTTTGCGGCGCGTAATTTTTCTTTAAATCGGAAAAAATAAAAAATTTTCTTTAAAAAAGAGGAATTCGACAAGGTTGTGTCGAATAATACTTTAAGGAGGGAAAAATATGAACGTGAAGCAAGAGCAATTTTCCTGCGTGCGCGAGCGCGTTTGTGCGCGCGAAGAGGCGTTTTTCTCACCGTTTGCGCAAAAGTCCGCGGAAACGAAAGGGCGGGTTCGCGAAGAGAAACGTTGCGATTTCCGCACCGATTTTCAGCGCGATCGCGACCGTATCATTTATAGTAATTCCTTCAAACGTTTAAAAAATAAAACGCAGGTATTTTTCGCGCCGGAGGGTGATCACTACATTACGCGGCTCACACACACGCTCGACGTGTCGCAGATTGCCCGATCAATCGCCCGCACGCTTGATCTCAACGAGGATCTTACCGAGGCGATCGCGCTTGGGCACGATCTCGGACATACTCCGTTTGGGCACGTGGGCGAAAGAGTGCTTGCGGGGCTTTCGGAAAAAGGCTTTTTCCACAACGAACAATCGCTTCGCGTCGTCGATTGTATTGAAAAGGACGGTCGGGGTTTAAATCTCACGCTTGAAGTACGCGACGGAATTTTACAGCATAAAAGCTCGGGAAATCCCGCCACACTCGAAGGACAAGCGGTGTCGCTTGCCGATCGTATCGCGTATATCAATCACGACATAGAGGACGCGATCCGTGCGGGGATTTTAAAAGAAAACGATTTGCCAAAGCGCGCTGTTGCCGTGCTTGGAGATAAGACGAAGACGCGTATCAATAAAGCGATTGCCGATATTTACCAAACCTCGTACGGACAAAATTCCGTTCGTATGTCCGAGGAAGTTATGGCGGCAACGAACGAATTGCGCAGTTTTATGTTTGAACGGGTGTACGAGCTCGCCAATAAGTCGATACAAGATCGTTCGGAGCGTATGCTTACGCAAATGTTCAATTATTTTACCAAAAACGTAGACAAGCTTCCTTTGCGCTATTTGCGCCTTTTAGAGCGCGATGGCAAAGAGCGAGTTGTTTGCGATTATTTATCGGGAATGACCGACCGATATGCAATCGGCGTGTTTGAAAGCTTATTTATTCCCGCCACCTTTTCCATAGGAGACGTCGATTCGTGAGCGCGAGCAGAGGTTTTGATTTCCGCTTTATGCAGGAACTCAAACAAAAAAACGAGATCGTAGACGTGATCAGCGGCTACGTGGCTCTTGATAAAAAAGGCAACACGCATTGGGCGTGCTGTCCCTTTCATCACGAAAGAACACCGTCGTTCGCCGTCAATCAAGCGGAACAGTTTTATCATTGTTTTGGTTGTGGCGTTTCTGGCGACGTCGTTAAATTCGTGCAAGAGATTGAATCTACCGATTTTATGGGTGCGGTGCGTATTTTAGCGGCGCGCGCGAAAATGCAAGTACCCGAAAGCAATTTCGACACCGAAAAAGCAGTCGAGCTTAAAAAGAAACGGGACGAAATGGCGGCGATTATGCTTGATAGCGCAAGGTTTTATCTATCCAATCTCTACGGCGGGGATAAACGCGCGGAAGCGCATTTGCAATATATCCATAACCGTAAAATGTCGCCCACGACCGTGAAGAAATTCGGTCTTGGCGCGTCGCTTGATTTCTTTTCCCTGCCCGATTATTTATCAGGGAAAGGCTATTCGAGGCAAAATTTGATTGATTCGGGTGCGCTTTCGGAATCGAAGTCGGGTAAGCTCGTCGATTCGCAAGCGGGTAGACTTATTTTCCCGATCATTAACGCGTTCGACGAGGTAGTTGCGTTCGGTGGCAGACTTTTGGAAAAATCCGATTTTGCAAAATATAAAAATACCAAGGAAACGCTACTTTTCAATAAAAGCAAAACGCTTTATAATATTAACCTTTTGAAAAAGCTCAAACGCAAGCAACCGATCAAGGACGTCATTATCGTCGAGGGGTATATGGACACCGTATCCCTCTATCAAGCGGGCTTTGAAAACGTGGTGGCTTCTATGGGCACTTCGCTCACGAAGGAACAGGCTCGGCTCGTAAAAAGGTATTCGGATAATATTTTAATCAGCTACGACGGGGATTTTGCAGGGCAGAAAGCTGATCTTCGCGGCTTGGAAATTCTCAAAGACGAAAAGCTAAACGTGCGCGTCGTGCCTATGCCCGAGGGATTAGATCCCGACGACGTAGCCAAGCAAGGCGCGACGGCGTATCAGAAATGCCTAGACGCGGCAATGCCACTTATTGATTATAAAATTCACGCGGTGGAGAGGAAATACGATCTTTCGCGTTCGGAAGAAAAGCGTAAATTCGTGGCGGAAGCTTTGAGGGTGGTGTCGGAAGCGGAAAGCGAGAGCGTGAAAGAGGAACTATTGAAAAAATTGCGCGATCAAACGGGGATTACCTATCACGCGCTTGAACGCGATTTACAAAACGTGAAGAAAGAGCCGTCGGAGGCGGAATTAAGCGAACCGCAATTACAAGAACAAACGCGGATCTCGGAAACGGCTTCGGGCACGGATAAACGGGTGAAAGCGGTGCGTTTTATTTTGGCGGCAAAGCTATTCGCCGCGCCGTATGCCAAGGATTACGACGTGCGTGAATTGTCCTTATCCGATTCCTCGCATAAGGAAATTGCGGCGTTTATCTTGGAACGGGAAAAGGCAGATGAGCGTATGCGGGCGAGCGAGCTGTTTGAAATTTTGGACGTGGACGATTCCGAGCTCGGCGCGATCTTCGATCTCAATTTCGAAGATAAGCTGACGGGAGAAACGGCAGAGCGGTTTTTCCGCGATAGCGTGAAAACTCTGCAAAAAGAGGCGTTGGAGCGGGAGCTTGCGGAGCTTGGCGAGGAATTTAAAGCAGAAACGGACGTGGAAAAACGGAAAGCACTGCAACGCAAAATTATGGATTGCGTACGCTGCGTAAATCAATTAAAAAAGTGAAAGGAAACGGGTAACCGTTCTTTATAAACGGAGGATAAAAAGGGTGAATATATCCGAACAAAAACTCAACGAAATTTTAGAGGGAATCGTTACAAGCTACGGGAAAAAGGGGAGCATTTCCACCAACGCGCTTTGCGACGTTATGGAGAAATACGATACGAACCCTAACCAAATCGACTACGTGTATAAATACCTCGCGGAAGCGGGGATTCAGATCGTAGACGAGGATCAACGCGATCGCGAGCTGTTTGAACAGGCACTTGCCGACATCGGTTTGGACGATCCTGTAAAGATGTATCTCAAAGACATCGGTAGAGTGCCGCTTTTGTCGGCAGACGAAGAGGTTGATCTCGCGCGGCGTATGCAGGAGGAGGACGAGGCGGCGAAAAAGCGGCTGTCCGAAGCCAATTTAAGGCTCGTCGTTTCCATTGCCAAGCGGTACGTGGGGCGTGGTATGCTTTTCCTCGATCTCATTCAAGAGGGGAATTTGGGGCTTATGAAAGCCGTCGAAAAATTCGATTACCAAAAAGGCTTTAAGTTTTCCACTTACGCCACGTGGTGGATTCGTCAATCTATCACGCGCGCAATCGCCGATCAGGCGAGAACGATTCGTATTCCCGTGCATATGGTGGAAACGATCAACAAACTCACGCGCGTGCAAAGACTGCTTTTGCAAGAGCTCGGCAGAGAGCCTACGCCTTCGGAAATTGCGGAAAAAATGGGCGTGAGCGAGGAACGCGTCGTGGAGATTCAAAAAATCGCGCAAGATCCCGTTTCCTTGGAAACGCCGATCGGCGAGGAGGAGGATAGTCATCTCGGCGATTTTATCGAGGACGAAAAAACGACGACGCCTAGCGAATCGGTTGCCTTTTCTATGCTCAAAGAACAGCTGTTAGGCGTCCTTGACACGCTTACCCCGCGTGAGGAAAAGGTGTTGCGCCTTCGCTATGGTATCGACGACGGCAAGCCTAGAACGCTCGAAGAGGTTGGTAGGGAATTTAACGTAACGCGTGAGCGTATCCGCCAGATTGAAGCGAAAGCGCTCCGTAAGCTCCGCCACCCCTCGCGCAGTAAAAAGCTCAAAGATTTTCTTGAATAATGGGCTACGGAAAACGGATTGATACGCTTTGCTCGTTGCTCGCGCCCGCTTCCTTGTTTGCGGACGTAGGTTGCGATCACGGGTATTGCACGGAATATATGCTGAAAAACGGATTTTGCGAGCGCGCGATCTTTTCGGATATAAGCAAAGGAAGCTTAAAAAAAGCGGAAAATTTGCTCGCGGCTTACGTGGAGGCAGGAATCGCTACGGCGGTGCTCGGCGGCGGGTTCTTGGGCGTTCCCAAGGTTACGGACGAAGTACTGATTGCGGGTATGGGCGGCGGCGAGATCGTTGCGATTTTATCCGATCAAAAATACGGTTTTATGCCCAAACGGTTTGTGTTTCAGCCTATGCACGACGCGCCTATGCTTCGAAACTATATTCTTGAAAACGGCGGGTATATCGAGCGTGATTTCACGTTTGAGGACGGCAAATTTTACGACGTGCTCGTCGGTGGCAGAGTGGACGAAAAGCATAAAACGAAAGCGTATAGCGCGCTTGAATACGAATTTGGCAGGGAAAATTTAAAGCAGCGCCCCGAAGCGTTTTTAAAGCGGACGGCGAAGCTGCTCAAAGCTACGGAGAAATATCTAACCGTGCCTACGCTGCAAGCGCAGAGCCGCGAGGAATTGGAAAAACGGAAAACGAAATTACAGGAAGTGCTAAACGGTGAAGCTTTTTGAAATTTACGAAATTGCAAACGGATTCGCGCCCAAGACGCTCAGCGACGAATATTGCGAAAAGTACGGCGCGTACGATAATAGCGGCGTATTGATTGATACGGGCGAAGAGATCACGGGCGCGGTGTTTTCTCTCGATTTCTCCTTTGGCGCGATTGAAAAGGCAATCGAAAGAAAAGCGAATTTGATCGTTACGCACCACCCCGCAATTTACGGGAAAATCGGGGATATGCGGGTGAGTGATTTCGAACCGACCGATCAAAAACTGATCGCGGCTTTAAGGAACGGGATTTCGGTGATTTCTATGCACTTGAATTTGGACGCGGCAACGGGTGGTATCGACGAAAGCCTTGCAAACGGGATTTGTCTTTCGGCGGGGGCAGGTACGCGTTCACCGCAGAATTTGCAAATGATGCACACGCTTTCCTGCGGAGGTTACGGCAGAGCGTACGACGTGGAAAGAACGCCGATAGATAGACTCGTAGAGAATATGAAAAAGACTTTCAAAACAGAGCGCGTCGCCGTTTATAAAGAAAGAAAAGAGATTGGGCGCGTGGCGAGCTTTTGCGGCGGTGGCGCGGACGAAGAAGCGGTGCAATTTGCGGTGCAATCGGGCGCGGACGCGATCGTTTCTTCCGATTTCAAGCACCACGTGATCACGCTTGCCCTTGAAAAACGTCTGACGGTGATCGGACTCACGCATTACGCTTCGGAAAATTACGGATTTGAAAAATATTATCAAAAAATCCGCCAAGGTATCTCGATTCCGTGCGATTATTACACGGACGAAATTTTGCTTTGACGGGAGGAGTTATATATGTCTACATTACAAGCGATTTTACAGTATCAAGAGATTGATAAGAAGCTGTTTAAGCTGGAAAGCGAGCTTGCGGAAAGCGAGGAGAGAAAAAAATACGTAAAATTACAAAAATTTCTCAAAGTCGCGCCTGAAAAGCTCGATTCGTTGGACGTAAAAGCGACGTCCTTGAAATCGGAGGCGGACGCGCTTACCAAGAAATACGAGCAGGTGGAAACGACGCTCGGCGATTTTGAAAACCTCGACGAGCTCTTATCGGGCGGTGCGGACGTTTCGTTCTATAAAAAGAAAGCGCAATCGGTTTTCGAACAGCTTCGTAAGATTAAAGCGGAGCTGAACGCTTTGGCGGAAAATATCAAAGAAACGGACGCGGAATATAAAAAACTTAAAAAGCAAGTAATCGCCGCACAAAAGCAATATGCGGAAGCCGCGGAAGCGTATAAGGCGGTGAAAGGCGCAAAAGAGAGCGAGCGCAAGGAGATCGAGGCGGAGCTTTCCAAGGCGGCGGAAGCGGTGAAAAAATCGGATAACGATACGCTTGCAAGGTATCTCACCAAACGTAAGGAAAAAATCTTCCCCGTAGTGGGCGCGCTCTATCAGGGTAGATGTCCGTTTTGCAGTATGGAACCGCCCATTGCGGCAAAGAGTAAGCTTGCGGGCGGGATCGAATGTGATCATTGCCACCGCATTATTTTCAGCGAGTAAACTTTTGCGCGGGTTTCGCATAGGATAAACCGTGCGAAAAATTAAAGCGAAAATTCATTTAAAAAGTATTGCAGAGAATGCGCGGACATTTAAGGCGCTGACGGAAAAAAGGCTGTGCGCGGTTGTGAAAGCGGACGCTTACGGGCATGGCGCGGAAGAGGTCGCGCTCACGCTTCAAGGGATCGTTGATTGCTTCGCCGTTGCGTTACTTTCCGAGGCAAAAGCAATCAAAACGTGTGCTTGCGGAAAGGATATTCTCATTCTATGCCCGCCGATTGATCTTTTGGACGCGGTGGAGGCGGTGCGAAACGGCTTCGTTTGCACGGTAACGGGAATGACGACGGCAAGGCTTATGGCGCGGGCAAGCGAGATATGCGAGCTTCCCGCCCGTGTACATTTGAAAGTGAATACGGGTATGAACCGTTATGGTATGGGAATTTCCGAGCTTGGCAGGGTTTGTCATTTCTTGAAGAACGCGCCGCTCGTAAAGGTAGAGGGCTTGTTTTCTCACTTGCACGATCCTTTCGAAAAAAGCGCGGAAAAGCAACGGGAACGTTTTTTACGGGCGGAACGGGTGTGTAAACGGTATTATTCGAGCTTTACGCGGCATTTGAGCGCAACCGCGGGCGCGCTTTTGGGCGAGGCTTACGCGTTCGATATGGTACGGATCGGGCTCGGATTATACGGGTATATTCCCGACGGCGCGGAAGCGAAGTTGTCTTTGAAAAAGGGAATGACGGTATCCGCGACGGTTGTGGAAAGCCGAAGATACGCCTATGGCGGCGCGGGCTATGGAAAGGAGCTCGGCGAGGCGGAGCGGCCGAATTTTCTCTCCGCTCTGCGCGTTGGCTACGCCGACGGTTTTTTGAGAAAAAAAGAAAACGGCGCGGTGGGCTGGGAAAAAGGCGTAAACGACTTATGTATGGACGCGTGCATACGCAAAGGCAAGCATAAGCGAGGCGAAGAGCTTTTGATTTTAACGGACGCAAGCGAAACGGCGAAAATCGCGGGGACGATTCCTTACGAGGTGCTTTGCGCGGCGACGAGGCGCGCGGAAAAAATTTATTTATACGATTAAAAGGATAAAGAAATACGGGAGATAAAAAATTATGGGAACAATAAAAAATACGCTTAAAGCTTGGGGTAGACAAGCTTGGGAATTTTTCAAAGGTTCGTTTCCTGCCGCGCTTATGTATTTTTGCGCGGGATCGGTGTTGATGATGTTGACGATGAAAGAAGACGAGATTTTCTGGGATAGCGGAAAGCTTACTTGGACGCTCGTTTGCGGGCTCGCGGCGGCGGCGTATAATGCGCTACTTTGCTACGGGCAGGGCGGTAACGCTTACGAAATGCTCGTTTCGGGAAATATTAAGCGTACGGCTATAGACTCTTACGGCAGCGGATATAAAATGTCCTCGCATAAATACGCCAAGGAATACCGCGCTTGGAAAGGCTTTGCAATGGGCGCGTTCACGGGTATATACGTGGTCATTTTCGGTATCGTGCTGGGCTGTAATCAAGCAAGTATAAATTCGCAATCGGGTTCGATGGGGCTTGCCGTGTTACTCATCATCGGATTTTTACTTGCAGGTTGGTCGATTTTGCCTTTCTATTATCTGAATGCAAGCGGCGTTTACGTGAGCTATTTCGTGAGCTGCGCGTTCGTGCTCGTGCCCATTATCGTTTCGGGCGTATTCTATATCCTCGGCGCGTACGGGCGTAGAAACAAGGCGATTCGAGAACAGATGCTTGCAGATAAAGCGGCGGCGGCAGAGGCTGTGCGGGAAAAGAAAATCAATTACGGCGGCTTGCCCGGTACGAAGCCGAGAAAACGGAAATAAGGATAAAACAATGCGAATTATCGGCGGCGAATACAGAAGCAGAATCCTTGCGGACATACGAGGGGATAACGTGCGTCCCACGTCCGATCGTGCAAGAGAAGCGCTTTTTAATATTTTGGGGACGCGCGTACAGGGCGCGCGGGTGCTCGATTTGTTTGCAGGAAGCGGCGCGTTGGGGCTTGAAAGTTTGTCTCGTGGCGCAAGGGAAGCGACGTTTAACGATTTATCGAAAGACAGCGTAGCGATCGTCAAAAAGAATATTGCGGCGCTTAAAGCGGAAGAAAAAGCGAGTGTGTATCAAACGGACTTTTTGACTTTTTTGACCGCTTCGCGCGCGCCGTTTGATCTAATTTTTATTGATCCGCCTTACCGCTTTGATTACGGCGAAAAGGCATTAAAAACGATCGCAGAAAAGGGACTGTTGACGGAAAACGGAATCGCCGTTTACGAGCGCGACCGTCCGTTTGTAGGAGAGATCGAGGGGCTGTGTAAATACGACGAAAGAAAATACGGCAAGGCGTATCTCACCTTTTTTAGGAGGCAAATATGAACGAGAAAAAATGCGTGTTTGCGGGCACGTTCGATCCACCGACGCTTGGGCATAAAGCGGTGATCGAAGCTTGCCTTGATACCTTTGACGAAGTGGTGGTGGCAATTCTTCTCAATCCGAGCAAAAAACCTTATTTTACGCTGGAAGAGAGAAAGGAGATGTTATCGCTTACTGTAAAGAGCGAGCGTGTGCGTGTAGTGGAATTTTCGGGTACGATCGCCGAGCTTTTGCAAAGGGAAGGCACGAATATTTACGTGCGAGGCTTGCGTAACGCCACCGATTTCGATTACGAAACCGCTGATTTCTACGCGAGCAAAAAGCTAAATCCGAATATCACGGCTTGGTATTTTCCCTGCCCGCAGGAGCTTTTGCACGTCAGCTCGTCAATCGTTCGCAACAGTTTGCGCTTTCATACCCCGATTGACGAATACGTAACCGAAGAAGTGAAAGAATACGTGGGAAAGATGAGAAACGAGACGAAAGGAAAGGAGAGTTCGTTATGTTAGAGAAACAATATTTTATTCCCGAACCGGAGGAATTTATCGCAGAATCGCCGTTGACGGCGGAATTGCAAGCAATCAAAAAGGAGCGCGACGAGGAAATTCGTAGCGTCATTTCAGGCAAGAGTGAAAAAATGCTCGTGATCGTAGGTCCGTGCTCTGCGCACGAGCCCGCGCCTACGCTCGAATATATTTCGCGGCTTGGAAAAATCAACCAAAAAGTCAAGGACAAGCTCGTGATCGTGCCGCGCATTTACACGAATAAGCCGCGTACGAAAGGCGTAGGTTATAAGGGAATGTTCTTACAGCCCGATCCCGAAGGGGCAGCGGACATTGCGCGCGGAATTCGCAGTATACGTGCTTTGCACCTTGCCGCAATGAACGAATCGGGCTTGACGGCGGCAGACGAAATGCTATATCCTGAAAACACGGCGTACGTAGAAGATTTGTTGTCCTATCACGCGGTGGGCGCGAGAAGCGTGGAGGACCAACTTCATAGACAGGTGGCGAGCGGTATTGACGCGCCCGTGGGCTTGAAGAATCCTATGAGCGGAAATATTCTTGCGCTCGTCAACTCTATTTACGCGGCGCAAAGCCCGCAAATTTTTAAATACCGCAATTATCAGGTGAGCTCGGACGGTAATCCTTACGCACACGCGATTTTGCGTGGCGGCGTGGACGGATCGGGCGCGGACGTGCCGAATTTCCATTACGAAACGGTGATGCAGCTTGCCGAGCTTTTAAACGGCGGTGGCTTACAAAATCCCGCGATCGTAATTGATTGCAACCATTCTAATTCAGGCAAGAAGCACCGTCAGCAGGTGCGTATCGCGCAAGAGGTTATGCAAAACAGGACGTACGACAAGGATTTCAAAAAGATCGTGAAAGGCTTTATGATCGAGAGCTTTCTCGTGGAGGGAAATCAAAAGCACGACGAGGTGTTCGGACAGTCAATCACCGATCCTTGCCTCGGCTGGGAGGATACGGAAAAACTGCTTTATAAGCTCGCGGAACAGGTTTGATCTACAAGGAGAAGAAAAGAATGAAAATCGCATTTTTAGGACCAGAAGGCAGCTATTCGCATTTGGCGGCGAAATCCTTTTTAAAAACGGAATCTACGGGCGCAAAATACGCGGCGGATTGGGACGAATGTATTCCCTTTCGAAATTTTCCCGAGGTGCTTGCCGCGGTAGAATGTGGCAGGGTGGACGCGGCTGCTGTACCGATCGAAAACAGCTTGCAAGGCGGGGTGTTGCAAAACCTTGATCTTTTACAGGATTTTAACGACTTATATGCGGTAAAGGAATTGATTTTGCGCGTTGATCACAGATTAATTTATAAAAAAGGCGTAAAATTTTCGGAGATCGGACGCGTATATTCCCATCGTCAGGCACTCGATCAATGTGCGGCGTTTTTGAGCAGGGAAATGCCTTTTGCTTCCCTTCGTGAAACGGAATCGACGGGTTTTGGCTTGGCGCGCGCTATGGAGGACGAATCGGGTAAAAGCGCGGCAATCGCGGGCGCGCACACGGAAAATCTGCGCGGCGGGTTCGTGATGAGTGAGGAAAGTATTGCGGACGAACCGAATAATTTTACACATTTCTTGCTTGTGAAAAAGGGAGAAGCGACGTTGCCTACGACGAGCGAACGTATTTTCTTTTCCGCCGTTTGTCCGCACCGCCCCGGTAGCTTGCTTGAACTTTTGCGCGTGATCGCGAAATACGGTGTGAATATGACGAAAATCGAAAGTCGCCCCGTAAAAAATCACGTGGGAGATTACCGTTTCTTTATCGAAGCGGACACGGATATAGCCGCCTCGCAAACACAAGAAATGCTTTCTGCAATTAAAGCGAATACGTTGGAATGTAAACTCATTGGCGCGTATAGTCAAGCGGAAGTTGCCGCGGAAAAATAAAGGAGAAAAATGGCGAAGAAAAAAACACTCGGTTTTGCATTAGGCGCGGGCGGTAGCCGCGGCGTCGCGCACATCGGCTTTTTGAAAGCGATGGAGGAAGCAAACATCAAACCGGATTTTATCACGGGTTCTTCAATGGGCTCGGTCGTGGGCGCGGGGTACGCCGCAGGCGTTACGACGGAAGAAATGTATAAAGCCGTGCGCAAGCTCCGCTTGCTTGATTTAATTACGCCCGTTAGCTTTCGCGGCGGCTTGTTCGATACGAAAAAAATTAGGAAATTACTGGAAAGATATTTCGGTAATCCCGATTTTTCCGAATTGAAAATTCCGTTCCGTTGCGTGGCAGTGGATATGATCGAACAGAAAATCGTGGAATTTTCCGAGGGAAAGGTGATCGATGGTGTGATCGCTTCGTCGAGTATTCCCGCCGTATTTAAACCTACGGAGCGGGACGGTATGCGCTTGATTGACGGCGGAATTTTGGAGCGCGTACCCTATTTACAGCTCAAAGGTATGGGGGCAGACGTCGTCGTTTGCGTGGACGTTTTAGGACGACGTTCCACGAAAGAAAAAATGCCGAGTGCGCTTGGTGTGCTTTTAGAAACGATTGATCTTATGGATAATTATCGCACGGCAAAGCGCAAAGAGGAAAACGCCGCCGTGATTGATTTTTGGCTTGAACCCGAGCTTGGGGATATGAGTCAATATTCCCTAAAGAGAATGGATTTTGCCTATGAAAAGGGATACGAGTTGGGTGTAAAACACGCAAAGGAAATCAAAAAAGCACTCAAAAGGTGAGGGCAGGTATGGATTTATTCGATTTTAACAACCACGAACAAACGGCAAAGCCGCTTGCCGAGAGAATGCGAGCGAACACGCTCGACGATTTTATCGGGCAGGAGCATATCGTAGCCAAAGGCTCGCTCCTTCGCCGCGCGATCGCTACCGATCGGCTGGGAAGCTGTATATTTTGGGGACCGCCGGGGTGCGGAAAAACGACGCTCGCGAATATCGTTGCGCTTGCGACAAGCGGGGAATTTATCAAGCTCAACGCCGTCAATGCGGGCGTGGCAGACGTAAAAAAAGCAGTGGAGACGGCGCGTGAAAATTTGAAGCTTTACAATAAGCGCACCTATCTTCTCTTGGACGAGTGTCATAGATTTAATAAAACGCAAAGCGATTCCCTGCTGCCCGCAATCGAACAAGGCACGATTATTTTTATCGGCTCAACCACGGAAAATCCGTACGCGGCAATGACGCCCGCAATCGTTTCCCGTTGTCGCGTGTTCGAATTTAAACGTTTAACGAAAGAGGATATTATCGGTGCGCTCAAAGCCGCGCTCAAAAGCCGACATAAGGGCTTGGGTAAGCAAAATATCGTAGCGGACGAGGAAGCGCTTGAACATATTGCAAGGGTTGCAGGCGGGGATCTGCGCACGGCGTATAACGCGTTGGAGCTTGCCGCTCTCACCACAGAACCAAGCTGCGAGGGGCAGGTGCGCATTACGCTTGCCGACGCGGAGCAATCTATTCAACGAAAAGCTCTTTCCTATAACGAGGATTCCTATTACGATTTTTTATCCGCGTTTTGCAAATCCTTGCGCGGAAGCGATTCGAACGCCGCGCTCTATTACGCAATGCGTTTGATCGAGGGCGGGTGCGATCCTATGCTCGTCGCGCGGCGGCTCGTCGTACATTCGGCAGAAGACGTGGGTATGGCTGATCCGCGCGCGTTGCAAATGGCAACCTCCGCTATGTACGCTTTGGAAAAGATTGGGTATCCCGAAGCGCGTATTCCCCTTGCCGAAGCGATTATCTACGTGTGCGAGGCGGAGAAGAGTAATTCGGTGGTGGAGGCTATGTATGCGGCGATTGCCGACGCAAAGGAAGTACGCGACGATAACGTGCCGCCTTATTTAAAGGACAATTCCTACGGGAGCAAAGAGGATAAGGCAAATAGCGGAAAATATAAATACCCGCATAACTACGGCGGATACGTAGAGCAACAGTATTTGCCTGATTCATTAAAGGATAGAATATATTATACGCCTAAAAACAACGGATACGAAAACGAAGTGAAAAAAATTCGCGAAAGGAAGGGTAAAAAATGAAATGCTTGTATTGTGATTGCACGGATAGCAAGGTAATCGATTCTCGTTCGGCAGACGACGACAGAACGATTCGTCGCCGCAGAGAATGTACGGGTTGCGGCAGACGGTTTACAACCTACGAAACGATTGAAATTACGCCCGTGCTCGTCGTGAAAAACAATGGCACTCGGCAATCGTTTAACGCCGAAAAAATTAGAAACGGCATTATCAAATCTTGCGAAAAACGCCCCGTGCCTATGTCTGTGATCGACGATATGGTTGCGGATATTTCCAAGCAGGTGTATAACAGTATGGAAAGTGAAATTACGACGAAAGCGATCGGGGAAATGGTAATGGAACGATTGAAAAAGGTGGACGAAGTATCCTACGTGCGCTACGCCTCCGTTTACCGTTCGTTTAAAGATCTTTCGTCGTTTATGTCCGAGCTGAAACAGATGATGAAATCGGATAAAAAGGATAAATCGTAAATGAGAAATCAAACAAAACGTATCAACGTCGGCGGCGTTTTGATCGGCGGCAATACGAGTGTAAAAATACAATCAATGACGACGACGAAAACAGCGGACGTGGAAAAAACGGCGGCGCAGATCACTGCGCTGGGTGACGCAGGCTGTGAGATCGTACGCGTGGCGATTGCGGACGAAAACGACGCGCTCGCTTTAAATCGACTGAAAGAAAAAGTCCGTCTGCCGATCGTGGCGGACGTTCATTTTTCGCCCAAGCTCGCCGTGCTCGCGATGGAAAACGGCGCGAGCAAAGTGCGCATCAACCCCGGGAATATCGGAGGGGAAAAGGAAATTAAGTACGTAGCCGATTGCGTGAAACGTCACGGCGTGCCCGTGCGCGTGGGTGCAAATACGGGCAGCATAGAAAAACAGTTTTTGCAAAAATACGGCAGAAGTGAATTTGCACTTGTTGAAAGCGCGCTCTATAACGTCGGACTATTGGAAAAATTCGGCGTGTACGATATTGCTATTTCCGTGAAAGCTTCGGACGTGCCTTTAACCGTTCGCGCGTATACCCTGTTATCACAAAAAACCGATTATCCTTTGCATCTCGGCGTTACGGAGGCGGGTACGTACGAGGCGGGGCTTGTCAAAAGCGCGGTGGGGATTGGGAGCTTACTCGTAAACGGTATTGGCGATACGATCCGCGTTTCGCTCACCGACGATCCCGTGAAAGAGGTGTACGCGGCAAGGCAAATTTTGCGTGCGTGCGGCTTGGACGAGGATTTCGTGGAGGTGGTATCCTGCCCTACCTGCGGGCGTTGCGCGTGGGAGAGTATGAAACTTGCCGAAAAGGTAACCGAGTTCGTCAAACCCTACCGTAAAAAAGCGAAGCTTGCCGTTATGGGGTGTGTCGTCAACGGACCGGGCGAAGCGAAGGACGCTGATCTCGGCATTGCGGGCGGCGTGGGAAGCTGTGTGATCTTCAAAAAGGGCGAGCCCGTTAGAAAGGTAAAAGCGGAAGAGGCGGAAGAGGAATTTTTCAAGGAAATAAGGTTGTTATTGCAATGAACAGATTAGACGAATATTTGAGGGAAATACGCGCGATCGCGGGCTTGCAAAACGCGTTGCTTAAAAGCATTACCGTAAGCAAGCGCGATCGGATTGCCGAATTTTTACTCATAACGGATAAGGCGTATACGGCTCGGGAAGAAGCGGAGGCTTGCGGCATTTCGGGGAAATATTTGCCTGCGGACTTTCGGGCAAAGACAAGGATCGTCAAGCGCGTGCCCGACGAGGAAATTGTAAAGCGCAGGATCTACGATTTCGTGAGCTCGAAATTTCCCGCCGCCGCGGCGTTTTTAGACGAGAAAAGCATACACGTAGATATGCTGTCAAGCGGGGCGAATTTCTGCTTTGATATTGCTTCGGGGGAACAGTCGCTGTTCACTTCGGGGAAAATTTTAGACGAGGTGAGCGCGTATTTGCAAAGCGGATATTGCGGCACGTTCTACGGCACGGTTCGAATCGTAGAAAAGGAAGAGCCGAGCGACGAACTCCTAAACGAGATTCCCGAAACGCAGGAGGAGGAAGCCGTCAAAGAAATACGCCGCTTTGAGATTTGCGATTTCGTAAAGATCGACGGCGCGGAGGGGTTGCCCAAAAATGCAACCTATATCGCCGATCACGGGAACGAGGAGGGTGTTTTAGCCGTTTGCGGTTCGCTTACTTATATCGAAGAAAAGGAATATACGAAGCACAATGAAAAAACGGGCGAGGACGTACAAAAATCTCGTTTCGTGATTACCCTTTCCGACGGTACGGGCACGCTCCGTACGACCTATTTTCCCAAGAAAGCGACGGTTGAAAAAGTGCGTGAATTAAAGATCGGGGACAAGATCGTTATTACGGGACAAAACGAGGAATTCAACGGCTATCGTTCGTTTAAGGCGGCGAAAATCAATTTTGGCGCACCGCCCGAAAATTTCGTTCCAAAGGCAAGAAAGGGAAAACCCGTGCCGAAATATTACCACACGGTGTTTCCCGAAAATTACGTCGATTACACCCAGGCGGGATTTTTTGATACGTTGGAAAAGCCCGACGATTTGAAAAATAACGCGTTCGTCGTATTCGATTTGGAAACGACGGGTTTAAACAATAATCCCGCTATGGGGAAAATGGATAAAATTATCGAGATTGGCGCGGTGAAGCTTGTCGGCGGAGAAATTAAGGAAAAATTTTCCACGTTCGTGGCTTGCGAAGAGCGGCTTTCCAAAGAGATTATAGATCTAACGGGGATTACCGATGCCGACCTTATCGGCGCGCCTACGATTGATAAAACGATCGCTGATTTCTTTAAGTTTATCGAAGGCGCGTATCTCGTTGGACATAACGTAAATTTCGATTTGAATTTCGTGCGTTATTACGCCGAACAAAACGGGTATATGATCGACAACAGGCAATTCGATACGCTTACGCTCGCGCAGGAACTACTCCGCGGTGAGCTCGCAAATTACAAGCTCAATACCGTCGCGGATTATTACGGCTTTACGTTCAACCACCACCGCGCGTTCGACGACGCGTGCGTAACGGCGAAAATTTTTATCGAGTTTATGAAAAAACGCGGCAAATTGCCGCTTTAAAAGAAACAGGGGGGGGTACAGATGAAAAGTACGTTCGGAAAGCAAAATTGGTGGATTTTGATCGTATTCGGGATCATAGGGCAGATCGCTTGGTCGGTGGAGAATATGTATTTTAATTTGTTCGTATTCGAAACGATTTCACCCAATTTGGACGCAGTAACGCTTATGGTGCAGCTTTCGGGGATCACCGCGACGGTAACGACGCTCGTTGCGGGTACGCTTTCGGATAAGCTGGGAAACCGTAGGCGGTTCATTTCCTACGGATATTTAATTTGGGGTGTAACGGTTGCGCTTTTCGGGCTTCTTTCCACCGATAATATCGCGGCGATCTTTCATATGGAAGAAGCGGCGGCAATTACGGCGGCGCTTGCCCTCGTGATCGTGCTCGATTGCGTAATGACCGTGTTCGGTTCGACGGCGAACGACGCGGCTTTCAATGCTTGGGTAACGGATAACACCCGTGAGGAGTACCGAGGCAAGGTGGAGGGTGTGCTTTCCATTTTACCGCTTATCGCTATGCTAATCGTGGCGGGTGGATTTGGGATTTTGGTTTCTATGATCGGATATCAGGCTCTCTTTTTCGGGCTTGGCGCGGTGATTGCCGCGTGCGGCGCGATCGGTATATTTACCGTGAAAGATAGTCCTGCTCTCGAAAGGAAAGGTACGCTCAAAGATATTATCTACGGTTTCAAGCCGTGCGTGGTAAAAAGCAATCCCACGCTCTATTTAACGCTCGTAATCACGGGCGTTTACGGCATAGCGTGTCAGATTTTTATGCCCTATTTGATTATTTATATGAAAACGTATTTGAGCTTTACCGTTTTAGAATATAGCGTTGTGTTCGGGCTTGCAATCGTACTCGGCGCGGCGATCAATCTATATTTGACGCGGCTTGCAGATAAGAACGATAAGGCGAAGCTTTTATATATCGCGGCGGCGGTATTTGCTTTGGGCCTTTTCGGAATGTACGTTTTCCATTTTGAAAGTAAAATTCTCACGCTTGCCCTGTTCGGGCTTGCGGGCTTTGTGATGATCACGGGCTACATATTCGTTTCCGCGCTTTGCGGTGCGCTTACACGCGATTATACGCCCGAAGCGAACGCTGGGAAGTTGCAGGGTGTGCGTATGATTTTCAGCGTTTTGTTACCTATGATTTTCGGACCTATGATCGGCAACGCTATTAACAAGGCGGCGGCAATTCCTTTGCCTGATTTATCAAGTGCGGACGTTATGACGACGCAGTATATTCCCGCGCCTGAAATTTTTCTTGCGGGTGCGATTGCCGCAACGTTGATGTTCGCGGTGATTCCCTTGCTCGTGAAAGCGAAAAATAAAAAAGGAGAAAAGCAATGCGATTAAAAACGGCTTACGAAATCGGGAAAATTCCACATTTCGAGCACCCGTGTCCGCAAGCAATGCGGGAAAACGGCGAATGCTTGAACGGCGAATGGGATTTTTACAAGCTCGGCATAGGCGGCGAGCGTTCGTTCGAGGGGAAAATAATCGTGCCTTTTTCCCCTGAAACGCTCAATAGCGGCGTGGCGGCGGGTTTTGCCCTTGGAAAGGGTGAAAAGCTCGTGTACACCCGCGTGGTGGAAGTGCACGAGGGCTGGCTCGACGGAATCGTTCGTTTACATTTCGGGGCGGTGGATAGCGAATGCGAGGTGTTCGTGAACGGTGAAAAAGTAGGCGCGCATAAGGGCGGCTACACGGCTTTTTCTATGGATATACAGGCGATGTTAAAGGTTGGTGAAAACGAAATTAAAGTCGTTTGTGAAGATAACGCGCTGTATAACGGCGGGGCGTTCGGAAAACAAAGCTTAAAGCGTGGCGGAATTTGGTATACGCCGCAAAGCGGGATTTGGCAAACGGTTTGGATAGAGCGTATGCCAAAAGATTATATCGAAACGCCGAAAATTTTCACCGACGCCTTTCAAAAAACAGTGCGGATCGTTGGGGAAAAGGAGGAGGAACGGGAAGTCGTCGTATTTGATCAGGGTAAGGTCATTTTGCGTGAGAAATATAAAAAAGAAATCACGCTTTCTTACGATTTCGAGCTTTGGTCGCCTGAAAATCCCAAGCTCTACGATTTCACAATTACCAATAAAGCGGGCGTTAATTGCAATCGTATTTCGGCGTTCGTTCGTTTGGAAAAACGCGGGATAAAAACGGGAAGATGCGCTTAACGCTTAACGGAAAGCCGTATTTTTTCAACGGCGTTTTGGATCAAGGGTATTGGTCGGACGGTATGCTTACGTACCCAAGCGATAAGGCGGCGATAGACGAATTGAAAATGCTCAAAGCTATGGGCTTTAACACCGTTAGAAAACATATTAAAATCGAGCCTATGCGGTGGTATTATCATTGCGATCGGCTTGGGCTTGTCGTGTGGCAGGATTTCGTGAACGGCGGCAGCGATTATAAATTTACGCATATCGCGGCGTTTCCCTTTTTAGGCGTTAAACACCGCGACGACGACTATAAATATTTCGCTCGCGAAAACGGCGCGGGAAGAGCGGAATTTGCCGAAATGGTAGACGAAACGCTTGCGCAGTTGGGCAACTGTACGTGTATTGGCGTGTGGGTACTTTTTAACGAGGGCTGGGGGCAATTCGATTCGGCGTTTTGGACGGAATACGTCCGCAGCAAGGACAATTCTCGCATTATCGATTCCGTGAGCGGTTGGCACGATCAAGGCGTGGGAAAAACGGAGCTTAAAAGCTTGCATACGTATTATACGCCGCTGAAAGTTCCAAAGGACCGCCGCGCGGTGGTGTTGAGTGAGTTCGGTGGATATTCGCGCAAAATCGACGGGCACGTGTTCGATCAGGAAAAGGAATTCGGGTATAAGAAATTTAAAACGGATAGTGATTTGCTCGAAGCCTTGAAAACGCTTTATTTAAAGAAGTTAAAGCCGTTGATTAGAAAGGGGCTTTGCGGCGCGATCTACACGCAGGTTTCTGACGTGGAAGAAGAGATCAACGGGCTTACAACCTACGATCGGAAGATCGTGAAAGTGCCGATAGGTGAAATGGCGAAAATCAACGCTGAAATTCAAACGGAAGCGGAAAAGATTGAGGAGGAAATTGAACGAAATTAACATAAAACAACGAATTTTTGAGCAGTCGGCTCTTTTATTTTTGGTTTTTAGATAGCAAAAACGACTGCTTTTTGTTGATTTATCGCATAAAACAACTTTTTTGAAAAATCGACGTTTCACATACTTGACAGAAAAACTGCTTTTTGATATGCTAAAAGTACAAAAAACAGGAGGTGGTTTACTATGAAGAAAAAAAGAGCAGTTGCATTAGGGTTGACCATAGCAATCACGGTATCGTCGATGACGTTTTTGGGATCAATGAACATTGACACCGAGTTGTCTGCGGCGGAAGAAATTACGCGGAAAATTTTCCAGGCGAACGTCGAAGACGGAGAGTGGGAACAGCAAATGTTTCAAGCAGACTACCTGCAAGGCTTGGATGAAGAGAACGATTATATCATAGTCAACAGTAGTGTGGGTGGTTATGCTATTTTCGAGCGTGAGGGAATGGAATTGATAGAATATAGCGATACAAATGCTTCGCCGTACGGACAAGAAAGCGTAGAAATATATTATGCGGGACCGACGAATTATTATCAAAAAGAAAAAGATAAAGTCAAGCATATATACACGGGCGAAAAATTTGAAAAAGAGCAAATGCACGACGTGGCAAAAGCGGTAAAGGAAAAAATTAAAGAAAACAGAAAACAAAGAAAAGAAAAGGAAAAATCGGAAGAAAAAACGGTAATAGAGAACGATGTTTCTTTATATGCAAATTCTTCGGTTGACGAAATTTTATCAACGCCAGGGAATTCTACTTTGGGTTCTTCATCTCTTCCAGCTCCAATGATAGACGAGATTTTGGACGTAAATAGGTATTCTGTTCTTTCTCGAACATATATTAGAGACAAGAAATATTTTTTAGATATTCCTACATATCCAGACAATATAGGAGATGGAACGTGTGTTACGGTAGCGACGCATATATTGCTTTCCTATAATAATTGGAGTAAGGACGGGAGGATTATTCCCGCCAATACGGCTACGGAAAAGTTTTTGGATTATGATGAGTCTCTTATGACGGAAGAAGAGATAATAGCATTGCGTTCTAATCCATATGATCCCAGATTAATGATGGCAACTTATGGACACAATGAAAATGATGCGACGACTACTTTTTATGAAAAGCTTTTAGAATATATAGATCCGGATAAAAGTGGGGCGACCGTAGAGGATATGATTAACGGTACGAATCGGTACTTAAATAACTATGCGCAAACTATTAAAGATCAAATCACAATAAATTATTCCACAAATCCAGCTACGGCTAGAACAATGATAATAAATGAAATCGACGCGGATAGACCTGTTATAGGCTTGATAGAAGTTTGTGAAGAAGAGAATGGTGTTTATTCTGTTTTTGGACACGCGGTTGTTGCTTTCGGGTATCAAACTATTCTATGTGATAGAACGCAATTGCAAGGAATTATAGCGAATTTCGGTTGGGGACCTGAGAAAGACAGCGTGTGGCTCAATATGGATTGGGTGCTGGGTTATATTTCTTTTCAAACAAATCACACACATAGTGATTATATTCAAAATGCAAACGATTCTCACGTCGTTGCTTGCTCTGTTTGCAAAAGAAGCGGTTATAATGAGAAACACACGTATAATATAATTGAGCAGATTTATGGCGGACCATACAATGGCGACCTTTATCATATGGTGAAGTGTACCTGTGGAGCGGAGAGCCTTTCTTTTCATAAAATATACTATGAAAGAAATGCGTATGATAAACATATGAGAAGGTGCAGTGAAGAAAAGTGTAATTATCGAGGCTACGAAAGCCATTTCTTCAAAAATGGCAGTTGTTTTCAATGTGGATTAGAAGATTTTTTTTGGGGGGGGGGCTGAATTATGAAGAAAATGAAACGGTTGATTTCTTTCATTTCAGTAGGCTTTTTGTGTTTTTGTAATTTTTCCGCCTGTGAAGAAGACCGTATTATTGGTCGTCTGCCTAAGTATACGCACCCTGAATTTCAAACGGAATATACGATCGAGGAGCATATCGAACGCATTGAAAAGCGGACGCAAGAAAAATTTTTCGAAGAAATCCTCACGGGTAAAATTTCGGATATAGAAGTGGAAATTTTATACGCGTTTCACGATAACGATCCCGAATATTTTATGGTGCAGCTACGATATACGGAAGATTTTGAAGGGGAAAGCTGGATGTATGAAAAGCTTGGCGATGGGTGGTATGGGGGATATGGAAGAATTGTCGAATATCAAACCAGATATAAGCATTTTATCGGGTTTATAGAAAATGACGAATATTATTCGCGCTTACCTGCTTACGTGGGGCTTTATGACGGAGACGTTTTTGTGGACGGGCGAAATCCGTATGAGTTAAGCGGTTATAGCAATGCAAAAAAATACTGCGGTTATGAGATTTGCGCTGTAGAGGTTGACGGGGAAATGTTGCAGATTTTTAATGCGCGTAATCTCCACGACAGCGGCGTAGAATTCGACGGGTTTGAAGAGCGGTTTGATCAGCGTATTATTCCCGAAGAAGAACAAAAGGAATTGATGAAATGCCATCCGACAGGAGGGCGCTTTGCCGTGTCTAAATCTGTTTATTAAATTTTTTCGCTTTTAGCAGATAAAGGAGCTATAAAAATGAAAAATATTTACGGAAAAATTTTTTATTATGCTTGTGCGGTTACGGTAGTTCTTTCTTCTTTTTGCGGTTGTGGTAAGCTGGACGGTGAATTTACGCACCCTGAATTTCGAACGGAATATACGATCGAGGAGCATATCGAACGCATTGAAAAGCGGACGCAAGAAAAATTTTTCGAAGAAATCCTCACGGGTGAAATTTCGAATATAGAAGTGGAAATTTTATACGCGTTTTACGATAACGATCCCGAATATTTTATGGTACAGCTTGAATATGTGGACGAGTTTGAGGGGGACTATACGATAAAAGACGAGAGCGGAAAAAGCGTTGAAAAAAACTATACGACGAAATATAATCATTTTATCGGCTTTATCGAGGACGATACGTATTACGTGCGCGTTAAGCTTTATTCTGGATACGCCGAAAAATCCGAGCAAATCGCGTTGTTTATCGACGGGCGGAACCCGTATGAGTTAAGTGGTTATAGCAATGCGAAAAAATATTGCTCCAATTACGTATGCGCTGTGCAAACAACGGACGGATTATTGCAGATTTTTAATGCGACTAATTTAAATCGGGAGGAATGCGGCGTAGAGTTTAGCGGCAATGCGCGGCGGTTTCAACAGCGCATTATAGACGAAGACGAGCAAAAGCGTCTTATGCCTTGTTATCATAACGGCTTTTTTAACTGTCTTTATTAAAGTTCTTTGCTTTTAGCAGATAAAGGAGCTATCAAAATGAAACGAGTGGGAGCGTTTTAATTTTATTTTCTAATTGATTTTTATTGAACAAGAAATTTCAAAAACCCCGTGTAAAACGCTTGCGTTTTGTTCAAGATAATGGTATAATAAAGATACTTAATAATTGACTTTGATTATTGAGAGCGGAATTAAATCCGCTCTCAATAACGTTATAAGGGGGAAGCTTTGAAGATAAAACCCGTAGAAGAAATTCAAAACGCCTTACAACCGATCGCGGACGAAATGCAAATTGAGATCGTGGAAGTGGAATTCAAGCAGGGCAAAGAACCCGCGCTCACCGTGTATATTGATATGGAGGGCGGCGTCGATCTTAACGCGTGTGAACGTTTTCACCGCGCGATTGATCCGATTTTAGACGAGGTCGATCCGACGCTTGGTGCACCGTATACGCTCAACGTATCCAGCCCCGGTTTGGACAGACCGCTCAAAACCGCGCGGGATTTTGAAAAGTCCAAGGGTGAAAAAGTAGAAGTGAAGCTGTACGCGCCTATGAAAGGCAAGAAGTTTTTTGAAGGCACGCTCGTATCCTACGACGAGCATTGTGTGGAAATTTTAGATAAAAAAGAAACGCTGAAAATCGAAAAGGCGAAGATTGCGAAAATTTGTCGCGCGATTGATTTTAGCGGTTTAGAATAATTACGAAAAACATAAACAGGAGAATAAACTTATGGAAAACAAGGAGTTTTTTGCGGCGCTTACCGATTTGGTAAGAGAAAAGGGGATTAGCGAAGAAGCGTTTATCGAAACGCTTGCCAACGCGCTTGCTTC
>JAGAOR010000011.1 GCA_017623605.1 Clostridia bacterium | reverse complement strand
CGCGACAGCAAAGGTTTTGCCTACGAAAATGAAACCTTGAATGCAATCAACGATTTGTCCGATAAAGCGTATTACGCGACAAAAGATTTGGAAACGGCGGTAGCAGGTACGAGTTCAATTGAAAACGTAAAAGCCCTTTCAATGTATTATAAAGACGAAGTTTTAAGTAAAATGGAGAGACTCCGTTCCTTTGTCGATAAGCTTGAAAATCTTGTCGCAGCAGAATATTGGTGCTATCCCACTTACGGAGAATTGCTCTTTGGGGTATAACACTATGTTTGACGTAAAAACGACGACGAACGCAATCGTCGAATGGATAAAAAATTGGTTCGATCAAAACGGCAACGGCTGTAATGCCGTTGTCGGTATATCGGGCGGAAAAGATTCCTCTACCGTCGCCGCTTTATGCGTAAAAGCCCTCGGCAAAGAACGCGTTATCGGAGTACTGATGCCAAACGGCGTACAGGCGGATATTGACGACGCTTTATTACTCGTTGAAACACTCGGGATTTCTTATTATACTTGTAACGTTCAAAATGCAGTAAACAGCGTATTAGAATCTCTGCAAATAAACGGCGTGGCAGTTACCGAACATACACGTATCAATCTTCCACCCCGTATCCGTATGACAACCTTGTACGCATTATCGCAGTCTGTAAACGGACGAGTTGCGAATACTTGTAATCTTTCCGAGGATTACGTCGGATATGCCACAAAATACGGCGACGGTGCAGGCGATTTTTCACCGCTTGCAAAACTTACCGTACAGGAAGTCAAAGAAATTGCAAAATACCTCGGTTTACCTATATCACTCGTGGAAAAAACGCCTGCCGACGGATTATGTGGAAAAACAGACGAAGACAATCTCGGTTTTTCCTATATCGTTTTGGATAAATATATTCGCGAAGGGATATGTGAAGATAATAATATAAAAGCCAAAATCGACCGTTTACACACAATAAACGAGTTCAAATTAAAACCCATTCCCTGCTTTGAATATAAACCTTAAAGGAGCTTTTTATGAATAAACAAGCACAATTATACGAAGGAAAAGCAAAAAAGATCTTTTTAACGGACGATCCCGATATTCTCATCGTATCATATAAGGATTCCGCCACCGCTTTCAACGGCGAGAAGAAAGGCTCGATCAAAGGCAAGGGTGAGATCAATAACCGTATGACCAATTACCTTTTTAGGCTCTTGGAAAAAGAAGGGATACCCACCCACTACATAAAAGAATTATCCGGCAGGGAAACCGCTGTGAAACGAGTAGAGATCGTTCCTTTGGAAGTCATTATCCGCAACGTGGCGGCAGGTAGCTTTTCCAAACGGCTCGGCATCGCCGAAGGCACGGTATTGAAAGAGCCTACCATTGAATTTTCTTATAAAAACGATGCACTCGGTGACCCCCTTATCAACAGCTCTTTTGCACGGGCCTTGGGGCTTGCCTCGGAAGAAGAAATCGACACAATTAAAAATTACGCTTTTAAGATCAATCAAATATTGAAAAGAATATTTTTAGCCGCAGGATTAAAGCTGATTGACTTTAAAATCGAATTCGGAAGATACCACGACAAGATTATCCTTGCCGATGAAATATCCCCCGATACTTGTAGGCTCTGGGACGTAACGACGAATGAAAAGCTCGACAAAGACCGATTCCGCAGAGATCTCGGGAACGTGGAAGAAGCTTATGTAGAAGTTTTTTCCCGTCTTGGTTTAAACGGATAAATTACCGCGAGGTTTATTATGTGTTCTATTATAGGTTATTGCGGGCGAGGTTATTCCTT
>JAGAOR010000001.1 GCA_017623605.1 Clostridia bacterium | reverse complement strand
TAAAGCCGTCCTTCATAACGACGATACGCGTACCCATCGTCATAGCCTCAACTTGGTCGTGGGTAACGTAGATGAACGTCGTAGCCAAACGCACGTGGAGCTTGGAAATTTCCGTTCTCATGGAAGCACGAAGCTTCGCGTCGAGGTTGGACAAAGGTTCGTCGAGAAGGAATACCTTGGGTTCACGAACGATCGTACGACCAAGCGCAACACGTTGACGTTGACCGCCGGAAAGAGCCTTGGGTTTTCTCGAAAGGTAATCGGTGATACCGAGAATTTCAGCCGCCGCTTTTACCTTTTGATCAATAATTTCCTTGGGTACTTTACGAAGCTTTAAGCCGAACGCCATGTTGTCGTATACGGTCATATGGGGATAGAGTGCGTAGTTTTGGAAAACCATGGCAATATCTCTGTCCTTGGGAACGACGTCGTTCACAAGCTTACCGTCGATGTAGAGTTCACCCGAAGAAATTTCTTCAAGCCCTGCAATCATACGAAGCGTGGTAGATTTACCGCAACCCGAAGGTCCTACGAGCACGATAAATTCCTTGTCGCGAATGTCCAAACAGAAATTGAACACCGCTTGTACACCCGAGGGGTATACTTTGTTAATGCCTTTCAGCAAAAGTCCTGACATAATCTTTTCCTCCTAATGGAAACTCAAATTTTTTTTACACTTTTATTTTACTACTTTTGCAAAAAAATTACAATAGGCAAAATTCACAAACTTGTCCTTTCCGTTTGTATACTTTGCACAAGTTTTGCGTAAAAAGGAATTTTTACATTTTTTCGAAGCGTTCTACAGGCGAAACGAACACCGTCGCTCCGCCGACGGGCACTTCCGTTTTATAATAGCTGAACGCAGGAACTCCCGCGCTAACGACGGAAGCAATCGGCTCCATACGCTGCGCGCAATGCCGACGAATAAGCTCGATCGCAAGCTCCACCCGCTCGTCTTCCGTGCCAATTAAAAGCGTAACGTTGCCCGATTTTAAAAATCCGCCCGTCGTTGCCATTTTCGTGAACGAAAATTTTTGCTCGGTGAGCGCGTCGCAAACTTCATTCGCATCCTTTTTATTAACGATTGCCGTGATCATTTTCATAACGTTTTCCCCTTTCCTCATTTCTTCTTTATTATTTATTATTTACGTCTTAAAATACGCCTTTGCCCGTTGCCGTATAGAGCGAGTACCATTCCTCTCTCGTAAGCTCGATCTCTGTCGCCACGCACATATCACGCATACGTTCAGGCGAGGTCGTGCCTGTAACGACTTGCATTTTCGCGGGGTGGCGGAGTATCCACGCGCACGCGATCGCCGCGGGTGTAGCGTTATATTTTTCCGCCAACCGATCAAGCTCGGCGTTGAGCGCAGGAAAATTTTCATTTCCGATAAACACGCCGCCAAAAAAGCCGAATTGCAGAGGCGACCAGGCTTGCAGGGTAATATTTTTCAAGCGACAATATTCGAGCGCATCGCCCGCACGAGTAACCGCCTCGTCTTTCATCGTATTCACGTTCACGCCAGCATCCACAAGCAAAGTGTGTCCGAGCGAAAATTGCATTTGATTGACGGCTATATCGACACCGCATTTTTCAAGCGCTTGGATCTGCATTGCCGAAGCGTTACTTACGCCAAACGCGCGCACCTTTCCCGCCGCACGGAGCTTTGCAAACGCTGCCGCCACTTCCTCCGGCTCAATCAACGTATCGGGGCGGTGCAATAGGAGCACGTCGATATATTCCGTATTCAACCGCTTTAAACTATTCTCCACCGACGTTAAAATATGTTCGCGAGAAAAATCGTAATACTTCCCAAAATCAGCGTAGCGAATCCCACACTTGGTTTGCACCACGTATTCCTCGCGCGCAAGCCCTAAATCTTTCAAGGCGACGCCGAACACGCGCTCGCAATCCCCCTTGGCGTATACGTCCGCAAGATCGAACACGTTCACACCCGCACGCACCGCTTCCACGATCAGATTTTCCGTCTGTTCCAAGGGCTTATCTGCAATCCGCATGCACCCCATTATCATTCGCGAGGCATTCACGCCCCTTATATCCGTATATTTCATTGCAACTTCTCCTTATCCTTATTATATTATATTTTCCTGATTTTGTCAAGCGAGCGCACGTAAAATTTTACAAGCGGAAAGGCGCGTAATATTCTTCCCCCCGCCTCGTGGAAACGCGTCCTTGCATCACGTCCACAAGCCCGCTTATAAACGCTTCCTCCTCCGCCTTTTTCACCGCGAGCGTAAAGCGTACTTTTTCGCCGTAATCGGTGGAAAGCAGGGAGCAGGTATGCGTTGAAAGATATTTTTGCAACCGATCGACGCCCGTATACTCGACTTCGATTTGATATTCGGCGCACTTTTCAAGCGAGCGCACGTCCGCGCCGTCGAGGTTTTCCGCCGTACACGAGGAATACGCACGCACCAATCCGCCCGCGCCCAATTTAACCCCGCCGAAATAGCGCACCACCGCCACCGCCGTTTCAAAAAGTTTTTTCGCTTTTAATACTTCAAGCATAGGCACGCCCGCCGTTCCCTGCGGCTCGCCGTCGTCGGAAAAGCGTTGCAAATTCCCCGTTTTATCCGCAATAAACGCGTAGCAGACGTGAGTGGCGAGCGAGTGATTGGCGCGCACGCCCGCTAAAAACGCCCGCGCTTCCTCTTCGCTTTCCACGTGCGCGCAGTAGGTTAAAAACCGTGATTTTTCAATGATTTTTTCACTTTCGTGCGGCGCGTACACCGTTAAAACCGACTTGTCCATTTTTGCTTTTCCCGTTCAAAAAAGGGCGGTCTACCCCGCCCTGTTTTCTTATTTTACGATAATTTTTAAATGTACTTTTTTGCCTTTATGCAAAACGAATTCCGCGCTTGGCAGAGGCGCGTTCACGTCCGTAACTTTGCTTTCGTCCACGGAAACGCCGCCCTGCTCGATAAGCCTGCGCGCTTCGCCTTTGGATTTAGCAACGCTCGCCGCCACCATAGCGTCCACGACCGTTTCCACACCCGAAATTTCTTTCGTTAAAAGCTCCGCAGAGCCGCCGCCAAACGCCGCTTGCGCTTGCGATTGCGCAAGCTGGGCCTTTTCTTCGCCGTGCACTTCTTTCGTAAGCTCGAACGCAAGCCGTTCTTTCGCTTTATTGATGCGCTCGTCGCGGTATTTGCAAAGCTCGCCGATCTCGTCAAGGGAAAGGAACGTGAGCAATTTCAAGCATTTTTCCACGTCCTCGTCGTTGATATTGCGCCAATATTGATAAAATTCGTAAGGCGTCGTTTTGTTTTCGTCGAGCCATACCGCGCCCTTTGCCGTCTTGCCCATTTTCTTCCCGTCGGAAGTGGTAAGCAGGGTGAACGTCATAGCGTACGCGGGCTTTTGCTCCTTGATACGGATCAGGTTCGCGCCTGCAAGAATATTGTTCCATTGATCGTCGCCACCAAGCTCCAACGCGCAACCGTATTTTCTATACAAAACAAGGAAATCGTAAGCTTGCATAAGCATATAGTTAAATTCCAAGAACGAAAGTCCGCGTTCCAAGCGTTGCTTAAAGCACTCTGCGGTGAGCATTCTATTCACGGAGAAATGTGCGCCGATCTCGCGCAAGAAATCAATATAATTCAAATTAAGCAGCCAATCGCCGTTATCGACGATTACCGCCGCGTTTTCGCCCTCGAAGCTAACGAATTTCGACATCTGCTTTTTAAAGCATTCCACGTTATGGCGAATGGTTTCTTTCGTCATCATAGAACGCATATCCGTTCTGCCCGAAGGATCGCCGACCATTGCCGTGCCGCCGCCGATCAGAATAATCGGTTTGTGCCCCGCCTGTTGCATATGGTACATTGCGACAAGCTGCATAAAATGCCCTACGTGCAAAGAATCCGCCGTAGGATCAAACCCGATATAAAAAGGTACGCTTTCCTTGCCGAGCTTCTCGTACAACTCTTCCTCGTATACCGTTTGCTTAACAAAACCTCTCTCTTTCAGCGTATCCATTACGTTTGCTTTCGTTGCCATTTTCAAAACCTCTCCTTTCGTGGCAATTTTTAACGCTTTTAGTTTACACGGTTTTGCAAGAAAAGTCAAGCGTTTGGGCTATACTTCCTTAAAAAACAAGCGTTTTTGCGCGATCTGTTGCAAGCAAATCCGCCGTCCCTACGATAAAAGTCAAATTCTCGTATAACATAGACACCGCCGCCGCTTTCGTGCGCGTTTTGAGTGAGTACAAAAGCTCGGCGTTATACGCGTTTTCCTTTTCCTCTCTTCTTTTCGCCTCCAACCGTTCTACGTAGCAATCGAATTTCGTCATCCTTTTTCTCCTTAATCGTTACCGTTAAAATGCGCCTCTATACGCATTTCGCAATTTTTATACCGTTATTATACGCCATAAAACTTGACAATATCTGTCAGGTATGATAAAATAAATAAAAAATATTCGGAGATATTTTATGAAATTTACGATTTTAGTGGAAATGCTTTTCGATTTACTTGCCAAGCGCAAGGTAACAGCGCGATATTTTGCGGAAAAATACGAAATTTCCGAACGTACGGTGTATCGGTATCTCGACTGTCTTTCTTTGAGCGTACCCGTTTACGTGAAACGGGGCAGAGAGGGCGGGATTTGTATTTCGGATAGCTACAAGCTGCCCGCGGGTTTTATGACGAAAGAGGAATACGAAGCGGCGATCGAAGCGTTGGAGCTCACCTATTCCCAGCTTCCCGAGGAGCGATTTTTAGCGGCGGAGCGCAAGCTTTCCGCGCGGGCAAAAACGGAAGCGCGCGATTTAGCGCTTTCGGGCGAAATCGGCGCGATCTTGGTGGACGGCGGCACGTGGGGCGACACCCGCGCGTTCTCGGACAAGCTGCATCTTTTCGAGGCGTGCATTAAGGATCGTGAAATTTTAGAAATCGAATACCGTTCCAGAACGGGCGAAAAAACGCAAAGAAAAATCGAGCCGCACGTGCTCGTGTTCAAGCAGAGCGTTTGGTATATCTACGCCTTTTGCCACAAGCAACGTGCCTTTCGTTTATTCCGTTTAGGTCGGGTGTTTTCTGCCGTTAAAACGGAGGAAAAATTCCAAAAACGTCCCTTTACTCGTGAGGATATTCCCCTCAATTTTTGGTCAAACGAAACGGAGAGCGTCGAAGCGCGTTTCCTCGTTTCCGAAGAAGCCTTTGCCGACGCACAGGACTGGCTGGGTGATGAAAACCTCAAACAGATTAACGGTAAATGGTATGCGGACGTAACGCTCCCTGCGGGCGATACGCTCGTGAAAAAGATTTTGGGCTTGGGCGCGGGCGTAACCGTGCTTTCCCCCGCTTCGCTCAAAGAACAGGTCGCAAAAGCCGCCGAAGAGATCGCAAAAGCTTATCTTTAAGAATATCTCCCCGCTTTGAAGTCTATAATATAATACGGAGAAGTTGGGATTATGAAAAAAATACTGTTCACAGGCGGTGGTAGCGCGGGGCACGTCGTGCCGAATATCGCGCTGATCGAGGAAATCTTATCAAGCGGGAAAGCAGACGTTTGTTATATCGGCACGAACGGCATAGAAAAGCGTATCGTTTCCGAATGGAAGCTTCCCTATTTCGAAATTGAATGTCCAAAGCTCATACGCGGCGGTGGTTTTGCAGGATTGAAACGCAACCTGAAAATCCCCGCGGCGTTTTTTCGCGCCGTAAAGCAAGCGAAAAAGGGACTTCAAACGTTCAAGCCCGACGTCGTATTTTCCAAGGGCGGTTTCGTTGCCTTACCCGTCGTGATCGCCGCTAAAAAATTAAAAATACCCTGCTACGCCCACGAAAGCGATTTTTCTATCGGGCTCGCAAACAAAATCTCCTCCCGCTTTTGTAAGCGCGTGTTCACGTCATTTCCCGAAACGGCGAAAAAGCTCAAACGCGGCGCGCACAGCGGCGCGCCGATTAAACGCTCCGTTCTCTCCGCCACCCGCGCGGAGGCTCGGCGCAAATTCGGTTTAAACTTCAACGAAACGGTCGTGCTCGTTTTCGGTGGCGGGAGCGGCAGCGAAACGATCAACCGCGCCGTACGCAAGCATTTAAAAACGCTTACGGAAAAATATACTCTGCTTCACGTTTGCGGCAAGGGAAACGTAGTAGAGAGTAACGTAAAAAACTACCGACAATTTGAATTCGTTACGGACATGGGTGGGGCGTACGCGGCGGCAGATCTCGTGGTTTCCCGCGCAGGCGCGGGCACGGTGTTTGAAATACTCGCACTAAAAAAACGGGCAATCTTGATTCCCCTCGAAGGGCAAACGCGCGGCGATCAAGCGGAAAACGCCGCCTATTTCGCACGGCAAGGGCTTTGCAAGGTTTTACGACAATCGGAGCTTGATCAGCTTCCAAGCGTAATCGAAAACGCGTTAAAAGACGAACCTTTCAAAGAGCGGGTTTTATCCTCCTCGCTTAAAAGCGGCAACGCCGTAATCTTGCGCGAGCTGTTTGCGGAGCTTTCCAAGTGAATCGTTTCCACGAATACGCCCTCCCCGCCTATCCCCCGAAACAACGTAAACGCCGCTCACGTGGAAAAAGACGGTTACTTACCGCCTTATTTTTTCTTGCGCTTGCCGCGCTTTTGGTTTTTATTTATTTTCAACGCAACGTAACGCGCGTTCTCATTTCAATCAGCGAAGCGACGATGCGCGCAAGCACTACCGTTGCCGTGAACGATGCCGTGTATTATACCTTATCCGACGAAATGCGCTACGAGGATCTCGTAACGATCGAGCGGGATAACGCCGGCAATATCGTAGCCGTTGCCGCAAACCCCTTGAAGATCAATAAGATCGCCCGCGACACCGCTTCTATTTCTCAATCCAACCTCAAAAATTTAAGCCTGAACGGTATTCCCGTACCGCTCGGTGCGCTTACGGGCATTGAAGCATTCGCGGGGCTTGGTCCGAGTATACATTTTAGAATTATCCCCGTAAGCAGCGTTTCCTGCGGCTTTTCTTCCACGTTCGAAAGCGTGGGAATTAACCAGACGAAACATTCTATTTATTTGAGCGTAATCGCGGATATTTCTATCGTTATGCCCTCGCGCACGGAAAATTTCGCCGTTACCACCGACGTACTCGTCGGAGAATCGGTGATCGTGGGCAATATCCCCGACGCGTATTTGCAATCGGATATTTTCGGCAACAAGCCTAATTTATCGCCTTGAAAAGCGTCAGTTTTTCTTGGTGCGGGATTTGAAAATGAGCGCCATAATATACGAAAAGATAACGGCGGCGGAAATCCCTGCGCTCGCGGCGGAAAGCGCGCCCGTGAACGCGCCGAACCACCCCATTTCTGCACCCTTGATTGCGCCGTTTGCAAGCAAATATCCAAACCCTGAAATGGGCACGGTCGCTCCCGCGCCCGCGAAATCAACGAGATATTGATAAAGCCCCAAGCCTTGAAACGCCACGCCGAGAAGCATAAACATTACGAGTATTTTCCCCGCCGTGAGATCGGTGAAATTGATCACGATTTGCGCAATCATACAAATCAATCCCCCCACCGCAAACGCTTTTAAAAATCCTAAAAATATTTCTATATATTGCTCAAACATTACTCTCTCCGTCCCTTATACATTTTCAATACTCACCGCGTGAGAAATGCAGGGTATACTCTCCCCCTGCCCGCTGGATACCGTGGAAAGCAAAGCCCCCGTCGCCGCAAGCAACACGCGGTTGATTTCTTTTTTACGAAGTTTGTCGTAAATATACGAATTGAACACGACGGCACTACACCCCGCGCCGCTCCCGCCTTGAAATTCATCCTCGACCACGTTATAAATAATCTCTCCGCAATCGACGTGATTTTTTTGTATATCGACGCCCTTTTCCCAAACGAGATCTTTGACAATTCGGCTTCCGAGCGCGCCGAGATCGCCCGTGATAATGAGATCGTAATAATCCGCGCTTCTGCCCGTATCACGCAGGTGATTTAAAATGGTATCTGCCGCGGCGGGCGCCATTGCCGCGCCCATATTATTCACGTCCGTAATTCCGAAATCGACGACTTTCCCAAGCGTCGCGCTCGTGATCGCAACCCTGCTACCCTCCTTTGCGATTAACGCCCCGCCCGCGCCCGTAACCGTCCATTGCGATTGCGGTGGACGGGTATTGCCAAGCTCCAAAGGATAACGGTATTGCCGCTCGGCAGAAGAAAAGTGACTGCCTGTCGCCGCAACGATTTTTTGATAGTAACCCGCATTTATGAGCATAGCCGCGAGCGCAAAGCTTTCGGAAAGGGTTGAACACGCGCTATACACCCCCAAAAAGGGAAAGTCGAAATCACGTGCGGCAAAGCTTGCGGAAATAATTTGATTAAGAAGATCACCCGAAATCAAAAGATCGACGTTTTCTTCCTTTTCGTTTGCGTTTTCAATCGCGCGAGAAATGGCGTACGTCAACATTTTACATTCCGCCTTTTCATACGTACTTTCCCCAAATCTGTCGTCCGTCAGCGTTTTATCCACGTATTTCCCGACGACGCCCGCACATTCTTTCGGTCCTGCGATCGTGCCCGTCGCAATGATTCTCGGTTTGTTTTTAAAAAATACCGTTTGCATATACACTCCTTTATAATAACAGATAAATGAGCCCAACCGCCGTTCCAGCTAAAACGCCAAACACAATAATCGGACCTGCGACGATAAACATTTTCGCCGCCATACCGTAGACCATACCTTCCGTTTTAAATTCGATCGCAGGCGAAGCCACGCTATTGGCAAAGCCTGTGATCGGCACGATCGAGCCCGCGCCCGCGTTTCTTCCGATCCGATCGTATACGCCCAAACCCGTGAGTAGCGTGCCTAAAAAAATTAAAACAATACTCGTCGCGCCCGCAAGTTCGTCGCCGGAAAGCCCCGCTACCCCTTCGAGCATATAGCGGATAAACTGCCCAATGCAGCAAATCAAACCGCCCACCAAAAAGGCGCGGAAGCAATTTTTGAAATGCTGCGTAGGCGGATCAAACGAGTTTACGTACGCGATATAATTCTTGTTATAATTTTGTCTGTTTTTACCCGTCATTCAATACCTGCCCCCTTGTTTTTAGATTGAAGTCCTTGCGATATTGGAAAGCACGTTTCCCGCTCGTCGCGCGTTTTACCGTCGCCGTTAAATATTTTTATCCGTTTCACGATACTAATTTGGAATAAACGGCAAAAAAATATACGCCCTGCACGTAAAGTGCGGGGCGTAGCCTATCACGCTATTAAAATTAAAATTCCGATTTCATATCGCGGGCAAACATTTTTTCCAAAACCCTTTGACAACGCTCACGGCAGGAAAGTCCGTCGTCCTCGCCGTAGCAGATTTCGTAAACGGCGTTCGTAATCGGAAGCTCCACGCCGTATTTTTCACCAAGCTTCTTCATTGCCGCCGCCGTGGGCACGCCCTCGGCGAGCCTTTCAAACCGCTCGCCCTGCACGAGCATTTCGCCGTATTTTCTATTATGCGAAAATTCGCTAAACAGCGTCGCTTCGTAATCGCCAAGGTGCGCCAAACCGTAGGCGGAGAGCTCGTTACCGCCCATAGCCTTGATAAGCCGCGCCACCTCTCTTGCTCCGCGCGACATAAGCGAACCTTTCAAAGAAACGTAACCGCAGCCGTCGAGCGCACCCGCGACGATCCCCATTACGTTTTTCGCCGCCGCGCCGATCTCCGTACCGATCAGATCCGTACCGTAATAAAAACGGATCAAATCACTGCGAAAACTATCGGCAAGCGCGCGCTTCAATTCTTCGTTTGCCGAATCGATCACCATACAGTTAGGAATCCCCTGCGTGAACGCTTGAATGTGCCCCGGTCCTACCCACACGGCAACGCGATCGGGCGAAATTCCGCTTTGCACGAGTACTTCGGACAGCCGACTTCCCGTATCCACTTCAATCCCTTTCATACAAAGCACAAAATTCTTTTGGGAAACTTCAAATTCCAAAATACGTTTCACAAACCCGCGCAAGCCCTGCGAGGAAATAGAAATGATAATCGTTTCCGCGTGCTCCACCGCCGCTTTTAAATCGCACGTCAAGCAAATTCGAGGATCAAGTGAAACGTATTCGTTCTTGCCCTTTTCTTTCAAAACCTTATAAGAATAATCGTCCTCCGGCCCCCACGAATACACCTCGTGCCCACGATTACATAAATACCAAGCGATAAACGAACCCCAACGCCCGCAACCTAAAACGGAAACTTTCATAAAATCCTCCTCGTTATTCTTTATAATTGATTTCTTTCGATAAACGCACGCGAAAGCGTAACGTCGTCGGTATATTCGATCTCCGAGCCAACGGGAATCCCACGGGATAAGCGAGTTACCGTAACGCCGAGCGGCTTAATCAGCTTCGCAAGATACATAGCGGTCGCGTCGCCCGAAACGTCGGGATTCGTCGCCACAATCACTTCATTCACGTTCCCCTCGTTCAAGCGTGCAAGTAGCTCGCGAATACGAATATCGTTTGGACCAATCCCCGAAAGCGGATCAATCACGCCGTGCAAAACGTGATATACGCCCTTAAATTCCCGAAGTTTTTCGATTGCCGCCACGTCCTTGGGTTCTTTGACGACGCAGATCACGCTTTGATCGCGCACGCGACAAATGCCGCAGGTATCCTCTTCGGTGAAATTGCCGCAAATTTTACAATAACGAACCTTTCGTTTCACGCCCAAAATCGCTTCGGCAAACGCCCGCGCTTCCGATTCGTCCATATCAATAATTTTATAGGCGTAACGTTGCGCCGTTTTTTTGCCGACTCCCGGAAGCTTGGAAAATTCGTTCACGAGTTTCCCGATCGGCTCTATAAAAATGTCCATATCCTTTCCTTATATTTGATATTCGTTAAAATGAAAATGCACTTTTCCGTTAAAATGCGGAGATACGAGCAAGTCAAGTTGCGCAAGCATTTTTGAAAGGAGGCGTACAAATAGTACGCGAGTAAAAAAAGCGGAGCGCAACGCCGAATTGCGACGTATATACGCTTTTAATTATAACATTCCACCCAGCGAACCCATATCGCCATACTTACCCATCTTTTCTTCGTATACCTTGTCTGCTTTGGAATAGCCGTCGTTAATCGCCGCCATAATCAAATCTTCGAGCATTTCTACGTCGGTAGGATCAACGATACTCTCGTCGAGTTCAATACCGTTGATGATTTTTTTCGCGTTCATATACACTACGACCGCTTCGTTCGCCGCCGTGCCGACGATTTCCCAATCGTCTAAAAGTTCCGCCGTCTTTTCCATTTCTTCCTGCATTTTCTGCGCTTGGCGCATCAGATTTTGCATATTGTTATTTCCGCCTTTAAAGCCTGCCATTATGTTTTCCTCCGAATATATTTTTACTTAATTTCAACGCTTACGCCTTGAAACGTTTGTTTGATTTCTTCGAGCTTTTGATTAAAATCGTCGGACGGTTTTCCCTGCAAACGCAAGTTAAAACCACTCTCGCTAATTCCGATCGCCTCGAACGCGTTTTTCACGAGCGCGTAATGCTCGGGCTTTACCAAAGAACGGTAGATCGTGTCGCTTTGCGTAGATAACACGAACACGTCCCCCTCGTACACGCTATCCAAATCCATACAGATAGTAAACAACACCCCGTTTTTTCCCGTTTTCCGAAGCGAACGCAAGAACGCGCCGAACGTCGCTTTCGCATCGCCGCTCACCGCGGGTTTCAAAGCTTTTGGCGCAGGCGCGGGAGCTTCCCGTTTTTCAACTGCGGGCGCGGGCACGAACTCTGCGTCAAAATACGCGTTTCCACCCGTTTCCGCCTCGTCAGGCGGCACGTCGAGCTCGGGCGGCACGTCGATTTCCATCGCCTCGTCCATTGCTTCTTTCACGGTCGGCTTCGGCTGTTTTTCCGCTTTCGTCGCAACCCTGCCCCCCTCGTTTTCGGGTATTCCGCTTTGTATAAAAACTCCGCTTTCAAGCCGTCGTTCTATCTCCGCCACACGGACAAACAACGCCTGTATATCGTAGTCGGTTTGCGGCATACTCGCTTTCAAAACCGCCGTTTCGAATAAAATGCGAGGAGAAGCGGTATATTTGAGATTCTGCTCCACTTCCGCAAAGATTTCGGTTGCGCGAAGCAAGCGGTGTCCGTCCGTTTCGCGGGCAATGTTTTCCACGATCGCATACGATTCGTCTGGAAGAGCTAAAATATTTTTCCCGTCGCGACAAGTTTTAGCCACCGTGCAAGAATTGAGAAAATTCATCACGTCTTTGACGAGCGTTCCCACGCCTTTCCCTGCCGAAAGAAAGCTTTCCGCCTTTTCAAAAGCCGTGCCCGCGTCGCCTTGAAGCGACGCCGCGCAAAATTCCGCAACGCCTGCAAAATCCGCGCTTCCAAGCACTGAGGTTACGTCTGCATACGTGAGTTTTCCACTTGAATAGGAAACGCAAGTGTCGGCGATCGAAAGCATATCGCGCACGCTTCCCGCCCCCGCTCTGGCGATCGCGGAAATCGCTTCCTTTTCATACGTTTTCCCGATCGAATCGAGCACGTATTTAAGTCGCTGCTCCAAATCCGCTTGCGGAATGAGCTTAAAATCGAAGCGCATACACCGCGATAAAATGGTTGCGGGGATTTTCGCCGCTTCCGTGGTTGCAAGGATAAACACGGCGTGGCGGGGCGGCTCTTCGAGCGTTTTCAATAGTGCGTTGAACGCACCCGTCGAGAGCATATGCACCTCGTCGATAATATATACTTTATATTTTCCCGCAACGGGGGGATATTGCACCTTTTCGCGAAGATCACGCATTTCGTCCACGCCGTTGTTCGAAGCCGCGTCGATCTCGGAAATATCGAGATTAGAGGGATCGGCAAGCGATTTACACGCCGCGCATTTCCCGCAAGGCGAACCGTTTTGAGGCGTTTCGCAGTTGATCGACGCCGCAAAAATTTTCGCAATACTCGTTTTCCCCGTGCCACGCGGTCCGCAAAAGAGATACGCGTGCCCGATTCTGCCCGTAGCAATCTGATTTTTGAGCACGGTAACGATATGTTCTTGACGCACCACGTCGTTCAGGCTCGTGGGGCGAAAGGCGCGATAAAGCGCTAAATACGCCATACTCTTTTCCTCCGCTTGTTATTTCTTCAATACTTCCAAAAGTTTTTTCTTACTTCTTTGAATTGCGTTGTCCACGCTTTTTGCGGTTTTACCCGTTGCCGCGCATATCTCTGCGCACGTCATACCGTCCATATAGCTGACGACGACTTTAAATTCGAAATCAGACAAAACGCTACTCATTTTCTGTTTAAATTCCTTGCGTTCGTCGCTTAAAATCATTTGTTCTTCGGGGGAAAGCGCGCTCACTGCCCATTCCCCGCCGACGATGGGGACGCAACTGTTCAAGGGTTCGTTCTTCTTGCGCGAGGACGCCTTCACCGCGTCGATAATCCGCCGCGACACGCAAACGTAGGCAAACGTTTTGAACGTACTTCCGCTTTCCTTGCCCTTATAATCGGAGATCGCCTGACACAGCCCGATCATACCCTCTTGAATGAGATCCTCCGTTTCCCCGCCGACGAGAAAAAAGCCGCGAGATAAATGTCGCACGAGATCGGAATAGCGTTTTAAAAGTTCTTCCGTCGCTTTACCGTCGCCACTTTGCGAAAGAGAAACGAGTTCCTCGTCCGTCCTTTTCGTCGATTTCTCACTCATAACCGTTTCCTCAACACCTCGTACGCCGCAATCCCGAGCGCAACCGACGCGTTTAGAGAATTGACTTGTCCTTGCAAAGGCAAAGACAGCACTTTATCGCATTTTTCTTTCGTAAGCCGCTTCACACCACTATCCTCCCCGCCGACGACGAGCGCGACGTTCCCCGAAAAATCCTGCGCGTAAATATCCTCGCCACCCGCTTCGAGCGCGTATACCCAGTAGCCGCTTTTTTGCAGCGTTTCAATCGCCTGATTGAGATTGGGCACTTTCGCCACTTTGATATGCTCTGCCGCCCCCGCGGAAATACGGATCACGCTTTCGGTGATCGGTGCGTTTCCCGATTTGGGAATGACTACGCCGTCCGCGCCCGCACATTCGGAAACGCGGAGAATACTCCCTAAATTGTGTACGTCCTCAATACCGTCGCAAAGTACGATAAACCCACCCTTTTCGCTCTTTTTTTCGGCGATTATATCGTCCAGATCGAAATACTCGTAATCGGTAGTGAACGCGATCACGCCTTGGTGCTTTTTCGTAACGCTTTCCTTATCCAAAACCTTTTTATCCACAAACTGCACGCGGATATTTCTTTTCCTCGCTTCGGCAAAAATGAGCCCAAGCGAGCCCTGCGCTCCCTTTTCCAACATCAATTTATCAATATTTTTACCCGTTTTCAAAAGCTCGATAACGGCGTTTCTTCCTTCCGTTTTCATAATAAAATCCCTACGTTACACCCCTACGGTTTATAAACTTTTTCGGCGGCTTGTCCTTTGAGCGCCGCCTCATCTATGCACGACAAAAGCTCCTCAATACGTGCTGCCCTCCCCGTCAAATGCAAAAAACCAAGCACGGCCTCCAAGCCCGTGGAGCGGTTGTATTCCGACGCCGTCGCACTCTTGCTTTTCGTCGGCTTTTTCGCATTCCGACCACGTTTAAAAATTTCCGTTTCCTCGTCGGTTAAAAGAGGCAACACCTTTTCTAAAAATACGCTCTGTCCGCGTGCCGAAACGATTTTCGCCGCCGCGCGCTGAAATTCGGACGCTTTCCCCGCGCCCGATCGCACCAACCGTTCCCGCACCCACAAGGAATATACCGCGTCGCCGAGGAACGCGAGCACTACGGGATTGATTTGTTTTGCCTCTGCTTCCGTCATACTTTATATTATAGCACAACACCGAAAAAAAGACAAGCGATTATTAACGTATTCAGGAAAGTTCGCCCGCCAAATACGCCACTACGCCCGCGGCAATACTTTCCGCAAGCCGTTTTTGCCACGCGGTGGAGATTAACAGTTTTTCGTCGGCGGGGCTGGATAGGAAGCCACATTCAACGATTACGGAGGGATTTTCGGTGCAGGTTAGCATAAAATATTCGCTCGGCGTGTGCTTACGGCTTTTCACCCCCTCCGTTTGATACAAACCGTTCAATTTTTCCTGCAACGCGAAAGCCAACCTTTCGCCCCCGAAGTCCCCGCGCCTAAAAAATACTTGCGCGCCGCGAACGGAGGAAGAGGGATAACGGTTTTGGTGCACGGAAATTAAAAGAGTAGGATCGGCTTTTTGCACGATCTCCTTGCGCCTTTGCATATCCCGACGTTTAAAGCCCTCGGTCGCGGCGTCGTAAAGTCCCGCCTCCGTCTTGCGGGTGAGTACCGTTTCAAAGCCCATATCGTCTAGCGTTTGCTTTAATCGGAGCGTGATCGCAAGATTTAAATCACTCTCTTTCACCCCCGTCGTTATCCCCGTAACCCCGCCGTCAATCCCGCCGTGCCCCGCGTCGAGCACGATCTTGATCGGAGCATTCCCGCCCGCAAACACACTCGTAGGCAAAAACAACGCCCGCATACAAAGCCCCACCGCCGACACGAACAACACCACTACCGCTACCACGCATACCAAATACGACCTTTTCATATCTATATCGTATGCGCGAAAACTGCAAAATATCCAAGAAAAACCGCCCGCTTTCAAACGGACGATTTCCTTTTAATAAAAAGTCAACTTACCACCCTCTACTTTGCAATGGTAGTCTGTTTCGGAAGAGGGATTTCTCGGCGTTTTGGGTACTTCCTTTTGCTCCGTTTCCTTCTCGTGCTTTTCCTCTTTGGGCATTTGCGCGAGCATTTCCTCGTAGCCCTTTTTCAGCCATTCCGCGTAAATTTCCCAGCCCTTGCCTGTTACGATCCGCGCCACGCCTGCGCCCGTCAAACGACGGAACGCCTCCGTATCGTCCACACCCGAAACCTCCAAAGCGCAACCGCGGGTAAAATTTACTTGCAGTCTTTGACATTCTTCAAAATACGGCACACTAAAAAACCGCGCGCCCGTTTCACACGCAATGCGGACAAGCCTTGCAAGCGTAGTGAGCGAAGCCGTCTGCTCCACCCGTACTTTGAGCGGCACTTTTCCTGCCGCGCGACGCACCTTTTTGAGTTCTCGGCGTATTTCCCCGTATCTACACCCGTCCACAAGCGAGGGGGCTACGATCACGGTGATTTCGGAAGCTTTTTTCTTCGCCGCGATTTTCGCTTCTATCGCCTTGATTTTGGTTAGCGTTTCCCCCGTGCCGCCCACGACGCAATCAAGCTTGACCTTGCTTCCCGCCAAATACCTCGAAGCGAGCGCAAGCCGCGTTAAAGGTACTTTCACCGCCGCTTGACGAAGCCGTATCGCCCGATCGCAAACGCGTTGCACGTCTTCACCGTTTAAGATCGAGCTTTCGGAATTAGCAAGCGCGTTCGCAACGTCGGCTTGCAGTTTTTTCCGTTTATACGTGCGGTATTCTTCCGCTTCCTGCCGTGAGATACGCACGCCTTTGTCCTCGGTAAGAGCCTGAATTTCAATCGTTTGCTTTTCCATATACCGATTATGCGACAAAGGAAGCGGATTTATTCCAATTTCAGCCAATTTATGACGATATTTCCATTTTATACTGTACTTATGAACGCATATCTTTTTAAAAATCTACTCTCTATCACCGCCGTTTACGGCATTTTATGGCTTGTATTTCTCTTTCTCGCTTGTTTTTTTGGCGTACATATCGCGCGACTCGTGCGATTCGGTTGGCTATACCAAAAAAAGAAGGACGAGCCAAAGCCCACCGAAGAAAAGAAAGAAAAAACGCCCGAGCCGAAGCCGAGCGCAGAACCCGTTTATTATATCGTGGAACGCAAACGCAAGACTCGCCAAAGCTACGGCGAGCCCAAGCAAATACGTTTTAAATAAACCGCTTTTTAAGCCTTTTCGAACGTACCCGTTTTATCGTTATACTTTTCGAGATTACCACCGTCCGCCCAAAGCCGTTCAAGGTGATAAAAAAGTCGCGTTTCGTCGTTGAAAATATGCACGATCACGTCGGCATAGTCGATCACCGCCCAACGCCCGTCGCGAACGCCCTCGGTGCGGGTAGGTACGATCCCGAATTCCTTTTCCACGAGCTCCTCTACCCGTTCCCCCATAGCGCGAATCTGCGGCGCGTTCGAGCCGCTTGCGATAATGAAATAATCGCAAATATCCGTCTTTTCGCGTACGTATAAAGACACGATGTCCTTGCCCAATTTATCGGCAAGGGCTTTACATACCGCCAAGGCAAGTGCCTTGGAATCAATCGTTTTCGGCATAATTTTTTTTCTCCTTTTTTTTCGTAATATTCAAGTGCAGATAGCGTAAGCGGATAAACGTACGCTCCTTTTTTTTGTAAAAATTTCACCGTTTCGGAAAGCGCAAGCGTTAACGCCTCGTCCAAAGACTCGCTATAAAACGCCGCGCGAATTTTTTCCACACCCTCGTAACGGCGTTCCTCTTCCACCATATCGGCAAGAAAAATCAGCTTTCCAAGCTCCGTCATCTGCGGTTTCCCGCTCGTATGGTAGCGCACCGCGTCTAAAATTTCTTTGTCGGTTATTCCAAACGCCCTTTCGGCAACGTACGCGCCCGTAAATTGATGCAAGACGCTTTCAGGCACTTCCCCCCAAGCTTTCGGCGGCGTAAAACCGCGAAGTAGCGGGTGATCGGGCTCTAAATTTTTCGCGCAATCGTGAAAAAGCGCCGCCGCGATCGCTTTTTTCTCATCTAATTTCAGGGCAACGGCTCGCGTCGCCGCCGCCTCGGCAACCCGAAGCGAATGTTCCTTTCGGCTCGTTTTCTCCAAGGCAAGCGCCCCCTTTGCGTGCGGAATTTCGTACAACCCGTTTTCACGGATATACGTATACACCCCAGAGGCTACGAGCGAAGAAAAATCCTCTCCCGCCGCCGCCAAAACGCGAATTTTCGTGGAAGAAACGTCCGCGCCGTTATAACCTACGCAAACGAAATTTTTTCCAAACCGCTTAAAAAAGCGTTCCTGCTCGGCTTTTACCCAGTCCGCTTTCTCGTTTCGCGCGCACACGGCAAGCGTTGCGCAGGATAAAATTTGCTCGGGATTTTTCCACGAGGGAAAATCCCGCAGCATATCCGTACCGACCAGCCAAAACAGTTCCGCGTCCTGATACGCCTCCTTAAAATGCCGACAGGTGAGATAGGTATAGCTCACACCCCCGCGGGCAATTTCAAAATCGCAAACCTCGGCTTTTTCCACGCTCGCAAACGCCAAACGGCACAATTCCAGTCGCGCGGCGTTATCTAAAAGCACTCTACCCTTTTTATGCGGCGGCGCAAACACGGGCATAATCAAAAGGCGATCGAGCCCAAGCGTTTGAATTGCCGCCTGCGCCACGCGAATATGCTCGATATGCACGGGATCGAACGATCCGCCAAAAATTCCGATCTTCATAATCTACTTCTCATTATACTATATATTTTACTTTTTTTCAAGTTTAAAAAGGTAAAAATCCGTCAAAAATCAAAATATGAAAAAATCGGCTTTCCTTTCGGATATTATTTTCACCTTTTTTCTTATATGGATTGTAACGCTGTGCTTGTTTCGGCACTTAAAAACGCCGCTTATCTCCGCGCTAATTCTTGCTGCTGTTTGCGGGCTCCTTTCCGCGTGCGCCCACGCCGCGCTATTGCAAAGCAAACGCAAAACCGCGCTATTAAAGCGATCGGACGCCGCGCTTAAAGAAAAGCTTTTTTTGCACCTTTCTCTGCTCGGCGACGACGACAAAACCAAACTGTTTTCCTCCGCGCTTTCCGCCTCGGAAAACGTACCCGTAAAACGGATCGGAAAGCTTCGTCTGCAATCGGAAACAAGACTGTATTTTCTCTGCCTCCGCTTCGCGCCCGTAACGACGGACGATATTGCAAGATATTCCCGATTTCAAAGCGGCAAACAAAAAACGTTGCTTTGTAATCAAATTGAAGAAAGCGCGCTAACGCTTTGCACGCGACTTCATATTGAAGTGCACGCGGGCGATTTCGCATTTCGACTTCTTCAATCGCAAAACGCTCTTCCAAAAACGTATCTTTGCGACGAGCTCCCCAAGGACAAGCGCAAACACCGCCTACGCCTGTGCTTCGCCCGTTCGAACGCAAAACGTTTTCTAACGAGTGCAACGCTCGTTCTACTTTTATCCTTTCTCACGCCCTTTCCCTATTATTATCTCGTTTTCGGCGGCGTTTTAATCCTTGCCGCACTCTTCATCCGCATTTTCGGTTATTCTTAAAAACGAAGCACCCAGATACGAGATGAGATCGGTTGCCGTGAGGGAATATTCGCTTATTTTTTCTCCCGCAAGCTCTGCGGCGTAGCCCACCAAGTATGCGCCCGCGCACGCACTGTCAAAAACTGAAAGCCCGCTCGCGCAAAGCCCCGCAATCACACCCGAAAGTACGTCGCCCGTGCCTCCCTTGGCTTGTCCCGCCGTGCCCCGCTCGTTCACACAAGACTTTTCTCCGTTCTCGATCACGGATACGGCGTTTTTCAAAAGCACCGTAAGGCCGTGGCGAACGGAAAATTCTTTGGCGGCGTTTAAGCCGTTTGCTAAAATTTCTTCCACTCTTTCCCCGCAAAGCCTTGAAAATTCTTTCACGTGCGGCGTCAACAGGACTTGAACCGCGATAAGACAACGCTGAAAGCCTTATAAATAAAGGATTTCCGCGATTTATTACCCAAAAATACCCCAAAAAACAAAGCTCTGTTCCAAACACTAAAACTGTATCGAATGAAAAGGAAGCGCCGACACGCTAACCCGCGTTTGTCGGCGCTTCCCTTTTGTCAATTATCGATTTTCATTCCCCTACTTGACAGACGTTTTTCGCCGTGTTGAAGCAGATCGAAAAAAATAAGGAGGTTAGCCACTATGAACAAACTTGAAAAAACACTCATAGTCGTTGAAATTATCTACTACATAATTTTAATTCTTAAAGAATTACGCTAACCCCCTTACGGTTAGATATTATAACACAACGAACCCCGTTTGTCAAGCCAGAGTTCCACTTTTTTTACAAAAGCCTCCCCTAACCTTATTTAGATTGCGAATCCTTACTACCGGTAATCACTTTAAATTCGCCACGACGATTAAAAGCAATCGTTTCTACTGCGTCCATACTTCCTTTCATACGACACAATAACATTAATACTTGTTCTAGCAACGTTATCGATTTTTCTAGCTTTTGGTAATTGTCCATACTCCTATTATCCATAAAAATAATTCTCCTTGCAATTTTGTTTGACAAAAAGATTTATCTATGGTACAATATTTTTAGATAAGATTCTTCTTGTCGGGATAGAGTTTTACGGTGGATTTCTCAGGTCTCAGCCGTAAAACTCTATTTTTTTAATTCTTGGTAGACTTTATCGATCCCTTTCCGTACTATCTCCGATTTACTCAATCCTGTTTGTTCAGCGCAAAATTCAAGTTTTTTCAAATCTTCGTCTGACATACGAAAATGAGTAAGCGTAGACTTAGGAGCATCGGTCGGTCTGCCAATTCTCTTTGTACCCATTTTTACCTCCCATACATTTTGTGATTACATAATAGCATATTGTAATTACAAAGTCAAGCATTTTTTTGTAATTTTTTTCAAAAAATAATTGACAAATTCTAAGAAACACCCGCAACAAGATGTTGAAAAAACAAGAGTGCCGACGTCGGCACTCTT